>NZ_JCAXEG010000035.1:0-25419 GCF_059758875.1 Streptomyces sp. GQ60 | reverse complement strand
TTTTGGTCGCCTATCTGCCGGGCCTGACGATGAGGCGGATCGCCGATCTCTATCCAGGTGAGGCCAAGACCGATGCCCGCGACGCATTCGTCATTGCGGACGCTGCCCGGGTCATGCCCCACACGCTCCGTTCGGTTGATCTCGAGGACGAGACCGTCGCCGAGCGGGAGATGATCGTCGGGTTCGACGACGATCTGGCCGGTGAAGCAACCCGGATCAGCAACCGGCTGCGGGGCCTGCTGACGCAGATTCATCCCTCTCTGGAACGGGTCCTGGGCCCGCGAGTGCAGCATCCGGCTGTGCTCAAGCTCCTCGACCAGTTCGGTTCCCCGGCCCAGATCCGCAAGGCCGGACGCCGCCGGCTCGTGACGCTGATACGTCCCAAGGCGCCGCGGATGGCCGAGCGGCTGATCGAGGAGATCTTCACCGCGCTGGACGAACAGACCGTCGTCGTCCCCGGCACGGACGCGGCCGCATTGATCGTCCCAAGTCTCGCCGGCTCGCTCCAAGCAGTGCTTGACCAGCGCAAACTCCTCACCACCCGAATCGAGGAACTGCTGGAGAACCACCCTCTTTCCAAGGTCCTGGCGTCCATGCCGGGGATCGGCGTCAGGACCGGAGCCCGCATCCTCATCGACGTCGGCGACGGATCCAGCTTCCCGTCCGCCGCCCACCTTGCCGCCTATGCCGGCCTGGCCCCCGCGACCCGCAGCTCAGGGTCCTCGATCCGCGGCGAACAGCCATCCCGGAGAGGAAACAAGCGGCTCAAGCGGGCCTTCTTCCTCTCCGCCTTCGCCGCTCTGGCCGACCCCGTATCCCGGGCCTACTACGACAAGAAGATCGCCCAGGGCAAACACCACACCCAAGCCCTCCTCTGCCTCGCAAGACGACGAGCCGACGTCCTCTTCGCCATGCTCCGAGACGGCACCTTCTACGAACCCCAACCCGCCCCATCACCTTGACCAAACCCATAGGGGCACCCCCCTGTCCCCGGGCTCCCGGGATGCAGTGGGGTGTTCCGTTAGGGGTAGGGGACTTCGGCGGCGCCGCCTGCCTGGACGGTTTCGACGACGCGCGCGTGGAGCGCGGCGAGGCCTTCAGGTGGGAGCGGGGTGGGGCCGCCGGTCGGTGAGGGTGGCTTAGCGGTAGCAGCCACGAGGCCCGCTTACTCGCACACACCCCATCACATCCGGGCCCACGCCAACCCGATCTCCACCAAAACGACCAGCACAAACGCCAGACATGACAGCACCTGTAAACAGGCACGCCCATGGCAGCCGGCCATCCTCGCGATGGGCGTCCCCCGACAGCAGCTTTGTCATCTCATGACAGCCATGATCACTACCGCCGCGCACCATGACCACGGACGGCCCTCGCATCGTTGCGGAAACTCCTCCACGGCCCCGTGTGGCGCTACGGAGAGGAGCGGACCGCCCTGGAACACCGCCTCGGGCCACAACACGAGGACTTGCGGATGGACATCGCAGACACCCTCGCCGGAGTCCTCTCCGACGCTTACGGCGAAGCCGAGCCCATCCCGCCTTTCACTGGATAAGGGGCGGGCCGTCGGCGGCACAACCCCACGCCGAAAACAGGCCCCGGCCTCCCTCTGCGGGAGGGAGGCCGGGGCCCGCACGTTATCTGGCCAGCCCCTGGCGTCACGCCGGGGGCTGTCCTGCGAGGGTCGGGGGCTACGGCCTGCTCAGGATGTCGCTCACGCGGTGTGCGTAGACCACCCTGCCGCAGGGAGAGCCGGTGTCGGTGCAGGTCGGGTCCGCGGTGTTCATGCGGTGCTCGGTCTGCGACCAGAGGTACTGGGTGCCCGTCCCCGCGGGAAGGACGCTCTGGGCGTGCTCGAAGGACAGGTCCTCGGGCCCGGCCGCGTTGGTGATGTTGCCGCCGTAGTCCACCAGGCGCCCGCCGGAGACGTTGGCCCGCCGCAGGCTGCCGCTGTTGTTCTCCCAGCTGCGGTTGAAGTAGTACATGCCGTTGTAACGGGCCGCGCCCTGGGTGAGGTCGCGCGGCAGGTAGTACGCGCTCGTCGCGCCGACCAGGCCGTTGGCCGCCTTGAGGAGCCCGGTGGTGTCGTCGATCGGGAGTGCCCCGACCCGCCCCTTCTCGGCGTGCGTCGCGTCGGAGTTGCAGTACTCGCCCATGATCAGCGCCGGAGCGGCGGAGGCGCTGCGGTCGATCGAGATGTAGGACGCCTTGGGGGCTCCGGTCGCGACGCAGGTCGGCGCGGACGAGTTGCCCTGGGCGCTGACGAACTGGTACGAGGCAACCTGCGGCATCACATAGCGGTACGTGTGGCCGTAGTAGACGCTGCTCTGCCGGCCGATCTTCGTTTCGTCCCTGACGTTGCTCTTCAGGCCGTTGAGCGTGGTGTCGTCCACCGAGGCGTCCTGGTCCGGGTTGAGGTCCAGAAGGGAACGCATGTCGAAGACCCGCAGGCCCTTCATGGTGTCCGTGACGTACAGGTAGTACTTGTACCAGGCGATGCCGCCGGCGTGAACGTCGACCGCCTTGTAGGAGGCGTTGCCGTACGAGTTGTAGTACGGCTCGACCAGCAGGACGTGACGGTACCGCCGGCCCTCGGGGTTGCCCGGTATCGCGGATTCCGGGTCGAGGAACGACAGCCGCACGCCCTTGTCGTAGCAGGTGCCGGGGTCCGACGAGCAGAGGCCGCTGCCGGCCTTGTCGTACCAGGCGGTGACCAACGGCTTCCGGGTGCCCCAGAGTTCGTCGGCCTGGGCGTCCGAAACACCGGTGATGCCCTGCGGTATCCATTCCTCGGTGTCGGAGTCGCCCGCGTCCCAGCAGAACTTCCTGGCGGGAGCCAGCACGGTGCCGTTGTCGCCGGCGCCGAAGGGGTCCGTGGTGCAGGAAGCGCCGGTTTTCGCAACCCGGTTGCCCTGGTCGAGCAGATCCTGGACGCCCTGTACCGGAAGGGCCGCCTTCAGGTCGGCCACCTGGCCGCTCAGATCCGGCCCGGACTTGAGGTTGAAGGAGGACGCGGTCGCCGGGTCGCCGGGAGCCGCTTGCGCGGGGGCGCCGAGTGCGGGTACCGAGAGGACTGCCGCGGCGAGCGCGGCGACCCAACTGGTCCGCCGGAAGAAGGGTGTACGAGAGGCCGTACGTGAGGGTATGCGTGGGAGCGTATGAGATGTCGTCATTACTGACCTTTAATCACGGGGAGGGGGGAAGCCCGTGATCATGCCAGCAGGCCTGCTGTCATGTCCAGGATGATGGTCGTCTTGTCACCCCTCGTCAGCGACTGCGTGATTGCGCCTGTTGGTGGGCCGGCACGCCATTGCTGTCACGGTGCCGTGCGTGGCGGTTCACCCGTATCCGGGCAACCAGGGTGGGCAGGCGCGGAGTGAGGGAACGAACGGGAAGGAAGTCCTAGGCAACCGGCCGTACTCGACCAGGGCCTGCGGCCTGTCGATGGAGCCGCCGCATCGGCGCGTGAATCGACCATCTCTTCCTGTACGCCGGATCCCGCAGCACGCCGGGCAGCGGCACCGCTTTGGCGGCCTGCGCCAGCATCGGCTCGACCAGGGGCCGCAACACCACCGCGGACCTCCCTCGCTCGCATCGGCCCCCTGCGTCAGCTACTGACCAGCACGAGGCGTCACGGCCTGGTGGACGGCGCCGGACGGTGCGGCGCGACTGTCCTGTCCCGGCGAAGGTTGATCAGTGACAGCAAAGTGTGTGAACGCTGCGCGGCGTCCGCATCGCGTATGGACCCATCAGGGCTGCACCACTGAGCCGACCCGCCGACCCTGTCGCGAGGCATCCCACCGCGGGAACCCAAGATCCCCACGATGGCCGGGGTGACCCGTCAAGGGACCCACCACACACCGTGCCATCCGGTATCGAGAAAGAGCGGCATTCCATGAGCCCCGAGTACTTTGCTTCGATCCCGGCGAACCGTCCCATCCATGGGCTGATCGTGACCATGGAACCGTTCCACATCACCAACGCCCCGTTCCAACGCGCTCAGCAGCCAAGCACTTCCGTTCCGGTCACGGTGTGCAGCGCAAGCGACCTGGAGCACATGGTCACCATCGACGACGCACCCATCGGCCGTCTCCTGATCGAACGCGCCAGCGACCCGCAGCGCTCCACCTACGGACTGACCGAAGCTCTCTCCTGCCACTCACAGACACGGAACACCGTCCTCGACGCCGGCTGGAACAGCTAACCCTGGGTCTCGCTCGCGAAGCTGGGCGTGGACTGGGCGTGACAGGCCACCTCGCCCGTCGTTGAGCCGGAGGTCAGCGAAGTGGAGGCCCCGGGACATCGTGACCCCCGGGGCCTTCGTCTTGTCCTCCGGCACCGGGTGTTGGTGCAACACGGACTGCAACGCAGGCCCCTTGACGGCTGTTGGGCCGCGTTTATGCAGGTCAGGGCTGCAACGCGCAGGTGTGTTGCAGCGCCGGTGTTGCACAGCCGGGCGGGTGCGTTGCAGCGGTGGCGTGATCGTCACCGCTTCGGGTGGCGCGTTCGTACGCGGCTGGGGGTGACTTGCCGGGAAGCACGCACCCCTGTGGCCCGGAGGGGCTATACCGGAGCGGAGCCGACCGCCCTGCCCGCCGTAGGAGAAGGAGTCCACCGCGTCATGACCGACGCCGCGAACACCCAATCAGCACCCGCGCCACCCGCGTGATCACGATCCGCGCCGTCGTCCTCGGCGTCGCCTACATGGGCTTATTGGCCTTCATCTCGGTTCCTCAGCTCACGGACTACATGGGCGGCCGGACTCGCCCTCACCGGCATCCTCGCCACCCTCACCTAGGGTGGCTCCTCGCCTCCTCCCACGGCCACGGCTTCGCCTACTGGCTGTTCCTCACCATGATCGTCGCCACCATCCTCGGCGCCTTCTGCGTGACTCCCTACGCCCTCGTCCGCGGCACCGTCGGACGCCGCTGACCCTCCGGGCCGGAGCCACGGACACCGCACGGGCTCGGCCTACGACGGACCCTCGTTCCTCGCACCCCCCCGACCGGCGAACTCCTCCAGGGCGCGGCGCTGCTGTTCCTCGCGGGCAATCTGCTGCGCGAGGACGTCGCGGTCGAGTCGACGGCGGCGAGGACCAGGCGCGGGAGTTCGCCCGGCTCCAGTGCCTCCACCTCCCACTGGACCCGGTGCTCGATGTCGAAGCCGTAGCGGCGGGCGCCCAGATTTACCGCTACTTAGAGAGGCCGGTCATGTGGCCCAGACTCCCGCCACCGTCGGCGCCCATGTCGCCGCCTGTGCGCGGCCCGCGCGGGCGGCGGCGGCGCGGCGGGTGTGGTCGAGCATGTTTCGGCCGAGGGCCTTGCGTGCCGTGCGGTCGGGGGTCAGGACAGCCACTCGCGCGCCGGCCGCCTCCAGTGCGGCTCCCTGGGTAAAGGCGTGCGGGTGCGGTCCGACGGCCTTGGGTATCGGGGCCAGGGCAATGATCCGACGGTGTCCGTGGGCAAGGTGGATGTTGGCCGTCGAGCGACTGCCGCCGTCCATCCAGCGCCGCCCGGCTACCTCTACCGGCGGCCAGACCACCGGCACCGCGCAGCTCGCCGCGACCGCCTCGGCCAGGGTTGCCCCCGAAGCGGCGTCGAAGACCTCCAGGTCGCCGGTCCGCGCGTCGACGGCGGCCAGGCGCAGGTTCGACCTCGGCCAGGCGTCGGCCCCTTCGAGTAGGCAGCCGACCGCCGCGAAGACCGCGGACTCGGGGACCGTACGGGAGGAGAGGGCAGCCCTGCCGAGGCGCTGGACCGAGCGCCGGGGGTCCCGCGAGCCGAGCGCGGCCCACAGGAAGCGTGTGGTCTGGCCCGCCGTGACCTTGACATCGATGACCGGGGCGCCGTCGAGCTGGCCCTCGTACAACTCCTCGGCGCTCACTCCCGATGCGAGCCGCGCCCCGATGATCGAGCCCGCGGAGGTGCCGATGACCGTGTCGGCGCGCGCGAAATCGATGCCCGCCTCGGCAAGTCCGGCGAGCATCCCGATCGCCCACGCGCCGCCGAGGATGCCGCCGCCACCCAGTACGAGAGCCCGATCGGCCATATCCATACCGTTCCTTAGCCGATTGAAACGGGGACCATCCCCCGTTACGTGGAGACGATAACATCAGTACCGGGGACTCGTCCCCGGTACTGATGGGGAGTGGACATGACGATCGGACCTGAACGACCCAAGCGGCCTATGCCGCTACGGCGCGACGCGCGGCGCAACCGCGAACTGCTGGTCGACGCGGCCCGCGTGACCTTCGCCGCCCAGGGCCTGGACGCCCCGCTGGACGAAATCGCCCGCCGGGCCGGGGTCGGCAACGCCACCCTCTACCGCCACTTCCCCACCCGGGCCGACCTCGTCCAGGAGGTCTTCCACGGCGCACTGGCCGACACCATGACCGCCGGGGACGTGGCACGAGGCGCCCAGGACGCCTGGCAGGCTCTCACCGAGTACCTCGCTGTCGTCTTCGCCTCGCTGGCTGCCGACCGGGGTACCAACGACCTGATGACCACCGGCGTCGAAGGGGTCCGCTCCCTGGACGCCGTACATGCGCACAACCGCGAGACCCTCGACCGGCTGATCGGGCGCGCCCAGCGGCAGGGCACGATGCGCCAGGACGTCACCACCGAAGACCTGCTGTTCTCACTCGCCGCGCTCGGCCGGGCCGTCCCCGCCCTCACCGACACCGCGCCCCGAGCCTGGCACCGCTACCTGACGCTCCTCCTGGACAGCCTGCGAACCCCGGGCGCACCGGCCACCACCCTGCCCACCCCCGCCCTCACGGCAGAGGAACTCGGCACCGTCCTGGGCGACCTGGGCCCCCACCGCGCACGAGCCACTCCTCCCCGAACCGACCACGCCCATCGGTCGTGAAACCCCTTCACTACGCACACGCCGAACACGCGCCGACGATCGCGGCGTGCGCGAGCTGTTGACGCCGAGCTGCTCCAGCGCCTTCGTTCGGCCGCCGAGGTCCATGCCTTGGGCACGGCCAGGACCTCCGTCAGCGGGCCCCAGGAGCGCTTCGCGTCCGTACGCGCGGGCGGCACGCACGGGTCGGCGGCCTCTCGCACCGGCGCAGCAGAAGGCGCGGAGGTGGGAGCGGGCGCGGGGGTGGGAGCCGGGGCGGGTGGGGTACCGGCCCCGCCGGAGGCGCGACTCGCGGGTCGCCAAAGCTGCCCATGCGCGAGGCCAGCTCGTCCCGGGCCGGCGGCGCGGCAGCACCGGAAGCGGCAGGGACCCGGGCCGCGGTGGGCCTTCCGCTCGGCGGACCGAGGGCGGCGTCCCGGCGGGGGCTTCCGATCACATCGCGCAGGGGGCATGTGGGTGCAGTCGGAGCGGAGGAAGAACCGGTCCGTCGGGGCCGTGGGCTCGCAGGCGTGGTCGGGCGGGCGGACACCGAGCTACTCCAGGGCCTCGTCCCGGACACGAAGGTCGAGGTTGGCAGGGAGGCCGAGGTCTTCCGGCAGCTGGACCGGTATCGGCGCGCGCCCTCACAAATCACCACCGGGGAGGGCGCCGCGGCCGGGTCCGGCCGCAGGGGATGGAGCGGGAGCGGGCGGCGGCGCCCATGGATCGCGGGCCTCGGCGGTGCGCGCAGGCGGGGACGTCGGCTCCGGTGCCGGTACGCCGCGGGCGCCGTTTTCCCAGTTCACCAGCTGTGTGAGGCCGCGGGTCGATCCTGTGCTGAGCGACAGTGCAGGACGGAGGCCGGGATCGTGGAAGTGGTCAAGCATGGGGTGCAACGAGACGCGTTGACGGTGGTGTCGGTTGCCAGCCACAAACCTACTTGCCCGGCGAACTCGGCCGGGCCGAGCAGGCCCTTGCCACGGCCGAGAAGCGCGAGGCCCTCGCCGCATCGAGGCGGCTGCCGAGGGAGCCGCCCGCGTCGATGGTCGAGCGCGGGATCAGAAGCGGGCGGCCCCGGTCCGCGTGCACACCGGGCTGTGCTGGCGCCAGTACATCAAACGGGTGAGTGAACGTTTCTGGTTCTCGCCGTATGCGTTTGCAGACTGCGGACAGGCATGTCTCTGCATATGGAGAAGGGAACAGGCGGATGACCGGGGCAGTTGCCGAGGCGGAGCGCGTCCTGTGGGAGTGGGAGCCCGCGGTAGAGCGACTCGTCGATCAGCACCTGGCCACCGCCCGCGACTGGTTCGTGCACCAGTACGTGCCGTGGAGACGCGGCACACGACTACGACGGCCCATTGGGCGGCCCGGACTGGTCGTGGCGGCGGAGGAGCGGTTTGTGACGGCTCCCTCGGAAGAGGCAATGGACCTGGCCCCGTCTGCCACCCTCGCCGACGCCGCCCGCGCCCTCGCCGATGTCTGCTGACGTCGCCGTGACCGGGCTCGGGCTCGTCACCCCGGCCGGGCACACGCCTGAGGAGAACTGGGCGGCCCTGTGCCGCGGCCGGTCGCTGGCCGCCCGGGACCCCGAACTCGTCGGCCTACCCGTCGACATCTCCTGTCAGGTGACCGGCCTGGACGCTGCGGCGGAGCTCGGCCCGCCGCTGGCCCGGCGGCTGGGACGGTTCATCCAGTTCGCGCTCCTCGCCGCCCGCCGGGCAGTCATCGACGCCGGTCTGCCCACGAACGTCGGCCTCGGCGAACGGGTCGGGGTCGTGCTCGGCGTCGGATCGAACTGCCTGAGCACATACATCACCGAGTTCGGCCATCTCGGCGCGGACCGACCGGTGCGCGTGTCGCCACGCGCGCTGCCGCGCAGCGTGCCGAGCATGGCTGCCGCTGAGGTCGCCATGGACCTCGGCGCCCAGGGCCCCAACTTCACCACCGCGAGCGCCTGCGCCTCGGGGGCGACCGCGATCGGAGTGGCTCGCGATCTGCTGCGGTCGGGAACCTGCGACATCGTGCTCGCGGGCGGCAGTGAATCGGGCCGGTCTCGGATGACGGCCACCTGCTTCACCCGGATGCGCGCGCTGTCTACGAACCGCGACGAACCCGAGCTGGCCAGCAGGCCGTTCGACGCGGCTCGGAACGGATTCGTTCTCGGTGAGGGCGCTGCTGTCCTCGTATTGGAACGCGCCGCCGACGCACGCGCGCGGCAGGTCGAAGTGCTGGCCCTGCTGCGCGGTTACGGTGCGGGGTCTGATGCCTACCATCCCGTGGCCCCGCATCCACAGGGCGACGGCGCCTACCGCGCTATCGTGGCTGCCCTCCGGGACGCAGGGTGCAGCCCTCACGACATCGGGCACGTACAGGCGCACGCCACCTCCACCCCGCTCGGCGACGAGGCCGAAGCCGCAGCACTGGCGCGCGTCTTCGGCGACACCACGCCTCCGGTCACGGCGTCCAAGGGGGTGATCGGACACTCCCTGGGGGCTGCGGGCGCGATCCAGGCGGCGTACACGGTCCTCGCGCTACGCCACGGCATGGTCCCGCCTATCGCGAACTTCCATCAGCAGGACAGTAAGCACATGCTGGACATCGTGACTGGACCGCCTCGTCCGGTCACCAACAGCACGGCCTTCAGCTGTGCCTTCGGTTTCGGCGGGCAGAACGCGGTCCTGCTGCTCAGCAGCCCATAGCGCGTGCCGCAGGTGATGCGCGGTGCGGGGCTGGCAGTACGGTCAGGGACTTCGTCTCGGGGCAACGAAGCTCAACGGTGGCAGGTGGCCGTGACGGTCACGCCGAGGTCCTTGGCCGCCTTCTCGACTTCGCGGGTGAGGAACTCGATCAGCGGGCCGAGCGCGGGCAGCCCCGGTCTGCTGTGACAGGAGACGACCTTCACGGGGAACAGGTTGGCCGAAGGGCGGGATGGTGTCCTCGGTTCCATCGTTGCTCCTGCGGTGGCGGCACGGGAGAGAGATCTCACCTCTTACCCACCGATGCTTCCAGCAGGCCAAGGCGTACTCAAGGACGGGTCCGGGAGCCGGCGCCGTCGCCGCGTACGCCCCGCGCGGTGCATACGGCTACAGGGGGCTGCGCCGGTAGCGCAGCGGTTCCTCGGCGCGGTCGGTGACGACGACGCCCAGCGCCGGGAGGCCGACGAGTTCGCCCAGGTCGCGGCCTACCTTGGCCGAGCCCCTTCGGGTGATCGCGCAGACAATTCGCTCGCCGCGGCGGACGAGCATCCGGGAGAGGTGCTGGCCCATGTCCCGGGACCGTAGACCGCAACAGCCAGCCCGGTCGATGATGAAGCCATGGCCTGCTCCTGCGGGGTTGCAACAATTTCACTGAAGGGCGAAGAGGGGCATAAGCCCAGCTCCCGAGATTGGGATGAATCCCTCGAAAGATACGGCCTGACTGGGATATTCACTGGTTCGGTACGGGAGTCGTTCGCGGCGCTACTCAAGCCCCCCACGTGACAGGGCTGATTCCTCCTCGAACAGGGCGCTACCGGGTCGGGCTATGCGGCCTGGAGAAGGTTGCGGAGGCGGGCGATGCCGAGCATGGCATGGTGGACGCCGTCGCCCTTGAACCGGCCAGAGCGCAGCGTCCACTCCCTCCCCATCCGTGACGAACCGTCAAGCCGGCGCGGCTCTTCTCTATAGCAACCCGCCGCAGGCCTTGACGGACGAGATCTGGCGTCGTGCCATGAGAGGACACACCGCGACGGGGGATGACACGATGGCGGCAGAGGGACACGACGGACCCAGTGGCAAGCCCGAGAGCCACCATGAGGTCCCGCAGAGCAGCGCTCCAAAACTTTCAGTTGGCAAGGACTTCGCCCATGTAGCTTGGATCGTCCTGGCTCTCATCGTCCTCGGGATCATCTTGACCGTGGCAGCCGGCGATTGCTCTCCCAACTGCGCCAGCAACACGCCCTCGTGGCACTGATCACCGAGCTGCCCCGCAAACCTGGCCGCCGCCGCGCTGGTCGCCACCACCGATTCGATGCTGCGGCGCCATCGCCGGGGCGTTGCGGTCGACGATGCGGTCGGTAGCCGACTTCGACACTTCGGACAGCGGCACCAACTGCCGCAGCGGAGGTTGGCCCGCCAGAATGCGGCGACCAGCAGGACCCCCACCCGCCAACGGCCAACCGGCCCTGCCCCGATCCTCCCAAAGATCAAGTACGGGAAAACCCATACCCGTCGCCGGGATGCCAGCACAGACGCAGCGCGGGGCCCCACCAGGTGGTGGCGGCCCCGCGCTGTACCGGCTCAGCTTCGGCAAGACGGTGTGTCACGACCCCGTCGTGCCGAGCAGGACCGGCGCGGCATTCGAGCCCGCCGGGGTGTAGGAGTAGTTGGCGAGGATGCGGCTGAGCATCAACTCGTCTGCGTTCGCCCACACGGCCCGGCTGTAGTGGCGGCGATTGTCGTTCAGGTGGTCCAGAACCGCCTGCGGCACGTTCCCTCCGCACTGGAAACCGAGCGACGCGACGTAGGTGCGGGTGCGGACTTCACCGTGGAGCCGAACAGCCCGCAGATCGCCACGCCGCCGGCATACTCGGTCAGGTCGGGCGCGACGGTGGTGGTCGCGGCGATCCTGAAGTTGACCACGCCCGAGGTCATCGTCAGGCGCAGCCCGGCGGCGGGTAGCGCAAAGTGGAATTGGCCTAGGTCCAATGGCGCATGGCGCGGCGGGCAGACGGTCGGAAGAGTGGCTTCCATGGAACCTCTCGACCCCGCACGCACCAACGCCTACCTGCGACGCCTGGGAACAGCGCGCCCCGCCCGGCCAACGGCCGCCTCGCTGCGCGAGCTGCACCTGCGCCACCTGCACACCGTGCCGTTCGAGAACCTGTCGATCCACCTCGGCGAGGACCTCGTGCTCACCCGGGACGCCGTCTTCGACAAGATCGTGACCGCCGGGCGAGGCGGCATCTGCTACGAATTGAATGCTGGATTCGCCGAGTTGCTGGGCGCCCTCGGCCACCGGGTAGAACTTCTCCAGGCTCGGGTGTACGGCAAGGACGGTGCGTTGGGTGTTCCGTACGACCACCTGGCGCTACGCGTCGACGGGCGCTGGCTAGCGGACGTGGGTTTCGGCGACCACAGCGCACACCCCCTCGACCTGGACGAGCCGGGTGAGCAGAAGGATCCGGGCGGAGTCTTCCTCGTCCGGCCGGCCGGGGACGAGGCGCACGGCACGGACGACGAGGTGGGCAGTGGTGGCGGCGACCTCGAGGTGCTGCGCGACGGCGTGCCGGCATACCGGCTGGAGACCCGTCCCCGCGCGCTCGCCGACTTCCTGACCGGCGCCTGGTGGCACCGCACCAGCCCGGAGTCCGGCTTCACCAAGGGCCCGGTCTGCTCCCGTCTCACCGAGGACGGAGGCCGGAACACCTTGCGGAGCCACACCTTCATCACCACCTCGGCGGGCGGCGACCGTACGGAGGAGGAACTGGCGACTGATGAGGAAGTACGGGCCGTCTACCGTGCCGAGTTCGGCATCGTGCTCGACCGCCTGCCCGTTCCGCTCCATCCTCGGCTTTGAGCCGATCGGCCGCATCGGTCTACTCAGGGGCCCCTTCCACGCGGGTGGGCCGAGTGGCCGGCCCGTTGAGATGTGGGCGTGACACTTCGACCGGTACGCCAGGGCGCGTAGTCCGCGGGCAGGGCTCGCTCGCCATCCCTGATCTTGCGTGGGTAACCCCTGCTTTAGCTGGGGAGGGAAACGCATCCTAAGGCCGGAGGCGCGGAGCGCTGGAGTGCTCTGCGCCTCTGCCGTGACGGTCAGATAGGGCGCTGCCGGCCCTCGTGTACTGACGGATCACGGTTTAGTGGCGCTCCGCCGCAGGACCCCGCGAAGTAGGAACGAGACCAGAAGACCGAGCCCATACCAGTGCGGTTGATTCGGCCGGTGCACTCTGTCGGCGACGGGTGAAAAGTGGACCGTTGCGACG
This sequence comes from Streptomyces sp. GQ60, assembly GCF_059758875.1. Taxonomy (NCBI): domain Bacteria; kingdom Bacillati; phylum Actinomycetota; class Actinomycetes; order Kitasatosporales; family Streptomycetaceae; genus Streptomyces; species Streptomyces sp. GQ60. The sequence continues at coordinate 12,611 of NZ_JCAXEG010000035.1, read as the reverse complement.
ATCATGCGAATCCACCCCTCTTCGCACTCCGAACCAGGGGAGCTCATCCATGACCGCACTCTACGGTCGGCACAAGGCTGTTCATGAACTGCCAGTCACGGGTGGGATGATCTTGGTGTGGCTGGTGTGATCACGGCGTCGGATGCCTCATGGATAGCCCCGTAGTCCTCAAGGCCCACCAGTACTGGCGCCACCGGCGCTGATCCGCCCGGGTCGCCGGCCCTGGGCAAGCCCCTCCCCCAGACGGGCTTGCCCAGCGTCTCCTCGGGCTTGCCCAGCTCCTCGCAGGCAACGGTTTAGTCACCCTCCGGCACAACCGTCCCCCGGGCCGGCCAGGAATGCTGAAAGCACCGCTCGGGCCACCGGTGAGGTTGCCGCTGTTGCCGTCGCCACCCGCCCACACAGACGGGCGTAGACATGTACGCCGGCGCGGTGCTGTGCAGCACCTGCCGCGGAGTCGGTGCGGCTCGGTGCGCGCTTGCCGAACGCCTCGCCGGTGATCCGATCACCCACACGAGGAGCGGGGCGCGGGATGATCACCGTCGGCGCTACGCTCCCCGGCCATGACCAACCGATCGTTAGGGTTCGCCGCTGCCACCGCTGCCGTGGTGCTCTTGGCCATACCGCACCCGGCCACCGCCGCGCCGGGGGTTGCGGCGGCCTCGTGCACGCCTTCGGGTAGCGACTCCCGGGGGCGGTCCTCCGTTGACAACGGGGCGATCGCGTGGGAAGACGACGAGACGGTATTCAAGGACGCCGTCGCCTACGCGAACAAGCAGTGGACCACCAACGGGATGGGACAGGTCAAGCTCAAGGCGGATGGGGCCTCGGACATCGCTGATCTGCAATGGCGGGACGTGAAGCGCTCCGACGGTGACTGGAAGCAGCGCGATGCGCAGTGGGCTCCGCACACGGGCGCGGACAACATCTACTTCAACCGGTTCACGCTCGACAACGGCGGTAGGAGCGGCACCGACTACCACCGGCGCCACGTGGCCGCCCACGAGCTCGGGCATGCGCTGGGGCTATGCCACAAGTCGCTGCACGACTACTCGCTGCTGTGGGCGAACCACAACGATCTCGACGCCGACAACATCAACGCGCCGACGGTGAAAGACCGCGCCGACTATCACTCCCTGTCGGGTTGAGCATGAACAAGACCACCGCTGCCGTCAGCGGCGCGGCCGCCGCTGTCCTCCTCGCCTTGGGGGGCTGGTACGGATGGCACTCCTACCGGGCGATGCAGCCGGTCGGGCAGGAGTCGTTGTACTCCTACGCCGTGACCGACCCGAAGAAGGTCGTCCCCGAGGCGCAGAACGTGTTCGTCGGCGAGGTCGTGGAGGACACCGGTGTCCGTACGCTCTCCGACATCGACTCCAACACCTACCGGGTGCGGGTGAAGGAGCCGATCAAGGGGGCCCTGCGGGGGGAAGCAACCGTGACGCAGGCCATCGACGTCTACGGCACCACGAAGTTCACGGTGGGCGGGTCATACCTGTTCGCGACGAACGCATGGACGCTTCCCGAGGACGGGCACGCCCAGTTGTACGGAGGGCCGGTCACGCCTGCCGACTCGGCGACCGTAAGCCAGTGGAAGACCGCTGCCGGATCGTGAACCGCGCGATCGCCGCCGGTGTGGCGTCCGTTGCCGTTCTCTGTGCCGCCGGGGTATCCGCGTACGCCTACTGGCCGCAGAGGCGGACCGTTACGCACGCGGTGCGAGAGACCCGGTTCAGTCGCGCCGGAGCACCTGGCGACGGCCGCCCGTCAGGTCGTGATCGGCACGGTGGCGGCCCGCGTCGCGTTCCGGGCGTGCGGGCCGGGGCACGAAGAGGAAGGCGGCGGGGCGATCGTGTCGAAGTCCAAGGGCGACCGCGGGTCGAAGGGAGGCGACGCGATCACGAGCAGCCTGGTTGGTGCGGCCGGCTGGGCCGGATAACCTCCGGCCGTAGCCACGGCCGGAGGTCTGCGCGAGACCTCCACCCGCGAGCCGGACCTCGTCACGGACTGGCTGGACCGGCACGGCACCCGCGTCGCCCCCTCACCCGCCGGGAGGCGCTGCGCCGCCTGCCCGGCTGAGGGAGCCGGCACGGGCGGCGAGCCCGGCCGCTCGCACGGCAGTTGCCGTCGGGCGTAGGCTTCGCTCAGCACGGACGGGGGCGGAGCACATGAGAGACGAGACAGCGCAGAGGTGGGGGTCGACCCTCGATTCTGTGGTGGTGTACGAACGGGGAGCACTCTGCCGCCGCCTGGCCCGGGGCCTCCTGCCGCCGGACGGCAGGGTGCGGGTGACGGGGCTGCCCCGCTCCATGGACCCGGGCTCGCTGCGGGCCCGCGTCCTGGGCGCCCCGGGGGTACGCGTCAGCGAGGCACGCGTGGAGGTCGAGGCCGAACCGCGCGGCACGTCCGACCCCGGCCGGTTGCACCGCGAAGTCACCCGGCTGCGCGACGAACGCTCGGCCGCGCAGGGCGGCCGGGACCGCCTGCTGGGCATGATCGCCGAGGTCGCAGGGCTGCGCCCGGTACCGCCGTCCACCCGTCGGGGCGATCCCTCCCCCCGCACCGCGGCCGATGCGTGGCTGGAGCTCGCCGACTTCGTGGACGAGCGGCTGACGGGACTGCACGCCCGCCTCGTCGAGGCCGAGGAGGCGCTGCGCCGTGCCGACCACGAGCTCGACGTCGCCGCGGACCGGCTCGCCCGCGCCTCGAGCGACGCACCGTCCGTGCATGTGGAGACCACCGTCTCGGCAGTCCTGAGCATCGACGCCGACGCCAACACCGATGCGGACGTCGAGCTGGAGCTGGAGTACGGGGTGCCGGGCGCCGTCTGGGTGCCGACGTACCGCCTCACTCACCGTCAGGGCGACGCCGACGGCCGACTGGTGCTGCGGGCCTCGGTCGCCCAGCGCACCGGCGAGGACTGGACCGGTGTGTCTGTCGCCCTGGCCACGGCCGACCTGCGACGGGGCACCGAGCTGCCGAAGCTCCGCTCCGTCCGGATCGGACGGCGGCAGGCCGCCCCGGCGCCGTCCGGCTGGCGCGAGCCCCCGGCGGGACTCACCGACCTGTTTGCCGGGTACGACGCGGCGGGCCCCCGCCCCGCCGCGAACCCCGGACCCGGGGCTGCCGTGGCCGTGTCCGGGCCCGTTCCGCCACCGCCGACACCGCCGCCCGCACCGCAGGCCTACGGTGGGCCGCCCCCCGCGCTCCGCGCGCCGGGCAGCGCCGGGGGCGCACCCTTCGGAGGCGCCCCGGAGCCCTTCGGCGGCGCGATGCCCGCCTTCGCGCAGTCGGCCCGGGCACGTACGGGCAGGCCGGGAGCCGGCGGCAGGCCCCTCGCCGCCCCGGCCCCGGACCGGGCCCCCCTGGCCCCCGCGGCTCCCGGCGGAGCCGCACCCGTGGCGCCGCAGCCCGCACCGGTGGCCGGTCCGCCGCAGCCGAGCGGCGCCGAACTCGACTACGTCGCTCTCGGCCTGTGCGGCCCCGACGAGCAGGGCGGTCGCAGGGGGCGGCTGTTCCCGGCCTCTGCGGACGACGCCGTGGCGGCCGAGCACCGACGCCGCGCCGAATCGGTGGCCGGGCTGCCGCTGCCCGGCCACGCCGTGCGGCCCCGCCAGTCGGCCGGTTCCTTCGACCACCGCTTCGATGCCGCAGCGCGCGCCGACATCCCGTCCGACGGCACCTGGCACACCGTCACCGTGGGCGAGATCCCGGTCGGACTGCACACCGAGTACCTCTGCACGCCGTCCGTGGAGCAGGCCGTGTACGCGACGCTGGTGCTCTCCAACGCCACCGGCCAGGCCCTCCTGGCCGGCCCGGTCGAGGTCTCCGTCGACGACGACTTCCTGCTGACCGCCGCACTGCCCACGCTCGCTCCTGGCGGCGTCTGCCGGGTCGGGCTCGGACAGGCCGAGGGAATCCGGGTCACCAGGCGCATGAACCTGCACGAGTCCACCGCGGGGCTGCGCAACAACGTCACCGTCCTGGATCACCGCGTCCACGTACAGCTGGCCAGCCAACTCCCGCGGCCCGTCACCGTAGAGGTCCGCGAGCGGGTGCCCGTCACCTCCGAAACGGACATCCGGATCGAGGAACGGGCCGACTGGACGGCACCCGAGGACGGCGTGGGGCCCGATCGCCACGCCCCCGGCACCCGCGTCTGGCGGGTGGATCTGCCCGTCGGCGGCACCGCCGTGCTCGAGGGCGGCTACGAGATCCGCATCCCGGCCGGCAAGGCCCTCACCGGCGGCAACCGCAGGAGCTGACGCACCATGACCACGGCCCCGAAGCCGATCGCCCTCCCCGTCACCGCCGTCACCTGTCTGGAGGACCGCGCCCAGGTCGAGCGCTCCGTCGTCCTCGACCTGGAGGCGGGGGTCCGGCGCCTGCGTCTCGGGCCCGTCAGCGCGCTGGCCGTCGACCGCACCCTCCACGCGGAGCTGGCCGCCGGCCATCCGGCGACCGTGCTCGACGTACGGATCGTCCGCAGCTGGACCCCGCGCGGACCGCTCCCGTCCGCAGACGACTCCGCCTTGAACCACCGCATCCACACCCTCGGAGAGGAGCAACTGGCCCTGCAGCAGCGGCGCGAGCGGCTGCGCGCCCGCCTCGACCTGCTCGGCCGCCTCGCCACCGACCTGCTGCGGGAGATCGGCGAGGGGGCCGGCTCGGGGGAGGCCGACGGACCGCGCTGGGCCCGTGAACTGGACCGGGTGGACGCCGAACGCGAGGAGTACGGGGAGCAACTTCGCACCGTGGAAGCCCGGTTGGACGCCCTCGAAGAGGAGCTCGGGGAGGCGGAGCATGCGGTGTACGTGGCCGGGAGCGAACCCGCCGAGCTCGTCGCCCACATCGAGCTCACCGTGGAGAGCATGGCCGCCGGGCCGGTCGGGTTGCGCCTGAGCCACCTCACCCCGTGTGCGCTGTGGCGGCCTGCCTACCGGGCCGTGCTCGACGGGGACGCGCTGACGCTGGAGACCGACGCTATGGTGTGGCAGCGCACCGGCGAGGACTGGACGGACGTGCGGCTGACGCTGTCGACGGCCCGCTCCGCGCTCGCCACCGATCCGCCGCGGCTCAGCGAGGACCGGCTGACGCTCACGGACCGCTCCGCGGCGGAGCGCCGCACGGTCGACGTCGAGCTGCGCGAGGAGGAGATCGGTACCCTCGGCCCGGCTTCGGTGCTCGGCCTGCCGGGGGTGGACGACGGCGGCGAGGCGCGGGTGTTGCGGGCCCCGGCGCCGGTCTCCGTGCCCGGTGACGGCCGCGCCCACCGCGTGCCGCTGTCCGCCTTCACCACGGCCGCGCGCAGCGAGTACGCCTGCTCGCCGGAGCTGTCTCCCCTGGTCACCCGGGTGGTGCAGTTCGACAACCTGGCCGGGCACGCACTGCTCGCCGGGCCCGTGGACTTGGTCCGAGACAGCGGGTTCGGCGGCCGCGGCACGCTCGGCTTCGCCGCCCCCGGCGCGGGCGTCGAGCTCGCCTTCGGCAGCTGTGACGACCACCGGGTGGTCCGGCAGGCAGAAGAGTCGCGCGACTCCACCGGAATCACCCAGCGCACCGTCGTCACCCGTACGGTCCGCCTGCACCTGTCCCGGTTCAGCGGCCCCGGGGACCAGGGCAACCGGGTGGTCGCCCTCCGGGAGCGAATCCCGGTCTCCGAGGTCTCGGCGGTGGAGGTGCGCCTGCGCAAGGAAGCCTGCTCCCCTGCGCCCGACGAGGTGGACGCCGAGGGCATTGCCCGCTGGGACGTCACCCTCCCGCCCAGCAGCCACCGTACGGTCACCCTGGTCTACGAGCTGTCGGGCAGCTCCAAGGTCACCGGGCTCTGAGTCCCGCAGCCGGGCGGCGCTCACGCCCGAAGGCGGCGAGGGACAGGCTCTGGGTCAGGCTGCATCCGTACGTGGCTGAGCACATTCACGTGTGCGCCGACAGGCTCAACCGACTCAGCATGAGTGCTCACGTTTCACCGCTCGTGGTCACCGGGGGCGTATCGGCTCCAGGTGCCACTGGCCTCGGTGAGGAGCCGGGTGGCGGTTTCGTAGTGATAGCCGAGGGCCGTGGCGATGACCGGCGCGGTGGCCTGGAGAACGAGGTGCCGAATGGCGGAGGTGCGTGCTCGTCGGGCCGGGACACCGAGGTCATGGAGGGGGCCCGACAACCTGGTCGGGTTCGCTTGGCCGGTTCGGCAAATCAACGGACGAAATTACAGACCTTGGCGACCGGGCACGGCTCGCCACCGCTGGGGCTGTTGGTGAGCGCAATCAGGTAGAGCACCGCCACCAGCAGCAAAAAGCCGCCTATGACGACCCACAGCGCATTGCGGCGGCTCGATGCGATCTTGAGCCCGGACTGGCAAGGCCGGTACTCCGCACGATCCGATGTAACTGCCGGCCTTCTTGATCCGTAGCCATCCCCGACCAACTTGCGGACGGAGTGCGCTCGTCCAGCCAACGCTTCGACCGCGCTGCGGTGCACCCCTCGATCCGGCCAGCAGTCCGCGGCCGGGGTTCAGCGCGTCTCGCACTGGCGTCGGTGCGCGCCGGGTCAGGATGGAGGCCTCGCGTGGCCTTGTGTGCCTCGGGGGAAGGAGAACGGATGATCACCACTCAGGTTCAGCACTGTGGCGGCTCTGTCCTGGTCAGTGTCGGCGGTGCCCTCGATGAGGAGGCGGGGACGGTGCTTCAGCAGGCGCTGGACGGCGTCGCCGTCGACGCGCGGGATCTCATGGTCGATCTACACGGGGTGGCGTCCATGGACTCCGACGGTCTGCTCCACATCCTGGAACTGCACCGGCGCGCGGAGTGCCTTGGCCTGCGGGTCCTGGTCATCGGCTGGCAGCCTCAGCCCCAGCAGCTCATGGCCCAGGTCGCCGGGATCCGCGGGCCCGGTTCGGCTACCGGGGAGCGGTACGCACTGGCGGGCTTCCGCCGACTGATCGAGCAACGCGCACAAGAGGCGCGGCACCGCGCGGACTTCGGTGTCCAAACGCCGAGCCTTTCTACCGTGCCTGGTGAGTGAGGGCCCGCAATCCGGCAAGGGAGGGCTGCCCCCTCTGGCGTGTGATGCAGTACCGCGCCCAACAGCAGGGTCGTCATCGCTGCCGGCCGTGGGGCTCTGAACGCTGTGAGCTCACGCCCCGGTCCGTGGCGCGGCCGGATCAATCTTTGGCTGCCGCCAAGCACTCGGCAGTGCCTTCAGTCGTCCTCGGCGAGGATGAGATCGGCTGCGTGGTGCGGGCAGGCAGAGGCGTGCCAGGTCACCGACAGGAACTCCCCCTCGGCGCTGGATGTCCGCGCTCCACCAGTGTCCCGTAGTGGCCCGGCAAACCCCGCAGAAGACGACCTTCAACGGGAACAGGTCCGCCGACGGGCGGCATCGTCTGCTCCCCGCGGTGCCGGCACGAGGCGAGACCTCACCACGGTTCAACGCGCACATCTATCCGCCGATGGTCCCAGCAGCCGCGGGCGCACACGGCGGACACCATGAAAAACCCCGGCACCAGCGAACGTCAGCACTCCGACCACGAGCTCGGTCACTTCTTCGCGTCACCACCATCTGCTGGGTGCCGCTGCACGTGATGAGCCGAGGGCCATCAGAGGGTGTGCCCCGCCCTGGCCGGTGAGGTGTGGGCCGGGGGCGGACCGCTCGGGATGGGTCCGCCGCCGGGGATGTGGGATCAGGTGTGCAGGAGGCTGTTGGTGCCGTCGTGTCCGTCGGCGTGGTCCTCGTCGAACCAGTAGTCACCCGCCGCCAGGTAGCGGAAGCAGTGCACGCTCTTGACCGGCAGAGCGACGGTGACAGCACGGGCGCCGTCCTTGCGGGGCTCAAGGGTGTGGGCGCCGGGCTTCCACTCGTTGAAGTCACCAACGACGCTGACCGGACCGGGCGGGATGTCGGCGGGAAGGACGAAGGTGACCTGAGCACGGTCCTTGAGCTGCTTGCGTTCGAGCATGGCAAAGAACTCCTGCAGACAGGGTGACTGTTTCGACTCATCCTGCAATCGCGAGCGCAGGCAGGCACTCGCACGCGGCCGCCCGGTGTAGCGGCTTCACCCGCCCGGCACTCCATGAGGTCAGAGCGATGCCTAAGGATCCTGATCCCTTCGCGCGGAACTGTCCGGATGCGTTCGGCGCCGTCCGGGCGGACGCTGGACGCATGTCGAATGGGGAACCGCCACCCGGCTGGGGTCAGGGGTCACCACCGGGCGGCTATCCGCCGCAGTGGGGGCCGCCTCCTCCACGTAAACGCAACGCCGGGAAGATCATCGGATGCTCGTGTCTGGGTGCGATCGTCCTGGTCGTGGTGTTGGTGATCGCAGGCCTGCTCATTGACGTAAACGGGGACAGGGAGCCGGAGCGCAGAGCCCCGTCCAGCCCTGCACAGCAGTCCGCGATCACGCCACCTTCGGGACTGCCTCAGGAACAGAACGGACCTAGGGGCGATGTGAAGATCACGGCATGCGAGGTGGATTCCACGAACTGGCCCCATGCGGACCTGCTGATCACCAATCGGTCCAGTAAGGCCAGTGACTACGGGGTGCATGTTGAGTTCGTCGACGCGACCGGCAAGCGGTTGAGCGAGGCGTACGCCAGCACGAACGACCTGGCGCCGGGGCAGCAGTCGGCGGTGACGGCCCAGAGCCTGGATCAGATGACGGTCAAGATCACCTGCCGCATCACCGACGTCAACCGATACGCCTCCTGAGTCGCCCGCATGGCATGGATGACGTCGATGCGTCTGCGGGCGAGGCGGAGGAGAGCCTGGGTGTGAGTCTTTCCGCTGGCGCGTTGGCAGTCGTAAGAGGTGCGGGAGGCCCGTCGTGCAGGGCGGCGAACGCGGAGAGGAACAAGGCGCGCTTGAGCTGCCGGTTGCCGCCGTGGGACCGCGCCGAGTTGTCGGCGCAGCCCGACAGGAAACCGGCCTTACGCAGGAGGGGCGCCGTAAATCTCGTCCTCGTCCCAGCTGCCGATCACAGGATCCTTGTGCACGATGCCCGGGTGCCCCGCCGGCAGCACGCACGAGGCCTCGTAACCCTCGTCGGGGAATCGTGCCGCGATGCGACACGCCTGCCATGATGATGTCCACCCCCTCCGTCCGCCGATGCTGGGCCGGATGAGCTGTCCGGCGACACCGTACCGACGTCCACTCATTGCATGGGCATAAAGGCGGCTACACCCGTCTCAGGCCGCGGCCTTGGGGCCCGCGGCTGCGGTGCGGTACTCGGCGTTGAGGCGCTGCGCTTCCTCGAGCTGGTCTTCCAGGATGACGATCCGACACGCGGCCTCGACCGGGGTGCCCTGGTCGACGAGCTCCCGGGCACGCGCAGCGATCCGCAGCTGGTAACGGGAGTAGCGGCGGTGGCCGCCGGCGGAGCGCAGCGGAGTGATCAGGCGGGCCTCGCCGACGGCGCGGAGGAAGCCTTGGGTGGTGCCGAGCATCTCGGCGGCCCGGCCCATGGTGTAGGCGGGGAAGTCATCGTCATCGAGACGACCGAACGAGTCGTCTGCTGTCATCGCACCTCTCTCATGAACGTACTGAGGGGTGGAGCGTACGGAGGGGCCCTGGTGCCTATGGCACCAGGGCCCCGAAGGAACTGACTACACCATCTGCCGGCCCTGGAACTGCGCCGGCCTACTGTGTCCACACTTCCGACTGTGAAGCTGTCGGGGGTGCGGGGATCGCGGTTGCCTGACCGGAGACCACCTCACAAACGATGTCCTGCGGTACCCGGACTCAACACTCCGTCCGGGCGATCCTGATGGCGCTCGGCTCCTCCGTTCATCCCTCGGTGATCAACTACCTATGCGGGGGAATGCGTACTGCTGGTGATGCCTACTGCCGTACTGCGAACTGTTCGCGGCCTAACCGAGCGCCACGCTTCCGGCAGCCAGCCCCGTCGCCCATCCTGCGTCTGCTCTGGCTTAGAACCCCACTGCCGAACCTCCCGGCACGCGCGCCCGCAGCCGACGCCTTCACCGAGGTACCACTCACTGACTTCACTGCTGGGTACTGCTACCGCGGGTACTTCTCTCTCAACGACTGGCACTGCGAACTACCTGACCTGCTGGTACTGCGAACTGCACTTGCGGGCACTGCCAACTGCGTCTACCGCGGTACTACTCACAGCGGCCCCTGAACACTGCAGGCCACCCAGTCCGGTCGCCAGTCCCGTCGCCATCCTGCACAAGCTCGGCTTCGACACTCCACGACCGCACCGCTGAACTGCAACCACCCGCACTACGGGTACTGCTGCCCGGCAGTTCGTCCCTGCCAGGCCCTGCGGTCTCTCTGTGTTACGAGAGAAACCATAGCCACACCACCGCCTAATGTCTACTCTGGCCGACATAGATTTCCGAGCGTTCGACAGTGAGGTAATCGACCTCGAACAGCGACGGACTTCAGTCGGTCGCCTCCGGTCGCAAGCACCCGATCCACGGCCTGCGTCGCCGGCGCACGCGAGAGAACCCAGGACTTCCTCGACCTCCTCGTGCACCCGACGCCGCCGACACCGTGGTCCTGGTCGTCTCGGAGCTCGTCACCCACACCCTGCGCCACGGCGGCGGCACCTACGCCCTGACCTGAGCGCACACCCGGACAGCCCGGACTCCGCGGATTCGTACGCCCGACCTGAACAGCGGCACCGGCGGCTTTGGCTGGCCCATGGTCAACCACCTCGCCCTCGCCACCCACGTTGCCGCCACCCCCGACAGCTGCAAAACCGTACGCGCCCTGGAACAGCGCATCCCCCGCCTGGCGGCATTGCCGCAACCAGCCGGCATCGTTGAAACGGGCGCATCACCCGCGAGACCGATCCCGAGCCGTTCTCGCCCCCTGGTCCTGGCCTCCCCGGAGGCCAGGACCGCCTCCCTTCCTCCACACCGCTCGCGCAGCCCACCCAGCGAGGTTCGGCACAACGATCCGGATCCTCCGCAGTCACCTGCCCGGCCAGCGGAAACGGCTCTCGTGCTCGATTCGGTACCCGGTAGCTTTCGACGTACGGAGTGCGGCCTCGGCCATCAGGGCCGCGACGGGGGCCGCACTCCGATGCCCCGTACGGGGCCGGCCACAACGTGCGCGCATGCGCAGTCCCGACGGGCTGGGAGTCATGCCTGCCCGCCTGGTCATCTATCCGCCCCGACCAGAACGGCTCGAGGCGTGTCCGCTCCGACGGATCGGCCACCGGAGTCCTCACAAGCCGTCCGGCATCGACGGCGGCAGCTGCGAGCAACCTTTCCGGCAGATAGGTGAAAGGCCGTGGCATCCGGGTGAACCCTGCTCGGGCTGCGCACGCGTCTGCGTCCGCACGCCATGACACTCGCCAGCAGGGTCCATTGATCATCACGGCGCGGGAAGTCCCTCGCCCGGGCCCGGCCGCGGCCGCGGCCTTTGCCGTGGCTGGTGGACAGTTCCGAGCTGGAGGTAGACCGCCCGTGGCGGTGAACGGAAACCCGACCGTCAGACGACGACGGCTGGGCGCGGAGTTGCGCCGTCTCCGCCTGGCTCGGGGTCTTACCAGTACGCAGGTCGCCGAACATTTGTTGATCTCGCAGCCCAAGATCAGCCACTTGGAGAACGGCCGCCGTGCCATCAAGCCCCGTGATGTGCGGGACCTGTGCGCCCTCTATCAAGTTACCGACCCGCAGGTCGTCGACGCGTTGATGCGGATGGCCACGGAAGCGGACCGGCAGGGATGGTGGGTCGCCTGCGGGGAGGTTCCGTACGCCGTCTACATCGGCCTGGAGACGGCAGCCTCCTCGCTCCGCTCCTACGAGCCTCTGGTGATCCCCGGCCTGCTGCAGACTCCCGCCTACGCGGCCGCGGTCATCGCGGAAACGATCCCTCCGGCCACGGCCGAGCAGATCGCCGTGCGCCATGAGGTCCGGCTGCGCCGTCAGTCCCGGGCCCACCACCCGGCCCGGCCCTTCCGCTTATGGGTCGTGCTGGATGAATCCGCCCTGCGCCGCATCGTCGGCAGCCCGCAGATCATGCGCGAACAGCTTGAGTTCCTGAACCGCCTCGGCGCGCAGCCGCACATCACCGTGCAGGTCCTGCCCCACAGCGTGGGTGCCCACCCGGGCCTCTCGGGACAGTTCTCCATCCTCGGCTTCCCGGACGCCCCCGAGGCGGGGACGGTGTATCTGGAGCGGTTCACCAGTGATCTCTACCTGGAGAAACGATCCGACGTGCGGCACTTCAGCGCCATGTTCGACCACCTCCAGGCGCAGGCCCTGAACCCGGAGCGCACCCACTGTTTCATCACCCGCGCCGCCGAGGACCTCCTGGCCGCCGGATCGCTGCAGGGCCGGCCGTGACCGCTGCCGTACCGGCTGCAGGTCACTGCGTCGCGTACAGCCGCTCGCGCAGGGCGGCGGTATCCGCCACGTCGGCAGTTCGGCCAAGTCGGCCAGCATGGTGCGTATGGCCGCGTCGTCACCATCGCGGACCGCCCGCAACTCGGGCGTCAACGCCGTCCCTCGCGTTCACACGCGATGCCGAACGCTGTGATTGTGCTGCGGGGTTGCCGCCCGCCGCATTTATCGGGCGCAGTCCGCGCCGATAGGGCGTGCGCGGGCGAGGCCCTGTGACCAGAGCGCTCTGGCGGCAATAGC
>NZ_JCAXEG010000034.1:0-26210 GCF_059758875.1 Streptomyces sp. GQ60 | reverse complement strand
GTCATCGGCAGGCTCGCGCGGAGCCCTCTCTGACCGGGGTGTATCGCGAGTCAGAACCGGCACCGCGACCGGCTGAAGCGCTGCCTCGCCCGCGTGGCAAGAGCCTGGCCGGCATGAATCACGGCAGGCGCCCGGCCCGGTCACCGCCGGGGTCGTCAGCCAGCCCTATCGTGACCTTCACCCGCTTGCCCACCGGCTCGCGCCGTACCTCGAAACTGCGGCACACCGCCATTGCGATCTCCAGCCCGTGCTGCCCGACCCGGCTCGGATCAGCCGCGCTCACCGCGGGCAGCTGCGCGGCGGTATCCCACACGCTGATCTCCACCACTCCCCCGCTGACCTCCAGCTCCAGCAGACACGGCCCCGGCGCGTACTTGTAGGCGTTGGTGACCAGCTCGCTGACCACCAGCTCCACCATGCTCATCGCACGGTCCGACACCGGAAGCCCGTGAACCGCCTGCACGTCAGTCATGAAACTGCGGGCAGCACGCCTGGCGTCAGCAATCGGTTCACTGCCGTCCAAGGCCATGGCCCAGACGATCGGACGGCGGAACAGCAGCTCACACCCGCCTTGGGACAACACCACAGCAGCCATATCGACACCTTCATCCTGAGCAAGCCACACGGCTGCTTCCGCCCGGATACCCCGAAACGGCATCCCTACACGAGAGCACAAAACGAAGAACTGACCGCCCCGGGCACTTGGAACAGCAGGACGGCTCCCCCCTCAGGTGAGGGGGGAGCCGCTTCTGGTCGGAGCAGGTGCTGGGGCGGTCAGGCGTGGCTGCGGTGGCGCTTGTTCCCGGTGACAAGCCGGTAGAGCGCGAGAAGGATGACCGAGCCGATAATGGCGGCGATCCAGGTCGAGAGTTCGAAGAACCCGTCGATCGAGTCGACCCCGAAGATGACCTTGCCGAGGAATCCGCCGAGCAGACCGCCGGCGATACCGATGAGCATGGTGATGATGATCCCGCCCGGGTCATTGCCCGGCATCAGCGCCTTCGCGATGAAGCCCGCGAGCAGTCCAATCAGGATCCAAGCAATGATGCCCATGCGCTTCTCCTACCTCGATGAGTAAAGCCGATGTCAGCTGTCAACGATCGTCTGCACCAAGCCGAGGCTTCCAAACGTCCGAAGCTCCTGATCATCTCGCTTGAGCCAGCGGGGCTGCGCGCCGTCACTCTGAGGATGCCGCGAAGGCGGAGTGGGCCACGGCACGAAGTGGCCCGGGAACGCTATGCGTCCCGGGCAGGGTGTGGGCAGGAAAGAGGAGAACGGCTACGCCGTCTCAGGCCGCGGCCGTCGGGCCCGCGGTTGCGGTGCGGTACTCGGCGTTGAGGCGCCGGGCTTCCTCGAGCTGGTCTTCCAGAATGACGATCCGGCACGCGGCCTCGACCGGGGTGCCCTGATCCACGAGCTCGCGGGCACGGGCGGCGATCCGCAGCTGATAGCGGGAGTAGCGCCGGTGCCCACCGGCGGAGCGCAGCGGGGTGATGAGGCGGGCCTCGCCGATGGCACGCAGGAAGCCCTGTGTGGTGCCGAGCATGTCAGCGGCCCGGCCCATGGTGTAGGCGGGGTAGTCGTCGTCATCGAGACGACCGAACGAGTCGTCTGCGGTCATCGCCTCTCTCGTGAGACATACGGAGGGGCCCTGGCGCCTATGGCACCAGGGCCCCGAAGGAACTGCTACACCATCTGCCGGCCCTGGAACTGCGCCGGCCTACTTCTTTCCGCGTGCCTGGCCCGACTACTACCCGAGGCGCGGGGATCGCCATTGCTTGACCGGAGACCACCTCACAAACGATGTCCTGCGGTACCCGGACTCAACACTCCGTCCGGGCGATCCTGATGGCGCGAGCTCCTCCGTTCATCCCTCGTGATCAACTACTTATGCGGGGGAATGCGTACTGCTGGTACTACCAGTACTGCCTACTACTGGAGATGCCTACTGCTGTACTGCGAACTGCTGGTGGCCTGGCCAAGCGCCACGTTTTCGGCAGCCAGCCCCGTCGCCCATCCTGCGTCTGCTCTGGCTTAGAACCCCACTGCCGAACTTCCCGGTGCGCGCGCCTGCAGCCGGCGCCTTCACCGAGGTACCGCTCTACTGACTTCGCTGCTGGGTACTGCCTGCACTACGGGTACTGCGTACTGCACTTGCGGGTACTGCCACCTGCGTTAACTGCGGTACTGCTTCATGGTGGCCCCTGATCAATGCGGGCCACCCGGTCCGGTCGCCAGTCCCGTCGCCGTCCTGCACCTGCTCTGGCTTCGACACTCCGCAACCGCACCGTCCTACGTACTGCAACTACGTGTACTACGTGTACTGCTGCCCGGCAGTTCGTCTCTGCCGGGCCCTGCGGTCCTCCGGGGTTACGAGAGAAACCATAACCACGCCACAGCCCAATGTCTACTCCGGTCAACATAGATTTTCAGGTGCCCGTTACTCAGGTAATCGAGTGTCGTTGGATTCGACAGCTGCGGGCGGGGCACAACGCCCAGGCACTACTCGAAGGGGGACAACGACCGGGCAGGCACGGCCCGACACCAACAACGGACCCGGAGCGCGCGATGACCACCCCACTGAGCAGCGAGCCCACACCCTTTGGCGCTCTGACCGACGTCGCCGAGGCGCGCCAGAGCGCCCAGTCCTTCCTTGACGCCCTCGGGCCGTCGGGGATCGACCCGGAGTGCGCGGACAGTGTGGTCCTGGTCGTATCCGAACTCGTCACCAACGCCCTTCTCCACAGCGGCGGCGCATACACGCTTCGCCTGACCGCCCACCCCGGCGTCATCGAGGTCGCCGTCCAGGACCCCAGCCCCCGCCTGCCCCGGATGCGTACCCCCGACCTTGACGACGGCACTGGTGGATTCGGCTGGCAGATGGTCAACGGCCTCGCCCGTGCCACCGTAGTCACACCCGGGTCCAGGGGCGGCAAGACCGTACGCGCCCTCCTCCCCCGTTGACCTGGGCAGCCAGCCCTCGAAGGCGGACGTCAACCGATACGCACCCTGAGGTGCACGAAGGCGCCAAGAGGCCCCCAGCTTCACCGCGCGCCCCATCACCGACGCCCACACATCCAGCTCGCCGTTCGCTACTGCCTCGCCCGATACTCCTGTCGGCGACGGTGATGACGTTGGTGCCGGGCGGCGAAGGGCCGACGGCGCCGCCCCCGAGCACATCCGGGAACGGCGCCTTTACGGCGCGCTGCCGGCGGCTGCCGCTGTCAGGCGGCGGCCACCCCACTACTTCGGCGCTGCGACCTCTCCGTCAGAGCCAGGACTGCTGCGGGGTGCCGTTGCAGTCCCAGAGCTGGACCTTCCCGCCGTTGCGGTTCTGGGTGGTGTCGTGATCCAGGCATTTGTGGTTGAACTTCGAACGAATCGAATTGCTCTCACCCCGGTACCAGGACTGCTGGGGCTGGCCGTTGCAGTCCCACAGCTGGACGATGCCGCCGTTGCTGTTGATGGTGTTGGTGTCGGCGTCCAGGCACTTGCCGTTGAAGTCGACCTTCACCTCCCCGGACGCGTGAAGGACCCAACGCTGGTTGGCGGTGTGGCCGCAGTCCCACACCTGAGCCCGAGCCGGATTGTTGTTGATGGTGTTCGTGTCCGCGTCGAGGCACCGGTTGCTGAGCTGGACCTTGTACACCCTGCCGGCGGCCGCCCCTCGGGTACTCGCGTCGGCGCCGACAGCGCTCTCAACGGTGGCCAGGGGAAGGAGCATGAGGGCGAAGCCGGTGGACAGCGTCCTGGCCATACGGGAGTCGAAGCGCATCGCTGAGGGACCTTTCGATCGGGGTGAGCGGGTCGGCGGTGGGCGCACCCGTGCCGCATGGCGGCGAAGGAGGGAAGCCGCGTGTTCACCTCGTGGGGTGAACCGCCGACTGGATGTTCCGAGTTTGTGGCGGTCTGACAGTGCGGGCAACCTTGTCCCGGTTGCTTCGGCTATGTCGGGATCCCTACGCTTCTGACCTGCGGGGACGGGCGCATCCCGGGACAGGGCGCGCCGGCTGGGACACCTCGGCGACCTTCCGGTGAGAGGGCAGGGATGAGCTACCTCGACGGCACGGACCGGCGCAGCACGGACGCCCGCCGACTGGGCGCCGCGCTGCGTGCCCTCCAACAGCGCTCCGGATGCACGCTGCGCGATCTGGAGAGCCGGATGCCCATCAGCGACTCGTCGCTGTCGCGCTACTTCTGTGGGCAGACCGTGCCGCCTTGGACCGTAGTCCAAGACCTTTGCCGGGCACTGGGCGCCGAATCTGCGGAGTACCGCGCGCTGTGGGAGGCCGCCGAGCGCAACGAGGCCCGACCGCCTGGGGTCGGCGCGCATCGGTCAGAGGAAGTGGCCGAGGCCGGCGAGGAGGAGGAAGCGGTCGAGGCCGCCGAGGTTGCTGCACCCACTCCGGCACCTGCCGAGGCGGCCGACAGCGCGGACCCTCGGACCGCCTTGCCGCGGCGCAGGGCGGGGCTGCTGCCGGGCGGCCGCCGCGCGTGCACCCTCGCCGGCGCCCTGGCCGGGGCGGTGCTGGGCGCGGGGCTCACCTGGTTCCTCCTGCCGACGGCGCCCGGAGCCCCGGCCAACGGCGCTCACAGCACCGGGGCAGGCTCCTCAGCCGAGAGAGCAGCCGGAACGGCATCCGAAACGGGGGAACCCGCGACGGGCGGGCCGGGGCCGGCCGACACCGTGCGCATCTTCGTCAGCCGCCAGACCGGCGCCTGCCTGGACCACAGCCTCGACAAGCGGCTGCGCACCTTCCCCTGCAACGGCATGAGCTACCAGCGGTGGACCCTGCACCGGCAGCCGGACGGTGCCCTCCGGCTGCGCAACCACGCCACCGGCGCCTGCCTCGCCCACGGCCCGGACGGCCTGGATACGGCGGCCTGTACCGCCAACCCGTCCCAGAACTGGGCGGTCAGTGCCTGGCCCGACGAGTCGGTCGAGGTCCGCAGCAAAGCCACGGGCGCCTGCCTCGACGACAGCGCCGAGGCAGGGCTGCGGGCCCTGCCATGCGCCGGTAGGGACAACCAGAGGTGGGGCTGACACCGCCCGGCCGAGCGGGTGTCAGGCGACCTCCACACTGTCCAGTTCGGCGTACCACTCGCCCTTGCCCAGCCGGACGGTGTTCCAGCCTTCCCGCAGCGTGAGCGGCGCCCGCGCCGTGCGCCAGGTGTCCCACCCACTGTGCGGATAGGGCACGGCGCCTGCAGCGCTGCCGTTGACGGAAAGCAGGTGCGAGGAGGCCACCGGGGCGCCGGTGTGGTCCAAGGAGCCGTTGCCGAAGTGCGCGAAGAGGGTGTGGTGGCCGGCGGAAGCGGCGAAGACGTCGAACTCGACGAAGCTGTCGGGGTGGTCGATGTACCCGACGGCACGACCGCCCTGGGCGCCCGGCGCGGCCCGCACGATCGCGCGGTGCACGCGCGCGTTCTCTGCCTGGTGGCGCGCCTTGCTGCTGCGCACCACGGGCCGGCCGTGCGCGAACCCCAGGTCGGCGGCATACAGCACCCGGCCCGGGCCGCTCCAGCCGTGAAAAACGATGCGGTCCCGGCCATCGGGGCCGATGACGACGTCCTGGCCGCCGGGCCCGACGACGGCGCCCGAGAAGCTGTCGGTCGTCATCAGCGGATCGGCGCCCTTGGTGTACGGGCCGGTGAGCCGGTCCGCGACCGCGTAACCGGTCTTGTACCGCTCCCCGTCGTACGCGTCCGCCGAGTAGAACAGCACGTAGCGGCCGTCTCGCCGGACCAGAGTGGGGGCCTCCACGAGACCACCCTCCCAGTCGCGGTCCCGGGTGATCAGCCGTACCGCGTCGCCGGTGAGGCGGGTGCCGTCCGAGGACGTCTCCTGGAGGTGGAGCCAGGTATCGCGGGAGCAGCAGTTGCCGTCGTTCTTCCACAGGACGTAGCGCCGACCGCCCTCGGTGAAGCCGGCCGCGTCGATCGCGCCGCCTTCGTCGGCCGGGCAGATGAGCGGCCGCTCACCCACCGGTACGAACGGGCCGTCCGGGGAGCGCGACAGCGCGGCGCCGATGCACTGCGTCCCGCTCGCGGCGTCGCGGGCGGTGTAGTGCATCGTGAAGCCGTGGCCGTTGTCGAACACGTCCGGAGCCCACACTTTGCCGCGGGGCTCCGTCGCGGCCCAGCCGCCGAGCACGGGCAGGGCGTCGGCCGCCGCCGATGACCACGTGGTCAGGTCGCCCGATGTGGCGTGCTGGATGTTCCGGCCGTTCCCGTTGGTGGCGTACGCGTGGTAGGTACCCGCCACCTGGATGACGTCGGGGTCGGGGAAATCCCGGTCAAGCACCGGCCCCCCGGCCGCTGCACGCGCGGGCAGCGCGGCCAGGCAGGCCGCCAGGGCGACGCAGACGGCGAGTACGGAGCGGACCGCGAACTGCGTGCGGCCTCTGGTCGGGGGTGTGTGCGTATGGCGGTCCATGACGTCGCCTCCTCGGGGCGGGCGGTATGTCGTCCCACCGGCGAACGATCCGCGGCCCCGCAAGTTCCGCTCCCCCGCCGAGCCGCCTCCTACGCGGTGAGGACGGTTCGACAGCAACCGGCGAACCCACTAGCGGAAGGCCGGGCCGTCCACGGGTCGATCAACGCCAGAACGGGCGAAACGGCACGAGCACCCCTGTCCGCGGGTCCCGGAACGCGGTGCGCTATCCCGCTACACGTTTGGTGACTTCGGCGGCGTCGCCCGCCTGGACGGCATCGGCGAGGCGAGGGGGAACGCGGCGAGGCCCTCACCCCCTTTCCCCGTGGGTACAACCAGGGCGGCGACTCAGGCCAGTCACCTTCTGACGGCCGAGTCCACCCTGCGCTGACCGCGTCAGCGGCCGTGGCGGGGGCCGGGGCGGGGGCCGGGGCGGGGGCCGGGGCGGGGGCCGGGGCGCGTAAGGAAGTCCGCGATGAGCGGGCCCCAGGTCCGCACGTCCGAGCGGGTACGGGCGAGATGGAGCTCGGCCGCTGGGAGGCAGTCGGCCAACGCGACCGCCGTCGACACGGGGTGGCCAGGGTCGTCCACCCAGCTCAAGACGAGGGCCGGGCAGTGCAGCGACGCGAGCGCGGCGGGCGGCGGCAGGTCGCAGGTGGCCAGGCCGCGCAGGACCGACGGCAGGATCGCCTCATGTGGCGTCGGAGCGAACTCGGGGACGTCGGCGACGACGGAGGGGCGGTGCGCGGCCCCCCGAGTGGCGAGCCATGCCGCCACTCCTTCCCGCTCGATGGTGTCGGCGGCGTTCCGGTTGGCCCGGGCGTACGCCTCCCTGCTCGTCCAGGCGGTTGGCGGGATGAGCAGGACCAGCCGGGAGAAGCGGTCCGGTGCCCGGACGGCGGCGTGCAGGCAGGTGCCGCAACCCATCGACGCGCCGATCGCACCGACGGGCTCCGCGATGCCCAGATGGTCGAGCAGGCTCAGCAGATCGTCGGCGAGCGAGGTGTAGGTGTAGTCCGCGTCAACGGGCCGGCCGGTGGAGCGCCCGTGCGCGCGTGCGTCGTAGCGGACCAGACGCAGGCCCGCCCGGAGGAGCGGCGCCCAGTCGAACAGGTCCATCCGCTGCTCGACGGCCTGGCTGACGAGCCCGCCGTGCGCGTACACCGCCAAGGGCCCGGTGCCCGCGTCGTCGTACACCAGCTCGGCCCCGCGATGGCGGAACCGGCCCTCCACAGACGCCCGCCTTCCCGGTGTCCCCATACTGATCCGCCCCTTCTGCCGACCCGGCCTCCATTCGGGAAGGAGGGAACGGCCGGGAGGCGTTGCAGCGCCGGTGAACTGGCGTCCACCAGACAGCCCCTCGGCGCCGCTGGCAACTTCCCCGCGAGCGCGGGCGGGCATCTGAAGCTGCCGTTCACGTCCCGCATCCCGGAAGCAACGAGCCTGCCGGGTCACACTTGACGGTCCGGCCGGCAACCAGCGCACCGTACTACTGGCCCCCGGTGGCGTTCTCTGCCGTTTGGAGGGCCTGGTTGGCGATGGTGAGGGCCTCTTGGTCGTGACCTGCCGCCTTCGCCGTCTGGGCCTGACTGAGGGAGACGCGCAGCAGCTCGACGGTGTGCTCAGGCAGAGCGTTCGACGCCACGACGTCTTCCAGTTTCCGGATGCTGTCGGCGGCCAGGTCATCGGACATGGGGCATCTCCTCTGTTATCGAATGCGTCGCCCTGCGTGGCGTTTCCGGTGATGCGGCAGACCCGAGCCTGCTGCGGTCTGGAGGTCGGATGGTTCGCGGGACCGCGACCGTTCGCGGTCTCCGGGTCGCGACCTCTCGGTGGCCGCTCAGACACCTCTCGCAAGTCGGGTTGGTCAGGGGGTGTGGAGGTCAGTGGCCGAGAGCATTTTTGAGTTGCTGCTTGGTCATGGTCGAGCGGCCATCGATGTTGCGCTTCTTGGCTTCCTGATAGAGCTCGTCCTTGGTCCGTTCGGACGACGACCCGCCGCCGCTCTGGGACTCTTGGCCTCCGCGCTGCGACGCCGACTTTGCCTGGGTAGAACTGCGGCTGGCAGTCTTGCTCTCCCCCGACTGGGCACGCTCCTTGTTGACGGTGCGGGAGGCCATCTCCTTGGCGCGCCCTTCGGACATGCCGCGGTTCTCGCCGGCCTCCTTGATGTGCTCGTACTGACGCTCACGCTTGGGACTGCTCCCTCGGGGCATGACGGAACCTTTCACCGGGACAGTGATGTCACGGCCATCGTGCACGCACCGCGACGGTCGCGCATTTCACCTGATCCAAAAGAAGCAGCGCCGAGGTCAGGTGTGCAGGCGGCCGCTGGAACCGTCCCGGTCGCCGGCTGTGTCGTCGTTGAACCAGTAGTCCACGGCGGCCAGATACCGGAAGGAGTGAACGCTCTTGCTGGGCAGCGCGACCGTGACTGCGCGCTTGCCGTCCTTGCGGGCCTTGAGTCGCAGCGGGGGCAGAGACGCCCATCGTCGGTGCTGCCAGACGTCCGACGGCCGACCCCTTCCCGGACATCACCCGCCCACCACACAAAGTGATACAAATGATGATGCTTGTCACTTTCCATGCCAGTTTGATATGAAAAGAGCTACAGCCACGCGGCACCGAGGAAAGGCGGCCGGCAAGCTGAGCGGCCCCCGGCCGTAACCCGTGAGCACCTGCCCCACCTCCCCCTCCGTGCAGGTGCTCACCCCCGACGCTGGAGGATGTCCCGGCCGCCCCGTGCCGATGTGAACCGCCGGCCTTCCCAGGGGTATCCCGGAGAGGCGGGAGTCAGGTTGCCGCCGACCAGGCGTACCAGCTCGGTACGGAGCGGGGCCGTGCGGCCGACCGTCTGGAGGTACCCGTGGGCGTTGCGGCGGTCCGTCGTCATCGGACACAGCGTCCACGGGGCCGTCAGAGCGTGGTCAACAACAGAGCCTCCAGCAGTGCGCGCCGCTCTGTAGGGGCCTTGCAGGAGTTCTTGGCCGTCCAGTTGCAGGAGATCGAACGCCGACCACGTCCACCCCATGGGGTCAGGCACGTGTCCCAGGCTCAGTGGCCCGCGCGTTTCAGGATGTCCGCTGCCAGATCAACGGGGCGAGACGCTCGCCGTCGCGGATCCCCTGCGGCACATATCAGCCGCGGCACGGGGTACACGAGGTTGACGACCCCAAGGAGGCGCCATGTCCGCGTTGTTGACCCGCATCAAGCAGTTCGCGCGTAGCCCGCAAGGCCAGCGGGTGACCGCCTCGGCCCGGCGGGCCGCCGCCGACCCCCGGAAACGCGCCCAGGCCGGACGATTCCTGAACCGCCTGCGCGGACGCCGCTAACTGTCGCCCGCCCGAACCCCTGTGCACGCGGGTCGGGCGTGATGCACTCAGCTCGCCCCCGTGGACGGCGGTCGCCAGGCTCGTCGGAACGGAGCTGTACTCCTCACCCTCGGGCAGGCAGGGGCGGGCACCTCTCCTGGGCGGTCACCCGGTGAGTCCGCCAGATGGCCACGCCCCGGGCCGACGGGCCGGGGCGTGCCCGTCGGCTTGCCCCGGTGTCGGCTCGGAACCTGCGGGAGATCAGGTCGCGTTCACGGTGAAGGTCAGGTCTGGCACTGTTTCGTGGCAGCCGGGGACCAGCCGCTCCAGGCAGCGCCGTCGGCCCGGGCGTGGACGCGGATCTCCACCTTCACAGGGCCGCATACCCGGGTCGTGCTCCCCACGGCGGTGGGGTCGATGGCCGCGCCGGGCGCGAGGTAGGTGCGGCCGCTGCCCACCTTCTCCCAGTGACCGCCGTCAACGACGCGGAAGAACGCCTCGTAGGAGACGTTCAGCCCCTTCTTTCCCGTGTTGCGCGCCTTGATGTACGCCGTGATGTCCCGTGTGGGGAACCTGCCCAGGGAGCCCCGCTCGGCGCTGATGCAGCCGTTGACCGCCACCCGCCCGGTCGACACGCCTCCTCCGCACGCGATGGCCGCGGCGTGCGCGTTGGCCGGCAATGTCAGCACGACCAGCGCGGCCGCACCCAGGATCATTCCGGTACGCCTCAGGTGCAATGTTCCGTCCCCTTCTTGGAGCCCGACGTCTCGGAAAGACCATGGCGCGCCTTCGGGTACGTGGGGCAGCACTTTGAGCGCGTTTCGCCCGAATGGATGCAGGGACCGGCGGCAACGTCGACAGCCCGCCGGATCTCCCCCGCGGAAGCAGCGGTGTCGTGCCCGACGGGAGGCTGTGATCCAGCCCCGGAACCGGGTACGAGGCCCTCATCAGCGCGGTCGGGACAATGCCCGCCTACTCCAGGCCGACGTTCCCGGCCCCCCAGCCCAGCAGATGCAGCGGGACCGCGAGCAGCATGCCCTCCACCCCGGTCACCAAAACGGCGCCAGCACCTCACCGAGTAAGGCACCACGCCCTCCGGACACCCACCCACGCCCCGACGGCCGGGGCGCGCGGCGCACGCACGAACAGGGCGTAGCTGGTACTCGGCGAGGCGGCACGATGATCGGCATGATGGAGATACCCGGGTGCGAAGGCCGCCCTCTCGTCCACCAGCGGGAGCTGCTGGACGAACCCCTCTTCCGGCCCGGTCACCTGTCCTCGTGCGCCCACGACGAGGCCATGGAAGAACTCCTCTTCGGTGCGGACTACGACGCGGCCGAGGAGTTCCACCGGGAGCTATTCGAGCGGGCGCAATGGGTCCCGCCCTGTCCTGGCCCGAGTTGCTCTCCGCCGCTGATATCCAGTTGCCGGGAGGCAGCACCGCCGATCCAGACAGCCGACTCCTGCTCCTGCTTCCCGCACTTGGAGACGACCACGACCTGGAAGGCGTGAAGTGCCGCCTCACGACGGCCCTCGCTGCCCGGACGACCGTTGAGGACCCCGAAAGACTCGCTGCGCCCTGGCCGACGGCCAGGGCGCAGCGGACCCCCGCCGCTCGGCGGGCCCGCGTGCCGCGTCCGTCTGATGGGGCAGGCGCGGGACGCGGCCCGCGCCTTCCTCGCCGACGCCGCCCGCGTCCGGCCCCCACCAAACCGGGGAAGCCCCGACCTCGTGCTCCCGGTCGTAGGTGAACTCGTCTCGAACGCGATCCGGCACACCGATGGGTCCTGCACCCGTCAGCTCCCGGCGGTGGCCGGGAGGGCCGGCAGCCCAGAGAGCTATACACGCGATGTATACACACCGTGTAGAGTGCGCCGCATGTCAATCAGCCATGCCCTGCTCGGACTTCTGGAGTCAGGGCCCCGCCACGGGTACGACCTCAAGCGCGCCTTCGACGACCGGTTCGGGCAG
Source organism: Streptomyces sp. GQ60 (assembly GCF_059758875.1). Taxonomy (NCBI): domain Bacteria; kingdom Bacillati; phylum Actinomycetota; class Actinomycetes; order Kitasatosporales; family Streptomycetaceae; genus Streptomyces; species Streptomyces sp. GQ60. The sequence goes on along the minus strand of NZ_JCAXEG010000034.1, from coordinate 14,495 downwards.
GACCGCCCCCTGCACTACGGCCAGGTCTACTCGACCATGTCCCGGCTGCTGAAGAACGGTCTGGTCGAGGTCGACGGGGTGGAGAGCGGCGGCGGCCCTGAGCGCAAGCGGTACGCGATCACCGAGGCCGGGGTGACCGACGTCGAGGGCTGGCTCGCCCAGCCCGAGAAGCCCGAGCCGTACCTCCAGACGACCCTGTACACCAAGGTGGTGCTGGCCCTGCTGACCGGCCGCAGCGCCGAGGGACTGCTCGACACCCAGCGGGCCGAACACCTGCGCCTGATGCGCGAACTCACCCGCCGCAAGTCCCAGGGCAACCTCGCCGACCAACTGATCTGCGACCACGCCCTGTTCCACCTGGAGGCGGACCTGCGGTGGCTCGAACTCACCGCCGCCCGCCTCGGCCAGCTCGCCACGGAGATCCGCACATGACCGACCCCATATTGTCCGCGACCCGCCTGCGGAAGTCCTACGGCCCGACCCCCGCGCTGGACGGCGCCGACTTCGGCATCCGCTCCGGCGAAGTCGTCGCCGTCATGGGCCCCTCGGGCTCCGGCAAGTCCACCCTCCTGCACTGCCTGGCCGGCATCGTCACGCCCGACGCCGGCCAGGTGATGTACGACGGCCGGGCCATGTCGACACTCTCGGACGCCGGGCGCAGCCGGCTGCGACGGGGTGAGTTCGGCTTCGTCTTCCAGTTCGGTCAGCTGGTGCCCGACCTGACCTGCCTGGAGAACGTGGCACTGCCGCTGCGGCTGAACCGCGTCCGGCGCAAGGAGGCCGAGCGCCGGGCCGTCGAGTGGATGGAACGCCTGGAGGTCGCCGACCTCGCCCGCAAACGTCCCGGCCAGATCTCCGGCGGCCAGGGCCAACGGGTCGCCGTCGCCCGCGCCCTGGTCGGAAACCCGCGCGTGCTCTTCGCCGACGAACCGACCGGCGCCCTGGACTCCCTCAACGGCGAACGCGTCATGCGCCTGCTGACCGAGGCCGCCCGCGACACCGGCACGGCCGTCGTCCTGGTCACCCACGAAGCACGCGTCGCCGCGTACTCCGACCGCGAGATCGTCGTACGCGACGGAAAGTCCCGCGACATGGAGCACGCCGCGTGAAGAACAGACTTCTGCGACGCATCCGTACCCAGCACCGCCAACTCGACAACCGCCGTGCGGCGGCGCGCGGGGAGTCCCCCGCCTCCCCGGCCGACTGGGCACGCGACCTCGCCTTCGGTGTCCGGTTCGCGGTGAGCGGCGGACGTGAGGGCTGGACCCGTACGCTCCTGACCGCCGTCGGAGTCGGCCTCGGCGTGGCCCTGCTGCTCGTCGCCGCCGCCGTCCCGGCCATCCTGAACGCCCGCGGCGACCGTGGCGCGGCCCGCGACGACTCCCCCTCCTCCTACAGCGTGGCCGTGCGGCCCGCCGCAGAGACGATCGTCACCGGCCGGGCCGACACCACCTACCGGGGCCAGGACGTCTACGGGCGGCTGGTCCAGCCGGAAGGCGACCGTCCGCTGCTCCCGCCCGGCCTGGACGAACTGCCCGCCCCCGGCGAGATATTCGTCTCCCCCGAACTCGGGAAGCTGCTCGCTTCGCCCGAAGGGGCCCTGCTCAAGGAGCGCCTCGGCCACAAGATCAGCGGCACCATCGGTGAGGCGGGACTCCTCGGCCCACGCGAACTCGCCTACTACGCGGGGGCCGACAACCTCGTCCCCGACGACGAGAACCCGACCAGGACCGACGACATCGGCGGCCCGAACCTCTCCGAGGCCCTCGGCCCGTTCCTGACACTGTTGGTCATCATCACCTTCGTGGTGCTGCTGATGCCGGTGGCGGTCCTCATCGCCACCGCCGTCCGCTTCGGCGGCGAGCGCCGTGACCGACGGCTGGCCGCGCTGCGGCTGGTCGGCGCGGACGCGCACATGACGCGGCGGATCGCGGCCGGCGAGGCCCTGTTCGGCGCGCTGATCGGGCTCGCCGTGGGGCTGGGACTCTTCGTCGGCGGACGGCAGCTCATCGGCACGGTCGAGCTGTGGCGGATCAGCGTCTTCGCGTCCGACGTGTCCCCGAGCCCCCTGCTGGCGGCGCTGATCGTGGTCGGCGTACCGGTCACGGCCGTCGCCGTCACCCTGTTCGCGCTGCGTACGGTCTCCATCCAACCGCTCGGCGTCGTACGGAACACCGGGACGGCCCGGCGGCGCCTGTGGTGGCGGCTGATGCTGCCGGTCGTCGGGGTGGCCCTGCTATCCCCGATGATCGGGGGCCTCTCGCCGGGCGCCCCGGTCAACGAGCCGAGGATCGCGGCGGGCGCCGTGCTGCTGCTCGTGGGGGTGACGGCGCTGCTGCCCTGGGCGATGGCGACCGTCGTCGGACGGATGCACGGCGGCCCGCTGCCGCTCCAGCTCGCCACCCGCCGCATCCAGTTGGACAGTGGCGCGTCGGCCCGGATGGTCAACGGCATCACGGTCGCGGTGGCCGGCGCGATCGCCGTGCAGATGCTGTTCTCGGGGCTGGAGAGCAGGTACACCCAGGACACCGGCTTCAGTCCGCTCCGCGGGGAGATGCGGCTCAGCAGGGACTACGCCGGTGCGGCCCAGCAGCAGAAGGACACGGCCGCTCTCCGTGCCACCCCGGGCGTGCTGTCGACCCTGACCTACACCCTTGGCCACGCGCACAAGCCCGGCACGCCTCCGGACCCCGGCGCCTTCGTGATCATCGGGGACTGCGCGGCCCTGGGCCAGATCGTCGAGTCCTTCGATTGCCGGCCCGGCAGCGTCTACCTGGTCGGCGACCTGGCGAACCAGGACCCGCTGACCGGCGGCGTGTACCTCCCCGCGCCCGGCGAGCGGGTCGACCTCTCGACGCAGGACAAGACGTCGGGGAAGCCGGGCGCGCCCAAGCTGTGGACCGTGCCGGCCGCCGCCCGGCTCACCCCGTTGGTGCCGGACCATGCAGGGTCCTTCGGCACCGGGATCTTTGCCACCCCCGAGGCGATCAGGGTCGGTGACCTGGGCGACGCCCGCTCCGAACTGCTGGCGAAGCTGGACCCCGCCGACCGCGACGCGGCCGAGCGGGTTCGCAACACGGCGGCGCGGATGGACCCGCTGCAGTGGGTCGAGTACTACGAGGAGAGCGTCGCGGCCCCGCAGTTCACGAACATCAAGCGCGGCCTGTTCATCGGCACGACCGTCGTGCTGCTGCTGATCGGCGCGAGCATGCTCGTCACCATGCTGGAGCAGCTCCGCGAGCGGAGGAAGCTGCTGTCGGTACTGGTCGCCTTCGGCACCCGGCGCTCGACGCTCGGGCTGTCGGTGCTGTGGCAGACCGCGCTGCCGGTGACGCTCGCCCTGGCGCTGGCTGTCGTCGGCGGCCTGGGCCTCGGCGTGATCCTGCTGAAAATGGCGGTGCTGCCACTGGCCGTGGACTGGGCGGGCATCGCGTGGATGACCGGCATCGGCGGCGGTGTCGTCCTGCTGGTTGCCCTGCTCAGCTTGCCGCCGTTGTGGCGCATGATGCGTCCCGACGGCCTGCGCACCGAGTAGCCCACGGCTCGCGCGAGGAGCCTCCGTGACGCCGGCGGAGCTCAGCGGGCTGCGAGAAACGGCAAGGCAGCCTTCGGCACGTGGAACGGTGTCGGACGGTAGCCGTGGAACTATCCGTCTGCGTACATTGCGGTTTCCTGGGCGGCCGAGAACGGCCTCCGCCTTGTGACGTGCCGGGAACCAAGCCCAGGCCCGAGGATCCCGCACCCCTCACGGCCTTGCTGCGCCCGGAGACCGCCGGCAGGAAGCGCCCATCAGCCGGCTTCCGCAGCCGGGCCTTGCCCGAAGCCCGGGACATCGTCCGTGGTCACGTCCAGGCGCAGCCGCGTGAAGCGGAGCGGGTGACGGAAAACGCCCCCGGTCAACGGCCCGGCCGGCGCTGACCTCCGCCACCAGATCCAGCCGGACCAACACCACGCCCCGACCGGCGCGACACGGTCGGGGCGTGGTGTTGGTCCGGCCGAGGGGCGTGCGGGCCGTCTGGGCTGGCCTGGGGTCCGACCGGGCGGGCTTCAGCCGAGGTCACCTGCCAATGCGGATGGTCCTCTGCTCGCCGTCCCTCCATCACATGACGCGGTCCACCCACACCCGGTCACGTCACCTACCATCCCCGTCACCACCTTTGCCACCAGTGCCACCAGTGCCACCAGTGCCACCCTCAATGAATATGGGAGGGCCCTTGGAGCCCCCCACACCTCCGCCGAGTTCCGCGTCTCCGAACTTCGGGTCCTTGCGGATCGTCTTGATGGTCCTGGGCGTCTTGGTGATGGTTTTGACGGTGCGGGTGCTGTCGGTGTCGGTGGTGACGCTCGCGGTTGCCGTGGTGGGAGCGGCGAAGGCGGTGGAGGAGAGCGAGGCGCCTCCGCCGGCCAGGAGGGTGGCGATCAGGAGGGGGCGAGGCGTCGGCTCCGGGTGGCGGTCATGGAGAAAGGCTCCTCAGAAGAGATCGGGACTGCGGATATGGGTGGGCGGGTGGCCCGTCCGCCGTCCTTCGGCGTCATCCGTCACTCCATTGCGCCCCACGCGCGGACCAGGGTCACGGCCCGGAAAGTCGGGACTTGACATCGCCCCGCCGTAGCCGCCCGCGAAAACACCAGCGAGGCCCGGCGCTCGTACGCCCGCACCGCGCCGCCCCGGCCGCCCGCCCCCGGCGTGCGGGCCCGGGTTGTGCCGTTCCGCGCACGGCGTGACCAGTCCGGCCGTCACCGCGCTGGGCCAGGACACCCACGGCCGGTGACCCGGCGCCTGCGAGCCAAGCCCAAGCCGTTCACCATCAACGAGGCCTTCGCCCGCGAAGCAGGCGTCTCGGCCGGGCATCGTCGTCTGCCGGCCGGAGCCCTCTACGGCATCGACGGAGGAGATGTGTGCACATGGTGTGCGTGCCGTGGGGGACGGGAGCGAGAGGGGGGCGCGGCGGCCGGCCGCTGCGCCGCTCCGTCGGAAAACAACGCCGCCCGGGAGCTCGGGATCCGGCGGCCGGGGAGGTGGCAGTGTCTCCTGGACGCTGGTGCCGCCCGTTCCGCTTCCCGAAGACGGCCCGGAGACCGCGGGCGCATCGGCCGGGCTCGGCGCCTTGCCCTCATCGCCCGCGGGCGGCTTTCGCACCGCCGGCCGCTCAGCAGGTGCCGGCGCACCGCCTGCAGCCGCCCCCGCCATGCTCGGCGCGGCAGGCGACGGCGTCGCAGCGAACGCGGAAGGAGACGGGGACGGCGCCGTGGTCGGGGCAGAAGTTGTGGACGCCGGCGGGGGTGTTGCGGTGACGTGGCCACGGGTAGTGAGGGCGGCTTAGCGTCGTCCTGCGCTGGCTCTGGTCCTGAGAAGACCGCTCCGAGGAGGGCCATGAACCAGACCGAGTCCCCCGGGCTCCCCGCGCGCATGACCCCATCAAGTCACTGCGGCATGTCCGGAGAAATCTTCGCGGCGTGCATGGTGAGCCGCCCGATCCGCGTTTCGCGGCTGGTCGCGGTCGTGCTGTCGTCGGTGATCGCGTCCGGCCTGGCGTCGATGAGATACCACGTGGTGAGAGGGTCCTCCGAGCCGGGCCGGATTTCCTCGATCTTGATGTGGCTAGGCTCGGCCGGGGTGTCCGCCGACAGGGCCCATTCCTGCGCCGCGGGGACGTCGGTGAGAACGCAGTCGTTGAGGACGACCGTGAGCTCTTGGCCGGGCAGACCGAGGTCTCCCTGGGGCCCCAGGCCGGTGACTCCGCCACAGGTGAACCGTTCCCCGCGGACGGTCACGTAGTAGCTGCTGGCGGTGTTCGCAATGGATTCGTTCATGCCCCCCACCTGCCCCGCACGCTCCCTCCCAGACATGGTGGTGGGGATACGGCAGGGCCGTCGATCCTCGCGATCCGGCGCCGGCCCCACGGCTGACGCCGGTCTGAAGAGGACACCTTCGTCATCCCGGTGCTCATGCCTTTCAGATCTTGGCGGATGAGAGCAGGCAGAAGCGCGCCGGCAGCAGTGGTGCGGCGTCATGCTGGTGCAGCTCTCAGACGCGCAGGATCGAAAGTCGGTGAAGGACGGCGGGTCGCCGGTGCGGCTGGTCCAGGAGCCAGTGCGTGCTGCCCATCGGCGCAGGACGCCGTTGCCGCCTCCGCGCCTGAGAACGAACGTGAACAGGGCAGCGACGATATACAGCACCGCCCGGCAGGTTTCTCCGACTCCGCCGTGGTCGCATTCGCCGTCCGGGCCGTGCGGTGTGGTGGTGGCATCGCGAAGAGCGCAAGCACCACCGCGAGGAGCGTTGCCCGCAGCAACGCTCCTACTTGACGGTCGCGACGGACGTTGCCTGAGATCACGCCTCACGACCAGAGGAGGGCTTGGCAGCGGGAGGTAGCACCGAGTGCGGATGCGTCTGCGCGGCGTCCACAGCGTGGGCGGTATCGCACTGTGGTGTCGTCTGCAGCGCCTTCGGCTGAGGGCGACGCCGACCTTGCTGCCAGGAGACCTGATCAGGTGAGCGGGCGCAGGGCGCCGAGGGTGACGGCGACCAGCCGGTGGACCGCGGCTTGGGAGGGGAGGGTAGAGGCGGCGGTCAGGGCGTGCAGGCAGTAGGCGGCGAGTTCGGCGGGCGGTACGTCGTCGCGCAGGTCCGCAGTCCGGGTGCCTTCGGCGATGAGGGCTTCCAGCAAGCGGGTCAGGTGCTGTTCGGCGTGGCTGACGTGCTCGCTTTGGTGGAGGAGGGCGGCCAGTTCTCCGCCGTGGCGCTGACGGGCGAGGTCGGCGTAGGCGGTCGCGACTGCAGTTAGGCGTTCGGTGGCGGTGCCGGGGCGGTGTGCGGCTTCGGCGAGCTGGTCGAGGTGGGCGGCGATCTGCCGTTCGTGCCATGCGCCGAGGACCGCTTCGGCGTCGGGGAAGTACTTGTAGAGGGTGGCGCGCCCGATGCCGGCGCGCTCGGCGAGTTGGGACATGGTCACCGCCCGCAGACCGCCGTCATTGATCAGTGCAGCGGCCGCATCGAGGATGGCCTCCCGCACGGCTTGGCGGTGCGCGTCGATCGTCTCGTTCCACAGCTTCGGCACCCACCCAGGATACGGACGTCCACGGGGCATACACTCAGTTCCAGATGGAGACACGATGTCTCGAAAAACTGGGAGGCGTCATGGCAGGCTCACCGGAGCGTCACGAGGACGACGGCGAGGGGGCGCCGCGCTGGGTCAAGGTGTCCGCGACTGTCGCCGTCGTGCTGGTCGTGGTGTTCGTGGTCGTGCACCTGGCCGGCGGCGGCATGGCGGGACATGGGTCGTGAGCCCGTTCCCGCCACGGCTGCGCAAGCTGGCTCTTACGCTGCACGTGACCTTCTCGGTCGGCTGGCTGGGCGCGGTCGCGGCGTTCCTCGCCCTGGCCGTAACAGGTCTGACGAGCAGCGCGCCTCAGACGGTGCGGGGCGCCTACCTGGCCATGGATGTGGTGGGCTGGTACGTGATCGTGCCGTTCAGCGTCGCGTGCCTGCTGACCGGCGTGGTGCAGTCGCTCGGAACGGCGTGGGGGTTGCTGCGCCACTACTGGGTCATCGCGAAGCTCCTGATCACTGTGGTCGCAACCGCTCTGTTGGTGGTCCACATGCAGCCGGTTGGGCACCTGGCGGACGCGGTCGGGAGGGCTGCCCTGGCGGGCGGTGAGATGGGGGGCATGCGTGTTCGGCTGATCGTGGATGCGGCCGCGGCCCTGCTGGTGCTGCTCACGGCGGCCGCCCTGTCGGTGTTCAAGCCGCGCGGGGTGACCCGCTACGGGCGCCGCCGCCAGCGCCAGCAGATCCCGCAGCCGCGCTGACCTGCCGACGGTCCGGTCAGCCGAGGGCGCCGAGGAGTTCGTTGCACGCCTGCTCGCAGGAGCGGCAGGCTTCGGCGCAGATGCGGCAGTGCTCGTGCATGTCCGCGTGGTGTCCGCATTCGTCGGCGCACGCTGTGCAGACCATGGCGCACGCCTTCAGGATCGCAGCGGTGATGTTGGCGTCGTAGCCGGTGTGGCGGGACAGGACCGCGGCGGTTGCGGTGCAGATGTCGGCGCAGTCCATGTCGGTGCGGATGCACTTGGCGAGATCGCCGACCATGCCTTCGGAGAGGCAGGCGTCCGCGCACGCGGTACACGCCTGCGCGCAGGTGATGCACGCTTCGATGCAGGCGGTGAGTTTGGCCTGGTCGATGTCGCCGAGGTCGGCCGGGTAGGTGGCGAGCATGTCCTTGACGGTGCTGGACATCGTCGGTGCCTCCGTTCTCCGCGGGCCGGCGGATCCAGGGCGGCCGCCGTCGAAGCCCCCGGTACCTCCAAGCCAACACCCTCGGACGCGACGGCGCCCGGCGCACCGTGAGGGTGCGGCCGGGCGTGGTGCCGTACAGCCGGGGTCAGTGGTAGGCGTGGACGACGGCGTGGCCCTTGCCGCGGCCGATCATCCACTTGTTGACCGGCGTGGTGATCACGAAGGCGACGGCGAAGCCACCCAGGAGTGCCGTCCAGAACAGCGCGTCCGACAGGTGGGCGTCCATCGCTCCGGGCGTAAGGGCGATGATGCCGTTGTCGACGAGCTCCATCACCGCGATCGAGATGGTGTCTGCGGCCAGCGCCACCTTGATCGCGCTCTTCCAGTCCAGGCCGGCCCGACGGACGGCGAACAGCGTGAACGAGTAGCCGAAGAGGAACGCCAGGGTGATCGCCAGGACCATCGTCTGGACATTGCCCCACATCAGGGCGGTACCGATGACCATGCCGAGGATCTCGCCGATCGCACATCCGGTCAGGCAGTGCAGCGTCGCCTTCGCCGCGGCCCCCCACGTCACCCCGCCCATCTGATGCCCACCGTGACCCGCGTGCGCCTGGTGCGCGGCGTGGTCGTGTGCGGCGGCTGTGTGGTGTGCGCTGTGGTCCATGACCGTCATCCCCAATCCCATTCAGTGTGACCCGCCCCCGCGGGCTCACAACATTCACTGTATACCCCCTAGGGGTATACGCAAGGGGGATCGCGGATCCGGCATCAAGCCTTCACGCCCCGGCAACGGTCGGGTCCTCGCCCGGGGCGTAAGGCCTGCGGGCGGCATGGAGGTGCGGGCTTGGCTTGCTCAGACACAGGGGGCCGCGATCGGGTCCAGGCACAAGGGACACGGGAACCCCGCACCTGGCTCCGTGCCACTGCGTGCCGCCCGGGGAGGGCCCGCCGATGGGTATCGGCGGGCCCTCTCGATTTCCTTTTGGTCAGTTGCCGGCGTGCTGTGGCTGTGCGGTGCCCTTTGTCGTGGCGGATTCAACCGGCGGGCACTGCGCCGCGCATGAGGGCGAGGGCTCGAGTCCCGGCATCACGCCCGCAGAGGGCAAGGCCGGCGCGACGAGCGATACCGATCCGGGGACCGGGCACCTGCACGGTCTCGGCGTCGACCCGGCCGACGGCACCCTGTACGCCGCCGGGCACCTCGGCGTCTTCCGCCTCACCCCGACCGGCACCGTACGGATCGCCGACCGCTACCAGGACACGATGGGCTTCGCCGTCACCGGGCCGTGCACCTTCCTCGCCAGCGGCCACCCCTCACCCACCGACCCCGCCGCCACCTCACCGCATCTGGGCCTGATCCGCAGCACCGACGCCGGCCAGACCTGGACCACCGTCTCCGCCCGCGGGCGAAGCCGACTTCCACTCCCTCCGGCAGGCCGGCTCCCTCCTCTACGGCCTCGACAGCCAGAGCTCTCAGGCCTGGGCCAGCAAGGACTCCGGCGCCACGCGGGAACGGCGCGCCAAGATCCAGGCCGGCGACCTCGCCGCCCACGCCGGAAGCCCGCAGGAGGTGTGGGCGACCAGCCGCGACGGGCTGCTGCACAGCGCCGACGGCGGCGCCACCTTCGAGCCGGTTCCCGGCGCACCGGCCCTGGCCGCCGTGGAGCAGCCGGCTCCCGACCAGCTGATCGCCCTCACCCCGGACGGCAAGGACCTCTCCGGTGGCGAGGGACCCTCCTGGACTGAAGACGGCCGCCTCCCGGACGGCGTGCAGGGCACTGTGCTGACCGCGGCCGGCCCCGACCACCTTCTGGCCGCCGACAGCAACGACGCCGTCCACGAGTCCAAGGACGGCGGCCGCACCTGGACCACTTTGTACCGGGGCGGCCATACGAACACCGGACACTCACCCGACCGAAGGGCGCTCCTGAGGCCCCTGCCGGAGTGAACCCGCCAGGGGCCCGCCCTACAGACAGCCTGCGGTCCCCAGGGACGGACACGGGGAGACCCTCCGCACCGAGGGCTACGGCGGAGCGGCGGCAGCTCAGCAGCTGATGAGTACGGACAGCAGTCGTTCCGTTGCCTCCTTCATGTCCTCACCAGGTCCGGGACTGCGGGTCATCAGCAGGTGGTGGGTCGTGCCGACCAGCGCGAGCGCGATGGTGGCGGCGTCGGCGCCGCCGGGGAGCCGGCCGCCGCGCTGCTCCGCCTGCAGGTAGGCGGTGAAAGCCTGCTGGATCGCATCGAACGCGGGCGCGCCGGACTGGAGGCCCTCTCGGGCGTGGAGCGCGGCTGCCGGGCGGGTCATCGCCAGTCCCACCACCGCGGGCTGCAGGGAGTCCAGCAGGGCCAGGACGACCGCTTGGAGATTGTCCGCAACCGTGGCCTGCCCCACCTTGGCCTGCAGGGCCTCGGCCTGGCGGGCGCTTCGCGCGAAGCGGTCAAGGACCAGTTCGGCGACGAACTCGTCCAGGCCGGCGAAGTGGGTATGGAGGACGCCTTTGGCGCAGTCCGCCTCCGCGGTGATCGCGCGGCTGGTCAGGGCGGCGGCGCCGTCGCGGGCCACCACCCGCTCCGCAGCCGCGAACAGCCGCTCACGCAAATCCGGAATCGCCACTCCACGAGGTGACACAACAGCCCCTTTCCGCTTGGCCCATTGCATGTATGGGCGAACGCCCATACTGTTTGGGCACTTGCCCATACTAGGGCTGGGGCGCCATGCCGCGCCCCGGCGGGAGGGAGTGCACCCATGGGGCACTTCGCCAACACCACCCAGGCCGAGGCGTGGAACGGATACGAGGGCGCGCAGTGGGCCCGCAGCCAGGAACGCTGGGACGCCGTCAACGACGGCTTCAACCAGCCCCTCCTGGACGCCGCTGCCATCTCCGCAACCGACACCATCCTGGACATTGGCTGCGGGGCCGGCCGCACCACCCGCCTCGCCGCCCGGCGCGCCGGCGTCGGCCGGGCGCTCGGACTGGACCTGTCGGCTCCGATGCTGGACAAGGCCCGCGAGAGCGCCCTGCGCGAAGGGGTGGAGAACGTCTCCTTCGTCCAGGGCGACGCCCAGGTCCATCCATTGGAGGCCGAAGGCTTCGATGCGGTCATCAGCCGGTACGGCATGACCTTCTTCACCGAGCCCGTCGCCGCGTTCGCCAACCTCCACCGCGCGCTGCGCCCCGGCGGCCGGCTGGCCTTCATCTGCGCGGCCGAGGCCGAGGCCAACGAGTGGCTTGCAGCGCTGGCCTCACTCAAGGGCATCCTGCCGCTCGGCGGCTTCGGCAAGCCCGCCGGCCCCGGCATGTTCTCGCTCACCGATCCCGACCGCATCCGCGACCTGCTCGGCGCCGCCGGGTTCACCGATGTCGACGTGCGGCGCATCGAGGTACCGGGGAAGTGGGGCGTTGACGCGGCGGATGCGGCGGCGTTCCTGCTGGACTCCGGTCCGGGACGCCACCTGCTCGACCAGGTGACCCCGCCCGAGCAGGACGAGGCACGCCAGGCGCTGACGGCCGCGCTCCAGCGCCATGAGACGAACGGCGCGGTGTGGCTGCGCAGCAGTTCCTGGCTTGTCACCGCCGTACGCGGCACGGCCACGCGGAACTGACCGCCGCCCGCGGTCCGCAGCCGTCCAAGAAGCAGCCCCGTCGGAGAGACCGGTCCGGCCGGCGGCTCCGCAGCATCGAGGGCGACGAACAGCGCGTTGCTGTATTGCCATGCCTCCGACGTGGGCGCCGCAACGGCGAACGCTCGAGCGCCCCGGATGACTGCCACAGCCAGAAGGGCCCTTCAGCGTCGACGCGAGGCGCCTTGCGGGCGTCGCTGGTGCGGCAGGCGGAGCTGGCGGAGCGGTGAGTCGCCCCGTGCCCCCTTAGCGGTTGCCAAGGTCCAGGCGGTCACTCAGCCCGACGTTGGCGAAGGCAGCTTCCAGTTCGTCTCGGCCCTCGGTGAAGTGGGCCCAGCTGTCGTAGTGGACGGGAACGACTCGGCGGACGCCGAGGATCTTGGTGGCGTCGGCGGCCTGGGCGCTGTCCAGGACGATCGGCGCGCCGTCGAAGAGGACGGAGAATCGAGGAGCCCCGGCGAAAAGGATGGCGGTGTCCACCGGGCCGAAGCGGTCGGCGATCTCCGTGACCAGGTCGAGCGAGGCGTTGTCACCGCTGACGTAGATCGTGGGCAGGTCCGTTCCTGTCAGCACGAATCCGACGACCTGGCCGGTGATCGGTTCGACCTCCTCGCGGGCTCCGGGACCGTGGATGGCAGGTACGCCCGTCACGGTGACTGTGCCTCCGTCAGGGCGGTCGAGGTCGATCGACTCCCAGTCGGCCAGCCCCCTGGCCCCCGTCCCCAGGCGCTGTCCGGCCCCGGGCGTGGTCAGGGTAAGGGGGACGTCGGCGAGCAATGCCCGGCCGGAGGCGTCAAGGTTGTCGGGGTGCTCGTCGTGGGAGAGCAGGACCACGTCGATGGGGCCGAGGGCTGCTGGCGCAGCGGAGGCGGGCGCCGTCTTGGTCAGCCGGCCGCCTGGCACGTCGTAGTCGCGGGGTGCGTCGAACGTCGGGTCTGTGAGGAATCGCAGGCCGCCGTACTCGAAAAGGGCGGTCGGGCCGCCGAGGACGCGGATGGGGATCTGCTCAGTCGTCGTGCTGGTGACAGCCATCAAGAAACCTCATGGATGAGTAGCGGTTGATCCGTGAGGGACGGTAGCGGTATCTCACGGATGAAGGCAAGCCGTACCATGAGAGGCATGAGCGAGACCCTGACCGTCGACACCCTGCCGCCGCCCGCTCCGGGAGCAGCGGACTTCCTCGCCCTCGACTTCGCCAACAGCGCCATCGCGCTGCCCGGAGGGCACGTCATCGACCTGCTCGACACCCCCGAGGCGACGAACCGGTGGCTCGCCGACCACGGCCTTGCGCCGACCGATGCCGGAGTGCAGGAGGTGTGCGCTGCAAAGCTGCGCTCGCTGCGGGGACACCTCAGGGAGTTGTTCGCGGCCCGCGTCGCCGGGGTGACCGCCCCGCCCGGTGCACTGTCCGCACTCAATAACGCGCTGAGCGGAGCCCCCACGGCGGCCCTGCTGCGCTGGGACGAGGAGACCGGCCCTTACCGTGCGACGCCGTGCCCCACCGACCAAATCCTCGACCGCGCTCTCGCGACGCTCGCAGCAAACACTGCGGACCTCCTCACCGGCCCCGACGCCGACCGACTCACCGGCTGCGGTTCCGCCCCCTGTAATCGCTACCTGCTGCGCCACGGCCGCCGCCATTGGTGCTCCACCCGCTGCGGCGACCGCGCTCGCGCCGCCCGGGCCTACGCCAGGCGCGCCCAGCCGGAAGCGGACTGACCAACGGACCGGGCCGCGGGACACGTCCGCGACTTCGGCGAGATACTCGCCGACCGTCTCGGCTCCACACTCCCCACCTGGGTCGACGCAGTCGACGCCAGCCGGCTACCGGGTCTCACCGGCTTCGCACTCCACCTGCTCCGAGACCTCGACGCCGTGACAGCTGGGCTCACTCTCGACTGGAGCTCCGGCAGCATCGAGGGCGCCGTCAACCGCATCAAGAAGATCAAGCGGCAACTCTTTTGCCTGCGCAGCCGTATCGCGCAGGTCGGGGCGGTTCCTCGGCAGTCCGAACCCTGCCATCTCCTTTTCCGCGTAGGACAGGAAGCCCAGGCTCCGGTAGAAGGCGTGGTTGCGGTTGCCCTCTGGCGACAACTCATGGTCCGTGGACAGGAGAAAGAATCGGCAGTGGGAGTAGCGCCGCATCAGGTGTTCGACCAGCGCCCGGCCAACCCCCTGCCTGTGGTTCGCCGGATTGACCACGACATCCTGGACGTAACAGATGTGCTCGTCGTCGGAGATGGTCCGGGCCAGTCCCAGGAGGGATCCCGATCCGTCTCGTGCCGTGATGACGCGGTGAGAGTTCACAAGACCGCGACAGAGCTTGTCGACGTCGCTGGTGTAACCCTCCCAGCCGACCGCGTCGTAGAGCTTCAGCACCTCAACAGGATCGAAAACGCGCTCTTCCGCTATGAACATGTCGATCCCCTATGCGCTGACGCCACTTTCACCGTGAACTCGACAGCACAGACGGCGGGCACGTCAAGATCGATCACCGTCGGACCCTGCCGCCTCGCGTTCGAACGCTGGGAGGACGCTCCGTGACGGCTCCGCTGAGTAGGCCCGGAGCGCGGTGCCGGGATTGCTCCCGGTCCGTTTCTCCGGACCTCTCGCCGAACCCGCCGTGCA
>NZ_JCAXEG010000033.1:0-31876 GCF_059758875.1 Streptomyces sp. GQ60 | reverse complement strand
CGCCCGTGCCGTTTCGAGCGTGCTGACGTTGATCCACCCGTGGACAGTCTGGCCTCCCACTCGCGGTTCGCCGGCTGCTGTCCGATCTGCGGGCGGCGTGCTCACACGCAGCCGCAGCCGGGAGGGGAAGCACGTGAAGAACAGGGCCTTGCTCGGCACCGCGGTCTGCACCGCGCTGCTCATGGTGTCGCAGACCGGTACGGGGGGTGCCGCGCCTGCATCCACCGTCTGAAATGCCGCTGCCGCAGTCGGCCCCGGCCCGCCGGTGGCATCCCCTCCTGGCAGTTCCCGCCGTGATCGCAGCGACGCTGATCGTGCCGTCGTTCGGTGCAGCACTGGCCTCATGGCGCGCTGGGACAAGGCGCACAGCGAGGTGTCAGGAAGGGATCGACAGTGACCAGCCGGCGACGTCGGCGAGGCGTCCGCGCCACAGGGCGTAGTGCATCGTCTGGTTCGAGGATCCGGTCAGGAAGCGGGCATCCTGTAGGTGTACCCAGCGCGGCAGCGGATCGGCTCCGCCACCGGCGCCGGCACCAGAGCTGGCAGCGGCCGCCCTCTCCTCGTGGAGGACCTCGTCGATAAGCTTCGGCAGCTGGGCCAGTGAAGTGGCACCGGCCCCGGGCAGCCCTGTGAGTTCGGATTCCCATACCTGGACGTACGCGTGGCGGCTGATCACGTTTCCGTAGATCACGCCACCGGGGATGTTCAGGGAGACACCGAAGTGGGAGCGGTCCTCCTGGTCCTCCTCCACGAGGCTGACCAGCATCTGCAGCTCCGTGTCCAGGAGCGGCTGCGCCGGCCCGGCGTCGCGCGGACCGGGTTGCTGGCTGTTTGTCTGTGGCTGGTCGGGCATGGGCTTCCTCTCGACGCGGGGCGGGCCCCTGGGGTCTGGCTCACAACCGGAAGCGGTAGTAACTCCTGACTGCCCTGATCCACGCGGTCACACTCCCTCCCTGCCCCGCAGGACTACGACGCATGGCGACCTGGGCCTCGACCTGGGCCTCGACCTGGTGAACGGCCAGCAAAGGCTGCGCGCGGACCAGAAGCTGACCGTGCGGCAGACCACCGGCAGCCCCTCACGTGCGTGACGGCGGCCAGCAGCCGGACGCGATTCGACCTCGGCGCTGTGTTCGATTCCCGGATCTCATTCCGTGATCCGATGCGCCCATTGGGGGGATCAGCTGGCCCGGCTGTCTGAGTTGCCTGCCCGGTGGGGGACTGATAGCCCGCGGGGTCATCGGAGAAAGGGTCGAGCGCATCCGTCCGCCGGGTGGACGCGGAAGAGGTGACACGCGCTGCTTCACGACACGGAGGACTGCATGCAAGCGAAGTCGGTTGCTCGACACCTCGTCAATGCCGCCCCGCAGCAGACTGCGCACGCTACCCCGCTCCCCGTCTCAGCCGCCGCCGTCGACGATGACGTAGTCAATGCAGTGAGCCGAGAACTAGAGCGCTGCTGCGCTGAGTTCGTTGCCTACTGCCGCTCCCTCGACACCGTCTTCGCCGCCGATGTCGCGGAGCGGCTCGTCGCCTTCACCCTTGGCGGGGGCTCGCGCCTTCGTCCACGGTTCCTCTGGTGGGCCATGCGAGCCTGCGGTGGCAACGACACCCACGTGTCCCCGGCCCTGCGTATCGCTGCCGCACTCGAACTCATCCAGAGCTGCGCTCTGGTCCACGACGACGTCATGGACCAGTCTGCCGTCCGCCGCGGCATCCCCTCCTTCCACGCGCAGATCGAGCTCCAGTACCCGTCGGCCCCACCCCCGCACCACGCCGGTCACCCGTCAACGTTCGCGCACTCGGCAGCGGTGCTCGCCGGAGACCTCGCGCTGTCATGGGCGGACGACCTTGTGGCCGCAGCCGATCTCGGTCCCCCGGTACGCGCGGACATCCTGCGGATCTGGCGGGCCATGCGGACGGAAATGGTCGCCGGCCAGTATCTCGACCTGCACGGCCAGGCAACCAACTCCCGCTCGGCCGGCCAAGCGATCCGCACCATCTGCCTGAAGACCGCCCGCTACACCGTTGAACGCCCCCTGGCACTCGGCGCAACATTGGCGGGCACCGACGAGGCCACTTCCCGCGCCCTGGCTGCCGCCGGACGGTGCGCCGGCATCGCTTTCCAGCTCCGAGACGACTTGCTCGGGGTGTTCGGCGACCCAGAGGTCACTGGCAAGCCCGCGGACGGGGACATCCGCTCCGGCAAGGCCACCTACCTGCTCGCCGTGGCCCACGCTCGGGCCCGCGTTCTCGGCGCCACCGCCCTCGTCGACCTCCTCCAGGACAGCCAGGGGAGTGGCGCCACCCTTTCCGGTCCGGCTCTGACACAGGTACGCGAAGCCCTCCACTCCACCGGCGCAGCGGCCCAGGTCGAACGACACATCGAACGCCTGGGTCGCGCATCCGCACGCCACCTGGCCGCGGCAAACCTGGAAGGCCCCGCCGCAGAGCACTTGAGTGCTCTGCTGAGACAGGTCGCCTCACCCCCGCAGCACGAGGCCGGGACTGCCGAAGCGGCAGGCCATCAGGGAGGCACCCGATGAGGACCGTTCCCGGCTGCACCGACCACGTAGTCGTCGTCGGTGCCGGACTCGCTGGACTCTCGGCCGCGCTCCACCTTCTGGGAGCCGGCCGCGCCGTCACCATCGTCGAACGCGACCCGCTGCCCGGTGGCCGCGCAGGCCTCATCGAGCGCGACGGCTACCGCTTCGACGCCGGTCCCACCGTCCTGGCCATGCCGCACCTGCTGGAGGAAGCCTTCGCCGCTGTCGGCCGGAAGATGTCCGACCAGCTGACCCTGCACCCCCTCCACCCCGCCTACCACGCCCGCTTCGCGGACGGCAGCAGCCTCGACGTCCACACCGAGGCGGGGGCCATGGAATCGGAAATCGAACGCTTCGCCGGAGGTCGTGAGGTGGCCGGCTACCGGCGTCTGCGTCAGTGGCTGCACGATCTCTACCAGGCGCAGATGGGCCGCTTCATCGACACCAACTTCGACTCGCCCCTCTCCCTCCTGCACCCGGACCTGGCCCGGCTCGCCGCGCTGGGCGGCTTCGGGCGCCTCCAGCCTCAGATCGGCCGCTTCATCACCGACGAGCGGCTGCAGCGCGTCTTCTCCTTCCAAGCCCTCTACGCAGGCGTCCCGCCGGCCCGCGCGCTCGCGGCCTACGCCGTCATCGCCTACATGGACACCATCGCGGGGGTCTACTTCCCCGAAGGCGGCATGCACGCCGTACCCGCCGCGCTGTCCGCCGCCGCAGCCGGCGCCGGCGCCACCCTTCACTACGGTCAGACCGTCACCCGGCTGGAGCGAACCGGCGACCGGATCACCGGCGTCGTCACCGACCAGCAGCGCATCCCCTGCGACGCGGTCGTCCTGACCCCCGACCTCCCCGTGTCCTACCGGCTCCTCGGCGCCCGCCCCCGCCGTCCGCTGGCCCTGCGCCACTCCCCGTCAGCCGTCGTCCTGCACGCCGGTACCGACCGCACCTGGCCCGAACTCGCACACCACACGATCTCCTTCGGCGCCGCCTGGAACCAGACCTTCCAGGAGCTCACCCGCTCCGGCTGCCTGATGAGCGACCCCTCCCTCCTCATCACTCGGCCCACCGCGACCGACCCCGGCCTCGCCCCGCCGGGCAAGCACACCCACTACGTGCTCGCCCCCTGCCCCAATACCGCCGTCGGCCCCTCGGCCGCCGCCTGGAAAGACCTCGGCCCCCGCTACCGGGACACGCTGCTGCGCGACCTGGAGCGCCGCGGCCTGACCGGTTTCGCGGACGCCATCGACACCGAGGTCCTCCTCACCCCCGCCGACTGGACCGCCCAGGGCCATGCCGCGGGCACCCCCTTCTCCGTGGCCCACACATTTCCCCAGACCGGACCCTTCCGCCCCCGCAACCTCGTCAGCGGCACTTCCAACGCCGTCCTCGCCGGCTGCGGCACCACGCCCGGTGTAGGCGTGCCCACCGTCCTGATCTCCGGCCGCCTCGCCGCCGCCCGCATCACCGGGCTGCCCGGCGCACGCCACCGCACCACGGCGCCCCCGCCCTCCGCGACGAAAGGCAGCCCCGCATGACCCGACGTGAACTCGACGCCGCCGGCATCACCGGCCCGGCCCTGCGCGCTGCGTTCGAACAGTGCCGCCGTCTCAACGCCCACCACGGCAAGACCTACTTCCTCGCCACCCGGCTGCTGCCACCCTCCCGCCGCCCCGCCGTCCACGCCCTCTACGCCTTCGCCCGGCTCGCCGACGACATCGTCGACGACCTGAACGCCCCCGCCTCGCCCGCAGACCGCGCCCTACGCCTTCACACCCTCTCGGACGACCTCCGCAGCGCGATCACCGGCGGCCCCGGCCACCACCCCGTCGTCACCGCCGTCGCCCACACCACGCACTGCTACCGCATCCCGCACAGCTACTTCGACGACTTCCTCACCTCCATGCGCAGCGACCTCACCGTCACCGGCTACGCCACCCTGGAGGCGCTACGCGGCTACATGCACGGCTCCGCAGCCGTCATCGGCCTCCAGATGCTCCCCGTGCTCGGCCACACCACCTCCCGATCCGAGGCCGCCCCGCATGCTGCCGCTCTCGGCGAGGCATTCCAGCTCACCAACTTCATCCGCGACGTCGGCGAAGACCTCGACCGCGACCGGGTCTACCTGCCCGCCGACCTCCTCGCCGCCGACGGCGTGGACAGGGAACTGCTGTCCTGGAGCAGACACACCGGCCGCCGAGACCCGCGCATCACGCGCGCCCTGCGCTCCGCAACCGCTCTCGCCAGGAACTTCTACGCCCAAGCCCGCCCCGGCCTGGACATGCTCGAGCCGGTTTCCCGTCCCTGCGTTCGTACCGCCTACGTGCTCTACGGGGAGATCCTGGACGCCGTCGCCCGCGACGGGTACGCCAGCGTCCACCGCCGCTCGGCGGTTTCCCTCACCCGTCGCGCAGCCGTCGCGGCGGGCGGACTGGCCCAGAGCGCAGCAGCCCGCCTGACGACCCCCGCAACGGCTGCCGCCCCCGCGTTCGAGGAGCCGTCCCGATGAGCCCGCGCCCCGGCAGCCGCTTCCCGGTCACGCTGCGCCGCAATCCGGTGGCCTGGCACCGTCAGGAACCCACCTGGCGGGATGCCTCTCCCCAGCTCATCGACGCGGCCCTCAAACGGGCGCAGGCCCGCCCCACAGGCAACTGGTACGTCATCGGCCCCAGCGCCGCCGTCCGCCCGGATTCCGGCTACGGGACCACGGTCGACGGCACGGAGATCGTGGCCTGGCGGCGTGCGGACGGCGCCATCGCCGCCGGCCCCGGAGCCTGCCCTCACCTGGGCGCCGCCCTGGCCCAGGCCCCTGTCCGCTGCGGCACCCTGGTCTGTCCCTGGCACGGACTCTCACTCACCGGCGCCCCCTTCGCCGGATGGAACCCGTACCCCGCCCACGACGACGGCGTCCTGGTATGGGTACGGCTCGATGACCACGGCTGCGAGGAACCCCTCGACGCCCCCGCCGTGCCCCACCGTCCCGCCGTCGCGCATTCCCTGACCGCCGTCTACACCGGTACCGGCGCCTGCGAACCCGAGGACATCGTCGCCAACCGCCTCGACCCCTGGCACGGCGCGTGGTTCCACCCGTACTCCTTCGTCGACCTCACCGTCACCGACGACGGCGCCGAAAGCGACGTCATGGCCGTACGCGTCTCCTTCAGGATCGCCCGGCGGGTCGTCGTGCCGGTGACCGCCGAGTTCACCGCCACCGGCCCCCGCACCGTCCTCATGCACATCACGGAAGGAGAAGGAATGGGCTCCGTTGTCGAAACCCACGCCACCCCGCTGGGAACCGGCCGCGACGGCCGCCCCCGCACCAGGGTCACCGAAGCGGTCATCGCCACCTCGCACCGCCCCGGCTTCGACCTGGCCCGCGGCGTCGCCCCCCTGCTGCGCCCCCTCGTGCGCAGAGCCGCGGGCCGTCTGTGGCAGGACGACCTCGCCTACGCGGAACGCCGCTGGGAACTGCGCAGCACCGGCCGCTTCCCCGGCTGAGGCCACACCAGCGCCCACATCGACCGTCGCGGTGTGCTCGTCGGCTATCGCCCGAGGCGTGCCAGTGCCCGCGCAGCGGCCGAACGGCCTCCGTCCGGCACCGTCCACAGCGTCTCGCCCCGAACACCCCACCGCTCGAGCAGCGCGTTCGCCGCCATGAACCCACTCGTGGCGGCCCGCTCCATCAGCGCAACCGGAAGACCCGTGCGCACCAGGTCCCCGGCGACCACCACCCGGGCATCACCCGTCCTGACGGCAGGCCGGTCCTGATAGCCGCCGACCGTGAACAGGGGGCAATCCTCGCGCCACTCGTGCCGTGCGTCGACGATCACGGCGTCCAACGTCTCCGGATAGACCTCGTGCAGCCACTTCACCAGCCGCGCCTGGACCTCCTGGCGCTCTTCGGCCGGGTCGACCGCATAGGCGTGCAGCTCCACCACCGAACCGCCGGTCCGCAACGCCCACCGGTGCGCCTCGCCCTCCCAACGGTCCAGCACGCTGACGTTGTCGAGACCGCCGTAGCCGCTGGTGCCGAGGAAGCCGTGCCGGTCGCCCGCTACCGGCCGCGAGAGCCACAATCGCGACACCAAGAACGGCGGCGCCGTCCTCAGCCGGGCGACCCGGGCTCGCCACGCCGGGTCAACCAGCTCCGGTGACGCGCCGGCCAGAGCCCGGAGTCCGCCGGTGTCCAGAGCCAGCACCACGCCGTCGTACCGTCGCGCCCCTTCTCCTTGCGCAAGGATCTGCATCCGTTCCTCGCCGTCCGGGCGTGCCTCCGTCACCGCAGTGTCCGTGCGGATCTCCACACCGAGCTTGCCCAGATACCGGGCCAGCGGGTCCCACAGGGCCTGTGGGAACGGCTCGCGCGGCACGTCGAACAACAACCCCTCGCTCGAACCGAGGAAATAGATGTGGAACATCAGCACCAACTCCGCCGCCGACAGCGTCGTCGGATCGGCGAAGAAGCTCCGCGAGAACACCTCGAACGCCAAGTGGTACGCCGCCTTCGGGAAACGGATGCCCTCCAGGAATTCCGTCGCATTCACCCCGTCCAGCGCCTCGTACACGCCGGGAACGCCAACGTCCAGCAACGGCAGGGCTGCCCGCGGATTCATCCGCCCCAGGTCCCGCCAGCCGAAGGAAGGGCTCTGCGCGACGAACCCGAGCGCGCTGAGCGGCGGCGTGCGCGGCACCCGCGCGAAGCTGTCCTGCCCGCCGTCGCGGTGACGCAGCGGGTAGTCAGGCAGGCCCGTCAGACCACGCAGCCCCGGATCAGTGCGGCCCAGCAGCGCCCGCAGGTTGTAGTACTGCCGGAAGAACGCGTGGAAGCCCCGGCTCATCGTGACGTCCGAGCCGTCCGCCAGCCGCGTCTCCCATCCCGCGAGCCGGCCGCCGAGCTGCGCGTCCCGCTCATAAAGGGTGACCCGTACCCCGTGCTCGGCGAGCACCGTGGCCGCCGACAGGCCGGCGATGCCTCCGCCCACCACGGCGACGCGCGGCCCGTCCCCGTCGACCCGCGCTCGCCCGCCGCGGGCGTCGATGCGCCGGGCGCGCCGGTCCCTGCCGGGGTAGCCCGTGCTCACGCGGCGACCCGCCCGACAAAGGTGTGGGTGATCCCGGTCTGCCACCCCGGCAGCGGCAGTACCCGTACATCCGTGAAGCCGGCCGTGCGCATCCGCGCAGCGAACCGGGCCGCGGAATCGAAACCGAGAACGCTGCGCCACAAGTGCTCGTACAGCCCCGCGTCGCCCCCCGCCCGCCCCAACGGCATGATCACCGCCCGGCACACTGCCGTCCACAGCGCCCGGTGCACCAACCTGCCACTGAGCGTGTACTCGTGCACCGCGATCCGCGCCCCCGGGGCCATGACGGCGCGGACGGCGGCCAACGTCGCGTCGGGATCGGGCACGTTGCGGAAGAGATAGGCCGCGAAGACGGCGTCGAACGGCCCGTCAACGCCGGCCTCGCCGAGCCGGTCGGCAGAGCCCTGAACGAAACGAACATCGCGGGGCCACTGCTTGGACGCGGCCCGCGCCAGCATGCCGGGTGAGGCATCCACCCCCGTGATGTCGGCCCGCTCAGCGCTCGCCAACAGTGCGGCGGTAGAGGCTCCGGTACCGCAACCCAGGTCCAGGACCCGGGCTCCGCGACCCGCCTCGGGCAGGCAGAGACGGCGGGCAGAACGGCGCAGATGACCATGGTAACCGGGACTCGCTGAGACCAGAAGGTCGTAGCGGTTCGCGGCATGGTCGAAGGCAACGGACAGGGCTTCGTCACGCAACAGGGACATGGCAACCTTTCAGCGGCGTCCCAGCCCCGGGGCGGGGACGGTTCGGGGAAGGAGCGGCAGCTCCACGAGCGACCGCAGCATGGGTAGAACAGGCGTGCGCAAACCGATCGCGAAGTCCTCCCACGGCGAGGTCGCGCCGTCCAGGAACCGCAGGACCCGCTCAGCCGGCACGGACGAGAAGAGCCGGGAAAAGAAGGCCCCGCCCTCGATCCGCCCGGAGTCCAACGCGCGCAGCAGCACCGCGTCCATCGCCCGCGCCCTGCGACTGTGCACCGCGGGAACCCTTGTGGGGGAGCGGCCCGCCCGCACCGCCGCGGCGAGATGGCGGCTCTGCCGCTGGATAGCGGCGAAGGTGTAGCCCGTGGACGGCCGGGTCGCCCCGCCTGCGGCCCCGATGTAATGCACCCTGTTGCCGCTGCGACGGGGGTAGACGCCGTCGCTCATCGGGATCACCCCGTGCTCGCGCTCCCGCACGGTGTAGTCACCGAGGCCCAGGACTGATGTGCAGTAGTGGCGCAGGGCGCGTTCGTAGGCCGCCTCGTCCAGGAGAGCCGCGGAGAACTCCGTGTACTCGACGAGCGCCTCGCACGGGCCCAGCGGCAGGACGTAGCCGAAGGCCAAGCCGCGTGGTGGCTGCGGGAGGCGGAAGTCCATCAGCGTCGCAGCGCCGGGATCGAATGCGGGCTTGACCGTGCGCACGAACCAGCCCCTGAAGTGCTGAAGCAGTGTGGTCCGGGCAGCAGGAAGCCGCTGCAGCGGCCGCGAGTCGAAGACCATCCCCGACCGGAGCACCGAGGACGCACCCGACGCATCACGGCCGCGTACCACGGCTCCGTCCTCGGCGTCATACGCGGACTCAACCGCCAGCTGCCGAACGCGGACCCCGTACGAGGCCAGCCGCTCGGCCATGGCCGCCTCGAACCGATCAGATCTCAGCATCTTGTACCTCATCGGACCCAGCGACCGGTCGATCACCTTGCCGTCGGGCGCGTACACACGCAGCCGGTTCCAACTCGCCTCCAGCAGATGGTCGTACGGTCCGGCAGACGCTTCCCAATAGCACCAGGTCCGGCTGGGCGAACGCAGCGGCCCCGGCGGAGCCTCGACGACAGCCACGCGCGGCCCGGCCCTGCCGTTGAGGAACGGCTCCACGAGGCTGACCGCGAGGGACAGCCCGGCCGCGCCGGCTCCGATCACGGTGACATCCGCGTCCCAGCTCATCCTCGGCCTCCAGCCCCGGGCGCCAACGCTCCCACTTCCCTCCCGAACACTCCGGCAGATGCAGTTAACCGCCTACTGGGCCGCTGCACGCTGGAGGCACGGCTGAAGGAGTCGGAAGACGTGAATCGCCGTGCTGGGCGGAAGCCGTGCGAGGCCGGGCAGACCGGCACGTGGTCGAGTCCTCACGGTCAGTGGCGGAACCACTCGACCCGAACCACACCCCATTGCCATCCCGGCCCCCTCCGACCGGCAGAACTACCCCGCTCGACAACAGCAGCACACCGACCGCCAGCACGAACAGCATGTCGGAGTGCTTTCAGCCCACCGAGCGAAGATCACCAACAGCATCCGGAAGTTGAGCCAGAATCTGCGTTCCGAGGGGGCTGGCCTTCCATGTGCCGGCGTACACGCTCACGTTCCGGTGGTCGGACTACTACCCCCCTCGGCGCGCGCGGCGTCGGCTGGGAGTGATCGAGACCTCCAAGGTCCCGTCCTGCTCGGTCGACTACTCCGAGGGTCTGGAGGAACTGAAGGCGTGCCGCCAACCACACGCGCCGTCGGCCCCCGAGACCGGGTCTCGGGGGCCGACGGCATCACCCCCGCAGCACGTTCGTCAACAGCATCTCACTGCGCGCTGGGGGGGGGGCGGGTGGTGCGCACGAGCCGGCGTTCGTGGCCGAGTCAGATGCGGACGCGGTGGCCGGGTGCTCCGACGCCGGTGGCGATGGTGCCTTGGTCGGTCCACTTGATGGCGCCGGTGGTGGTGTCGGTGGTGTTGACGTAGGAGTGGACGGCACCGTTGTCGTCGATGACGAGGTAGTCGGCGTGGCCGTCGCCGTTGATGTCGGCGAAGCGGACCTGGCTGCCGAGCCAGCCGCTGGACCCAGTGGCGATGTAGTCCCTGTTGGTCCAGCCGCCGCGCCCGTTGCCGCCGGTGTTGATGTAGGCGCGGGTGGCGCCGCTCTCGTCGACGAGGAGGTAGTCGGCGCGGGCGTCGCCGCCGATGTCGGCGAAGCGGACCTGGTCACTGGTCCAGGCCGCGGAGCCGGAGGCGATGTAGCCCTGGTCGGACCACTTGATGACGCCGGTGGTGGCGTTGGTGGCGTTGAGCCAGGCGCGGGTGGCGCCGTTGCCGTCGATGACGAGGTAGTCGGCGTAGGCGTCGCCGCCGACGTCGGCGAAGCGAACCTGGTCACCAGTCCAGGCGGTGGAGCCGGTCGCGATGACGCCCTTGTCGGTCCAGCCGCCGCGGCCGTTGCCGCCGGTGTTGATGAAGGCCCGCACGGCCCCGTTGGGCTCCACGATCAGGTAGTCGGCGCGGGCGTCGCCGCCGACGTTGGCGAATCGGATCTGGCCGACCGTCCAGGCGGCGGAGCCGGAGGCGATGTAGCCCTGGTCGGTCCACTTGACGGCGCCGGTGGCGGCGTCGGCGGTGTTGAGCCAGGCGCGGGTGGCGCCGTTGTCGTCGACCACGAGGTAGTCGGCCCGGCCGTCGCCGTTGATGTCCACGTCGTAGTCACCCACGCTGCTGGCCTGACGGGGCGGGGCGGGCTTGACGTCCACGAACTCCTTGACCCAGCCCTTGTCGGCTGTGGCCGTGATGCCGCCGAGGAACGCGTCGGCCATCTTGGCGTAGCCGCTGTTGTTGGGGTGCAGGTTGTCCTTGAGGTCGCCGGTGGTGAGAGCGCCCATGCTGACCTGGGAGATCTTGTAGCCGCGCTGGGCGCGGTCCGCGACGATCCCCGGTATCGCGGCGTTGTAGGTGTTGACTCGGGCCTGGACCGCAGGCTCGGTGGCGGGCACCAGGGAGGCGACGACGACCGCCGTGTCGGGGGAGGCGGCGTGGATCTGGTCGATGAGGGCACCCAGGCGCTGTGGGGCGGTGCTGACCTGGTAGTCGCGGTTCATGTCGTTGGTGCCGATGTGTAGCGTGATGACATTGGGTTTCGCCTCGGCCAGCCAGGTCTCGATGTTGGCCTGGAGTTGGTCGATACGCCAGCCCGAGTGCCCCTCGTGGCGGGTGCCGTCGGGGTCGACCTGCGAGCCGACGAATTCCACGGCGCCCGCGCGCCCGACGAGGCTGCTGGCCAGGTCGGGACGGTAGCCGGTGCGCGTATTGCTGCCAACTCCCAGAGTGATGGAGTCACCCAGCGGCATCACCGTGAGCCGGGGCACGCTGCCCTGGAATTCAGCCGGACTGCGGAAGGCGGGCCGCATGATGAACTGGCTGATGGCGTTCGGATCGAAGAGCACCCCGAGGTTGGGTCCGTAGCCGGGACCGCCATGCAGGACGAACCCGTTGGCGCTACGGATCATCCCCTTGACGTACTCGAACACCTGATTGCGGTTTCCGCTGTCGCAGGATTCCTGGAGCGCCATCCAGAACTGGTGCCAGGGTTCTTGAACGACAGTCATGCACCTCTGAGTGGCTACATTGACGATCTGCGCGAATCCGGCCACAACGGAGAGCCGGACCTGCCACCGTTCCGTGGCAGGGAGGTACGTGTGGTGGAGCGGAGCACTCTCGTGGATGCCGGCATTGGTCTCAGAGGCGTTCAGTGGGCCGCCCGAGACTCCGTCGATGATGGCTGTCTCGCCTTCGGGAAATCCAGAGGTCCTCCAGAACCTCAGATCGATGGGCTCCATCAGCCACTCGGAGCTGACGGGTTGCGCGGGGTAGCCCACGCCGAGCGCACCGTCGCCGAACTGGGGCGCCAGCGCCAAGACTCCTCCGGCAGCGTTCTCCAGGATCTTGCTGTCGGGGTTGTACCACCACAGCTGGCTGAGGGGCGGGTCAGCGGCGCAGTCCTTCTGCATCAGGCGCGGATCGGCGACGATGTTGTCGATGTCGAGGCACTTGTTCGCGTGCACGTTCACGAACTGCGAGAAGAACGTGTCGCCGCGCGCTGTCATCCGCTTCGCCTGCCACACCTGGCCCAGGCTGTGACGCCACTCCGACCGCTCCACCGTGGTGTAGTTGGCCGTCGAATCGCCGACGGCACCGATCATCCTGTTTTCGCCGTTCCAGCGAAACCGGTACGTGTAGTCCAGATCGGCAGCAGCCCGCAAGGTCCCGAACACGACCGGCTGATGGTCGCTGCCGATGTCGTTGTACCGGGCTGCCGGCCAAGTCTCTCCCGGAAGGCTGGTGACCAGGTAGTCCAGTTCACGTCTGGTGTCCCCGGTCCCCTGGGTCGCCCCTCCGCTCCTGGCGATGTGCATGCCGGGGAGAAGGAGTGGCTGAAGCTCTTCCGGCGTGGTGTTGTAGTCCCCCAGAACAGCCCAGTTCCAGGGCTGTTCTCCCGGTTGGGCCGGGTGGGTCATGTTCAGTGTCAGCGTCGCGGCCGAGACACTGTTCAGCAGGCGCCGCGCATCGTATCTGGCGTTCGCCTGTGCGATGGCGTGGATCGACGCGAACACGGTGCGGGTCGACGCCTCGACCACGGCCAGCGCGGGCCGGTTGAAGCCTCCGTCTATCACCTGGACTTCCAGGGCCCGCTCCGCCGTCACGATGCCGGTGTGCTGACTGTCCGTCATCAGCGTGTAGAGATAGCGCAGCGGAGCGGTCGACCCCTCCTGCCATTCGTACTCCACCACACCCGCGGGCAGTACGCGCCCCGTCGCCCTGGCAGCGGTGGGCGGCAGGGGTGTACGGACCCCGTTGGGTATCGTGAGCGGAAGCTCCTGCAGAGCGACGATATGCCGGGTTCTGGCCAGTGTGTAGACCGATCCCCATTGCGGCACGGCCGTTCTGTGCTGCATGTTCCAGGTCGCCAACTGCAGGTTCCCGGGTGGCAGGGCCATGGCGACCGCAGGCAGAGAGACGACAGAGATCAGGCCGGCCAGGATCGCCAGGACGCAACTGACAGCGGTGGGCCGGTACCGCGCGGGAGACGCCGTACGGCGCCCGCGCCGGGAGCGCAGACGGCCGATGCCTGCCGCCATGCGCAGGAGTGACGCCTGCGCAAGCCGGCGCCGGGTGGAGCTGCCCGTGCGGCGGGACGCGGAGGGAGAGACCGCCGTTGGCGTCTCAGGGGGCGAGGCGCCCTCGGTCGGGACGGGAACGGGTCTGGTGCCGTGCATGGGGTGCCTTCGGTCAGTGAGCGGATGCGAGCGTGGTCAGTCTCGGCTGACGCCGGCAGCGTGGCGGTGAGGTTCCCGGACCGCCGGGGCAGTATGGCGGGAGGGCGGACCGAGCGTGCGGGGCGCAGAGGCGGGGGAGTTGTCACCGGTCGCCGCGTAACCCGCTCGCCTACGAGCAAGCCGATCGGTTCTGCCGGATGATGATGATACAAGGCGCATGATCGTCGAAATTCCTGCTGGTGCCCGGACCGAGAGCGGCTCGGCGAGGCCGTCGGCCCGCCACCGAGGCGGTGGCCCGGTTGCCCGTTCGCGGCGTCTTCCGGTTCGCCTTCTCCACGGCGGGCGGGGGCACCAGCTGGTGAGGCGCTGGGCAACTAACGAAATCCCGCGTTGCAAGCACGGCTCACACTGGGCAGCGCAGCTGGCGCCCGCTGGCACAGGCCCCGGGTGATAACGTCCGGGGCCTCGCGGTGCACTTCACTTGACCGTCGGTTCAACGACAGCCCCGGCCTGTGTCACGCCCAGTCCACGCCCGGCTTTGCGAGGGCGGCGAGTTGTTCGGCGGTGAGCTTGTCGCGCCGGGTCACAATCACGTGGCGGCGGTGACGAGGGGGACTTCGGGTTGTTCGCGGCATGGCTCGCGCAGCCGCCTGCGCCGGGCGGCGGCACACGACGTGTCCACGGAGGTAGTGCCGCAGGGTTTCGGGTCGGCGGCTCGTGGAACGTGTCCATCCGAAGATCTGCTGCCCGTGCTGGTCGGCATCACAGAGGATCGGCAACGCCCACTTTGGACCGACAGCGTCGATGGCGACCGCACCCACTAGGTCTACCGCAGCGACAACCGCCGACGGAGTCCCCGACCCCCACTACTCAAAATGCCCGTCACTGTGCGACGGACATGAGGAACCGCTAGTCGGGGTTCACCCCGCCGGCCCCCGGTACTGACCACCGCAACAACGACGAGCAAACTGCCGCGGCCGCCGCCTGGACGGCCGAGGTCAGGCCGGATGCCCGGCCGTGCGGGACCTCAGCGGCGGCGCGGTAGAGATCGGCATGCACTTCGACGCTGTCGGCGGCCTGGCCTGCCGATCTGGACTCGCTGCCGTTTTTGGTCACTGAGACGAAGCATGCTTGCGGTGGGGATCCAGCCGGTAGTCGGGGCAGTCGCGGTTTTGACATGCGCCCGGGCCCCAGCTGGGAATGAAGACCCCCAGGGTTTTGCGGCGGTGGACCGCGGCCGGTACGGATTTCTTGCAGGTCGGGCACGTATATGCCTCGGCCTTGCGCTTCATTTTGACCATCTTTTTACGATATGCCCGTACTGGCGCGTCGGGAAGTGCTCCGCCTTCTTCCCGACCCCGTGGTGGACGGGTTCCGCCCGTCTTGGCCTCGCGAACCGGCTGAGGGTCCAGGGCTCAGTACGGGCAGTGCGCCGTTGGTCTGGAGCTGCTCGGTGGCCGTGGGGGTTTCCTGTTCGTCGCCCTGTTCCGCGGCGCCTGTCGGGGCGGGTCTTTTGAGGCTCAGCACTACGGATCCTGTCAGGACGACGGGCCTTGACCCAAGGCCGGGTAGTTAACGTTTTCGCAGGTCACGCAAGCCAGTTGAAGGATTTTTGACGCAGAGCAACGGAGCTCGTTGGTACAGGCAGTCGACCAAGACAGCTTGTCCCGAAGGAGCTCCGTTGCCCCACCATTGTGTCCTGCCGTCTGCTCTGACGGCCATCACCCGAACGGTCACCGTGGCAGCGGACCGGTTCGCTCCGGGCCATCTGGGGGAGCTGACCGCCGTCGTGCCGTTCGAGCTCGTGGACGCCGTCCTTGCGGAGACTCGGACGGTTCAGCGGAGGCTGCGTGATCTTCCGTCGCGAGTCGGGGTCTACTTCCTCCTCGCGATGTGTCTGTTCCCCGAGGTCGGCTACCGGCTCGTCTGGGCCAAGCTGACCGCCGGCCTGTCCGGGATGCCGGTGGTCCGTCCATCGGCGAAAGCGTTGCGTGACCTGCGCCGGAGGCTGGGCAGCGCGCCGGTGCAGGCGTTGTTCGAGGTGCTGGCCGGGCCACTGGCCCAGCCGACGACCCCAGGGGTGCGTTTCGGTCCGTACCGGACGGTGTCGTTCGACGGCTGCAGTTCGCTGAGGGCTCCGGACTCGGAGCGGAACCGGGCCTGGCTGGGCAGGACGTCCCATCACGGCTACCCGACACTGGAGTTGATGACGCTGATCGAGACCGGCACCCGGGCCCTGATCGGCGCGGTGTTCGGCCCCACCTCCGAGGGCGAGACAAGCTACGCCGGCCGACTGCTGCATCTGCTGCGGCCGCACATGCTGGTGCTGTGGGACAAAGGCTTCGACAGCAACGCCTTCCTCGCGAAGGTGACCGGGACCGGCGCCCAGGTTTTGGGCCGGCTCCGCAGCAACCGGCGCACACCGGTCCTCACCCGCCTCGTCGATGGCTCCTACCTGTCGGTGATCGGCACCGTGAAATTACGGGTCATCGACGCTCAGATCGCTGTGACCTGCGCGGATGGCACGTCCTTTACCGGGTCCTACCGATTGGTCACGACCTTGACCGACGCCCGCCGCTACCCCGCCACCGCACTGGTGGGCCTCTATCACCAGCGGTGGGAACACGAATCCGCGTACTACGCGCTCCGCCACACGATCATGAACGGCCGCAACCTGCGCTCGGGTGACCCGACAGGCATCGAGCAGGAGATGTGGTCCCTGCTCACGCTCTACCAGGCCCTGCGCCCGGTGATGGTCGACGCCGCCGAATCCCTCCCCGGCACCGACCCGGACCGCTGCTGTTTCAGCATCGCGCTCCACACCGCCCGGGACCAGGTGATCCAGGCCCCCGGCATCGTCACCACGGACGCCGGTCGGGACGTTCTCCTCGGGACGATCGGCCGCCGGATTCTGACTGGCCTGCTCCCTCACAGGCGGCAACGGCTCAGCACCCGCAAGGTCAAATCGCCGATGTCCCGCTACAGCACCCGCCACGACGACGGCAGGCCCGACACCAGCCGCACCATCACCGGTCTCGACATCAACATCCTCGAGCCTTCGGAATTCCACCCTCAGCTCCCCGCCGCCTCCCGCGACGACCGGAACACCGCCCCCACCGACCGCCGCCGTCACCGGATCCTGGCTCTGCTCGAAAAGGACCCGACCCGCCTCTGGCGCCCCCGTGACATCGCCTCCCACTTCGGCGACATCACCATGGAAACCATGTATCGACAGCTCTCCAGATGGGCCGAGACCGGCCTCATCCACAAACTCGGCCCCGGCCTCTATGCCGCCACGGCATGGACCCCAACACCCCTTGCGTGACCTGCGAAAACGTTAACTACCCGGCCTTGGGGCCTCCCCCTGAGTGGTGGACACGTTGATACTGGATCTGCTTGATCCGGAGGAAGCGAGAAGACCGCCGATGGCGATGAAGGACTATTCGGACGAGTTCAAGGCCGATGCCGTGGCCCTGTACGAGTCCACACCCGGGGCGACCTACAAAAGCATCGCCGCTGACCTGGGCATCAACCGGGCGACCCTGCGGGAGTGGGTGCTGCGGGACCGCGAACGCCGCGGCGTCACCGCCGCGGCTGCGCGGCCGGCCGCCCGGCCGGCGGCGGAGGCATCCGCCGATCCGGATGAGCGGGTCCGCCGCCTGGAGGCCCGCGTGGCGGAGCTCGAGGCCAGTGAGCGCAAGCTGTCGGCGTACACATGAACGTGCTCAGCCACGTACGAATGAACGTGCCCAGTTCTTGACGTGCTGAGGGTTGCTGCTGGGCAGTCTGCTGCTGGCCTGTTCGGGGTGGCGGAGGGCGGCTCACCGTGGTCTTGGACCCGCAACGATGGATGGAGCTTCGCCGATTTCGCGGGCTGTTCGAGTCCGGAGCGATGAGCTTGTCCGAGATCGCGAAGGAGACGGGACTGAACCGCCGCACGGTCCGCAAATACCTGGCCGCCCAGGCCCCGATCTCTCCGCCTCGTCGGTCATCGACCGGGCACGCTCGTGGACGGATGGTCGACGAGGTTGCACCACTGATCGACGCGATGCTGCGGTCGGAGATCCTGATCAAAGGGGCTGTAGTCCACGAGCGGCTGGTGGCGGAGTACGGCTTCACCGGCAACTACCAGCGGGTGAAGCTCTATATGCAAGAGGCCCGGCCCCGAGTCGCGGAGGAATTGGGCATCAGCCCGGGCGAGCTGGCCGGCCTTCACCGCAGGTTCGAAGTGGTCCCCGGAGCACAGGCCCAGGTCGACTGGGGAGACGAGGGCAGGATCCTCGCACACGTCGGCATCCCGAAGGTCTACTCGTTCCACATGACCTTGTCCTACTCGCGGGACCCGTTCTGCTGCTTCACCACCAGCCAGGACCTGGCCACCTTCTTCGACTGCCATCGTCAGGCGTTCGCGCACTTCGGCGGGGTGCCGATGTCGATCGTCTACGACCGCACCAAGACCGTCATCCGCCGGCACGTCGCACCGGGCGAGGCGGTTCCTCTGCACCCGGAAGCGGTCGGGTTCGCCGGGCACTACGACTTCGACATCGACGTCCTGGCCGCCTACCGTCCCACGGGGAAAGGCCGGGTCGAGCGGCAAGTCCTGATCGTCCGAGACCACGTCCTGGCCGGACGGGCTTTCTCCTCGATCGAGGAACTGGACTCCGCGTTCAACGCCTGGGTTCCCTTGCGCCGAGCCAAGTCCCACGGAACCCACGGTGAAGTCATCGGTCACCGCGCGATCCGCGACCACATGGCCTTGCGGCCGCTGCCGGCGACGCCTTATGTCGTCACTCAGCGGCACCTTCGCTATGTCGGCAAGGACTGCTTGGTCGCCTTCGACGCGAACCTCTACTCGGTGCCGGCCCGCAAGGTCCGCCCGCGTCAGCTGGTGGAAGTCAGGGCCACTAAGTCCCAGATCGTCCTGCATGCCACCATGCCGAACTCCGTCGGGGAGACCCTGCTGGCCACCCACCAGCGGGCCGTCGGCCGCGGGGCCTGCGTAGTCGACGAGAAGCACTGGGACGGTCTTCCCGACGGACGGAACCGGCGAACCACCACCGGCGACGTCCCACCCCGGCCCCGCCACCAGGACCCCTTGGGCCAGGAGGCCGGCTCGCTGATGGCTCTCCTGAACCGGGCCGCGGCCGTCCGAGTCGAGGTCGGTCGCAGGCCGCTGTCTGTCTATGACGAACTGACCGGGACCCGTCCCTTCACCCACCCCACGCCGGAGGAGCCCAGTTGAGCGAGCTGGTCAGCACCCGTATCCGTACTACGGCCGCGAAGCTCGGCCTGCCCCACCTGGCCGACAGCCTGAATCAGTACGCCAGCCGGGCAGATGAGGCCAAGCTGGGCTACCTCGACTTCCTCGACCTCGTCCTGGCCGAAGAACTCGCCGTCCGCGACGACCGTCGCTTCCGCCAGGGCCTGCGGCTCTCCAAACTGCCGCACCACAAGACCCTGGACGAGTACGACTTCGCCTTCCAGCCCGAACTCGACCCCCGCAAGATCAAGGACCTGGCCACCCTCGCCTTTGTCGAGGCCAAAGCCAACGCGGCCCTACTCGGGCCGCCCGGAGTCGGAAAGACACACATCGCGGTGGCTCTCTCGGTCGCAGCCTGCCGCGCCGGCTTCTCCGTCTACTTCACCAGCCTCGACGACATGGTCCGCCAGCTGAAGGCCGCCGAGGCCGCTGGCCGGCTCAACAGCAAGCTCCGTACTTACCTTCGGCCGGGCGTCCTCGTCGTTGACGAGGTCGGCTACCAGCCGCTGGAGCGAGCCGAAGCGAACCTGGTCTTCCAGGTGATCTCAAAGCGCTACGAAAAGGGCTCGATCATCCTGACCTCGAACAAGACCTTCAGCGAATGGGGACAGGTGTTCGGCGACGAAGTCCTCGCCACCGCCATCCTCGACCGCCTCCTCCACCACTGCGACGTCATCTCCATCAACGGCCCCAGCTACCGACTCAAGAACCGACTCGCAGCCATCGAGCGTGACACCGACGCAGCCTGATCACGACCAGGACTTCCTCACCGAGCCTGCCCTGAACCCGCTGGGTCCCTAACGCGTCCAGCGGGGCGGCAGAGCCGCCCGGTTCCGCCAGTAGTCCGCATCATGCGGATCCACGAGCCAGCCGACCAGCCGCTCAGAGCCTGCCGCAAACGCCTGGGCCAGTGACGTCCCCTCGTCGACAACCAGCGTGAGTTCGTCGATGTCATGGGTGGCGTGGTCGGTCTCGCACCAGCAGGCCACGTTCACCGCCGCGTTCACAGCGATCTGCCCCTGATCCGTCCAGAACACCTGCAGCCAGAACTCAAGCTGGTCGCCCCCGTCCGCATGCATGATGACGTCGGCCATGAGGACCACGGCCATACCGGGCTGCGGACCAGGACACACGGCATGCCCAGGTGCCCATTCCCACTGATGCACGTCCTCTTTAACGCGAGCCGCATCGACAGCGTCGGCCACGACACGCATGGCCTCCATGTCGGCGTGTGTCAGCTGCGGGAACAGCGCGGCCAGCGGAACATCATCGAACGTGCCTCGGCTCATGAGCATGGACCTGATCATCCATGCGACCCGGGCCAGCGAACAACGGGATCTCGCCTGCAAAGTCAGCGGCATGCATAGACCGCGTCTTCTGGACGGCCGCCGAAGTGAGCACGTTCATCCGTACCTGGCTGAGCACTTCTACGAGTACGCCGACACAAGCTCGCGACCGAGCGGGACATCCTGCGCAAGGCGGCCAAGTATTTCGCCGGGGAGACGAACTGGTGATGAGCCGCTTCCAGTTCGTTGACGACCACCGGGACACCTACGAGGTGAAGCGGCTCGGCCACGTCCTGGACGTGAACCGCTCCAGCTACTACAAGTGGCTCGCAAGCACCGAGGCGAAGGCCGCCCGGCAGCGCCAGGACCGGATCCTGGCCGAGGAGATCCGGCAGGTCCACGGCGAGTCCGGCGGCGCCTACGGCTCCCCGCGGGTGACCGCCGAGCTCCGCGAGAAGGGACACCGGGTCAACGAGAAGCGGGTCGCCCGGATCATGCGGACGTTCTCCATCATCGGGATCCGCCTGCGCAGACGCGTCCGCACGACCGTCCCCGACCCGGCATCCTCACCGGTTGAAGACCTGTTCCAGCGGGACTTCACCGCCGGCGAGCCCGGACGCAAACTCATGGGCGATATCACGTATCTCCCGCTCGCAGGCGGGAAGTTCCTCTATCTCGCGACCGTGCTGGACTGCTTCAGCCGAAAGATCGTCGGCTGGTCCATCGCCGACCACATGCGCACCGACCTCGTCGCCGACGCCCTGCGGATGGCCGCCCGCACCCGCGGCTCCCTGGACGGGGCACTGTTCCACTCCGATCACGGAGCCCAGTACGGATCCAGGGCCTACGCCGGCCTCTGCGACCAGCTCGGGGTGACCCGGTCGATGGGCGCGGTCGGCAGCAGCCGACAACGCCGCCTGCGAAAGCTTCCACGCCTCCCTGAAACGCGAGACCCTCCGAGGCGCCCCCGACTACGGCAACGCCACCACCTGCCGACGCACGGTCTTCGCCTGGCTGACCCGCTACAACACCCGCCGCCGGCGCTCCACCAACGGCCACCTCAGCCCCGACGCATACGAACGACGACACCACGCCGCTAAACTCACGCTCGCCGCGTGATCAATAGCCGCGTGCCCACCTTCATGGGGGAAGGCCCTTCACCCGCCTCACCCCCGAAGAGATCCTCGACGTCATCCCGCTCTTCCACCCCGTCTGGGAGGACGCCGACCCGGCCGACATCACCTTCGCTGACGAACAGGCCGCCCACGGCAACTTCCGCGCCTGGGCCCAGCTCACCGCCCACATGCGCACCGCCCTGGAACGCACCGGCCGCCCCCGCCCGGACCGCGACCTGTTGCGCTGGGCTTTCAGCCGCCTTGCATGACCACACCCGCCGCGCTGCGGCTGGCTGTCGTCATCGATGCCAGAGATGACGCAGCGTTCACCCACACCGCCCTGGCCGCGCACGCCCCGCGGGCTGGCCAGCTTACCCTCCACCCTGGCCCGGGCACGACCAGCGATACCGCCCTGGCCCAGGACCTGCTGCTCGCTCTGGGCAAGCCGGCCCACATTCCAGGACGTTTCCCGAAGGGCCGCCCGCCGCTGTGGGAGGCCACCGCCGCGTGGACGACCGCGCTGGCCGTCACCCGCCTGACCGTCCTGCGTGCCCATCTCCTCGACGAGCGCCGACTGCAACGCAGCCTGAGTCTGGGGCGGCAGACGGGCGTCCACCTCACGTTCGTCGTCCACCGTCCTCGCCTGACTGCGGCTCTCGAACGCGTTCTGCCCGCCCGCGGGTACACGACCGCCCATACGCTTGGCGAGGCCCGGGCCCTCTACCAGGGCGACGACACTGCAGAGGGCGTAGCTCCGCTGATTCCGCCTGCTTCGCTGGCCGCCTGGCGCTGGATCACCCTGGCGGCCCTGAACCGCCTGGTCTCCTACGACAGCCCCCAGGCCTGTACCACCGCCTGTAGCCCGCGCCCGATCGTCTACCTGCAGCGCCCGGCACCCCTGGTGCCGACCCCGGCCCAGTCCGTCGAGCTGGCCGCTGTCGGCGGCGGGTGAATCGTGGTTCTGGATCACTTTCCGTGCCAGGGCCACGGAGGGTCACGGAAACCGCGATCATGAACCCTCGTGGCCGACGAGCTTCTCCTCCAAGACCTCTGGTTCCACCACGCCGATGACGTCGTGCTCGACACCATCACCATCCGCGGCGAGCTGGTGACCGTCCAGGCCGCCGCGAGGTCCGGCCGAGCGCCATGTCCGGGCTGCGGAACCAACTCGACACGGGTGCACAGTCGGTACGTACGCCGCCTGGACGACACTGCCGCCGGCCGCCGTCGCGTGATCATCGAGTTACAGGTTCGCCGGTTCCGGTGTCACCAACAGGACTGCTCCAAGGCGACGTTCGTCGAGCAAGTGCCTGGCCTGACTTTCCGATATGGGCGGCGGAGCCAGGGACTGCACACGGCTCTGCGGCAGGTGGCGCTGATGCTGGCTGGTCGTGCCGGCTCCCGGCTCGCTGATGTTTTTGCCGTCCCGGTGAGCCGGTCCACGTTGTTACGGCTGATACGAGGCCTGCCCGAGACCGCGTCGCCGACGCCCCGTGTGCTGGGAGTGGATGAGTTCGCTCTGCGCAAGGGTCATGTCTACGCCACGATCTTGGTGGACATCGAGACTCGCCGTCCCGTCGACCTGTTGCCTGACCGCAGGGTCGAGACCGTCGCCCGCTGGCTGGCGGATCACCCCGGCGTTGAAGTGATCTGCCGGGATCGCTCCGGCACGTATGCCGAGGCCGGACGGCTCGGCGCCCCCGACGCGATCCACGTCGCGGACAGGTGGCATCTCTGGAAGAACCTGGCCGAAGCGGTTGAGAAGACTGTCGTCCATCACCGTGCCTTGCTGCCCGAGCCTCCGACCCACCCGCCGGCCCCGTTGCCAGCCCTGGTCCTGCCGTCGGACACTGCCGGGCCGCGGCGCTCGGGGCGTTTGTCGGATCGCGTCCGTGAACAGCACGCCACTGTTCATGGCCTCTTGGCGGAGGGCATCGCTCTGCGTGTCATCGCCCGCCGGCTGGGTCTGGCCCGCAACACCGTGCGGCGCCTGGCGCACGCGAAGCACCCCGACGAGCTCTTGGTCGGCCGTTGGAGCGGACGGGCCAGCATTCTCGACCCCTACAAGCCCTACATCGACCGGCGGTATACCGAAGGCCACACTGTCGCCCGACGCCTCTTCGAAGAGATCCGTGAGCGCGGCTACGACGGGCAGGAGCAGATCGTCCGCAAGTACGTCCACCGCCTCCGAGAGGCCTTCCCGAACCAGCCGCCGCCCCGACGCAAGACTTCCGTCAGGGACGTGACCAGCTGGATCACCCGCCACCCCGACAACCTCGACGAAGACCAGGCCCAAAGACTCAAGGACCTGCTGGCACGCTGCCCCGATCTCGATCGCACCGCCGAGCACACCAGGGCGTTCGCCGAGCTGATGAACAACCGCCACGGACACCGGCTCAAGGACTGGATCGCACGGGTGCAGGCCGACTCGATCCCGGCCCTGCGGACCTTCGCTACCGGCCTGGAACAGGACCTCGACGCCGTCGTCGCCGGCCTGAGCCTGCGCTACAGCTCCGGCGCCGTCGAAGGCCACAACAACAAGATCAAGATGCTGAAGCGCCAGATGTTCGGCCGCGCCAACTTCGACCTC
Source organism: Streptomyces sp. GQ60 (assembly GCF_059758875.1). Taxonomy (NCBI): domain Bacteria; kingdom Bacillati; phylum Actinomycetota; class Actinomycetes; order Kitasatosporales; family Streptomycetaceae; genus Streptomyces; species Streptomyces sp. GQ60. The sequence goes on along the minus strand of NZ_JCAXEG010000033.1, from coordinate 7,993 downwards.
CTGCGCAAGCGCGTCCTGCACGCCGCATGAGGCCGGACCTCGCGGCGGCCTGGACGGTCACCAGCTCGCCGCGGATGGTGATGGTGTCGAGCACGACGTCAGTACCTGTTTGTGACTCGTTCACGACAACCGGACAGGGAGTCTTCATCCGGACTGTGCAACGCGGACAGGGGTTCATAGCATCTGGGCATGCCAGAGATATGGATCAGCCTGGATGCTTCTAACCGACGCAGTACCTGGGTGTGGACCGGGTTTCTGACCTTGGTCTGGGCAGGCGTAGCGGCCGCGATCGGGCTGTCGGCAGGACCAGAATCCTCGGGGGCGGGGCGTTTGTTGTGGGCTGGGGTCATCAGCGCGTTCTGGCTGGCTGGGGTTCTTCATCTGGCCAACCGTGCATACGGCAGGACGCTGCTGACGTCTGAGCGGATGGAGTTCCGTACGTTCGTCAGCCGGCGGTCGATCCCGTGGAGTGAGATCACCGAGATCGAGAAGAAGAGCCACCACACACGTGGGGGGCTCTGGTGGGAGTTGCGCGCCCGTCGTGCCCGTGGTCGGTCGGTCGCGATACCCGGCACCTTCTCCAGCCGTGAAGGTGCCGTCGACTTCGAGCGGAAACTGGCTGTGCTGCGTAAGTACTGGATCGACTCTCTGGAGGCGAATGCGCTCGCGAGCAGTCGGATTACGGTGGAAGTATCGGGCATGGCTGCGGGTGCCGATGGCGAGACGGTAGGCGAGGTGAGGGGCCGTCTGCGTCGCAAGCCGCGTCTGATGATCGCGGTACTGGCTGTTGCCGTCGTTACGGCGGTCATTGGGGTGGTGGCGTTGCCCGCACCGTTTCAGATTCTTCCGTCCTCGCTGGTTGGGGTGCCTGTCATGGTGTGGTTGATCCACAGAGACAGGAGAAGTACCCCTGGTTGAGGGTGGAAGTGATCCGGGCTGGTGACGCCGGCTCAGGCTGCGGATGCCAGGGACTGAGCCGCGAGTGGCTGGCCCGTGAGGGGTTTCTTCCCCTTCTGGGTGATGCGGCGGGTCATGAGGGTGATGGCGGCCCAGGTGATAAGGGCCTCGGAGTGCTGGACGAGCCGTTCGTAGTCGCGGGCGTGCCGCCGCGCGTGCATCAGCCAGGCCAGCGTTCGCTCGACGACCCAACGGCGCGGGAGAACGACGAATCCGCTAGCGTCCTTCGGCCGACTGACCGTCTTGATGGTGAGGCGGAGGTACTTCTTGGCCCAGGTGACGAGCTGGCCAGCGTAGGCGGAGTCGGCCCAGACGATGGTGATCTCGGGGTGCATGAGCCGGAGACGGAAGAGGACTTCCTTGGCCGCGTCGCGGTCGGTCATGTCGGCTGGGGTGACTATGACGAGCAGCGGGAGCCCCCGCGTGTCCACGACGATGTGCCGTTTGCGGCCATTGATCTTCTTCGCCGCGTCATAGCCGCGTGAGTCCTTGCCGACGGTCTCGGCGGCCTTGACGCTCTGGGAGTCGATCACGGTGGCGACGGCTCGGGGGCCCTTGCCCATGTCCCGGCGGATGCGTCCGCGCAGGTGGTCGCGAATTTGGCCGATGACGCCAGCCGCCGTCCACCTCGCCATGAAGCCCCAGACGGTTCGCCATGGCGGGTAGTCGGCCGGGAGGGCTCTCCACTTGCAGCCCGTGTCGACGACGTAGCGGATGGCGTCGACGATTTCCCGTCTGGGGTGTTTCTCCGGGGCCCCACCGGTCTCAGTCTGCCAAGCGGGTATGGGCAGGAGGGGTTCGAGCAGGGCCCACTCGGCGTCGGTGGTGTCCGAGGGGTAGCGGCGATGGCGCATCAGGTTGTCCCGGGTGAACTCGAAGCGGGGGCGGGACCCGGCCAAGCCGGGTTCCGCCCCCGTGGGGATCTTTCAGGCGGTTGCGATGAGGTCGAGGGTGGATTCGATGGAATTGAGCTGGGCGACGATGTGCTTGACCCACTTGTCGCCCGGGTGGGCGGCGGCGTGGGGTGCGACGGTGCCGGTGATGAACCGGCGGAACGCGGTGAGTTTTTCGTTGATCACCGTCCGTTCGTAGGCTTCCAGGGCGGCTCGTTCGGCTCCGAGCTGGTAGCCGTCGGCCCTGGTCCAGATCAGTGGTGGCCAGTTGTTGGCGGCGATGATGTCGCGGAGCGTGGCGAGTCCTGCCCGTACTTGGCTGGGGGAGAGTTCGCTGGCCGCGACGATCTGGTGGAAGAGGAGCCCGGCGGGGCGGGCCTCGAAGAGGATGAAGCGGAGTGTGTCGGCGTGCCGCTGGGCGGCCTGGCCCCGGCGCCGGGAGGCGCGGGGCATGGTTACTGGCCGCTCAGGAGACGGGCGAGTTCGCCGTCGACGTCGACCTTGCCGGTGTCGACCGCGGTCTCGATCCAGTCGAGGGTCGCGCGGACGCGGGCGACGTTTTCGTGGACGATCGTTTTCTCGTCCTCGCCGAGCTGGCGGTCCCGCAGGCCCGGAACCGCCCTGCCGGCCGCTGCGACGAAGGAGTGGCAGGCCGTGACCAGGTCCATGAACTCCATGGTCCGCTCGATATGACGGACTGCCGGGGCGATGGGGCTGGTGCGTTCGAAGTGCTCGCGGGCCTGGCGGCCCCGTTCGACCTGGGCGTGATTGACCTCGTGGCGGGCCCGGTCATCGGACATGGCCTTGAACGCGACGTCCGGCCGGCGAAGGAGCCCGGTGGTGACCTCGGTGGCCACCGACTCGTCGCGGGTCAGCTCTTCCACGACCCGGACTTTGTCCTCCCGGCTGACCTGGGCCGTGACCGCCGGCCGCCTCAGGAGGCTGGTCGTCACCGCTGCGGCGACACCCTCGTCGCGGGTCAATTCCTCCACGGCCCGGAGCTTGTCCTCGGGGCTGACCTGAGCAGCCACGGTCGGCCTGCGTAGCAGCTCGGTGGTCACGGCCGCAGCCACCTGCTCATCCCGGGCCAAGGCGTGGATCGCGCTGACCTTCTCCTCAGGCGAGATGGGCGTCTCCACCCGATTGCCGACCCGGCGGCTGGCATCGTCAACGGACCAGCGGGTCTTGCCCTTGGGCGGATTACAGATCGCCAAGAACCGCTCTTGCTCGTCCTCGATCCGGGCCAGGATGCGGTGGACCTTGAACGAGACGTCGGACCGACGGTGCTCCTTCGGCCACCGTGAAGCGGTCCACCTGGCGGCAGACACCGCGCTGAAGGACAACCCGATGTCCTCCGCCAGCCTGGTAAGTGAGTCACGGACGACCGGGATCCTTTCGCCTGCGGTCCGTCCGCCGCGCTCACGCACCGGCTCGATCTCCAGAGAACGGTCCCCGATGACGAACGACCCCCGGGACTGCTGTTCGACCACTTCACGCAGCTCAGCGACGATCTGCTCGTATCGCTGTTGGCTGACGCTTCCGACCTCGATGTGATGTTCGGGCATGGGCTTTCACCACCCCGAGCGGACCGGGCACGGCTCCAAAGACCGTGACGGAACGCGGTCCGCCGCCCTCACAGCGTCAGACCGGAAAGCCACTGATCGCAACAAATCCCGTGGAATTGAACGGAGTTGGGCATACCGTGACCGGATGGGCGTTCGCACTGCGGTTACTGTGACCGTTCGCCGAACGATTCGTTCCGGGCCCTCCAGGCCCTCACCTTGCACCGCCCCGAGCAGTACATGGCATTCGACCGCCGCTCCAACCCGGCGATCCACCGGGCTCCGCAGACGGTGCACTCCGTCACGCCAGCGCCGTCCCGCACTGCTGCCAGACGCTTTCGCAACCTCTGGTGGCGACGCCATGACCTGGAACGACAGGTCGATGAGCAGAACACCGCACCCGGACTGGCCCCCGGCGCCAGAGGCTCGTCACAGCCCCGACACCGACGCTCACTGCCTCGTTCAGCGCCAGCCAACACCCCACCAGATTAGGCCGTCCGCTCAGCCAAATCACGGGATCGGAAACAAGTACTCATCGGCGTGGTGGAACCAGAGGTCTTGGAGGAGAAGCTCGTCGGTCACGAGGGTTCATGATCGCGGTTTCCGTGACCCTCCGTGGCCCTGGCACGGAAAGTGATCCAGAACCACTTTTCACCCGTCGCCGACAGCCGCCCGCCTGCACGCCGCGAGCGCCCACCCCGCCCGCGCCGCGGCCCTCGCGGGAGCCGTCGCCACTGGGGCCTCGTTCCAACAGCTCACCACAGCCCGAGCCGACGGCTTCCACCGCGTCGACAGCACCCTCACCCTTGCACGACCGCACCCGCTACACCGATGGCTGCGCGATCTACCCCGTGCCGGCCTGGGCCGTCCCCTTCCTCCATGCCGCCGCACAGTTCGCCCACCTGACCGGCACGCCCCACCTGCTGGCCGCGCCCACTGACCGGCCGGCCCTGCTGCGCCTGGCCGAGACCATAAAGATCCGCCCGCCCCAGCCTCGCGCCGACCGGGCAGGCGCGCAGCGTGACCCGGTGGTCTGGGACTGGGCCGAGAAGCGCGAGGCCCTGGGATAAGAGCCCCTCCTGCCTCGCGCTCTGCCGCGCGGCCCTCGTGTCACGACGGCTGCGCGAGCCCGAACTCGATGAAGTCGACCTCCTTGAACTTCACCTTCAGCGTGTCCGCCCGCCGGCCCGTCTGACGGAAGTAGACGTGTCCCAGGGCCCGGCCCAAGATCACCTCCTGCTGCTTCTCCGAGACACCGGCCTCCCAGGCAGCGAGCAGTTCCCGGGCAACCTTCCCGGACACCACCGCCGTCACGAGCCGAAGCCGCGGATCGTCGGTACTCCCGATACTGGCCGTGAACCCGAACCGCGCCCGGGTGTGCACCACCAGCCCCTGCTGCTCCGCGGCGGCCCGCCGGCGCGCCCGCACCAGTGGCTGCCACCGGGCCCGTACCCGTGTCTCGATGACCGCCGCGTGCCGGACGGAGGGCTTGGCCCGTGCCAACGCTCTACGGGCCGTCCATCGCTGAACCGTGCGCCGCGACACCCCCAACTCCCGCGCCACCACCTGCTTGGAACCCTTCGCCCACTTGAGCAGCGCAGCGAGCTGCTCCTCAAGGGTGTCTGGTACCGGCCGTGTGTACAGCAGCTTCTCCAGCTCCGCCCCGATCAACCTGATCCTCCGCCCGCCGACCCAGTCGTTGCAGCAGGTCTCTCACGTGCCGGAGAGCCAGGCCCTCGGAATCCCGATCTCTCCGCTACGGGATGCCGAGATGCGATAGAGAGGTTGGCCGGTCCATGCCTGCTCGGCCGGGGCGAGGTTCGGCCGTGATCATCGCCCCGGCCTATTGCGTCAGCGGCGTGACAGCCAGGTGCTGGCGTAGATCACGAGGGTGCCGCCGAAGGCGGCTGCTGCTCCTCTGACGAGGTGGATGCCGGCCTCGTTGCGAATCCGGCGTACCTTGTCGCGCCATCGGGCGGCTCGGGGCGCGGGGCCTGGTCCAGGGGGTTCCTCGGCGTTGGCTATGTCCGTACGCTCGGTCGTGGACATGTGGTTCTCCTTCGTTGGGGGACTGTCCTCTGTTGACGGCTCCCTGCGCACCAGGGGGCCGTCGCCGTTTCCGGGACAGCCGCGCCGCTGTCCATCCTGTGAGACGAATGACGTCTCTTGGGGTGGATGACATCAAAGAAAGCACCTCGAAAGTGCCTCTGACCAGCGAAAACGACTAGTTGTTGAAGTAGGTCTTCTCGGGTCAGACAGAGTCAGAAATGGCTTCCAGCGTGTGATCGTTGGGTCGTAATGTGCTTGGCCACGCCTTTATGGGTCGTCATGTGTTTTTGCGTGGCGTCATGCGGTGTGAATATGTGTCTTTCCATGTCTAACGGCATTGGAGCGTGGCAGAGTTGGGGAGTGCCTCAGATGCTGCGCATGCCCGGGAAAGATGTACTGCCTCCCGGTCCTGGACGGGACTTCGTTGCAGAGTTTCGAGTCCACTTCAGGGAAGCCGGACGCCCCACCCTGGCCGAGATCGCTGCTGCTACCGGGCGCCTGGGCAAGGTGAAGACGGTGAGTCGGGAGACTGTTCGTCGGCTGCTGCTCGGAGAAGTGGTCAGCAAGTGGGCCACGGTGGACACCGTCCTGCGCGCGCTCTGCTTGCTGGGAGGACAGGACCCCGACCGTCCCCGTTGGGCCGAACCGGAGGACCGTTTCGATCCGCACGACCCGTCCACGTGCCGGGAGTACCTGCGCCACCTTTGGAATGAGGCCATCGACGGGATCGATCCCGAAGAGGCCGTGCCACCCCCGCCGGGAAAGCCGGCCCCCGAAGTACCGGCCCCGCGCCCTGCAGATGACCCCTGGGCGAGCAGTGCCGCGCCAACTGCCGGCGGGTGGGGGAGCACCAACCCCGCACCTGCTCGCACGCAGGGCTACTCCGACGAACCACCGTTCTGACGCCAGCGCCCACGCCCCCTGACCCTGGGCTGCGCAGGTTGGTTGAGCACTGCGCAGTGCTATTCGGCGGTGGTTCTTCAGTGCCTCGGCGTTTCGATGTCAGTGGATGCTGCTTCGTGTGACCTGCGGGGTTGTGGCTTTGCTGAAGGTGTGATGCCGATTTGCTGCTGAAGAGCGACGCCGAAGTGTGGGTGAGCTGGGCGCCGAGCCTGTAGGCAGCTGATCGCGTGTGCTGACTGTGGGCGGTTGGAAGACCGGTGGCTGGTGTGGGGTCGCTTGTGGTCCTGCTGGTGTGGCGTCGGTCGCGTACGGCCTGGAGGGGGCCTTCGAGGCGGTGCACCGTGGCGCTGAACTCGTCCTGGAGCGCCTGACGCTGTCCGAGGCCGAGGCGCGCGTGGTGACCCTGACGGTGTGCGTGTCCTGTCCGTGCTCGAGGACTCCAGCGTGACCCTTGAGAACGTGACCCGGGCTGGTTTGGAGTCCTCGGTGCCGGAGGTCGCGGCGCGCTTCGGGTGGCAGGTCAACGCTGCGCCGGAGCATCAGTGTCCGGTGTGCGGGGCTGGGGTGGCGCTGCGCGGCCGTGGCTGGGCGGCGTGCGCGAGTGCGGGTTGCGGGTGGGGTGACATGGACGCTGTGCTGACCGGTGGGGTGGCCCCGGGGTGGGAGCTGTGAGAGGCGGGCCGGTGGGCCGGATAGGCCTGCGGGCTGGCCCGCGCTCTGTGTGCCCTTCGGGCACGGGCGGGCAAAAGGAGCTGCCCTGCGGGCAGGTCGCTTTGCTCCCGGGCCCCTTTGGAGGCGCTGCCCGCCGGGGCCCGCCCCTGCGGGGCAAAGAAGGAACCCCTGTTGGTGTGCGGGGAGCCGCGTGAGCTTCCACATCGTGGCGGTTGCTTCTGGCAGGCTGCGGGTTTCGGTGTAGGGGCGGGCCGCTGCATCGGTGCAGCCTCTTGGCTCCCTGAGGTGAGGAATCTGTGATGACGAGCACTCCTGAGCGTGATGCTCTGACTGTGGCCGGGGTGGAGAAGGCCGCGAAGGTCTTGTCCGACGCGGGACTGAAGGGTCACGTCGACTCCTGGTCGGGACTGGGGCGAACGCGGGGGTGACGCCGGAGCGGCTCACTGAGGTACTTGGAGCGGAGATCATCGCGAAGGTGGCTCTGGCAGCGGGCGTCGAGCCGGTTGAGGCCGCGACGTAGGCAGCCGAAGCACTGCCCGTCGTGATCGACGGGATGACCCGCGCCGGTCGCTTCGAGCCGACGACAGGGCCCGTGGCCGAAGCCGACAACAGCAGCGTGCTCATCTCGCTGGTGCACACGCTCGAGCCCGTCGTGAGCGACACCCCGGAGGCCGGCACCCCCTCCGTTCGGCTCCTCGCGACCTTCGAGGCAGATGACCACTACCTGTAGGGGCGGCTTTCGCCAGCGTCGGCGAGCAGCCGTTCGCCGACGCCGCAGGGCCGACGCGGTGAGAAATGTTGGTGGAGACGACATTTTCTGGGTGGTCGCGTCGGGTGTTGTCAGTGGTCGGCGGCACTGAAGTGTCGAGTGAAACCCGCAGGCCAGCGGGGTTTTTGACGGTGCTTCAGGTCAGGGTACGTGAGGCACTGTGCAGCTGCGTTGATCCGCGACAAACC
>NZ_JCAXEG010000032.1:0-45596 GCF_059758875.1 Streptomyces sp. GQ60 | reverse complement strand
TTTACTGGACAGCCCCTGTGCCGCGTGCCGGTCGGCGAAGGCGATGTCCGCGGGATCGGTCCGTATCCAGACGGGGTGGTAGAGCGAGATGACCTTCCGCGCCCGCCCCACCGCCAGAGCAGTGCGCCACGAGCTTTTACTGCGCTCGGGCTGCCAGGTGAACCGCCGAGTCACCCGTGAAACCGAACACCTACGGGGTACCCGCAGCCTGCGCCCCGCCCCGCACCCCCAACGCCTTCACCCTTCGCACCCCGATCCGCTTCCCGGCGCGGTGAACCACGTCAGGAGCAGGTTCACCGCCCCACTCCCCAGACTGGAGCGGGCGGCGGCAGGACCTTGTCCAGAGCTGAGGCGTGTGTGGCTACCGCCGTCGCTGTCCCAGTCGTGCCATCGTGCCGCTGTTGGCTCAGTTAGCCGGGTCAACAGGTGGGGGTAGAGCGCATCGCCCAAACTGACCGGATCAACCCCAACCCTTCACTTTTTCACCCCGCCGGGCCACCATTGGTCACATATGCGACTGACGAATGACACCGGTGCCTCCGCTCGGGTCTGGCGGCCGTACGTAGACCCACCTCTGCTCGGCCCCGAGCTGATCCAGGCGTCAGACGTGCGAGCCCACCCAGGCTTCGAACGCCTTCGCCGGTACGTCTGCGCGTTCGTCGCGTGCCGAACCGCACCCGTGCACACCGCAGTCGCTTTCAACGCGGTCTACTTCGGGTTCGACACGCAGGTCGGCGGCTACGCCGGAGGGCCGCTGGACATCGAAGACTTCCCAGATGTCGCTCTCGGCGACCGAGCCGAGGCCCTGCCCGTCGGAGCGATGATCAACATCCGTACCGGGGGCGACCTGTTGCCAGCGGAGGTCGTCTACAAGGAAGGCGCCCACCCGGCCGTCGGGAACACCGGAGACACTCCCGCATGGCTTGCCGGCGCTCCGGCGGGCGCGCAAGGGCCGGGGGAGCACGAGTCGGCCGCCGCTGCGGCCCTGCACGAGCGGATGGTCTTCGACACCGAGGCGTTCGGCCAGGGCTTAGCCGCGACCACCGACCGGCTGAACAGGCTGAGCCGCCGCGGAACGACGGACGCGTACGGGCACCTGCTCGTCGAGGCCCGGTACACGGGGTCGGAAGCCGACTTGAACGACACGGCATACTACGCCCGCTACCTGATGACGCGCGGGCAGGACCAGCTCACGAGCTCCCTCGCCCCCGCGCCGCTGCCACTGATGCTGCCGCCCGCCAGTGGCCCGGCGGAGACGGAGGTCGCCCTGCTTCGGCTGATGTCCGTTGTCCGGCTGGCCTTGGCGTCTTCGCCGGATCTCCGGATGTGGGGCGACTATGCCTTCACCCGGACGTCCATGGCCGCCCGTCTCGCCGACCGGGGGCCGATGGGGCGCGATGCCCTGGAAGCGCTTGCGCAGTCGGTCGGCCGGTCTGCCGCGCCAATCGGTCACCGCCGCGCGGCGGCACGGCCGAAGGCGGTCCACACCGCCCTCGGCCCGGCGCTGCGAGGGCGGCCCCAGGCCTTCGGATCCCTGCGGGGCACGGCGTACCCCATGGTTGTCAGCCATGCCAACGTCCTGCTGGCGGACTACGTACGGGGCGAGACAAACGAGGGGACCGGCCTCCTCCCGAACGGCGTGCACCTGGTTCAGTACGACCGCTGGCAGAGCGGCGGCGTGTGGAGGGCCGAGTACCGGGCCGGCGACACTCCGGACTGCACCCGCCCAGAGGCGCCCACGGCCTCGCCTAATCGCGCTCGGCCGGACGGCGAGCCTCTCGCGGCGGCCGCCGAGCCGCCCCCGCCTTCCACGGAACCTGGCGCCGCCGGTGCGGCAGAGCGCTCGACCATGCCCGGCGAGGGGCAGTGGGGGCCGGATGACCGCGCTCTGGGCGATCCCGTACGAGGACCGGCAGGGCCGGACCACGTCGAGTGGACCCAGCCGCTGAGGGCCCGTGACCTGTCAAGCGGCCGGCTACCGCTCCCCCGCGACGTCCTAGACGGCCTCACTCCCGGCCTCTCAACCGCCGGGGGTGACGCGGCGAACCGAGTACGGCTCCTGCTCACACATGATGGAGCTGACCTCCCACCCCACCAGGCCACCCAGAACGCGGAGCCCGACGGGGAGGGCGCTCTCGCGGGTCTGGAGTGGCCCGCCGGGTTCTTTCCCGGCATCCTGCTCACCATGACCTGGCACCGGGCCGACCGGGTCATTCAGGGCCGCACCATACGGCTGCTCCATTCCCAGACGGTCGACGGCGAGCCCTTAGCACACCGCTACGACCGGCGGGTTCGCACCCGGGACGGCGGCGGGGACCCACCGGGCCGGGGCCCCACGCGCGGCATTGCGCACGACGCTGCGGACGGCACCGAGGTGCTCGTCCTGACCGCCGTTCGGCGTCTGGGCCTGCTCGACGCGTACGGCCGCGCCCTGCTCGCCCGCGACCGCCTCTACACCGCGGTATGCCTCGTCTTGACGGACGTACCCCACCACCCCGCCGCGCCCCTGGTGGAGGCCGCCCTGCGGCGGCTGCTCGCCGCGGCCCGGCTCACCCTCACCAGGGGCAGTCGCGGCCCCGACGGCCGCGACCACCACCCGCAGCGGCTGCGTGAAACCGTGTTGGAGCTGGTCTGTTACACCCCTCTCGTGATCGAAGGCAGGCCACGCGGCTCCCATCCCTCGGACGAATGCGTCGACACCGGCCGTGCCATCAACGGCCACCACGTTCCGGGATTCCTTCGCTGTATAGGCCATTTGGGCCACGAAGCGAGCGAAGAACAACGACGCTTGTTCCGCCAGGACTTCCTGACCTTCGGTCTGGCCGGCTCGCCCGAGCTGCCCCCGGGCTACACCTACGTGCGACCGCACAGTCGAGGTACCTGAGCTCTGCCGCGCCCATCGGAACGCGGGAACTCGGGACTGAACGTTGAACCACGTACCAACCAGTTCGCAGGAGACCGTGTGACCTCACCCCGCCGACGGCGTAACCAGTTGTGCGAAGAGCCCGAGACCCCCTTCATCGTGGGCGAAGGGCCGAACGCCGTCCTGGCGCCCGACATCACCGATGCCCTAGAGGCCCAGGCGCACGCCCTCAACTTGTTGCCCTCACCCATCGGCTCGGCCGTGAAGCTGCTTCAGCAGGCCGACGTAGAACACGCCCTGAACTCGATGTCGGTGCAACAGCGCCGTCACCTGCTCGGCACCCTGCGCATCTCGATCATGGGCACCAGAGTGAGCCCCGCGCTTTGCCGGGATGTCCTGACCCGGATGACGCGCGACCCTGACTCCGCCAAGGCACGTCACGCGGCTACCCACCTCGCCCAGCCGCTCCTCCACGACCTGCTAACTGCCGTCGGTGCATCGGAGCCGCTCACCCGGCGCTGGAGCCCCCCGCTGCTGCGCCTGGCCGCGTGGTCCCTCCTGCGCGTCAGTACTGAGGACGCGCCAATTTGGCTCTGGGCTCTTGGTCAGCCCTGGATGACCGACGAGTCGCTTCCGACGGGCACCGCCGCCGTACGCGAGGCAGTCGAGCGCCTGGTGAGTCTGCTCCAGCAGCCCGGGCTCGAGCCCGAGGTGAAAGACGAGGGAAACATCGAATTCGATAGGGCAGCCGCCGCCTCCCCTCCGTCGGACGATTCGACCCCCGCCCCGGACGCGATATCGGAGGATCTGCTTACAGCCCGCCTAGCGCGGATCGAGCGGGCCCTTGAGGCCGCGAGCATTTCCGTGCAGCGGGTCGCCCAGGCTCTGGCAGCACAAGCCAGGCCGGACGGTGCGGAACTCGACACGCTCACTGAGGTAGCGCTTTCCTTCGACGAAGCCTTGTCCTCGCTGCGCCCGTACGGCCCGGCCCCTGACCGAATCGACCTGCCAGGCTTGCGTGAGCAGACCGCCCACGCGATCGAAGCGATAGGCACGGAGCAACTCCGTACGCGATTGCGGCTCATGTCCTGCCTGGCCCGCGGGGGTGGCTCTGCGCTGCCAGCCGACGCACTGGTCAGGGCACAAGAGCGGGCGGAGGCGCTTCGGGCTCAGGAAGTCTGGGATACGCAGGATCGTGCCGACGCCGAAGCACTCGACATACTGCTGAGGATGGTGGAGCTCGCGCAGGGCAACCAGGACCGGCCCGCGGAGATCCTCGAGCTCCTCGGAGCGATGTCGGCCAAGGCACCCGCCCCCGCACTGGTGATGTTGGCCGCGCAACACGCCGGACTCACCCTCGCTGGCGGGCGGGAACCCATAACTGACGCCCAGGAGTACCTTCCCGCCGACGCCGAACGGGTCCCCGGCCCCGCGACCCCAAAACGCAAGACTGCCCAGGCCACGCCAGCGACACCGGCATCGGTACCCGTGCCGGCGGCGATGTCCGAGCTGGCACCTGCTGGCGCCGGGTCTCCAACCCCGGGGCCGGACACCCGGCGCGGCGACCTCGCACCGACTGCATCCCCTCCAGCCGGCCCCTCTGACCGGGTGCAACCGCAACTGTCCCCGCCGTCGACGCCCACCTCGATCGCCGCGCCCGCATCCCCGCACCTGCCGCCCCAGCCGACCGGCAAGGCCCCAAATGCTGCTGCGGCGTCCGGCGCGGGCCACCCCGACGTGCCGGCCACGACCAGTACGCCCCGGACCGCAACACTCATGCCCCTCCTAGAAGCCCGGCGCTACGGCATAGCGGCGGCACTCGCCGAGCAGAACGGCGAACCCCGCTACCGCGCCTCCACCCTGCGAATCTCCGCGTACGCCCACGCGCTGCGATCGGCCAGCGGCGAGTGTGCCTCCCGCATCCGGGCCGAACTGTCCGAGCTGGACCTCGACGAGCTTGTCGACAGCCGGCCCGACGCCGCCCTCGTCACCGCGGCCCTGCTGCGAACCGTCCTGATCACGGGCGACCCCGAAACCAGCGCCCCGCTGGAGCGCGTGGCGTCGGCCCTGCCGCCGAGCCTCGCCTCCATTGCAGGCGAGGTCTCCCCCCGTGCCCTGCGATCAACGCTGCTCCACTCACCGCCGCTCGCCGTGGCCCAGGGCGCGGCCGAACTTGAGAAGACCATGCAGGAAGCCCGCGAGGAGTGTCGACAGGGTCTCGACCAGGTACCCCGGATCCGGTTCAACCGCGCGACCGAGATCACCCGGATCTGGCTCGCCCCCGACGGGCTCGTCGGCCAGCTGCTACGAAGCGCCGCAGACGACAACAGGACCGTTCTCGACGAGGTCTCCGAGCGCGTACGGGAGCTGAGCGTCGACTCCAAACTCCAGGACGAACTCAACGAGATCGACCGCCGGATGATGAAGTCCAGCAGGAGCCCCCTGGAAGGCCCCGCCCGGCAAAACTTGCTGCGGCTGGTGCGCGAGCGACTTCGGTGGGTCGAAAAGTGGGTCACCGCCGCCCGTGCCCTCAGCGCGGCTAGGCAGGACTGGAGCGGCGACCAGGTCCAAGAGATGCGCAGCAACGTACTGGCGCTCCAGCAAGATGTGCTCTCGGACCTCGCGGAACAGGCCCTCACCGACGACCCGTACGCCGCCGCCGCCATGCGTTCGGCCGCCGAGTCCCTGCGCCTGACCTTCGAGCTTCTCGCCGGTGACGCCCGGCTCGACCCCGAGGAGCCGCCGGCCGAGACCGTGCTCGGCGCCGACCTGCTGAAGCTGCCGGGCGTGCGGGTAGACGGGACAACCGGGCACGTCACCCGGCCGCATCTCACGGCCGCCGCCATCGCGGCCGCTATGGGCAGAACGTGGGAGGACGCCGTCAGCGATCACGCGGCCGCCGAGCGGTTCGACGTCGCCACCCACCTGATCGAGCTCTCCGAGCGTCGTCACCTGCCCCGTCTCAGCGGCGATGACAAGCCCATCGCGGAGCCCGTACTGGTGGAGGTGGACGCGGCCGCCAGGCGTACGGTCACCGAGCTTGAGGTGAAGCGGCGGGAGCTGGAGGACGCGTTGCGACGCACCCGGGTCAACGGCATTTTCAAGGAGGAGGAGGAACGCGACTTCGAGCACCGGCTCAAGGCCTCCGTCATCACCCCAGCGTCCGACCTCGCCTCGGTCCGCCAGCGCCTAGCTGAGCTGTCCGAGGAACTGGAACGGGCCCACGCGAAGACGGTGGCCACCCTGCGAGCCCGGCTCATGGAGATCCCCGACCTCAAGCCTGAGAACGTCGCCAGGGTCACGCCCGTCCTCGACGACGGCGACCTGTTGACGGCGGAGGAGCTGATCTCCCACCTCTCCAACGGTGAGAGCATCCCCGACACCCGCCAGGCGGACCATCCGTTGGACGCCTTCTTCCCCGCCGTGCCGGACGCACTGTCCCACGGGATCACGGAGGAACTCATCCAGGCGGTACGGGAGCGCAAACGCTTCTTCGACCTCGACGCCCTCGACTTCTCCACCATGTCCGACGAGTTCACGGAGCAGGCCGCCCATGGCTTGGCCGGCTGGCGTGAGATGGCCACACGGCGGGGAGTTCGGAGGCTAGAGGGGCTGAGCGAGGAGAACCTGCTCATGCCCGCCCTGCGGCTCATCGGCTACCGCAGTCTGCGCAGGCCGCAGCGGGACCGGCAGCGGAGCACCACCCCTGACCACCGGTTCCTCGACCTGGTCGACGTGGGGTTCACGGGTAACGCGCTCGTACCGGCCTTCGGTTCGGCCCTGCGCGGCCGGCTAAGGGTGATGCTCGCCTGGGGCCAGCCGAAGCCCGAGGCGCTGATGGCTCGCGTCCAGCAGGACCCGCGCCAGGACAGCCTGCTAGTCGCGTACTTCGGAACCCTCTCGGTGCAGGACCGGACGGCGCTCGCGGCGCTGAGTGTGGGCCGTCGGCCGATGGTCGTGCTCGACGACGCGGCACTCGCACACATCGCGGCACGCGGCAACCAGCTGCTGGACCGCGCCATGCAGGTACTCCTGCCCTTCTCGGCGGTCAACCCGTACGTTAGTGAGAAGCGCGGCCGGGTCGCCCAGGAGATGTTCTTCGGTCGGCTGGATGAGCTCAGCTCGGTCCAGGACCCGGCCGGGAACCAGGTCGTCTTCGGCGGCAGGGGTCTCGGCAAGTCCGCCCTCCTTAAAGAGGCGGGCAGGAACTTCACCGCCCAGGCGCCCACTGCGCACGTGAGCCTGGCACTGAGCCTCGACTCCACGTACAACGGCACCAGCGCGCAGGCCGCCGCCGTCTGGAACATCATCGGGCGCCGACTGCTGGAGGAGGACGCGCTGATCCTGGCGAAGCGGGTCAGGCCTGATGCGGTCCTGACGGCGGACGCCGTCGTGACCGGCATCCGGGCATGGCTGAAGCAGGACAGCAGCCGGCGGATGCTCATCATGCTGGATGAGGCGGACAGCTTCTTCGAGTCGGACTCGCCAAGGTTCACGGAGACCCGGCGCCTGCGGGACCTCAGCTCGGAGACGAACGACAGCGTCAAGATCGTGTTTGCCGGTCTGCACTCGGTGCAGCGGTACGCGACTCTCGCCGTGAACAACCCGTTCAGCCATCTCTCGCAGCACCCGACGGTCATCGGTCCCTTGCAACCCCAGGACGCGGCCAACCTATTGCTGAAGCCGCTGACGGCGCTGGGCTACAGGTTCGACGAACCGCCGCTCGTCCACCGGATTCTCGGGCACTGCTCCTACCAGCCCTTCCTCCTCCAGATGTTCGCGCACCGGCTCGTGCAGACCATGCACACGAGGCGGGAGAGCGGCCGCGGCCCGCTGTACTCGATCACCCGCGCGGACGTGGAGCGGGTCCAGTCGGACAAGGACCTGCAGCGCAGCATCACGGCGGCCTTCCACGACACCCTGCGGCTCGACTCCCGCTACAACATGATCGCCAACGTCGTGGCGCACCACGCCCACCATCACGGGATCGACGCCAGGATGACCCACGCGGAGCTGCGGGACGAGTGCACGTACTGGTGGGCAGAAGGGTTCCGGGACCTGGACCCCGACCAGTTCCGCGCCTATCTCACCGAGATGGAGGGGCTGGGGGTGCTCGCCCCCGATCCCGAGCACCGCGGCTGGCACCTGCGCAGCGCGAATGCCCTAAGCATGATCGGCACGCTCGAGGACGTGGACGCGCAGCTGCAGAACACGTCGAGCCGGGAGGTCACCGAGCGGCTCACGGCCATGGAGACCCGCCACCGGTCCGCCCACTCGCACGCGCACTGCCCGCTCACCGCAGCCCAGATCGCGGACCTCCTGCCGGGCCGACAGGTCACCGGTAGCGAACAGGGCCGCCGGAACCTGGCCCGTGTGGTCATCGGCTCACCCGCCACGGGAATCAACCGCGTCGGCTCGGAACTGCGCGAGGTCGCGGAGGCGACGGGCTGGAAGATGCCCATCATCAACCGGCGCGCCGACTTCGAGCGTGAGCTCGTCAGCGGCGTGGCGGGCACGAGCCGTCTCGTCCTCTCCGACCTGACCGTGAAATCGCCCGGCGAACAGACCTGCCTCGACGCGCTGGACATGGCAGCGACCTGGCTCCCCACGGGCCCGGGCGTCACGCGTTCCGCAGTGGTGGTGGCCGGCCTGGAGCAAGTCGGACTATGGGGAGACCTGCTGTCCGACCAACAGCGACGCGAGATGGGCATCGTCAGCCTCCGGCGCTTCACCCGCCACGGACTGCGCACCTGGGCGCTGGATCAAAAGAGCGCCTTCACCTCGGAGACGGCCCTCAACCGGCTCAGGGCGACCACGGGCGGTTGGCCGCTGCTCGTCGACGACCTCGCCGAACAACTGGCCAGGGGCACCTCGGAGACCAAGGCCCTGCGCTCGCTCCAGGAACGGCTGGACGACCCGAAGGGTGCGCAAGCCTTCCTGACCCAGGTGGGACTGACACCGAAGGCGCCCCTGTGGTCAGGGTTCGCAGTGATACTGGAACTCATGACGGAAGAAGGCTTGCCCTTCGAGGACCTCGAGGCGGCAGTTGAGAGCGGACGTTACGAAGCGACGGTCACCGCGGCCGGTATGGTGCGAACCCTGAGGGCACTACAGGTGTTCGACGTGGACCCGGACGGCCTCCACCGACCCGAACCCGTCCTCCTCTCTTGCTGGACCCGAGTCACACCTGCCTGAACCCTCGCCGCGTCAACGCCTACCGCCGCCCCAGTCCGCCTGCGCCGCCCTCCCACCCGGAGGCAGCGGAGGCGGGTTGGGGAACGGCCTGCCGCAACCGAGACCGCATGGGCAGCCGCGGTGCGGTCGATGTCTTGGTTGGTGATGTGATCGCGTAGATCGGGTTGATCACGCGAGCGTTAGTGCTGTGACCGCATAGGTTCACCGGGTGGGGTCTGTGCGCTTGGAGGTGCCGTGACGTCCGGTCCAGCGGGGTGAACGGCACCTCACCGCACAGCCCCTGGCAGAATCTCCGCGTGATTCAGAAGAAGCTCGACGTGCTCGCGCAGATGATGGACGAGTACAGGGCCATGCCGTTCCCGAACAGGTTCCGCGGCCTGGACATCGAGGACCAGGACATGGTCATGCTCGACGCGGACACCGCCGGCTACACCTACCGCGTCCTCCAGGGCCCCCTAGAAACCGCCCCGTCCCGAGGGGGCCTGATCAGGTTGATGGGCGTGTTCGAAAAGGTTCTTCCAGCAATCAGCGACGAGTACGCGAGCAATTTCTACACGCAGGCACGCGACGTGGCCGCGCTGGCCGCCGAGATCGAAGCCATGCGCGACAAGTAGCCCTCCGGCGGGAAACGTTCGCCGGGCGGGCAGTCGTGACGGTTGGATGTGCGGCGAGGTCCGATCTGACCGCCGGAAGTGCGGTGACCGAGCTCCTGCGAAGGTGGCTGCGCTCTCGCAACATCACCCCGCGCATCGCCCGGAAGGGCATCGGATCCTCTCAGCGCCTGGGCCGCCCCCGTTGGACCGTGGAGCGAACGGTGGCCTGGCTCGCTGGATGCCGCCGTCTGCACCGCCGCCACGAGCGCAAAGCCGAACATTTCCTCGCGTTCGCCAGCATCGCCGCCACCCTCATCTGCTATCGGCGTCTGGACGGGTGAGCCGGTTCATGCGACTCCGAGGAAGCCCGGGTCGGCGCCATCGAGCTGAAGGCACGAGTCGCGGCTCAGGCAAAGGAGTTCCGCCATGGGCACCGCGCGACGGCTGGCCGCCGACAGATCCTGGCGGGCTTCGGCCGACCACAACGGCGGGAAGAACGACAATCCCTGCCGACCGTCCAGCACGGAGATTTCACTGCGCCAGCCGTCCCACCGCATGCCTTCATAGAACTCCTGGAGCCCTCCGGAGAGGATCCAAGACAGCCACGCCGAGTGGCCAGCGCCCAAGGCCTCCCAGCCGAGCGCATCAGGGGCGAAGTAGATGATCTCACCTGGCTCCCCGGGCCGACCGGCCTC
Organism: Streptomyces sp. GQ60; assembly: GCF_059758875.1. Classification (NCBI taxonomy): domain Bacteria; kingdom Bacillati; phylum Actinomycetota; class Actinomycetes; order Kitasatosporales; family Streptomycetaceae; genus Streptomyces; species Streptomyces sp. GQ60. The sequence goes on along the minus strand of NZ_JCAXEG010000032.1, from coordinate 35,250 downwards.
ACGGGGGTCGCCCCCATTAAGGGCGAAGACCCCGCCCAGCACGTCGTGCGCAATCACGAGACCAGCGCCAGGTCGCCATGTGGGATCGAATGTCGAGGGCATCACATTGACCTCGGCCAGGCCAGGCAGACCAGCATCGCTCGGACTGCCAAAGATCCGAAGCCATCCACCGTCCATGAGCAAACCGCCGCAGTTCAACACGATGGCGCCCAAATTCGACCGGGCGGAGACCTGCAATTGCAGCAGGGAGGCTCGGCCTGCCACGGGATCGCCGAGCAGCAGCTCCACTGGTACGTCGGTGCCGGACAGCTCCTGGAGAAGGAGCGGCCATGCAGGGTCGTCGACGTTGATCAGCTCATTGTGGTCGCGCATCTCCGCATCGTCGCACCACCGCCGAGAAGCGCAGTCCGCCGGGTCACCCAGACTTGGAGCCACCAATCGAGACGAGGGTGCTGTCCGGCAGCATGCCCTCCCCGCTCCTGCGGCAGATCGCACGGCGAAGGGGGCCGAGCAAGGCACAGCAGGCATTCCAGCGCGGCCTGACAGCCCTCATGCGGCGAGTCGGGCGGGAAGACACCCACCGGCCGGTTCCCAGGGCCCGCGGGGAGGAGATCACAGTCGCCAGCGAGGGCGAGCTGGTGACCATGAAGCTCGGTGTGTGGATCTCCAAGCGCGACAAGCTCATTACCGACCGACCTGCTGTCCTCGCCGAGCTCCGCATTCACTGGGCGCAGTAGCGTGTCGCACCCTGCCGGAAATTCGTAGGAAAAGGCACCTCAGGCCCAGTCGAGAAGGCCCCCCGCGCGCCTTCGGCGCCACCTTCCCGCTGCTCCGCTCCCAGCAGCGGTCTCCTAGAACGACGGCTGCAGACAAGCCGTGGATGCGACCACCTGGGACCTCATTCTAGAGGTCCTGACCTGCAGTTTTATCCTCAGATACATAGGATGGCCATGCGCTGTCGACGGTGTGGAAGCAGCTTCGGCTGCTTCGCCGACATCCGCTCACACACATTGCTCAGGACGGCCCAGGGAGGGTGCTTCATGACCGAGTCCGGCAACCCCAGTCAGCCCGCGAACGTGAATGAGTACAACGCCAGTCACATCCAGGTACTCGAGGCCCGCGAGGGGATACGCAGGCGCCCCGGCATGTACATCGGCTCGATCAGTGAGCGCGGCCTGAACCAGATGGTGTTCGAGGTCGTCACGTGCGCCGTCAACGAGCACCTCGCCGGCCACGCCGACACCATAGACGTCACGATCACTGCGGACGGCGGCGTCCGCGTCGCCGACAACGGGCGGGGCCTGCCGGTCGAGGTGGAGGAGACCACCGGCATGTCGGCCGTCGAACGCGAGCTAACGGAGCTGTCCTTCGGCTCCAAGCCCCACAGCGGCTACAGGGTCTGCGGCGGCATCAGCGGTATGGGCCTGTGCGTGGTCAACGCGCTATCGAGCCGACTCACGGTCGAGGTCCACCGAGATGGCCACCGCTGGACCCAGGAGTACCAGAAGGGCACCCCGACCACTGCCTTGACGAAGCACGAGAAGAGCAGCGGACACGGCACCGCGATTGCGTTCCAGCCCGACACAGGCATCTTCGAGACCACCCGCTACTCGTTCGCCACACTGTCGCAGCGCCTCCAGGAACTGTCCTTCCTCAACGGCGGCCTGGCCATCTCGCTCACCGACGAGCGTCCGGAGCGTCCCGTCCACTACCACCACACGGACGGCCTACGGACCTACGTCGCCCACCTCAACCCCCCGAGCCTCGTCCACTCCACCGCCATCGCCTTCGAGTCGGAGAACCAGAACGAGACGGTCTCCGTACAGGTCGCCATGCAGTGGAACACCTGGTCCACGGGAGGATTCCACTCCTTCGCGAACAGCACCCGCAGCCATGAGGGCGGCACCCACGAACAGGGCTTCCGAACCGCACTCACGGACATATTCAACGACTACGCGCGCCGTCACCGGCATCTGCGCGCGGACGACGAGGACATCACGGCCAAAGCCATCTACGAGGGCCTGACCGCGGTCGTCTCCGTAAAACTCGCCCGTCCCGTCTTCGAAGGCGCCACCCGGACCAAGCTCAGCAATCCCGAGGCAGACGCATACGTCCAAGAGGTCGTCCGCGAGCACCTCACCGACTGGCTCGACCACCACCCGGACGAAGCCGCGGCCATCACCCGCCACATCCTCCACGCCTCCACCTGACGCGCGAAGGCATGACTGCGATCTCTCGCTTTCACGACAGTAGGGGACCTGGGCATCTCTCACTTAGACGTCGTCTCGTTTGGCGTGGAACTCATATTTCTCGGGCCGGGCCGTACGCCTCGCGGGTCCGCTCTTCAGGTCCCGTGGGGAGGTACTCCAGCAGGACGGGACCGGGGTGCAGGGCCGCGCTGGCCCCCCCGGCCATCTCCTCGCCGGTCAGGTAGCGGTACAGCCACTCGGCGAAGTCCATGGCGTGGCCGGCCCAGTCGCCCTCCGAGCCCTGGACCACGATTCCGTCGGAGTATCCGTGGACCTCTGGAGCCAGGAAGACGGCGGCTCCCTGGTCCGTGCTGGCGAGAGGGATGAGGCCGTCGGAGGAACCGAAGGTGATCTGCGGACGGTTGCAGATCACTCGGGGATCAGCGTCGGGTTCCAGGTCGTCGGACTCCCCTGACCGCCACTCGGACCAGCCTTCCGACTCCGACCGGATCTCCTCGCCTAAGGGTTGTCCCGTAACTGCTGGTCACGGTGAGATGATCTTGGCGTGGCTGGTGTGATCACGGCGTCAGAGCCGTCCTGGATAGCCCCGTTCACCGGGCTGAGCCCGCGCTGTTTCGGGAAGCTGGTGACTGTGCTGCGGCGCGAGGGGGCGGATGCGGTCCGCAAGGGCCGGCCGTGGAGCCTTCCGCTGGAGGACCGGGCGCTGCTGGTGGCGGCGTACTGGCGCACGAACTTGACGATGCGCCAGCTCGCCCCGCTCTTCGGGGTTTCGAAGTCGGCGGCGGACCGCATCATCGACCACCTCGGGCCGATGCTCGCCCTGCAGCCCCGCAAGCGGTTCGCCAAGGACACTGTGCTGATCGTGGACGGCACTCTCGTGCCCACCCGAGACCACGCCGTGGCCGAGCAGTCCAAGAACTACCGATACTCCACGAACCACCAGATCGTCATCGACGCCGACACCCGCCTGGTCGTCGTAGTCGGCCGACCCCTGCCCGGGAACCGCAACGACTGCAAGGCATGGGAGGAATCCGGCGCCAAAGCCGCCGTCGGCAAAACACTCACGATCGCCGACGGCGGCCACCCCGGCACCGGACTCGTCATGCCGCACCGACGCCGCAAAGGCGAAGACCTGCCCGACTGGAAGCAGGCCCACAACAAGTCCCACAAGCAGGTCCGAGCCCGCGTCGAGCACACCTTCGCCCGCATGAAGGCCTGGAAGATTCTCCGCGACTGCCGCCTCAAAGGCGACGGAGTCCACCACGCCATGCTCGGCATCGCCCGCATGCACAACCTCGCCCTCGCCGGATAGGCGAGCGGATCGCACCGCGACCAAACCTGCCCAGTGCGACTCGAAGATCATTTACGGGACAGCCCTTAGCTGGCGCAAATCCTTTTGGTCCGAGTGGCCGGATTCTTCTGTCGTCAGCTGATATGTCGTCACCAGGTGCCCCCCGCGCCGTACTTTGTGTGCTGGAAAGGATACGCAACAGACCCGGTGGCTGCGGCCCGTTCTCAGACAGGCTACGTTTGCCCACCCATGGAGGCCGTGGAATATCGCGACTGCTCCGTGGTTTGCCCGTGTCGTGCTGCCCGCTCGGCGCTCCGGCGTGACCGCAGCCGAGAGCGAGAGCGTCGCACGAGCCTGGCTGAAGACCGCCGGAAGCGCGGGGGCCCACGAGGCCGTCAAGCGCATCGAGGCCACCGGACTCCTCACCCCTGACCAGACGGGCGAGGTCGCAGCCCTCCTCCTCGAACTCGGCGAGGCGGGCTCCGCGGTGCCCTTGTGGTGCCGGATCATCACGACGCCGGGCACCGCGGTCGAAAGCGGGACGGGGGCGGGCGGCGCGGCCGCCGGGCTGCCGGGCTGCCGGCCGCGTCGGCCTCGACGTCCGCCCGAGCCAGGCCCCGAGCGCCGCCGCGGTGTTTCCACGTGCGGCCACACGTCCTTCACCCAGCCGGTCACCGCCGCCTCGTCACGCTCGACCGCCCGACGGGCCGGAACCTGACGACTCCAGCCGTGCCGCCGCAGCATCTGCGAGATCTCCGACAACGTCATGCTCTTGTGGAACCGCCGGCCGATGAGGGTCTTGATCCTGACCAGCGTCCATCGCTGATCCGGCCAGCCGTGCGCGACCGGGCCCTTGGCCAACTCCTCTTCCAGCACAGCGAACAGCGCGTCGCTCAGCTTTGGCCGGGACGCCGGGCGGCGGGAACGCACCCCGTCCTGGCCGGCCTCCTGCCAGGCGTGCCGCCACCGCTGGACCGACCGGACGCTGACACGCAACTCCTCCGCGATGTCCGTGCTGCCCCGCCTGGCGGCGAACATCGCGACTGCTTTCATCCGGACCCGCTCACGGAACGCTTGCCTCTCCGCGGTCAGACCCCCACCCTGCGGATACCTCATACCTCCGGCATACCGCGACGATCACCGATCGTCAGCCCCTACGACAACCCGCCTTCAAGGTCAGTAACCCCGGCGGCCCTCAGACCGTAGAGCTGGCAGTGGAGAAGGGCCCTGCCGGTGAGGCAGGGGCCCTTGACGGCCGGTCGGGGATGATCAGGCGTTGTTCCAGACCGGTGCGGTCTGACGGGCGATGCCGTAGACGAAGTTGGAGAGGGTGCCGTTCGCGTTCAGCACGATGATGGTGTTGTTGTCCTGGAGGATCACGGACTTACCCTTGGCGAAGTAGGTCCAGTTGCTCCAGGTGCCGTGCGAGGTCATCTGGACGCCGTACAGGCCGTCCTTCTTCACCAGGCGGACCTTCGTGCCGCCCGCGACGTTGTAGACGCCGAGCTTCGGGGAGACGGTGGTGGCACCGGTCCAGCTGTGGATCTCGCCGTCGACGGTCAGGCGGACGTAGCGCTGGCCGACCTTGCGGACGTCCTGGTAGGCGGTGTGCCCCGGGCGCAGGAAGCCCACGCGCTTGCCGTTCTCGACGATGTGCGAGCTGAAGAGCTGCGGGCCGGCCTGGTAGGTCTTGACGGTCAGGCCGCCGTACGTCGTCGTGGAGTAGAGGCTGCCGGCGGTGTTGCACTCCTTGGGCAGCGTGGGGAACGCGGTGGCGGTCCACGGCGTGTCGCCGCCCTGGGTGCGCTGCTTGAAGACGGGTGCGGTGGACAGCACGCCGTCGATCCGCAGGCCGTTGGACAGGTCCACCGGCTTGGTCTGGTCAACCGTGCTCAGCACCTTGCCGCTCTCATCGCGCAGCTGCGCCTTGGCGCCGGTGTGCGCGCTGTGGGTCAAATTGACCGTCAGGCCGGCGGACAGGGAGGGGATGACCTTGCTCTTGACGCAGTTCTCGGCGATCACCAGGGTGCGCGCGGGGGATTCCTGCTGGGCCGGGGAAGAGGCCGCGAAGGCCGTGGCGGGGGCGGCGATCGCCGCGCCGAAGAGGGCGAGAGCGGCGGTGGCGGCGCGGAGGGCGGTACGCATGGCGACTCCTTGGAGCTTTGCTGTGACTGAAGGAGAGCCGTATGCCGTGGTCTCTTGCGGTGGAGGCCGTTGAGTTCGGGCTGCTGGCTGCAGACAGAAAATTAGTGATCTTGTGTGGGTGGAATGGTCCGGTCCGCGTCACAGGCGTGTGACAGACATCGGGAGCGCCTGCCGTACTCACTCCCGCTCCGCCGTGTGGCACGGCACATGCGTGGTGGCGGGGCTACCGTCGCTGTCATGACTGCTGACTCCCTGCGCTCCGTCACCGTCGAGCGAACCGGTCCGGGCATGTTCACCGCGACCAACTCCCGCGGTGACAGCATCACCTTCGGCACCGGATCCGGCGGGGGCTTCACCCCCGTCGAGCTCTTCCTCGCCGCGATCGGTGGCTGCTCCGCGGCCGACGCGGACGTCGCCACCAGTCGGCACGCCGAGCCCACCGAGTTCTCCGTCGCCGTCCACGGGCACAAGACCCAAGACGCGGGCGGCAACCACATGACCGGCCTCGAGGCCGCCTTCACCGTCCGTTTTCCCCCCGGCGAGGCCGGCGACCGGGCCCGCGCGATCCTGCCGCGAGCCGTAAAGACCTCCCACGACAAGCTCTGCACCGTCAGCCGCACGGTGGAGGCCGGAACCCCTGTCACCGTCGAGGTCACCGATGCGGAACGGTCTCGCTGACCGACGGCCGACCCTTTTGGAGGTGTCCGCGGGCAGGACCTCGACCGTGGTGTCGGCCCAGTCGGCGGTGGACGCGGCCGGCGGGCCGCCGGCCTCGGACCGGCAGGCCCGCGCGCATGCGGCGGTCTCGGGGAGCCTGGGTGCGTTCCAGGGTCGGAGTAGGAACGGACCAGGAATCCGGTGTTGCTGTCAGAAGTTTTGACAGGCAATGGGCCGGGGTCGTGTCGCCCGTCTCCACTGACGCGCGACGAGGACGTGGCCGTTGCGGGTAGTCGTGCGGAAGGTAGAGCCAGGGGATCCCGGTCCGGTTGCTGGCCTGCGGGCCGGCAGCACGGTGCGGGAGATCGATATTGAGTCCCGTGACCTTGACCTCCACCGCAGTTGAGGTTGAAGACTGGCACTACGACCAATGATCTTGAGCTCGCCGCAGCCGCCCTGCCCGATCCAACCCGTCCGGACGCGGGTCTCGTCCTTATCTCCGAATGGCACACCCAGGGCCGCGAAGAGCAGGAAAGGGTCATGAGCGGTGTCATGCACACCTGGGAGAACACCCGGCTTCCCGCCGCCTACCTCTCGCGCTACTGCCTCGAAGGATCCGACGGCCGAACGATCCTCAACTATGCCCAGTGGACCCAGACCGACGCACACCGGACATTCGCTGCCAACCCGCGGAACCAGCAGACCCTCGGCAACGCGATTCAGGGGCTCTTCACAGCCGGCCCGCCCGGCCGCTACATGCTCCATCGCTCCATCGCCCTGCGCGAGGCCGCTGTTCGCTACTTCACCACTGCGTCCTACGACACCGAAGATTCCGCGACCGCCCGTGGACTCGCCGACAAGTTGGCCGATCGGAGCACCGCCGCCGCACCATCCGAGCTGATCGCGGAGCACTTCCACATCAGCGAGGACGGGCAGCGTCTATACGTCCTAAGCGCACACGAGGCCGAACCGGCCGAAACTACCCTGCGATTCCGCCCTTACCGCGGCCTGGCCCGGCGGTGGCCCGTCGCCACCTGAAGGCTCACCCCACAGAGCTGCATTCCCGAGCAATGCCGCCACCGTCCGTCTGGGCACGAAGGTCACCAAGGGCGCCGGTAGCGCGGCCGCCGCCGTGTCGATGGTCTTCAACCTCGTGGAGTCCGCCCAGCAGCGGTGACGGGCTGTGAACGCCCCTCATCTCGTCGCCCTCGTTCGGGCCGGGGCTCGCCTCGAACGCCGCCAGCTCGTCGACCAGCGTTACCAGGTCGCTGCCCGAGCCCTTCCCTGAGAGTGACACGCAATACCCTCGCCCTCATGCGCACCAGCCGCGCCGGTCCCCGCTGTCCAGGCCGTCTTCGATCAACTCCGAGCCGACTGTGATGCTATACACGCTCCATCACACGCTTCAGTGCGGTCAGGTCGGCGAAGACCGCATCCGCATCGCGTTGGAAGTCCTCGTCGTTCATCTTGGGCTGTCGGCGAAGAGTGAACACCACCTCGCATCCGGTGCCGTCGACAATCACTCGCACCGGGTTGTAGACGATCTCACCCGAGGGCAATGTCACATCATGATCGAGTACACCAAACTCATTCTCTTGCGCGAAGGCAACCACAACCCGCCCCATGGGTGACGACTCCGCGATCCATTGCCCATCGATCATGTCAATGGAGTTGCCCAGTCCATGAGCCCACTCGGGCAAGTTGGAGGGGTTCGACGCGTAGTCGTAGACCTCCTTGGCGGGGCGGTTGATATGTGTGCTGACGTGCCGTGAGGCCGAAGCCATAGTCTCCATGGCCACGATGGTATGACGCCGCTGCCGACATGGTCTTGAACAAATCGGTCATGGCTGCGCTGCGCGGGCGAGACCTCCCCCACCCTTCGTTTCTCTTGCACACCGTCCGCCCCAGCGAACCTTCCCGGTCACAGCACTGGCATCACCTCGGACGACACAGGGACAGCGCCCCCGAACGGGGCCGCCGGGTGGTGCGGCGGAGGCAGAACCCCGCAGCGGCTGCTCCGGACGCCAACGGGACCAGGCGGCCCTATGCAAGGGGAACGGCTAAGGGAACTGGTCAGCGATGTGAGCCGCCCTCGCGCCTTTCGAGACTGGCGAGTTCGGTTCGAGCGGTGACGCCGAGTTTAGGAAATGCCTTATAGAGGTGGTATCCAACAGTGCGTGGGCTGAGGAACAGCTGCGCGGCGATGTCCCGGTTGGACAGTCCGCGTGCGGCCAACCGGATGATCTTTCGCTCCTGCGGGGTGAGTACGGTCAGCGCTCCGCCGGAGGTTTCCGTCTTCGGCACGGCTGCCCCGGTGGCGTCGAGTTCGGCACGGGCTCGTTCCGCCCACGGCGTTGCGCCGTGCCTCCGGAACGTTTCGAACGCATCGCGGAGCTGCGCCTGAGCCTCGGACTTGCGGCGCGTGCGGCGCAGCCATTCACCGTAGAGGAGAGCGGTTCGTGCACGTTCGAACTGCCGGTCACCGGGGTGCAGCCGCAATGCGGATTGGTACAGCTCAGCGGCGTCTGCTTCTGGCGCGAGCAGGGCACGACAGCGCTGTACGTGTGCGTCGATCCACGGCTGCTTGACATGGTGTGCCCAGTCGGTGAGTCGTGCGAGTGGCTCGTGCGCGATGGCCGGCCGGCCGAGCCGCACCGCTGCCTCGACCAGGTCGGAAATGCTGCGCAGCCCGGGAAGCTGATGTCGCACCGGGCCGGTGTGCAAGGCTGTTAGCCGGGTGAGCGCGGAATCCCATCGGGCGTGACCGAGGTCGAGCAGGGCCAGTGCCCACTGTGCCCAGGACATGCCGGCCGGGGGCGCGCCGGGCTCCGTCACCGTGAGCGCGTCGTCCGCAAAGGCGTGGCAGCGGCGCTCGTCGCCCGACAACGCGGCCAGGTAGGCCAGTACCCCGCTGATCTCGGCGATCCACTGTCGGTGCCCGAGTTCCTGAGCGATGTGCAGTGCCTGGGTCGCCTCGTCCCAGGCGTCGGTGTGCTGGCTGAGGAAGGTCAGGGCGCGGGCGACGCATGCCAGCACCGGCGGCGTGCGGCCGATCCATCCCTGCTCGCGGCATCGGGCGAGGAGCTCGTCTGCCACCCGGTGTGCCTCGGTGTCCTGGCCGGCGACTTGAAGGCTGGTGGCGGCGACGAGGATGGTGTCGTGCGGGCCGCCGAACCCCGTCCGCCGGGCGGCTGCGATCCGTTGCGCGAGGATCTCCGGATCCCGGTCCCCCTGCCCGATCGCGGACCGCGTGGCACAGATCAACAGGCGGGCGACGCCGGTGAGCGGGTCGTCGGGCGCCAACGGCAGGGCATCCAGCCGGTCGGCGGCATCCGCGATCTCGCCTTCCCCGAGATACCAGGCAGCGTGCACCGCGTCGAGCAGCATGTGCGCGGCGAGTGACGTGTCCTCGGCCCGGGTGAGCGCGGCTGCTTCGGTCAGCAACTCGCCGGCCGTGCGGAGCGAGCCATGATGGAACGCCGCGGCGGCGCGAACCCGGACGGAGCGGACGGTCACGTCCGGGCCGTCGGTGTACTTCTCGCCGAGACCGGCGAGTTCCACCATGCGCTCGATGTCGCCTTCCTCGGCGGCTGCTTCGGCTGCCAGCACGAGCCGGCGGGCGCGGTCCGCACCAGATGGTGTGAGCTGCGCAGCTCGTTCGTAGGCTGCCGCGGCCGCCGCGTAGCCGCTGCGCGCGGCGGCCCGCTGGGCGCTCAGTTCCAGTTCCGCGGCCACCTGCTCGTCAGGCCCGATGGCGACCACGGCGTGGTGCCAGGCACGCCGGTCGGCGTCCTGCGGCTGGTCGAGGGCGTCGGCGAGCGCCGTGTGCACCACCAGGCGGAGACTGACCGGCGCCGACTGATAAACGGCCGACCGCACGAGGGGGTGGCGGAAACGGACGGTGTGGTGGTCCACCTGGAGCAGCCCCGCCGTCTCAGCGGGCACCAGATCGGTGAGCCGGCAACCGAGAGCGGCGGCCGCGCGCAGGACGACATGGCGGTCACCGGTGTCCTCGGCGGCCGCGACGAGCAGCAGGTGCCGGCTCGGCTCCGGTAGCTGCAGCACCTGGTCGAGGAAGGCTGCCTGGACCGTCTCCGTCATGGGCAGGGCCTGACGGGCGCCGACCGACCGGCCGGCGCCGAGAGCGGTTGGCAGCTCGAGGAGGGCGAGCGGGTTGCCTTGTGCTTCGGCCAGTACCCGGTACCGGTCGGCAGGCGACAGCATGGCGGCGTGTTCGGCCAGCAGCCCGGCGGCGGCGGATGCGTCGAGCCCGGTGAGCGGCAAGTGGGGGAGTCCCTGTGCGGCGAAGCCGGTGCGGGCGCCGATGATCAACGCGATGCCCTCGGCGTCGAGCCGCCGCGCGGCGAACAGCAGGGCCTCGGCCGACGCCCGGTCCAGCCACTGCGCGTCGTCGACGAGGCACAGGACGGGCCCACCGTCGGCGAACTCGGCAAGCAGGGACAGAACGGCGAGGCCGACGAGCATGCGGTCGCCCGGTTCGACCGGGACGAGCCCGAACGCCCCGCGCAGTGCACGCTCCTGCGGCGCGGGCAGGGCGCTGGTCCGGTCGAGAGCGGGTCGCAGCAGCAAGTGCAGGCCGGCGAACGGCAGGTGTGCCTCGGACTCGATCCCCGTGCTGCGCACGATCCGCAGCCCGTCAGCCGCCGACGCCGCGTACTCCAGCAGTGCGGTCTTGCCGATACCCGGCTCGCCGGTGATGAGCAGGCCCGCGCTGCGACCGGTCCGGCAGCCCGCCAGCAACCGGTCGACGACCGATATCTCCCCACCCCGTCCGCGCAACATGTGGCAACCCTACTTAAGCCGACGGCCCTTCCCCAGGTCGGACTACCGGGACATGACAGATTCCCATCCCGGCCCCTGGTCCTAGCTTGGTCGTCACACCGCGACGGCCGAGGGAGAGTCACCATGTCCGACATCGACGAGCTGGCCAGGAGATACCTGGCCAGTTGGAACGAGCGCGACCCGGCCAGGCGCCGAGCGCTCGTCGACGAGCTCTGGACCGACGACGCCCGCTACGCCGACCCGATCACATCGGCCGAGGGTCGCTACGCCATCGAGGACGTGATGGCTACGGCCCAGCGGCAGTTCCCCGGCCTGGTGTACCGCATGGCCGGGAACGTCGACGCCCACCACCATGTGGCGCGCCTCGCCTGGGAACTGGCCCCGGTTGGTGGACCACCAGTGATCATCGGGCTCGTCGTCATGATCGCCGAGCGGGATCGCCTGCGCCGCGTCTACAGCTTCCTCGACCCCGTTCCCGCAGACACCCTTCACCAGGAGCTGTAAATGACACCTGATCCGTCGACCCTGCACCCACTGCCGGCCCACGAGAGGGTGGTGTTCCTCAAGCCACTGGTCAGCTCGCCGTCGATCGTCGTGGGCGAGTACACGTACTACGACGATCCCGACGGCGCGACCGAGTTCGAGCACCGCAACGTGCTCTACGCCTACGGACCCGAGCGGCTGATCATCGGCAGGTACTGCGCCATCGCGGCGGGTACCCGATTTCTGATGGCAGGCGCCGAGCACCCGACGATGGGTGTGTCCACCTTCCCCTTCACCATGTTCGGCGGCGAGTGGGCCGAGAAGACCCTCGACGTCGTCACCTCGATGCCCAGCCGCGGCGACACGGTCGTCGGTAACGACGTCTGGCTGGGTTACCGGGCCACCGTCATGCCGGGCGTGCGGATCGGCGACGGCGCCATCATTGCCGCCGGCGCGGTGGTCACCGCCGACGTCCCGCCGTACACGATCGTCGGTGGTAACCCGGCCCGGCCCATCCGCCGCCGCTTCCACGATGCCGACGTCGACCAGCTGTTGCGTGCCGCGTGGTGGGACTGGCCGGTAGACCTGGTGAGTGAGCACGCTCGCACCATCATGGCCGGCACTCCGGCTGACATCGCCCGCATCGCCATCGAACAGGAACGGGAGTAGACGCTGTGACGCAGGTATACATCGAGGAGTACGGCGTGACCGACCGCGACGCCGGGCCGTACGGGATCACCACGGGCCCGGACGGTGCCCTGTGGTTCACCCTGGTCCACAGCGGCCGGATCGTCCGCCTGGTACCCGATGGCAAGCCGACCGGCTACCAGCTCGACCCGGCTTGCGGGCCGACGGTCATCGTCCCGGGTCCGGACGGCGCACTGTGGTTCACCGAGTACCAGGCACACCGGATCGGCCGGATCACCACTGACGGCCAGGTCACCGAGTTCGCGCTGCCCACGCCCGACTGCGGGCCGTACGGTATCGCCGCGGGGCCGGATGGCGCACTGTGGTTCACCGAGGTGAACACCGACCAGGTCGGCCGGATCACCCCCGACGGCCAGGTCACCGAGTTCCCACTCCCCGTCAAGGGCGCGTTCCCCTCCGTGATCACCGCGGGGAGCGACGGCGCGATGTGGTTCACGATGAACCAGGCCAATGCGATCGGCCGGATCGACATGGACGGCGCGGTCACCATCCGGCCACTGCCGACCGAGGCCGCCGCGCCCGTGGGAATCACCGCGGGCCGCGACGGCGCCCTCTGGTTCGTCGAGATCGCCGCCGGTCAGATCGGCCGGATCACCACCGACGGCCGGATCACTGAGTTTCCGTTGCCGGACAGCGACGCCCGACCCCACGCCATCACTGCGGACGACACCGGCCGCCTGTGGTTCACCGAGTGGGCAGGCAACCGCATCGGCTCCATGGCCCTCGACGGCACCATCGCCGCGCACGATCTGCCCGCACCGAACTGCGAACCGCACGGAATCACCCTCGGACCGGACGGTGCGGTCTGGGCGGCGCTGGAGAACGGCACACTCGCCCGCATCGCCTCACCAACCAGCAACGCCTGAACAGGAGGACCGAGCGACCCAGCAGCAGCTCATATTCGTCTTCGTGCACCACTGAGTCGCACCGCCACCCTCGCCCTGAGTCACACGGCTACCAAGCCCGTACCCCCGAACGGGCAGTGGGCGAGCGCGTGCACGGCGTGCCCGGAGGCGGGCTCGGCGGCCAGGGCGCGGTGGGCGAGTTCGCCGGCCCCGTGCAGGCGGCCCTGCTCCTGGCGCAGGAACGCCAGCAGGGAGGTGTGGAACCAGTGGCCGTCGTACGCGGAGGAGGTTCGCTCGACCAGGCGCAGCGCGTAGTCGTCGTCGAGGTCGTCGACGCCGGAGAAGGCGATGGTGGGCACGGCTACGGCGAGGGCGAGCGCGTCGGCCGGGTGGTTCTCCAGGTGCCGTACGAGGGCCGCGTGGCCGTCGTCCGCGTGGACGCGGCGGGTGACGACCTCCACGAAGGAGCGCCCGCGTTCACACGCCCGCTCCCGGGCGCAGCGCTGCGCCGCCGCCAGGGCCCCGGGTACGTCGACGGCCGCTCCGCACTCGTGTCCCGGCAGGGCGAGGGCCGCGTGCCCGAGGGCGAAGCCGGGGTCGAGGGCGACCGCGCGGCCGAGGGAGTCCACGGCGCCCGAGCGGACCTTCAGGGTCCGGTCGAGTCCGGTGTGGTCGGGTTGATGCTGAAGTGCTGCTGAACGCGGCCGGGTGGCATCTCCTGGCGAGCCTGTGCGGCGTCAGGGAAGACGTGTCGGCGCGGGCGTTGCCGTCCTGGGAGCAGGGCGACGCCAAGCTGCCCGCCGAGGAGGGGTGCCGGCGGCGGTGTGGCGGATCGGCGGTTCGGTCGCCGGGCCGGTGGCGTTCGGCTGCGGCCTGTGTACGGCCCGGCGTACGGGGACGGTGGCGCGGGTCGTGCGGTACGCGCCGCCGCGTTGGCAGCGGTTGTGTGTCCGGCACGGGCGGTGGCTCCTGGAGGCGGATGCCGACCAGCCCCTGGAGTATCTGAATGTGGCGCTGCTGCCGGAGGTGAGCGCTGCGCAGCGGCGGTGGGCCGGGGTGTCGCGGCGTGCGGTCCGGGCCGGGGTTGTGCCGGAGCGGGTGTTCGCGCTGGCGTATGCGGTGGTGGCCCGCTGGTGGGAGCAGGCCTTTGGCTGGGAGCGGGAGACGGTCTGGCCGCTGTGTCTGCATCAGGTCGCGGGCGGTGATGCCGGTGGTGATCTGGAGCGGTGGCGGGTCGCGGGGCGGGATGTGGTCGTCTTCCCCCAGGGGTGGCGGTCGCCGACGCGCTGCTGGACCCGGGCATGGTCGAGCTGGTGTGGCAGGACAGCGGTGCCGGGCGGCCACGGGCGCTGCCTGCCGACGGCACGTTCTGTCGCCGGCTCGGTGAGCGGGTCGGGCGGGAATGGCTAGGGCCTCTGGCGGCGACTGACTACGGAAGCCCGTTGACGCCCTGGATGGGCGGCGTCATCCGCCAGCGCCGCGGGGTCGGTGGCCCGCCCGGATACGACAGTGATCCGTGGTTGGGTGCGTCATCGGCCTCTCCTGCGCAACGAAGGTCAGCCGCGGCAAACTGGCCCGCGAGGCCCTACTCGCCACCCCCACCCCCACCGCCACCGCCACCGCCACCGCCACCGCCACCGGAATGTCCGCCGAAGTGTGTGCCCGTGCCCCAGTCGGAACCGGAGCCACCGTCAAACCCACCGCCCGTGCGCCTCCGACTCCCGCCACCACGGGATCCACCCGACGACCCCTGGCGCGCCCGGGGTTGCGCCGGTCCGTCCGGGGCGATGGTGATCCCGCTGAAAACGTACGCCGGCACACTCGCGTCACGCCCGGCCACCTGCAGTTGTCGCCTGCCCCTGCGGGTCACCCGGCGACCCGCGCCCGCCACCAGGCCCCGTGCTGCCAGCCGGCCACCGATGATCTCCTCTACCTCCGGGAAGCCCCGCATGGCAGCGCGCACGGCCTCGATGCTCTTGCCACGCCGACAGAAGGCGACCACAGCACGCTCGACCGCATGCCCGGGAGGCCGCTCCCCGCCCACAGCACGCACCCACCGCTCGTGCACCACCAGCAGCCCGCGCCTGTTCAGCTCGATGATCACACTGTCCGCCACACGCTCGGCCCCGCCCGCCAGGAACGAAACCTCGTACACATCCAGAGGCCCGATCCCCCCGCCCGAACCCCGCACAAACCACCGGAACAGCCACCGCATTCCAGACCCCCGTCTCAGGCCACCTCATCTGCTGGCAGTGTCACCCGCCGACACAGCCCCCAACCCCAACGAGGCTTTCACAAGGAGTGCGCGCGTACATGGCCAAGGCGCCAGATACCGCGCTCAGCGGCAAATCCCCGGGCCCGTCACCAGTAGCGCAGCCCGGGTTGGCTTCGGTCGGGAACACAGGGCCGGTAGCGGATCGTCCAGGGCGCCCGCCAGCACTGAGCAGCCACAAACCTCCCCCGCAGCGTGAACCCGTCCTGCCGCCGCACAGGATCCAGCCGGCCCTCACGCGCCTCCGCCAGCCACTTCCACACCGTCCGGACCGTCACACCGGCAGCCTCAGCCATCACCCGCACGTGCAGAGACGACCCCGGCCCCTGGTCCACCGCCAACAACCGACGCACCACCACACCCCGCGCCAACCGGCCGCCCTCACCCATACCCACCAGCACACCCCGGCCCCGGCCAGCCGCACACAGGCATGGGAAACCCCATAACAGCCAACCACCACCGTGGTAGCCACCTCATGGCAGCAGCCCGGTCACCCCATGACAGCCAAGATCAGCATCACTACACGGCGAGAGCAGGCACAACCGCACCGACCCGGCTGACACCCAACCAATGCCACCGACCCACCCATTCACACCAAGGATTCTCAACCATTCGGCCTCCTCATGGAGACCGGGCTCTCCTCCTGAGTTCCGTCACCACCACGGGCCTTGCTCGCCATCGCCCGCCTGGCATCATGGATGACTTCGACCGCAGAACCACACCCTTCGGGGAGCCCTTCCACTACCAGCCTCACGGCTTCATCAGCGGTGTCGGCCATCCTCACCGGAATGTCCTTGTCCCACAGGCAGATCACACGCCAGCGGCCCTCTCCCAAAGGGAAGATGCTCGGGACGTCACTTCCGGGAGCGGAGACTGTAAGCCGACGGAACTGCAAGGATCCGTGGCCGACCATGGGAAACAAGGAGCTCAGTTCCGGAGACCGGAATGCCGCCTCCACCAGGCCGTGGTCAACAAGCCGATCGGGCAGGCCCCGGACGTGTCCCCATTCGTAGGCGACGCCTTTTCCTTGGTCATGCGCCAGGGCTTTCAAGCTCACCACCAGGAATTCCCACCTGGCAGCCATGTCCGCCAAAGGCATCCCCGCCTGCCAGGCCTGGGCCACCTCAATCGCGGCCTCCAGGGATCGCGCCGCACCCACACCCGCGACACCCACAAGCGGCAATCTCAGCGTCACCCCGACCTCGCGACGTTCCGGCCGGAGTTCCACCTGGACATCCCCGCACTCCGCCTCCAAGGCAGCCGCGAAATGGCGTGACAGCCCCTCAGGCGGGTACGCCCGAGCAGATCGCCGTGCGCCATGAGGTCCGGCTGCGCCGTCAGTCCCGGGCCCACCACCCGGCCCGGCCCTTCCGCTTATGGGTCGTGCTGGATGAATCCGCCCTGCGCCGCATCGTCGGCGGCCCGCAGATCATGCGCGAACAGCTTGAGTTCCTGACCCGCCTCGGCGCGCAGCCGCACATCACCGTGCAGGTCCTGCCCCACAGCGTGGGTGCCCACCCGGGCCTCTCGGGACAGTTCTCCATCCTCGGCTTCCCGGACGCCCCCGAGGCGGGGACGGTGTATCTGGAGCGGTTCACCAGTGATCTCTACCTGGAGAAACGATCCGACGTGCGGCACTTCAGCGCCATGTTCGACCACCTCCAGGCGCAGGCCCTGAACCCGGAGCGCACCCACTGTTTCATCACCCGCGCCGCCGAGGACCTCCTGGCCACCGGATCACTGCAGGGCCGGCCGTGACCGCTGCCGTACCGGTCACCCCGCGCAGACCGGCGGGCCCGGCAGGTACCACCCGAAAGGCCCCGTACCGTCAGGTTCCGGTGTCAGCCGGTTTGCACACGGCTCCCGCACCGACCCGCTGGGACGGCATCGCGCAGCTGATCGGCAGGACCGGGGCAGGACCGGCCAGGGCGCGCTGTTCGCAGCGGCCTTCATCTTGGGCCGCCGGTCAGCGGCTGCGCCCGCGAGTGTCGGGGCCGTCGGGTGGGGCAGGCGCACTGGGGCACCCGAGGCAGACGGAGGAGGTCCGGTGAGTGCGCCCGTGCTTGATCAGAGCCTGCCGCCTGCCGGTGAAGCCGCCGCGTCAGCGCGGGACGCGACCCGCGCCTTCCTCGCCGACGCCGCCCACGTCCGGCCCCCCACCCAGGAAGCGCCGACATCGTGCTCCTGATCGTGGGTGAACTCGTCTCGAACGCGATCCGGCACACCGACGGGCCCTGCACCCTCCACCTGGCGCTGCAGGACGACCACGTCCACATCGCCGTCGCCGATACCAGCCCCGACCCGCCTCAGCCGCGCCCGCCCCACACCGACGGCACCGGCGGCTGGGGATGGATCCTGATCAACCACCTCACCACCGACGTACACATCGAACCGACACCCGACGGCGGCAAAACCATCCACACCCACATCCCCTGGTAGTCGCAACGCCGCCGAACTTCGGAAGCCGGCCTGGCCGCCCCCCTCGCGCGTGGACCTCGGCAGCCCAGCGTCCTGGGCAGCGAACAGGCAGCCCGGACCGATCCGTCAGGAGCCTTCTTGAGGGCAGACCTCGGCCAACAGCTCCAGCAGATGGGCGGTCACCGGCTCGAGTTCGCCCCGCCGCACCCAGGTGTAGACGGCAATCCGGGCCGTGGTGTCGGCATGGCGCAGAACGTACCCGTCCACCAGCCCATGCGAACGGGATGACCGTAGGTGGATCTGCCGGGGCTTTGCGTCCCCCTCGGCCATGACCTCGAGGACCTGACGCTCAGGGCCACCTCGAAACTGATATACCCAGCAAGTCCGCATACGGACCATTGTTTGCAGCCCTCATGGCCGCCGAGTGCCTGACACCTGTAGCCCGTGCCGGTTCGCCGCCGTGGGCCGGCCACGGCCGCCCGATTCACAGATGCCGACAGACAAGTATCTCAGCCGCCGGCGCACGTCGTGGGCAGGTCCTCGCGACCCAGACCAGGTGGGGATAGCGAGTCAACAGGCAGGCGCCGCGTCGGCTGTTGCCCGATCGTGTGGCAAGAGCCTGGCCGGCATGGTCACAGGAGGCGGCCGGCTAGACCTATCGTGACCTTCACCCGCTTGCCCACGGGCTCGCGCCGTACCTCGAAACTGCGGCACACCGCCATCGCGATCTCCAGGCCGTGCTGCCCGAGCCGGCTCGGATCAGCCGGACTCACCGCGGGCAGCTGCCCGGCGGTGTCCCACACGCTGATCTCCACGACACCGGCGCTGACCTCCAGCTCCAGCAGACAGGCCCGGCCGCGTATTTGCTAGCGGGGGTCGCTGTGCCCGCCGAACCATTTGGCGCGCCGGTGCCCGGTGGTGGGGGCCGCGGTGGTGGTGGGATGATCGTCGCCGGGGGCTTGGGTGGTTTGCGCGCGGGCCGTGTCGCGCTGCGCGATGAGGTCCTCGCGTTCGCGGTCCACGACCGTGCTCTCCCGCTTCGAGGTGAAGGAATCGCCTTGGCGGGCGAGGCGGCTGCGGCGAGAGGCCCGGCGGGCGGCGCTCAGGACGAGCGCCAGGCCCAGGACGGCGGCCCCGCCGACGGCGATGCCGTAGAGGAACAGGGCGCCGGTCGAGCTGGTGACGTGGTAGTCGAAGACCGAGAAGTCGTTGGTGAGCTCGTGAGCGCTGCCGAGATTCGTCATGACTCCTGCCACGGCGAGGATCAGGGCGGCGATCAGGATGATAAGACCTATGAGGATCATGATGGAGCGCTCCCTGCTCTGCACTGCCGCGTGCGAATGAGCTGCGGCCGACGAAAGCCCGCCGGTCCAGACCGCGTCTACCCCAAGGCGGCGGGGCCAAGCAGTCCCGGCCCGCTGCAGCCCCGCCGCGGACCTACGGCGGATGAGCCCGGTCCGATCAACTGCGGTCGAAGAGATCCTCCACCTACATGATCGACACACCCGAGGTCTACGTCGACCGGACGAAGGCCCAGATCAAAGACGCTCCCGAGTTCAACGATTCCAAGCACGGCTGCCAGCCTTCCCACCTGGAGCAGGTCGGCCGATACTACGGCCAGCCGCACATGTAGCGCGGGTGCACGCATGGCGCGGGGCCCCACCGTCCGTGGTGCCCCGCGCGATGCGTGCACTCAGGTGCACGGTGCGTGCGGGGCGCTGGCCGGTCAGTTCTGCGAGATCGCCTGGAGCAGGTCGCCGACCTTCGCGTCCGGCATCGCGCGGGCGACGTCGGCCAGCGCGACGATGCCGACCAGCGTGTGCCCGTCGATGACCGGCAGCCGGCGGACCTGGTGCGCGCCCATCGTGCGCAGAATCTCCTCCGCGCTGTCGTCGGCGCCGATGGTGACGGCCTCGCCCTGGGCGAGGTCGCCCGCCGTGACCCGCTCTGCGTCCTTGCCCGCCGCGAGGACGTTCACGACGATGTCGCGGTCGGTGAGCATCCCCTTCAGCTTTTCGTCCGTACCGCAGATCGGCAGCGAGCCGACCTTCAGCTGGGCCATCTTCTTCGCGGCCTCCAGCACCGTCTCGTTCGCGCCGATACACGTCGCGTCCGCCGTCATGATGTCGCGAGCCTTCGTCATCCGCTCTACTCCTTCATCCTCGTCATTCCCGATGCGGTGCCGGCGCGGCGCCGCGGACCGGCTACCGGATACGCCTGCCCCCGCTCCGTAACGGCAATCAGGCCCTCTCCCTCCCGGCCCGGACATGTGCCAAGGGACTGGGCCACACGGTCGCGTGTCGCACTCTCCGGGGCGGAGCGATGCCGCCAGGATGGTGGCCCTTCGGGCGCCAGCGCCCTGCAGGTGACGGGAAGGAACCCTGCTTGATCACCATCGACGTCCAGTACCGCGGCACCTCGGTCCTTCTCGGCCTCGCCAGGGACCTCGACCAGAACGCGGGCGCCGTTCTCCAGCGGGCTCTGGACTCCGTCGAAAGTAGCGATCGCGTTTTGATGATCGACATGCACCAGGTGCCGGCCATGGACACCGACGGACTCCTCCACGTCCTGGACCTCCACCGGCGCGCCGAATGCCTGGGCCTGCGTACCCTCATCGTCGGCTGGCAACCCCAGCCCCAGCAGCTCATGGCCGCTGTCCCCGGAACCCCGGGAGCAGGTTCTGGGGAACGCTACGCCGTCGCCGGCTTCCGCCGCCTCCTCCACCGCGCCCAGCGCGCACGCGACCGCGCGGAACTCGACACCGGCGCTCTGCCCCACCCCTAACGCGACCAGGAGACGGCCCGGCGCAGTGCGTCCTGCCGGGCCCGGGCAGCTCCGGCCGCGCGGGCGGCCTCGAAAGCCGGCGAGCAGTGCAGGTAGAGGGTTCCCACGCCTCGGGGCCAGCTCCGCGCCACCCCGCGAAGGCGGGATCGGTCAAGTCCACGCGCTCGGCCTCCTCCAGCTCGGCAACGGTGAGGCACTGTCGCTGCGCAGCGTGAACAGCATGTGGTGGGAGGGGGCGGACGCCGAGTGCGAGGTTGGTCGCCCGGGGCGTCACCTTGTCCCGGCCACTCCTTGGGCTGAATCCGCAGTGCGAAGCGCGCCGTGCGGGCCTTGCGCGGGTAGTGAGCGTGCAAGATCCACTTTTGACTGGCAGGAGCGTTGGATGCCCACGGCAATCACCTACACCCGTTTTGGCGGCCCCGAAGTCCTTGAGGTCACCCAGGTCGACAAACCCGACCCGGGACCGGGGCAGGTCCGCGTTCAGGTCCGTGCTGCCGGGGTGAACCCGATCGACTTCAAGATCCTGCGCGGCCTGTTCGCCAGCGAACCTCCCCGGCAACGGCGCGGCATCGGAGTCGAGCTGGCCGGCGTGGTCGACGCCCTCGGCCTCGATGTCGACAGTCTCGCGATCGGCGACGAGGTCCTGGGCCGCGCCACCGGCGGCAGCTGGGCCCGCTACGCCCTGGCCACGGTCGACAACCTGGTGGCCAGGCCCGCAGATCTGCCGTGGGAGGTAGCCGGCGGCATGACCATCGTCGCGGAAGCCGCCGCCCGCGCCCTGAACCTGACCGGGGTGACCGCGGCTGACACGGTGGTGATCAACGGAGCCAGCGGCGGAGTCGGCTCACTCGCCACCCAGCTCGCGGTTGCCCGCGGCGCCCGGGTGATCGGCACCGCGAGCGAACGCAACCACGACTACCTGCGCGCGATCGGCGCCATCCCCGTCACCTACGGTGCGGGCCTGGCCGACCGCGTCCGCGCGGTGGCGCCCACAGTCGATGCCGCGGTGGACGCCGCCGGCCGGGGCGCCCTGCCCGATCTGGTGGAACTGGCCGGCGGCACCCAGCGGGTCATCACCCTCGCCGACCCCGACGCCGCAGCACACGGTGTCCGCTTCACCGGCGGCGGCCCCGGCGAATCGGTGCCCCTGCCCGACGTATTCGCCGAAGTCCTCCCCCTGTACCGGACAGGAACACTCCAGTTCCCCATCGCCCAGACCTACCCACTCGACCAGGCCGCTCACGCCCTCGCCGCCAACGAGAACGGACAGGCCCACGGGAAGCTCCTCCTCATCCCCTGAAACCAGGCCGACAGGCAGCTGTCCGTCCCGCGCCACGGCACAGGCCGCCAGCAAGCACCCGTCCGTCCCCCCTCCGCACAGGCCGGGACGGCCCGCACCGCGATGTACCGCCGCCCCTGCCCCCCTCCCGCTCCCGCTCCCGCTCCCGCTCCCGCTCCCTGGGGTGCTGTACGGCATCGGTACCCCGGGGGGGGCCGCCCGGCCGCGCACGCTCGCCCGGCTGTGGCTATCCGGCAGAACTGATGAAGGCGTCGTATTCCTTCGCGCTCATCAGCCCGTCGGGACTCGCCGCCGAAGGGCTGATCCCGATCAGTCACCCCGCCCTGGTACAGATCGCCATTGACCAGCTCGGGATCGGCGAGCACCCCGTCGTTGCGTGCGCTCACCTGACCTGCCGCCGGGGTGTAGACATCGATGAGCGCTCACGCGGATTCCGTGGAGCTGCACGGGTCGTTGTGGACTTCACGTCCACCTCACCGCCCGGCGGGCCGACCAGCGCGAGCATCGGCGACTCGTCGCCCTGACCGGCTGAGGCGTCAGCGCCCGCATCCGTACGCACCGGTGGCGGCCGCGCATGCTCTGCGCGGCGGCCGCCTTGGTGTTGCCGGAGCTTGCCGGCCGAACGGGTTCCGCGAGCAGGTCAGACGCTGCCGCGCCAGGAACCGTCGCGGTTCCGCGGTCCTCGATGAAGTGCTTGAACCGCTTCAGGTCGCCCTTGACCTGGCGGTCCACGAAGCCGAGCTTGTCGCCGATGTTCTCCGCCATCCCCTCGGGATCGAAGTCCATCATCAGCGTCACCTCCGTGTGCGCCGGGTCGATCGGCCGGAACGTCACCAGCCCCGACTGCTCGGCCTCACCGCCCACGGTCACCCACGCCACCTTCTGGTCCGGGACCTGCTCCGTGATCTCCGCGTCGAACTCCCGCTCCACCCCGGCGACCTTCGTCACCCAGTGCGTCAGCGTGTCCGTACGCTGCTCGATCCGCTCCACACCACCCATGAACTGCGGAAACGACTCAAACTGCGCCCACTGGTTGTAGGCCGTCGTCACCGGCACATCAACTTGGATTCCTTCACCTGCGACATCGAAGAAGTCCTCGGTGAAGGTGCTGGGCGAGGGCATCGATACCAAGAACTGCGACCCCGTCGCATGGGCCGACGTGCGCGGGTCCATGCCCGAGATGGTCCAGGCCGTGGGGCGTGCCCTGCGCATGCAGCCCGGCGAGGCAGGCCGCGACCGCAACCCGTGCTTTACATGTGCTGGATATCCGGTTCGGTGCTGCAGGCACCCGCACTGCGTACCATCGCCTCACACTGTTCGACGGCAGATGGTGAGGAACCCATGGCTACAGCAACCAACGCGGCTCAAATCAAGGCCGATTACGCGCAGCAGATCGCTGGCGATCTCTCAGCGAACCAGACTGCGCAGGAGCAGACGCGGATCGAACTGCAGCGGCTGCAGGAGGAACTGAACCAGCTGGAGGACAACGAGAAGGTTCTCCTGAAGATGCAGGAAGCGTTGGGTATCGCAGCGGAGTCTGCGACTCCTCACGTCGCCAAGCGCAGTACGAGGCGTACATCGGTGCCTGCCGCGCGCAGTGGCACCCCGGATGAGAAGACCACGTCGCTCAAACCCGAATCCGGCAAGGCCTCCCAGACGCGTGCGGCTTCCGCGAAGGCCCGGACTCCGAAGAAGACCGAGGGTCCTTCCTGGCTTGAGCTGGTCACCGCTGTCATCACCGGTCAGACAGAACCGAAGTCTGCGGCGGAAGTCGCGGATATTTTGGGCGCCACCCATCCTGAGCGCAAGGTGCAGGCAGCAGTCATCCGAAACACCCTCGAACAGGGCGTTGCCCGAGGGCTCCTGGAGCGCTCCAAGCAGGGGCGCTCCGTCTACTACAACCCGGCCAGCACTCCCGCAACAGGACCTGACACCGAGTCTGCTGACGCGGTCTCATAGAGCATCTCGGCGCCCACACGTCTACCCATGCTTCCTTAGCATGCCAAACCACGGTGCGCCGGCAGCATCCGTGCTGCTGCGTTGCCCGTTGCACCTTCGAAGTCCTGATCACACGCTGTCGACACGGAATCCGGTGACGATGCACCTCCCGATGGACGGTGTCGATCAGGTCGGGGAAGCGGCCTGGGGCCAGCTGTGCGTACAGCCGCCGGAACATCGGTGGCGTGTGCGGCAGGACGCCCTCGGGAGACGCGGCGATACGTCACCCGCTCGCAGCGTGACGCATTTCTCCACGATCTGCCCCGACCGTTCCACGACGAGGGACCACCGGAATCCGTTGGTTGAAATAGTCCGGCGGCCTCGCCGAGGTGGTGGGGAGGGACCACTTGATGACCATGTCGTAGCTGAGAACCTCCGTGGCCTCCTCATGCCGGGATTTCGCCGGAGTCCGCGTGCTCGGGGCAGCGCGGGCCCCGACGAGAAGGGCAGCCGTAGGGCCCCGTCCCATCGGAACCGGCGCCGCCTCTGGCGGCAAGCTGCGTCGGAGTCACGGACCGATGACTAGGGGTTCCTACTCGCTATTATCCGTTCCGGCCGCAACTCCCGCCGCCCTCCTACCAAGGACAACGGCGTCGGGCGATCGGTGATCCTCAGTCCTGCGTGGAGATACAGAAGGGGTGGCCTGCGGGGTCCAGCAGGACCCTGCGCTGATCGGGATGCGGTTGGACAGGGGGTTCCATGGCGCCCAGGGCCAGCATCCGTGCGTGGGCGGCGTCCAGATCGTCGACGCCCAGTTCCATGTGAGCCTGCTTGCCCTGGGACGGGTCCGGCCAGGTCGGACGCCGGTAGTCGGCCACCCGGATGAAGCCCAGTCCGGGTGACCCTCCGCGGCCGAGCAGGATGAAGTCGTCGCTGGAGTAGACGACGGGCAAGCCGAGCGCGGTGCCGTAGAAGCGGGCCAGTTCGGCGGGGTTCGGGCAGTCGAAGTCGACGGACAGCAAGCGGATCGCGGGGCGGGATGTGGGTTCGGTACTCATAGGGAGGACGCTATGGCGTGACCAGGACAGTTCCGGTCCTGGTCATGGGGAACACTTCGGGATGTGATCAGCACCTCCGCCCGCCTGCTGCGACTGGTCTCGCTGTTGTCCACTCGACCGACGTGGACCTGCCGCGAGCTGTCCGAGCGAATGGCGGTCACCGACCGCACGGTCCGGCGGGACATCGCCCGGCTGCGGGATCTCGGCTACGGCGTCGAGTCCGACCCAGGGCCGTGGGGCGGCTACCGCCTTGGCCGTGGCACCCAGGTGCCACCGCTGATCCTTGACGACGAGGAGGCGCTTGCCGTGGCCGTCGCGCTGCGAGAGGCCGCACTCAGCGGCGTCCTGGGCAGCGAGCAGGCCGCGCTGTCGGCGCTGTTGAAACTTCGGCAGGTCCTACCGCCCCGGATCGCAGACCGGCTGGGAGAGATGGATGCGACCTTCGTACACACTCCCAGGCCCGAGGGACCTCAGATCTCGCCCGTCGTGCTGCTGGAACTGGCCGCCGCCTGCCGCCGTGGCGAGCGCACCCGTCTTTCGTACCGAGACCATGCGGGGAACGCCACTGTCCGGGACATCGACCCCTACCGCCTGGTACACACAGGCCGCCGCTGGTACTTCGTGGCCCGGGACGTGGCCCGGGACCAGTGGCGGACCTTCCGGGCCGACCGGGTGATACAGGTACAGCCGACCGGACATACCGTCGAACTCGTCGACCCGCCCGACCCAGCGCTCCTCGTCTCCCGATCCATCGCCGCCGTCGTCTACCCGTTCTACGTCACAGTTCGGCTGGCGCACCCCATGGACCAGGCGCTACGACTGGTCCCGCCCACGATCGGCACCCATCACCCGGACGGCCCCGATGCCACCATCGTCGAAATCGGCGCCAACGACATCGACCAGCTCGTCACATACCTCCTCAGCCTGGGCACCACGCTACGGGTCCTGTCACCGGACCGCGTACGGGAGGCGCTGCTGCGCCGTACCCGAGACCTGTTCGAGGACAACGCGGGCGGTCCTCCCCGGTAGCGGGCGTTGTCGCGGGGCCGGCGAGTACCGCCCGCACACCGCAGCGCCCGCGCATCTCCTGACCCCAGCCCGGCCCCGCCCAAACCGCGGCGTCGGCGCCGAGGATGCCGGGTAACAGCCGTCCGGTGTCATCGAACGCTGAGCGTGTGCATCGAACTCTGATGGACGTGAGTGATGGAGGCCGCAGTCAACGCCAGCCTCGGAGAAGGCACCACCGGGATCACCGACTCTGTCGAGCTCGCGCCCGCCGGCGAATAGGCCCGCACCAGTCCCTGCCCCCACCACTTCGGCGGTGGGGGCGTCCTGATCTGTCTAGGGTCAGACGGGCGGCTGGCCACTGCCCGTGAAGGCGACCTCCCCCCGCTTCCTACTGGGCCCGTCGCTGGTGCTGATGGATCCCTCCTTGCCGTCCGGCATTCGCAGGACGGCCGCGCGTGCATTCAACAACTCCCCCTCGAGCCCGGGATCGTCGGCAGTGAGGGAGCCGAACCACGTCTTCGCCTGAGCGCCGTCGTCGAAGATGGAGATCCGGGCATGGACCGCCCGTTCGGTCCCGTCGATTACCAGTACCGCGTCGCTCTCGAATTGTCTCGGCATGCCGCCAGTGTGCACCCGAAGAGCGGCGGCGAGCGCCACCCGCGACAGCCACCACGTAGCAACGGCCGCCAGTAGCATCATGCCCTCGTTGAGGGGGTACTTGGTGTTGCTCGCCCAATCACTCCCGACCACTCGGTGCACACAGTTCCGATCGCAGCACTCACGACCGTGGTGCTGGGCGCGTGGCTAGCCCCGTGGATCGCTCGCCGCCGGGAGTCCGGGAAAAAGCAGGCCGAGGTGGAGGTAGCCTCAGGGCCCTGATCCTGGGTATGCGGGCCGAGGTTGTCTATGCACGCGAGCGCCTCGGCACTCACAGCCCCTACGGCCCGGTGGTGGCGGAGACCCCCTGCAGCCGCTGCCGGCGCGCGGCAGGGCCAGATGGACATGCTCAGAGGGCAGCGATGGGCGGTGCGGTTTCCTTCTGGTCGTGCTCGATCTCCGCGCGTTCCTGCGCGAGCTCCCGGGTGAGGAAGAAGTTGAGGACGGTCCGGATAGCAGCGATGGCGGCCTTCTGGCCGATCTCGGTGAAGCTGGGCGCAACCGCTGTGCGCAGGACGTCTCCGGCAAGCTGGAACTCCAGGCCGAGTAACGGCAACGGGGCAGGAGATCAGATCGAGGGACGCTGAATCGGCGACTCCTCTCCGGGCGGACCAGCAGCAATGGTGTATGCGGCGGACTTGATGGAGGAGGATGGAAGGGCGGCTGCCGCTGGAGGTGAAGCACCGTGAAGTCTGTCCCCCCAGAGGACAACGAACGGGTTGCCGCCAGCGGTCGCCCAGAAAGCGAAGCCGGCCCGGGTCTGCGCGAGCTGTTCACGGGAGCGGTGAGCGGGACGAGCACCACGGACGTGCCCGCCGCGTTGTGCCGGGCCTGCGTCGACCTCATGGACATCACCGGAGCATCGGTGTCACTGGCCGGCGAGGACCCCGACACGCGCACGCTGTGGTGGTCGAGCGACGAGGTCGCCGGCCGGCTCGCCGAAGCCCAGTACACCCTCGGTGACGGGCCCTGCCACACCGCACTCACCCACCAGGCCCCCGTCCTGGCCAGCGACCTCACCCGCGGTCCGGACGCCGACCGCTGGCCCGTCTTCGCGCAGCAGGCCGTCGAACTCGGAGTGCAGGCCGTGTTCTCGCTGCCACTGGGCAGCGTTGCCGTAGCGGTCGGGACCCTCGACCTATACCGCGACCGCCCGGGCCCGCTCACCGAGACCGACCGCGCCTTCGCTTACCCGGCTGCCGACGCGATCACCACCGCCCTGCTTGCCCTCCAGAACCAGGACGACGCGAGCGGCCTGGACGGGTCCTGGCTGGAGGCGGCCGAGACGGACCACGAGGAGGTCCACCAGGCCACCGGCATGACCATGATTCACCTCGGGGTCGACCCCCACCACGCACTGGCCCGCCTGAGGGCCCACGCCTTCTCCCACGGACAGACCGTGACCGAGGCGGCTTTCGACGTCATCGCCGGGAGAATCAGGTTCCATGACTAGGCCCGCCCCCACCCCGTGGGCCGGAGCAGGGAAGCAGTGAAACCGGCATGAACACCCGCGAGCAGCAACTCACCGAAGCGTTCGTCACCCTCAGCGACACCCTCACCGATGGCGTCGACCCCACGACGCTCCTCGAGCGTCTCGTCCACCACTGCGTCGCCCTCACCAGCATGGATGCGGCCGGCGTCATGCTCGCCAACGCCCGCGGTCAGCTGCGTCCCGCGGTTTCCACCACGTACTCGGTGGAACTCACCGAAATGTGGCAGGCCCAGATCCGCCAGGGACCTTGCATCGACGCCTTCACGCGGGCTGTCCCGATCCACGCCCCAGACCTCGACGCACATCAGGAACGCTGGCCCGACTTCGTTCCCCTCCTCCGCGCTGCCGGCTACCGCAGTGCCCACGCCCTGCCGCTCATCGCCCGCGGCCAGCCCATCGGCTCCCTCAACCTGCTCGCCGACCAGCCCACCCCGCTCAGCGACGACGAAACCCGCCTGCTGCGTGCCCTCGCCGACGTCGCGACCACCGCCCTGATGACCTGGGACCATGTCCTTTTGCGGAGCGAGGACGTCACCGCACGGACCCAGGCCGTCCTGTCCCGCAAGGCCGTCTTCGACACCGCCACCGGCATGCTCGCCGCCACCGCCGACATCACTCCCCACCAGGCCGGCCAGCACCTGGCCGCCTACGCCGAACACCACCACCAACGCCCCACCGACGTCGCCGACGCCCTCGTCGAGCGCCGCATCACACCCCAGACCCTCCTCGACGAGAGCTGCTGAGCCCAGGCGACCGCACGGCATGGCGGAACAGGATCAGGCGAAGGCGTACTGGGCGGCGGCCCGGACCGCCGCGTACGCGGACGGCCTGCCCGCCAGCGCACAGGGCGTGAGTACTGCGTCTTCCACCGCCTGCCGTCACCACGAAGGGCTGGGAGGCGTGGCGTGCGTGCGTCCCGGCCCTGCCAGGCGAGGGGGAACCGCCAGGATGGTGGTCTTACGGGCACCGGCGGCCGCCGGTGACGGGAAGGAACCCGCATTGATCACCATCGGCCTCCAGCACCACGGCACCTCGGTCCTCCTCGGCATCACCGAACCCTCGACCAGAACGCCGGCCCCGTTCTCCGGCAGGCCCTGGACTCCGTCGAAAACAGCGACCGCGTCCTCATGATCGACATGCACCAGGTGCCCGCCATGGACACCGACGGACTCCTCCACGTCCTGGACCTCCACCGGCGCGCCGAATGCCTGGGCCTGCGGACCCTCATCGTCGGCTGGCAGCCACAACCCCAACAAGTCATGGCCACCGTCGCCGGCACCCCCGGCACGGGCTCCGGGGAACGCTAAGCCGTCGCCGGCTTCCGCCGCCTCCTCCAAGGACCGCGCGCACGCGACCGAGCCGAACCTGACGCCGGCGCTCTGCCCCCACGCCTAACGCGACCAGGACACGGCCCGCAGCAGCGCGTCCTGCCGGGCCCGGGCTACTCCTGCCGCGCGGGCGGCCGCAGCGGAGTCCTGCAGGGAGCGGCGCAGCAGTCTGGTCGGGCCGACGCGGTTCTTGGGGCCGGCCTGCGGGTCGAGGCCGTCGACGAGGTCCAGGAGCCGCTGCGGTTCGGGCTGCCAGTTGTAGGCGAAGAACGCGATCCCGCGGGCCCGAAGACGGCTGGCAAAGTCGATCAGGCCGTTCAGACCGCTCACGTCCATGAACTCCAGACGCCGCATGTCACAGGCCACCACCTCGACACCCTCAAGGACCGTCTGCGCCTCGTGCAGGACGGTTGAGGTGTGCAGGTCGAGCTCGCCGGTCGGGCTGAGATGCACGGTCGGCCCGTAGCGGCGCACCATCAGCTGGAAGTCCATGTCATTTCACGGCGCCCGGCGGTGCCAAGCGAGCGAGCAGTCAGGCAGCCTGAGCGCCTCTGCACGGCGGCGGTACCCGGCCCCCTGCTCGATGGGGCGACCGCGCGGGAGATGGCGATGCACCACCACGGACGAAGACCGCGCGCAGTCGCGCAGCCCTCGTCCGGTGCGTGCCCATTTCCTCTGGGGCACCGGCCTGCTTCCGTCGTTGGGGTCGCCCACTACCGGGCGGCCGGGAAGCCGGGCCGATCTCGGTGCCCGCAGGCGGAGGTGGGGAGGGTTAGGCCGGGGTGATGTTCCCGGCCTGGGGGCCCTTCTGGCCCTGGGTGACGTCGATCCAGCAGCTTCCCCTGGTACACGGCCGCCACGGAGGTCAGATCGTCGCCGACGTCCACCACCACCCCGGCGGTTCGACCGTACGCGTGCAGGGCCAGCACGCTGGTGGGCACCAGCTTCGCCGCCCGGACCTGTGCACGTACGGGTGACAAGTGGACACCGCTGCGGCCAATCCTGCCCGCAGTAAATGAGATGAGCTGTAGGTTGCCGTTTCGCCCATCGACATCGGGCCACCCAATGAACATAGGGACAAAGGAGCATCGAATGAGCACGGTCGCACTGACCCGCCAAGCGATCGCAAAAAGGATTCTCAGCGTCCTTGCAGGCTATGAAAAAATCGATCCGAGCCAGTTGACTGAAACTGCACATTTCTCGAAGGATCTCAAGCTCGATAGCCTTGACACGGTCGAGGTGGTGCTGGCTGTCGAGGAGGAGTTCGGAATCAAGGTGCCAGATTTCGATGCGGATGCGATCCACTCAGTGAGGGATGCAATCGTATATATCTCGACTCGCGAGGATGCCCAGTAGGGGCTTGGTCGGCCAGCTGACCGACTGCGGGGCCGATTACCGCTCGGCGTCGGGGTTGGCGATGTCGAAGAGGACGATGGAACCGTTGGGGCAGGTCACGCCACTGCACGCCGGTCCGCACCCGGTGCAGAATCCGTCGATCACCTGCCAGTAGTCCCGCCACCTGTCCAACGCTTGTTGCTGACCGGCAGGAACGGCCGCAGCCGCTCCCACTCGGCATGTCAGATCTCCCGCCGCATATCCAGATCAAGGCATCAGGCGCGGAGTAGTCACAAGATCGGCCGGAGTGCTAGCCGGTGTACTCCGCTGGATTGATCACCCCCATGACGATGCTCACGGGTTCGCTGCTGGCGGCCACGAAGGTGGTCAACGGATGCAGAGTGGGCTCCGGGCCGCCGGAGGAGGCCGGCTTGAGGTAGCTCAGGGAAGGCGGAATAACGGCCTCCACGCGGTAGGTTCCGCTGGCCAGGCCCGCGCTCTCAGGGCTGAATGTGACGATGCCGTCGGTTGCGGTTGTTCCGCTGACAGTCGAGCCGCTCTGATCGGTGACCGTCACCGGGATACCGCTCTGTCCGACCTCTGTGCCCGGCTGGTAGCTCCCGTCGCGATTGACATCGCGGATGACCCTGACCGTGATGACGTTGTTGTCGCTCATGACGCTCCTCAGGACAATCGAAGATCAATAACTGGAGGAGGGTATAAGGGAACTCCTGGCTTCATACCGCGATCAATAAAAGCCGACACCAGGGAGTGTTGATCAGGGCTTGTCGCCGAAGCCCTCATCGCCCACAGCACGGGTGCTCTGGACGGGGCGCACATGATCGGCTGGACCAGTCACAGGGGACGCCCGGAGATGGT
Organism: Streptomyces sp. GQ60; assembly: GCF_059758875.1. NCBI lineage: Bacteria > Bacillati > Actinomycetota > Actinomycetes > Kitasatosporales > Streptomycetaceae > Streptomyces > Streptomyces sp. GQ60. Next base: position 3,639 of record NZ_JCAXEG010000032.1, on the reverse strand, counting down.
CGCTGAGCGGCCATGTTTGAGGCTCTGACGCCGGTTGGCAGGAGCGCGCTCCACGGCCAGGTGGTCTTCGTGAAGCCCCCGGAGCACTCTTGAGTGGAGCCCGGCCTGGGCACTGGTGCACGGCAGTGCCCGGGACTGGCTCCGGGCTCCGTCCAGAAACCCCCGAATGGTGCCTCCCGGAGCACCAGAGCAAGACGAGAGCGGGCAGATTGCCCTGGGCGCGGCACCGCATCGAGCAGCGCCTGGGCCGGCCCCAGGGTTGATGGCGTCGGCATGGGTGCCGGTCAGTCGTTTCCAGGCAGGAAGCAGCGCCGCCGGTCCGGGGGTATCGGGTCGGGCATAGGCCATCACCCGCGCTGTCGGTTTCGGCGGTCACGCGCCGTCGCGTTGCAGGCCGAGGCGGGGCTGTAGCAGCAGGCGCAGGCCGGCGGCACCGGGTGTGGGTTGGGTGGGCCATGGGGTCATCAGGCTGGCGCCGTGGCCGCCCAGTCCCACCCGCTCGTGCCCCGGGCGTGGTTCGCGCAGGGCGGTGAACAGGCGGGTGACGGTGTCGTCCTGTGTGTCGTGGAGGTCTTCCATCCCGCTGATGATGTTGAGGAAGGACTCGTGCAGGCGCAGGGACTGCTGGTCGCGGTGGCTGAGCTGCTGGGCGCGGCGGAAGTGGGCGTTACGGCCTTGGTGGATGTCGTAGAAGGCTCCGACCAGGATGAGGAGACGTTCGTAGGCGTGCCGGTAGGTGGTTTGGTAGAAGGCGAGGGCGTCGTCTTCGGTGACGTCGCCGTGGTGGATTGCGGCGAGGCTGGCGGCGGTGAGGAGGCCGCTGTGCATGGCCAGGTGCACGCCGGTGGACAGCAGTGGGTCGAGGAAGCAGGCGGCGTCGCCGGCCAGGAAGTAGCCGGGTCCGCAGAAGCGGTCGGCGACGTAGGAATAGTCGCTCTCCACGCTCAGCGGGGAGGCGAGGCGGGCGCCGACGAGGGTTTGGTGGAGGGCGGGGCAGGCGCGCAGGCGGTCGGTGTAGAGGGCGTCGGTGCCGCCGAGGGTGTGCCGGGAGGTGGTGAAGGATTGCTTGTCGGTGACCAGGCCCACGCTGAGGGTGCCGTCGTGGAGGGGGATCGCCCACCACCAGCCGTCCTGGGGCAGGGAGTACAGGCGGATCGCGCCGGTGGGGGCGCCGGCCGGCGGTGTCGTGTCGCGCCAGTAGCCCCAGGTGGCGACGTTGCGGAACGCGTCGTGGAAGCGGCGGGTTCGTAAATACCGTGCGGACAGGAGGCCGGCCCGCCCGGAGGCGTCCACCATGTGCCGGAAGGAGACCGTGCCCGCCGCCCCGCCGGGGGTGGACCACGAGGCTGCCTCCGGGCGTCCGTCACGGAAGTGCACCTCGCGTACGGCGCTCTCCTCGTGCACGCGGACTCCTTGTGTCCGGGCGTGTTCCAGGAGGGCGTGGTCGAACTCGGAACGCAGGACCTGGAAGCTGTAGGCGGCGTCGTGGCCGAGGGCGCCGAAGCGCAGCGCCCACTGTTGTCCGCCCCAGTCGTAGTAGGCGCCCGTCTTGCGGACGAACCCCCGCTCCTCCACTTTGTGCCGGGCGCCCAGAAGGTCCAGCAGCGGCAGCAGGGACGGCAGTAGCGACTCGCCGATGTGGTAGCGGGGGAAGCGTGTCTTCTCCAGCAGAGTCACTCTCAGGCCCTCGCCTGCCAGCAGGGTCGCGGCCGTGGAGCCGGCCGGGCCGCCGCCGACGACCAGGACGTCCGTCTCTGTGTCGGGCTGGGCATCGTGCATGGTGACCTCCTGGGGGCAGGGGCAGCATGACCGGCCCAGTGAACCGCAGTCCGCCCCCGTTTCGGAAGACCGCCGATGAGCAGTCGCAATGCGATGAAGCCCGTACCCCGGGCAGGTGAAGCGTCGGCCGTGTCGCGGACAGGGCACCGGATGTCTGCGGTAGAGGTCAGGCGTACCCCTGTCCGGCTTACGACATGACGGAGACCTGCTGATGACCGCCGACCTGCTACACCGCAAGCTCACGCGCCGCTTCGACCTCTTCGACACCGACAGCGACGGATACATCAGCGCCGACGACTTCACCGCGCTCGCCGAGCACCTCATCGACCGCATCGGCGAGCCGGCCGACTCACCCAAGAGCCGCGCACTGCGCGACTCCAAGACGCACTACTGGCACTCCCTGACCGCTCTCATCCCCACCGACCCGGCCGGCCGCATCTCGCGTGACGCCTTCGCCACCGGCCTGGCACAAGTACCGGACACGGAGCGGATCTCCGCCATGGTCCGCCCCGCCATCGAAGCCGACCTCGCCCTCGCCGACCGCAACAACGACGGCGTCGTCGACGCAGCCGAGTTCCAAAACCTCTACCGCGCCATCGGAGTACCCGCCGACGAAGCACACATGGCCTTTCACGCCCTCGACCGCGACGGCGACGGCCACCTGACTCTGCAGGAATGGCTCGACGCCGCGATCGACTTCTTCACCTCCACCGACCCCCACTCCCCCGGCAACCAGATCCTCGGGGAGGTCTGCCCCCCCAAGACCCGCCCCAATGCCTTCCAGCTCGCCCACTGCGATAGCCGCAGAGCGGTGCCGTAGAGGCCGTCGCAGAACGCCACGTCGCGCTGTTGTCCCCGCCACCACGGATCGGGGCGCTCGGTCAGGTCCATGCCGCGAGTACCCAGCTCGAGCCAGCGCCGTCCTGATCGGCAGCCGCGGGCGGGTGGATGCTGCCAGTCGGGTTCTTGGGGCGTCGAACCGATGCGCTGCTCATCACCGTGGGAAGTCGTTGTACGCAATGGGCTCGCCGAGCCCGGCTGTACAGGCCCGAACAGGAATGAGACACCACGTGCGCACCCGCTTTCTCGCAGCAGTGACCGCCGCCACCTCCATCGCCCTCATCCCCCTCGGCACCACCTCGGCCACCGCCCAGGTTGCGACGAACAGCGTCTCGTGTAGCGGCGGCAGCCTCACCATCCAGTCCAACCCCGGCATCACCTTCACCAAGCAGACTGTGCGGCTTGCGGCCAGCGGCGACATGGGCCTGTGCACGTCCGAGAAGCACCCGGAGATCACCGGCGGCACCGTCCGCCTCGAAACGGTCCTCCAGGCCGTGTGCCCCGGCCCGATCAGCCCCGGCTACGCCAAGGTGACGATCTCCTGGAACGACGGATCCACCACGGTCATCAACCAGTCGACCATCCGTGGGGATCTTCAGTCCTTCCGCCTTGAAGGAGGCAACGTCAACGGCGGCCCCTTCTCCAACGGCACCGCACGCGCGAACGGCCGCACCACCACCAACTTGCAAGCCCTCGGCGGCGCCTGCGTCACCGGCGGCGTCGTCAGCTACCAGTCAACGATCGACGACTTCGCCGTCGGCGAGATCTAGAACCACCTGGCACCGGTTCCGTGCGGCTGTGCCCCGAGTACTTCGGAGCGCAGCCGCCGGCCACCTTCTACTCGTCACCCGCCTAGCGAACCCAGGAGACAGCCGTTGCCTGACCGCGGCCCGCAGGACCGGCTGACGCCCTGCTCAGCCTCATCCGCGCCCTGCCCGACCCGGAACCTCGAACCGTAGAAGTGCCCGGCGTCGACGACTTCGCGGATCGCCCCCATCCCGCCGGGCGTTGCTCCGGCGC
>NZ_JCAXEG010000031.1:0-47252 GCF_059758875.1 Streptomyces sp. GQ60 | reverse complement strand
GTTTCGGGTCATGCCGGACGCCGACATCAGCCTGGCAGCAACCCAACCCGGGCCGCAGGTCGACTATCACAATTCCCTTTCAGTGTGACCCCCCTCCTGGGGTCCCACGCAGCACCTGTATACCCCCTTGGGGTATCCCACGAGGGATGTGGGCAGAGGAGAACGGAGGAGCGCGGCGGCCGGTACGGTCGCCACGCCCCTCCGTCGGGAATCAGTTCTTGCCGAGCAGGCCGTTCATCCTGGCGATCTCGGCGGTCTGCGAGGTGATGATGGCGTCGGCCATCGCCTTGGCCTCCGGGTAGGCCCCCCGGGCCTTCTCCGTCTCGGCCATCGCCACGGCACCCTCGTGGTGCTTGATCATCAGCTGCATGAAGGCCGTGTCGAAGGCCGTGCCCGACGCCTTCGCGAGGTCTGCCATCTCCCCGGGGGTCATCATGCCGCCCGCCCCGTGCGCGGAGTGGTCCGTGGCGCCCTCGGCCGGCACCGGCTCACCCCAGGAGGCCAGCCAGCCGGAGAGGGTCTTGATCTCCGGGTCCTGGGCCTTCTTGATCTCCGAGGCGAGTTCCTTCACCTCGGAGGACTGCGCGCGGGTGAGGGCGAGATCCGCCATCTCCACCGCTTGGCGGTGGTGCGGGATCATGCCCTTGGCGAAGGCGACGTCGCCCGCGTTGTGCGGGGCCGACGAGGTCGACGGGGTCGACGGGGTCGGGCTGGACGGGTCGGCCGGAGCGGCCGACGGCGACTGGTGGCCGCCGTGCCCTGCCGAGGTGTCGTCGCTCGACCCGCAGGCCGCGAGGACGAGCGAGGCCGCGCCCGCGGCGGCAACAACGGCGGTACGGCGGAGGAAGTGCTTGTTCATGGTGGTGCGACTCCTTGGTGCGCAGCCCTGTAGCGGGCATGCGGGAGGCGGAAGTGAGGGCTTGGCCAGGGCGCGGCGCCACGCCGCCCGGCGGGTGCCGGGGCGTGCGGGTGCCGTGCGGGCAGCTCTAAATCCGCAGGAGTTGTAGTTCGGCCAGGTCGGGCGGGGCCCGTCCGGTCTCCGGAGCCCCGGGCGCGCCCGAGGGCAGCGCGACGACCGCGGGCGCGAGGCCGAGGGTGGAGGTCAGGGCGGGCGGGGTGTACGCAACACCGATACCGGTCGCCGCACAGGTCGCATCCGCGTGATGGGCGGCCGGGGCGTGCCCGGTTCCGCCGGCGGCGTGGGAACAGTCTCCCGCCATCTCGTGGCCGGGTGCCTCCGTGGCCATCGCGGCCCCGTGCGACCCGGCACCCGCCGACGCCTTCGCGGGCACCGCCCCGGGGCCCAGACCGTGCATCCCCAGAACCCCGATCAGTACCGCGAGCACCAGCAGCACAAGACCGCGCCCGGCAGGGCGACGGCCAGGCGACAGCGCGGCGGAGTTCATGGGCTCATCGTACGGTCCACCCCCCGAAGCCCCCCGGCCAGGCGCGCGCATGCGCCTGAACACCCCACAAATCAACCCCCTCAGCCCACCCCACCCGCCCCGACCAATCCACGCCTCACCCCTCGGAGGCCGAGCCAAGCCCCGCACCCCACCCCGTCTTCGGTGCCCGAGTCGCGTACCCCGCCCCACCCTCTGCGGCCGAGCCGAGCAGTCCGGCCCCCGGTCTCGGTGCCCGATGACGCGTATCCCGCCCCGGTCTCGGTGCCCGAGTCGCGTACCCCGCCCGGTCTCGGTGGCTGAGGCGCGTACCTGGCCCTGGCCTCGGTGGCTGAGGCGCGCAGTCCGTCCCGTCCTCGGCGGTCGAACTGCGTAGTCCGCCCGGTCTCGGTGCCTGAGTCGCGTAGCCCGCCCCACCTTCTGCGGCCGAGCCGCTTAGTCCGCCCGGTCTCGGTGGTCGAGCCGCGTGCCCCGCCCCGGTTTCGGTGGCTGAGCCGCGTACCCAGCCAGTCCTGAGTGGCTGCGCCGCGTACCCAGCCCGTCCCGGCGGTCGAGTCGCGTACCCCGCCCCACCCTCCGCGGCCGAGCCGAGCAGCCCACCCCGGTCTCGGTGGCCGAACCATGCCCTCCACCCCTGCGGCCGCGCCGAGCAGCCCGCCCCGGGCCTATGGTCGAGGAGGGTGCAGCCCGGGAGGGGTGGCTGATCCGGCAGGAAGCCCCGGCGGGGCCGCAGCCGGCGGCGGCGCGGCCGTTCCGTCGCCCTCGGGCACCCGCAGCCGGCCCTCCGCCCAGGGGATCCCCACCCCGCCCCCGGCCCGGCCCCAACCGGGCCCCCGCACGACGTGTCTCCCTGACAGTTCGTGCCACAACCCTGGCCCCCGCCCCGCAATCTGACGTACCGTCATTTCCGCCCAGGTGTCATCCCCCGCACCCGTATCCGGAGGTTCGCCATGCCCGCCGACCGGCCCGTACCCCTCGACGAATACCCCATCCATCAGGCCCCGTTGTCGATGAAGCACCTCGTCACCGGCGACCGCAACGCCTACGACCGCTGCATCTTCCACGTCTTCGACCACGCGGGCCGCGCCGTCCTGATCCTCGGCCTCGGGGTCTACCCCAACGCCGGAGTCATCGACGCCTACGCCACCCTCCGCGTCGGAGACGAACTCCTCGCGGTCCGAGCCTCCGACGCCCTCACCGACGACCGCATGAACCTCTCCGTCGGACCGCTCCGCATCACCGTCGACGAACCCCTCCGGCGGCTCACCCTCTCCTGCGACGCCGACCCCGAGGACCCCGACGGGCTCTCGTACGACATCACCTGGACCGCCGAGTTCCCCGCCGTGTGGGAGCCGCACCACACCCAGCGCCGCGGCGACCGCCTCATCCTCGAAGGCCGCCGCTTCGTCCAGGCGGGCAGCGTCACCGGGACCATCCGCGCCAAGGGGGAGGTGTTCACCCTCGACGCCGACTGGACCGGGACCCGCGACCGGAGCTGGGGCGTGCGCCCCATCCCCGGTGAGGAGGGCGGCCGCGCCGCCGAGGAGCACCGGCCCGAGGGCTTCCACTGGCTCTGGATACCCGTCCGGTTCGAGGACCGCTTCCTGATGGTCATCACCCAGGAGGACGCCGACGGTCACCGGGCCCTCAGCGAAGCCGTCCAGGTCTTCCCCGAGGGCAGCGGCCGCCACGACGTACAGCTCGGCTGGCCGCACACCGACATCCGCTACCGCCCGGGCAGCCGCCACCCCGAGAGCGCCGTCGTCCACCTCACCGATCCGGCCGGCCGCAAACCCCTCGAACTGGGTGTGGAGATCCTGGGCTCCTCCCCGCTCGCCGTCGGGGCCGGCTACCCGCCCGCCTCCGACTGGCAGCACGGCACCTGGCAGGGCCGCGGCTGGACCGACCGACGCACCTACGACCTCTCCGACCCGGCGGCCCACCCCATGGCCGCCTTCGGAGTCACCGACCACGCGGCCCGCTTCACCCTCGAGGGCCGCACCGGCTACGGAATCTTCGAACACGGCAGCTTCGGCCGCCACGACCCCAGCGGCTTCGCCGACTACAGCTCGGTCGCCCCGTAGCGAGGGCCGCCACAACCACAACCACAACCGCAACCGCAACCACAACCGCAACCACAACCGCAACCGCAACCGCAACGCCAACCGCAACCGCAACGCCAACCGCAACCGCAACGCCAACCGCAACCTCAACCTCAACCTCAACAGCCAAGCCAGAGAAGGGGTTTCCCATGGCAGGACCGGCCCCGCGCCCCCGCACCTCCACCCGCGAACCCGAGGAGCTGGGCCGGCGCCTCGCCGCCTGGCTCGACACCGAGCTTCCCGGTGCGAAGGTCACCAACATCTCCGTCCCCGGTTCCAACGGCATGTCCAGCGAGACCCTGCTCTTCGACATAGAGCACCCCGACGCCCCGATCCGCGCCTGCGCCCTGCGGCTCGCCGCCGACCCGGCCGCCTACACCGTGTTCCCCACCTACGACATGCCGCGCCAGCACCGGGTCATGAGCCTGGTCGCCGCCCACACCGACCTGCCGGTCCCGCGGGTGCAGTGGCTGGAAGAGGACCCCGGCCCACTCGGGGCACCGTTCTTCGTGATGGCCCGCGCCGAAGGGCGCGTACCGCCCGACGTGATGCCCTACACCTACGAGGGCAACTGGCTGCACGCCGCGACCGACGCGGAACGCGCCGTGCTCCAGGAGTCGAGCATCGCGCTGCTCGCCCGGCTGCACGACCAGTTCCCGCCCGAGGAGGCGCGGTTCCTCCTCCCGGAGGGCGAGGGCAGCCCGCTGCGCCGTCACGTCGAGTCCCAACGCGCCTACTACGACTGGGTGGTGGCGGGAAAGCGCCGATCACCGCTGCTGGAAAGGGCGTTCGCCCGCCTCGAAGAGCTCTGGCCCGCCGACGAGGGCGGGCCGGCCGTCCTCAACTGGGGCGACGCCCGCATCGGCAACGTCATCTACGAGGCCGACGGCTTTGAACCCGTGGCCGTCCTCGACTGGGAGATGGCGGCCTGCGCCCCGCGCGAGGTCGACCTCGGCTGGACCGTCTACCTGCACTGCTTCTTCCAGGACCTGACCGTAGGTTTCGGCCAGCCGGGCCTGCCGGGGTTCCTGCGCCGCGAGGACATCGAACGCCGGTACGCCGAACTCACCGGGCACACACCACGGGACATGGAGTTCCACACGCTCTACGCCGCCCTGCGGCACGGGATCGTGATGCTGCGCATCGCCTACCGGCAGGCGCACTTCGGCGAGGTGGAGATCCCGGTGGATCCCGACAGCCTGATCCTGCACCATGCCAGCCTCACCGCCATGGTGCAGGGAACGTACTGGTAGACGTCCTCGCAGCCGCTCGGGCCGGGCTCAGGCGGCCTGCGCGTGCTGGCGCATCTGCGGCATCGTCGCGGGCGCCGGCATCCGCACGGGACGCGAGCCGGGGCCGCCGACGTGCGAGAACGGCTGCGTGCGCCAGTCCAGCCCCTGCGGCAGCGCCAGGTGCACGACGGGCTCCAGCTCCGGGGCCTCGTCGACGCCGAAGGCGAGGGTGGGCAGCGCGTCGGAGGCGGGCCGCCCCGTGCCCGCGCACACCGTGAGCCCGAAGGGGTTCCACGGGCTCAGGCAGAGGGCGTGCTCCGGCAGGAACTCCTCGTCCGCGACCAGGGCGATCGACTGGCCGCAATCGGGGCAGGTCGCGTGGTGGATCTCGAAGCCTTCGGCGTATTCGAGGTAGTCGTCGTCGTCCGCGTAACCGCTCTCGACGATTTCCAGGGGCTCCGGTTCGGTGCGGCCGGCGCGCTTGGTGTTCAGCATGGATGTACTCCCCCTTGGGTGGGCCGGGCGGGCAGGTTCTTCGGCCACGGCCACCCCAAGCACTTCCCGTCGCGCGGCACGAGTAACCACATCCGGCCGCCCTACGCACGTATACCCCTGTGGCCTTGGTCACATGCCTGGCGCAGGTGCCACCTCAATCCGTGGACACGGCTGGGCCTGAACGGTTCGGGGCCGTAAGTTGTGCGGCTATGAGCGCAATGGAGGAGCTGGACCGCCAGATCGTGGATCTGCTCGTGCGGGACGGGCGGATGAGCTACACGGACCTGGGCAAGGCCACCGGACTGTCCACGTCGGCGGTCCACCAACGAGTACGCCGCCTCGAACAGCGCGGGGTCATCCGCGGATACGCGGCCGTCGTCGACCCAGAAGCCGTCGGTCTTCCGCTCACGGCCTTCATCTCGGTCAAGCCCTTCGATCCGAGCGCGCCGGACGACATCGCGGAGCGGCTGGCCGGGGTTCCCGAGATCGAGGCCTGCCACAGCGTCGCGGGCGAGGAGAACTACATCCTCAAGGTCCGCGTGGCCACCCCGCTGGAACTGGAAGACCTCCTGAGCCGCCTGCGCGCCCTGGCCCACGTCTCCACCCGCACCACGGTGGTCCTCTCCACCCCGTACGAGGCCCGCCCGCCCCGCGTCTAGACCGGCTGGACCGGCCCCGCCGACGTGTGAGGCGCGGGGTCCGGAGCGGAGCCACGGCAACGGCGCCGCAACTGACAGCGGGTCAGGGGCGCAGCCCCGGCGAACGGGCGAAGGACGGCGAAGGACGGGGGAGGGGAACCGCCTCCGGGCCCCCTGCGGAGGGGCCGTGTTCCGCGACGCACAACCCACCCGCCAGACTGTCGGCATGACAGACCGCACCACCGCCGACTCCGCCACCGCCGCCGGAGCCCACGCCCCCACGGCCGGAGGCCCCCGTACGGTCCTCCTGCGCGGCGGCGAGGTCCACAGCCCCGCCGACCCGTTCGCCACCGCGATGGTCGTCGAGCGCGGCCACATCGCCTGGGTCGGCTCCGAGGGCGCGGCCGACGCCTTCGCGCAGGGCGTGGACGAGGTCGTCGACCTGGGCGGGGCCCTCGTCACCCCCGCCTTCACCGACGCCCACGTGCACACCACCTCCGCCGGCCTCGCCCTGACCGGCCTGGACCTGTCCACGGCCGCCTCCCTCGCCGAAGCCCTCCAGCGCGTGCGCGCGTACGCGGACGACCGCCCCGCCGACCGGGTGCTCCTCGGCCACGGCTGGGACGCCGCCCGCTGGCCCGAACGCCGCGCGCCCCGCAGGCAGGAGCTCGACGAGGCCACCGGCGGCCGTCCCCTCTACCTCAGCCGCATCGACGCGCACTCCGCAGTGGTGACCACGGCCCTGCTCCGGCTGGTCCCCGAGGTGCGCGAGGCCGCCGACGAGCCGCTGACCCGCGACGCCCACCACGCCGTACGCCGCGCCGCGCTGGGCGCCCTCACCCCGGCCCAGCGCGCCGAGGCCCAGCGGGCCGCCCTCGACCGGGCCGCCTCCCTCGGGATCGGCTCCGTCCACGAGTGCGGCGGCCCGGAGATCTCCTCCCCGGAGGACTTCACCGCCCTCCTGGAGCTGGCGCGGACCCACCCCGGCCCCCGGGTCTTCGGCTACTGGGCCGACCGGGACCTCGCCCTCGTCAAGGAACTCGGCGCCGTCGGCGCCGCGGGCGACCTGTTCGTCGACGGCGCCCTCGGCTCGCACACCGCCTGCCTGCACGCCCCGTACGCCGACGCGGACCACACCGGCACCGACTACCTCGAGGCGCGGGCCGTCGCCGAACACGTGGCCGCCTGCACCGAAGCGGGCCTCCAGGCGGGCTTCCACGCCATCGGCGACGCCGCGATCACCGCCGTCGTCGCGGGGGTCCGGGCCGCCGCCGACAAGGTCGGCCTGGACCGGGTGCGCGCCGCCCGGCACCGCGTCGAGCACGCCGAGATGATGACTCCGGCCACCATCGCCGCCTTCGCGGAGCTCGTCCTCACGGCCTCGGTGCAGCCCGCCTTCGACGCGCTGTGGGGCGGCGAGGAGGGCATGTACGCCGACCGGCTGGGCGCCGAGCGCGCCCGCACCCTCAACCCGTACGCGGCCATGCTCAAGGCCGGCGTACCGCTCGCCTTCGGCTCCGACGCCCCGGTCACCCCGCTCGACCCCTGGGGCACCGTCCGGGCGGCGGCCTTCCACCACACGCCCGCCCACCGCATCTCCGCACGGGCCGCCTTCGCAGCCCACACCCGCGGCGGCTGGCGGGCGCTGGGCCGCGACGACGCGGGCATCCTCGTCCCCGGCGCCCCGGCCGACTACGCGGTGTGGGACACGGCCGAACTGGTGGTCCAGGCCCCCGACGACCGGGTCGCCCGCTGGTCCACGGACCCCCGCTCCGGCACCCCCGGACTGCCGGACCTGACCCCCGGCGGCGAGCTTCCGGTCTGCCTGGCGACCGTGGTCGGCGGCCGGGAGGTATTCGTACGCCCACAGGGGTGATCCGGGTGGCCGTGGTTCGGTGAGGGCGGCCGGACCCGGATAGGTTCGGCCGGGTCCACCACCGGACGTCCGAACCGGACGGAGCCGATCGCTCAACCGCGCCCGCGCCTCGGGGGCGAGGGAAGGTTTCGCCGGAAGGGTGTCCCCCCTGCTTCGCAGGAGGTTGGGGGCGGGTGGCCTCAGATCGGGGCCCTGCGGTCCAGTAGACAACGGTCAGGCGGCCCGCAGCCAGCGGGAGCCGGTCCGGCCCGAAGGATCGCGGGCCCCGATCGCTGTTCTAAAATCATCCTCTGCGACACGACGTACAGGATGTACGAGAACGCAAAAGGGGAATCAGTGAGCGACGGCGGACAGCGAAGCTACGGACCGCTCGGCACGGCCTTGGTGATCATTCCGACCTACAACGAGGCGGAGAACATCGGGCTGATCGTCGGCCGCGTCCGCGCGGCTGTACCCGGGGCCCACGTCCTGGTCGCCGACGACAACAGCCCGGACGGCACCGGAAAGCTCGCCGACGAGCTGGCGGCGGCGGACGACCAGGTCCACGTCCTGCACCGCAAGGGCAAGGAAGGGCTCGGCGCCGCCTATCTGGCCGGCTTCAAGTGGGGCCTGGAGAACGGCTACGGCGTCATCATCGAGATGGACGCCGACGGCTCCCACCAGCCCGAGGAACTGCCCAGGCTGCTCACCGCCCTGGCGGGGGCCGACCTGGTGCTGGGGTCCCGCTGGGTGCCGGGCGGCCGGGTCGTGAACTGGCCCAAGAGCCGCGAGTTCCTCTCCCGGGGCGGGTCCACGTACTCCCGGCTGATGCTGGGCGTCCCGATCCGCGACGTGACCGGCGGCTACCGGGCCTTCCGCCGCGAGACCCTCGAAGGGCTGGGCCTGGCCGACGTGGCCTCCGCCGGCTACTGCTTCCAGGTCGACCTGGCGCGCCGGGCCGTGCAGAAGGGCTTCCGCGTGGTCGAGGTGCCCATCACCTTCGTCGAGCGCGAGTTCGGCGACAGCAAGATGAGCAAGGACATCGTGGTGGAGGCCCTCTGGCGGGTCACCCAGTGGGGCCTCAAGGAGCACGCCGGCAAGCTCTCGGACAAGGTGTCGGACAAGCTGACGGGCAAGGCCCGGGACAAGTAGCCCGCTGCGGGGCCGGAACGGGCAGCCCGCGCCGGGCGGTCCGCGCCGGGCGGTCCGCCACCCCTAGGGGATGTCCGGTACCTCCGGCTGAGGACGTCTTTACTCCGGCCCAGGCACACTGGGGGTATGACGACCGGAGTTCCGACCTCTACGGCCCCCCGGCGGCGTTCGCCCGCCCGTACGTACCTTCCCCTGGCCATCGCCGCCTGGCTGATCCTGGAGATCTGGCTCCTCGGCCAGGTCGCCGGAATGATCGGCGGCGGAGGCGTCGCCCTGCTGCTCGCGGGCGGCCTGGTGCTCGGTGCGGTGGTCATCAAGCGGGCCGGGCGGCGTGCCTTCAAGAACCTGACGGACACCTTCCAGCAGGCCCAGGAGGGCCGTCAGCCGACTCCGCCGCAGCCCGGCAAGCCCGGCACGGGCAACGGCCTGACCATGCTGGCCGGCCTGCTCCTGATGATGCCCGGCCTGCTCTCCGACGCGGCCGGTCTGCTGCTCCTGCTCCCGCCCGTCCGCGCCGTGATCGGCCGCCGGGCCGCCCTCTCCCTGGAGCGGAAGATGGCCTCCGCGCCGGCCGGCTCCTTCGGCGACGCCTTCCAGCAGGCCCGCATCCACTACCCGGACGGCAAGGTCGTCCCGGGCGAGGTCATCCACGGCGAGGTCGTCCGCGAGGACGGGCCCCAGCGGCCCGGCACCGGCCACCGGCCGCCGCTGACCCCCTGAGACCCAGACCCCCTGAAGGGGGCAGCACAGCAGAAAGCCGAGGGGCCCCACCACACAGTGTGTGGTGGGGCCCCTCGGCTTCGTACTTTCTTACGGTGCTGCGGGTGCTGCTCGCCGCTGTGTGGCGTCCGGCTGTCAGGCGGACTTGCGGCTGTCCCGCGGATGCACGGCAATGTTCATGGCGCCGGAACGAAGGACCGCCAGCCTCTCGGCCAGCACTTCCTCCAGCTCCTCGCGGGTGCGCCGCTCCATGAGCATGTCCCAGTGCGTTCGCGCAGGCTTGCCCTTCTTCTCTTCGGGCCCATCCCCGTCAACAAGGAGTGCCATGGCGCCACACGCCTTGCACTCCCACTCCGGCGGAATTTCTGCCTCAACCGAGAACGGCATCTCAAATCGATGTCCGTTCTGGCATGCGTACTCCACCGCCTGGCGCGGGGCCAGATCGATGCCGCGGTCCGTCTCGTAGCTGGTAACCACGAGCCGCGTACCGCGGAGAGCTCGCTCACTCATGAATCGTGCCTCCCGGGCTTGTCGCCCACAGGACAGGTGTCGCTGTCGTCGTCATCCGGTCAACGTCCGGTCGGCGGTATAGATTCCCGCTCCGGGTCATGCGTCGCCCGTCGTACCGCCCCTTGTTGTACCCACCAGTGCCCGTTTTGTCACATCTGGCAGCAGATGTCACCCAACGTCTTCACTTCATAAGCACGCAGTAACGGTCCGCCTGGCAGGCCAAAGGCGTACACTACCGGCCCTTAGCTTGAACGTCGAAATTCGTTCCGAATTCGCGCGCCCACGGTCCGTCGGAGCCGTCGGTTCCGCCGGATCCCCGGTCAGATCCGCTCGGGTACAGGATTCCCCGCCGCCTCCACCGCGCGCCGCACCGGCACTCGGGCGAGCAGCACGAAACCCAGTGCGAAGAAGACCACCAACGAGATGATCGCGTCCCGGTAGCTGCCCGTGACCTGGTACGTGAGCCCGAAAACCAGCGGCCCCACCCAGCTCAGCCCCCGGTCGCTCATCTCGTACGCCGAGAAGTACTCGGCCTCCTTGCCCGCCGGAACCAGGTGCGAGAACAGCGAGCGCGACAGCGCCTGGCTGCCGCCCAGCACCAGCCCGATCATCGCGGCGAGTGCGAAGAACCACACCGGGGTCCGGGCCGGCAGGAAGTACCCGATGCCCAGCGTCACCGCCCAGGCCGCCAGCGATCCGAGAATCGTCCGCTTGGCGCCGTACCGGACGGCCAGCCGGCCCATCCCCAGCGCGCCCGCCACCGCGAGGACCTGGACGAGCAGGATCGCCCCGATGAGGGTGGACTGCTCCAGCTTCAGCTCCTCCGACCCGTAGATCGAGGCCTGGGAGATCACCGTCTGCACGCCGTCGTTGTAGATCAGGTACGCCAGCAGGAACGACAGGGTCAGCGGATAGCGCCGCATGTCCTTCAGGGTGGCGATGAGCTGCTTCCAGCCGCTGACGGCCGGGGCCGCGCCCGGCTCGCGGACCACGGCGCGGTCCCGTAGCCGGCGCAGCGGGATCAGGGCGAAGGCCCCCCACCACAGGCCGGCCGAGGCCAGGCAGATGCGGATCGCCATGCCCTCGGTGAGGCCGAAGGAGTCGTGGCCCATGTAGAGCGCCAGGTTCATCACGAGCATCAGTGAGCCCGAGGTGTATCCGAAGGCCCAGCCGCGCGACGAGACCGTGTCCCGCTCGTCCGGCGTGGAGATCTGCGGCAGATAGGCGTTGTACAGCACCATCGACACCGACAGCGAGGCGTTCGCGATGATCAGGAGCAGTCCGCCCAGCAGGTAGCGCTCGCCGGCCAGGAAGAACATGCCGGCCGTCGCCGCGGCCCCCGTGTACGCGGCCACGGCCAGCAGCGGCTTCTTGCGCCCGGTCCGGTCGGCGACCGCCCCCGCCAGCGGCATGAGCAGCACGGCCAGGATCACCGAGGCGGACACCGTGTAGGCGAAGAAGGAACCGGCCCGCACCGGGACGCCCAGCGGATGCACGAAGCCCTCGGCGTCCGCCGCTGCCTTGGCGATCGAGGTGAGGTACGGCCCGAGGAACACGGTGAGCACGCTCGCCGAGTACACGGACACCGCGAAGTCGTAGAAGTACCAGCCGCGCTGCTCGCGCTTGCGCGCGGCCGCCGCCGCGGCCGCGGATCTGCCGTCCTCGGAACCCGGTTCCGCTTCGTCCGTCGTCTGCGCGCTCATGGCGGCCCCCTCGCTGGTCCCCGTAACGCCCCGGTCCCTCATGTCGGCGCGGGGCCGCGGGCAGTGTCAGGCCCAGGCTCCGCGCCGGTCCAGCACCGTGCGCAAGATGTCGATCCGGTCGGTCATGATGCCATCGACTCCCAGGTCCAGGAGAGCCTCCATGCGTTCCGGTTCGTTCACGGTCCACACGTGCACCTGGAGCCCCCGCTCATGGGCCGTCCGCACGAACCTCCGGTCCACCACGCGGATGCCCCCCCGGGTCTCCGGCACCTGCGCCGCCACCGCCCCCGCGCGCAGCGCGGCCGGGATCGCGAACGACCGCAGCCGCAGCCCGAGCACCCCCGACACCCCGTACGAGGTCGCCAGCCGGGGGCCGGCGATCTTCTGGGCCCGGGCGACCCGGCGCTCGGAGAAGGAGCCCACGCACACCCGGTCCCAGACCCCGGTCCGCGCGATCAGGCCGACCAGCGGGTGCACGGCGGACTCGTCCTTGACGTCCACGTTCCACCGGGCGTCCGGGAACTCCTCCAGCAGGTCCTCGAAGAGCGCCAGGGGCTCGGTCCCGCCGGCCCGGACCTCGCGGATCCGGCTCCAGGGCAGCTCCCGGATGCGCCCCCGTCCGTCGGTGACCCGCTCCAGGGTGGCGTCGTGGAAGGCGACCAGTTTCCCGTCGGAGCTGGCGTGCACATCGGTCTCGAAGTACCGGTAGCCCGCGGCGGCGGCCCGCCGGAAGGCGGCGGCGGTGTTCTCCAGCCCGTCCGCGGCCCCGCCGCGGTGGGCGAAGGGGATCGGACCCGGGTGGTCGAGATAGGGGTGGGGTAGGCGTACGTGCGTCACCGCGGCAGTATGCCCCCTGCTCCCGCCGGGCCGGGAGCGGCCCCGTGTCCGGCCGGTGAACGCCGTCAACGCCCTCCGCCGGAGCCCGTGGCCCCGACGTGGACCGCTCCGTGGCACCCTGGACCGTAAGGATCGATCCAATGCCACCCTCCAGGGGGTGGCAAAGGCCAATTTAGCGAAGGTGGACCGGAACTCATGGCGCAGTGGACCTCGGCGGTCGGTGCCGCACAGCTCGGCCGGCTCATCACCTCCCAGCAGGGCCGGACCGCCGTGCCCGGCGGGCGCAAGCTGCCCGCGTACCGCACGCTCGCCGACGGCATCCGCCTGCTCGTCCTCGAAGGCCGCATCCCCGTGGCCGCCCGGCTCCCCGCCGAACGGGAGCTGGCCGTCGTGCTCTCCGTCAGCCGCACCACCGTCGCCGCCGCCTACGAAGCCCTGCGCGGCGAGGGGTTCCTGGAATCCCGCCGGGGAGCGGGCAGCTGGACCTCGGTGCCCGCCGGCAACCCCGTGCCGGCCCGCGGTCTGGAGCCCCTGCCCCCCGAGTCCCTCGGCTCGATGATCGACCTGGGCTGCGCCGCCCTCCCGGCCCCCGAGCCCTGGCTCACCAAGGCCGTCCAGGGCGCCCTGGAGGAACTCCCGCCGTACGCCCACACCCACGGGGACTACCCGGCCGGCCTGCCCGCACTGCGCCGCATGCTCGCCGACCGCTACACCGAGCGCGGCATCCCGACCATGCCCGAGCAGATCATGGTCACCACGGGCGCGATGGGCGCCATCGACGCGATCTGCAGCCTCTTCGCGGGGCGCGGCGAGCGGATCGCGGTCGAATCCCCGTCCTACGCCAACATCCTGCAGCTGATGCGCGCCGCCGGCGTCCGCCTCGTGCCCGTGGCCATGGGGGAGGGGCTGACCGGCTGGGACATGGACGTCTGGCGCCAGGTGCTGCGCGACTCCGCCCCCCGCCTGGCCTACGTGGTCGCCGACTTCCACAACCCGACCGGCGCCCTGGCCTCCGACGAGCAGCGCCGCGCCATGGTCGAGGCGGCCCGCTCGGCAGGCACCGTCCTCGTCGCCGACGAGACCATGGTCGAGCTCCAGCTCGACCCGGCGATGGAGATGCCCCGCCCCGTCTGCTCCTTCGACCCGGCCGGCTCCACCGTCATCACCGTCGGCTCCGCCAGCAAGGCCTTCTGGGCCGGCATGCGCATCGGGTGGGTCCGCGCGGCCCCCGACGTCATCCGCAGCCTGGTGGCCGCCCGCGCCTACGCCGACCTGGGCACGCCCGTGCTGGAGCAGCTCGCGGTGGACTGGCTGATGCGCACCGGAGGCTGGGCGCAGGCCGTGGAGATCCGCCGCGATCAGGCTCGCGAGAACCGGGACGCCCTGGTGGCGGCGGTCCGCCGCCGGCTGCCGGAGTGGGAGTTCCAGGTCCCGCTGGGCGGTCTGACCCTGTGGGCCCGCGCCGGCGGACTCTCCGGCTCGCGGCTGGCCGAAGTGGGCGAGCGGGTGGGCGTACGGGTCCCCTCGGGGCCCCGGTTCGGCGTGGACGGCGCCTTCGAGGGATACGTCCGGCTCCCCTTCACCGTCGGCGGAGCGGTGGCCGAGGAAGCGGCGGTCCGGCTGGCCGCCGCGGCCCGGCTGGTCGCCACCGGGGCGGGCGGCGGCGGTGCGGAGCCGCCGCGCACGTTCGTCGCGTAGGACCGGGAAGGCCACGGCTCAAGGCCGATGCGCGGCTCAAGGCCCGCCCTACGGGGCGTCCGCCGGGACTTCGGGGATCTCCGAGGCGTCGATCGCCGGGCCCTGTGCCTGGGCGGGCGGCTGGACGATGTGCAGCGGCTTGCCCAGCGTGACGTGGTCCGGGACGGGCTTGGGCGGCGCCTGACGCTCGGGCAGCAGGTCCAGTACCGCCTGCCGGTGTCCCGGGTGGGTGGCGTCGTCGTACGGGTCCGGCGTGGCCGGCACCTGGAGCCGGTGCACGGGACCGGCGCCGAGCCGGGCGTACCCGCGCCCCGGCGGCAGAACGGTCGTCGGCGTGGTGTGCGGGGGCAGCCCCAGCACGTCGGCGATCTGCTGGATCGTGGCCGCTCCGAGCACCACGCGGGCCCTCGTGTGCTGCCAGACGGAGTCGTTCAGCAGCTCCAGGTGGTCGAACTGCTCGGCCACCACCACGGTGACGTGCGCGGCGCGCCCGTGCCGCAGCGGCACCTGCAGCTGAGCGATCGGATCGGGGGCGCCCTCGGCGACGGCCAAGTGGGCCAGCACGCTGGGCCGGTCGAGCAGGATCCACAGCGGGCGCCGGGTGTCCTCGGGCGCGGGCCGGCCGGCTTCGCGGGCCCGGTGGGTAGCGATCAGGCGCCGCTCGGTCTCGCGGGCGGCCCATTCCAGGGTGGCCAGCGCGCCGGTCGGCCCGCACTCCACGGCGAGGACGCCGGCGCGGCCGGAGAGGCAGGAGTACTCGCCGGTGCCGCCGCCCTCCACGATCAGTACGTCGCCCCCGTGCCGCAGGGCCTGCAGGGCGACGGAGCGCAGCAGCGTGGAGGTGCCGCTGCCGGGCTGGCCCACGGCAAGCAGATGGGGCTCGGCGGAGCGGGAGCCGGTGCGCCAGATGACCGGCGGCATGTCCCGGAGCTCGTCGCCGTCCAGGACGGGCAGGGTGCGCTGCACGCTGCCGGGGTCGGTGAAACCGAGCACGGTCTCACCGGGTGAGGTGACGAAGGGCTGGGCGGCGATGCCTGTCGGCAGCGCCGCCAGCACACGCAGATCGAGCTGGTTGCCCTCCTCGTCCCAGTCGAAGAGATACTCCCGTCCGCGCCCGGACTTGGCGTGCAGCAGTGCCTCGATCCGGGCCCGCGACGCGGCCTCGCCATCGGTGAAGTAGGCCGGGTAGCGGATGTGGAGCCGGGTGACGCGGCCCGCCTCGTCGAACTCGTAGCCGCTGAAGGCCTTGTCCCACTCCCCGCCGTGGGCGAAGAGGGGGCTCGGGTCCTCCGGGATGGAGAAGTACGGCACGAGGGCTTCGTAGAGGGAGCCGAGCCGCTCGGTCTCGGCATCGCTGGGCCCGGTCTTCGCCGGGGTGCGGTCGCGTCCCTGCCAGGCCGCCGCCGCCATGAGGGTGATCAGGGCGGTGAGGGGGCCGTAGGGGACGAGCGCGACCACGAGGACGCAGGCGGCCCCCAGGAACAGCGCGGGACCACGCTTGTCCTTGGGGGTGTCGCACCATTTGCGCCGCCCGGCCGAGGCCAGGACGCGCAAGCCCCGTCCGATGGTGAGGAGCGGATGGAGGACGTCCGTGGCGCTGTCGGCGGCCGTGCGAGCGAGATCGCGGCCCCGGTTCAGCGACACGGTGCCGCTGCTGAGGATGCGGGGAAGTGGGCGCCGGGCCACGGGCGTCTCCTGGAGTTGTGGATGCTTCGGGTGGGTGCCGGGGCCGGGCGCTAGAGCTTGATCCCGCCGAGAAGGCTCGCGAGGCTCGCCGTGCTCGCCGTGATGCTGGGAGCGATGGCGGAGCCGGCGAGGAAGAAGCCGAAGAGCGAGCACACGAACGCGTGCGTCAGCTTCATGCCGTCCTTCTTGAAGAACAGGAAGCAGATGATGCCGAGCAGGACGACACCTGAGATGGACAGGACCATGAGTCAGTTCTCCTGGTGGGTGGGGACAGTCACCATCAGTTCTTCCAGGCTCACAGGAAGTATCAATGCGATAAAAGGTGCATATGGGTGAATCCGGCAATTTTTCACTTGACCGGCCCATCCCGGCTGGCGCGCCTGGCGGGATGGGGGCACGGGGGCCGCAAGGTGATCATTGCCGCGGCCCCCGCCTCTCATGTGCAGGTCCGGGCGCTACTCTGACGCTTCACCCGTACGGACGCAGCGCCGTGCGCAGCCCTGCCCGTGAAAGGCGGTACGACCGATGAGTGAGCACGTCGACAACGGCTCCCAGGACTCTCCGGACGCCCCGGACGTTCCCGACGAGGACGTCGTCGAGCTGGCCACCAAGATCTTCGACCTCGCCCGTCGGGGTGAGACCGAGACCCTCGCCGCGTACGTGGACGCGGGCGTCCCGGCGAACCTCACCAACGACCGCGGCGACACCCTCGTCATGCTCGCCGCCTACCACGGCCACGCCGAAGCCGTCACGGCCCTGCTGGCCCGCGGAGCCGAGGCCGACCGCGCCAACGACCGCGGCCAGACGCCGCTCGCCGGGGCGGTCTTCAAGGGCGAGGAGGCCGTCATCCGCGCGCTGCTCGCCGGCGGCGCCGATCCGACCGCCGGAACGCCCTCCGCCGTGGACACGGCCCGCATGTTCGCCAAGGCCGACCTGCTGGAACTTTTCGGAGCCAAGTAGTCCGCTTTTAGCCGCTCCCTGGCCGGTTCTGGGCTGGTCCAGACCTCACGGGTTGGTCACGGCGGCCTTAAATGTGGTCGCGGCGCACAAACCGCCTGGGTCATCATGGCGTCGGATTCGATTCGCGGACAGGACGGACGGGCAGGAGCGGGCAGGACACAACGGGTGTCCGACCCCACTCCTGCCGGGGGACCGCCGCCCTGGCCGAGAACACCGACGAGAGTGAGAAGGCAATGGTCTACATCGAGCGGAACCAGACGGCGGACGTCCTCACATGCTGTTACGCGGCCCTGTGAATTCCGATTCCCGGTTGCGTCCCCAGCTTGATTTGAGGCCATTCCCATGTTCGAACCAGTCATAGCGCCGAGCGGCACCCTGCTCGGCCTCCTCCAGCGGGGCCGCGGCGACGGCACGCTGCACGCACTCGCGGCGCCCAGGGCCGAGGCCCTCGCGGCGCTCAACCACTGCGTGGCCGGCGATCCGCGCCAGGACTGGCAGGTCGAGAACCGCTCCCTGTACTACGCACGCCTGTACCTGGACCTCGACGGCCCCCTGGGCGAGATCGAGGCCCACCTCTTCAGCGTCGACGACCTCGTCGACGAGGACGACCGCCGCACGGGCCTCGCCCTGTCCGTCCTGGGCCACCTGGCCTCGTACGGCCGCGACGACGCGCTCATGCTGCTGCGCCGCTACGCCGCCACGGGTGCCAACTGGGCCTGGGCCCTCGACGAGCTCGCCCTGCGCGACGACGACGAGGGGCTGTGCTCCCTGGCCGCCCCCGTCCTCGCCCGCTTCCCCGCCACCGCCGAGGGCGAGGCGCGGCTCGCCGCCGCCGTCCGCGACGCCTACGAGCCCAGGCCCTGGCGCCTGTGGGAAGAGGCCGCGGAGCCCAACGAGTACGCCGAGCGGTTGCGCGCCGCCCGCCAGCAGGGCTCCTTCGACCGCTGGCAGCGCCAGCTCACCCCGCGCGGCCCCCAGCCCGGCTGGGGCGTCCAAGCCGTCTTCGACTGGGCCGCCGACGGACTGCGCCGGGGCACCCCCCTGCACGTCCCGGCCGCCCGCTGCCTCGCCGCCGTGGCCACCCCCGAGGACCGCTCCGCGATCCTGGCGGCCGCCGCCGGTGCCTCCGGAGAGGCCGCCCGCGCCACCGCGCTGCACCACCTGGTCCTCGCCGAGCCGGAGAACCCGGCCGTGCTGGACCTCATCGAAGCCGCCGG
The DNA here is from genome assembly GCF_059758875.1 of Streptomyces sp. GQ60. Taxonomy (NCBI): domain Bacteria; kingdom Bacillati; phylum Actinomycetota; class Actinomycetes; order Kitasatosporales; family Streptomycetaceae; genus Streptomyces; species Streptomyces sp. GQ60. Next base: position 29,044 of record NZ_JCAXEG010000031.1, on the reverse strand, counting down.
CGACGAGCCGGCCGTGGCCGCCTACGAGCGCATGTGCGGCCCCGCCGCCATCGAGCGGGCCCGACGCTGGGTCCAGCGCCCCGACGCCCTCGGAACGGCCGCAGCGACCCTCCTGGCCGCCCGGGGCGGAGCCGAGGACGCCACCTTGGTCCTCGGAGCCCTGCGGTCCACCGTCCGCGGCTCCGGCCCGGACTCGACGCCGCTGTTCACCCTGGTCGACGGAGCCGGCCGGCTGCGCATCGCCTGCGCGGCGCCGGTACTGCGCCACATCTACCGCGAGACGTCCTCCTCCCACCTGCGGGGCCGCGCAGCGCGTGCCCTGGCGGCGACGGACACCTCCTTCGCGGCGGGCTTCGCCGTCGAATGCCTCTGGGACTGCGAGGAGACCACCCGCGAGGTGGCCGCCCGCCACGCCGAAACGGCGGACGCCCGAGTAACCCCGCGCCTGCGCCGCCTGGCAGCCGACCCGGCCGAGGAGGAAGACGTCCAGTCGGCGGTCCGGAGCCGCATAACCCCGGAGTCGGCGGTGTAGAGCCGCCCCCCCGGCCTTCGTCCCAGCCGACGGGCGCTCGAGGACCGGGGCCCTCACCAGCCCGCCCGGCGCTCGAGCCCGGCCCCGGCCGGACCCGGTGGCCCTCCTGGCCCGTCCGGTGCTCGAGCCCGGCCCGGGCGGAGCCCGGCGGCCTTCCCAGCCCCGCCGGCGCTCGAGATTCGGGCCCGGGCGGTGCCCGGTGGCCTCCCCGGCCCGGCCGGCGTTTGAGGTCCGGGTCCGGCGGTGCCCAGGGGGCTTCCCAGCCCCCCCGGCGCTCGAGGTCCGGGGTCTGGGGCGGAGCCCCAGGGGGTCCGGGCGCAGCCCGGTACCCCTTCCCAGCCCCCCGGCGTTCGAGGCGCGGGTCCGGGCGGAGCCCGGGGAACGGTGGAAGGGCGGGTAGGGGAACTCCGCCCCGCGCAGCGGCACGGACGGCCGCAGCCGCAACCCCGGGCACGGCCGGTGCCTCGGGCCCGGGTCCGCCACAGCCGGATCCGGGGCCCGGGCGAAAGCCCCGGGAGGGCACGCCCCGTCAGCGCAGCACGAACCGCACCGCCACCCCCGGCCCCACCTGCGCCACCGCGTCAAGCGCGGACGCCGCCACGACCCCGACCACCGGATACCCCCCGGTCACCGGATGATCGGCGAGGAACACCACCGGCTGCCCGTCCGGCGGGACCTGGACCGCACCGAGCACCATCCCCTCGCTCGGCAGCTCCCCACCCCGCACCCGGACCAGCGGCGGCCCCTCCGTACGCAGCCCGATGCGGTTCGAAGCGGCCGACACCCGGTACGTCGCCCGCAGCAGCCGCCCCGTCACCGACTCCGCCGCGAACCAGTCGGTCCGCGGCCCCAGCCGCAGCGGAAGCACCAGTTCCGACGGCGGGCCCGGCGCCGCCGGGGCGTCCACCCCGGCCACCGGATCCGGACCGGGCGCACCCACCGGCAGCAGCGCCCCCGCCGACAGGACCGGCGGCCCGAGGCCCGACAGCAGATCGGTCGAGCGACTGCCGAGCACCGGCTCGACGGCGAACCCTCCCCGCACCGCGACGTAGCCGCGCACCCCCGACTCCGCGCGGCCCACCTCCAGCTCCTCCCCGGCGCGCAGCAGGACCGGGGCGCCCCAGGCCGCGGGGCGCCCGCAGGCCCGTACCGCACACGGCGCGCCGGTCACCGCCACCGTCACCGGGCCGCCCACCGCCCGCAGACCCACGCCGTCCACGGTCGTCTCCAGGGCGGCGGCCCGCGGCGGGTTGCCCACCAGCCGGTTCGCCAGCGCGTGCGCCCCCGTGTCGAGGGCCCCCGAGCGGGGGACGCCGAGGTGGGCGTACCCGGCCCGGCCCAGGTCCTGGACGGTGGTCAGCGCCCCCGCCCGTACGACCTCCAGCCCCCTCATGACGCGGCCCCCGCCTCGGCGAACCGCACCCGTACCCCCGGCGCGAACAGCGCCGCGGGCTCGCGCGCCGGGTCCCACAGCACCGCGTCGGTGGTTCCGATCAGCTGCCAGCCGCCGGGGGAGGAGCGCGGGTAGACCCCGGCGTACTCGCCCGCGAGGGCCAGCGAGCCCGCCGGTACCGCCGTACGGGGCGTCGCCCGCCGGGGCAGGTGGCGGCGGGCGGGGAGGCCCGTCAGGTAGCCGAAGCCCGGGGCGAACCCGCAGAAGGCCACCCGGAAGGTGACTCCGCCGATGATGCCGGGCACCTCTTCGGGGGACACCTCCCACAGCGCGGCCACCTCCGCGAGGTCCGGGCCGTCGTAGCGCACCGCGACCGTCACCGGCGGCGGCCCGTCGGCCTGCGCGAGCGGGGCGACCCGCCAGCGGGCGATCCGGGCCGCGAGGGCGCGCGGCTCCCGTACCCCGTCCAGCAGGACGGTCCGGGCCGCCGGCACGATGTCCCGTACGCCGCCCAGCTCGCCCGCGTCCCGCCGCCGCAGCAGCTCCGCGTGCAGGGCCGCCACTTCCTCGGCGGAGTCCACCTCCAGCAGCAGCGCCTCGGCGCCGGCCACGAGCGCCCTCACGCGAAGGCCTCCACCCGGACCCCGGCGGCGCCGAGCGCCCCGCGGACGCGCAGGGCCAGGTCCGCCGCCCCCGGGGTGTCCCCGTGCACGCACAGCGAGCGGGCGGCCACCGGGATCCGGGAGCCGTCCGCGGCCGTCACCGCGTGCCCGGCGGCCATGTCCACCGCGCGGGCCACCACCGCGTCCGGATCGTGGACCACGGCGCCCGGTTCACCGCGCGGTACGAGGGTTCCCGCGGGGGTGTAGGCACGGTCGGCGAAGGCCTCCGGTACGGCGGCCAGCCCGGCCCGCCCGGCGGCGGCGAGCAGCAGGGAACCGGGCAGCCCGAGCACCGGGAGCCCGGCGGGACCGGCCGCCAGCAGCACGCCGGCCACGACGGCGGAGGCCTGGCCGGAGTCGTGCACGGTGCGGTTGTAGAGCGCGCCGTGCGGTTTCACGTACGACACCCGGGACCCGGCCGCCCGCGCGAAGACCTCCAGCGCCCCGATCTGGTAGGCCACCTCGTCGGCCAGCTCACCGGCCGGCACGTCCATCGCGCGGCGGCCGAAGCCCGCCAGGTCCCGGTACGAGACCTGCGCCCCGATCCGCACCCCGCGCGCGACGGCCAGCTCGCAGACGCGGCGCATGATGGACGGGTCCCCGGCGTGGAAACCGCAGGCGACGTTGGCGCTCGTGACGACGGACAGCAGGGCCTCGTCGTCGGTCAGCGTCCACCGCCCGAAACCCTCGCCGAGGTCTGCGTTGAGATCGATCACCGGGGCGGCCGCCGGGATGTCCGGCGTGATCATGGATGCCATGCGGTGAGCGTAGAACAGGGCGCGGACCCCCGCGGGCGGTCGGCCGGGGAGGATCGGGCGAACCATCCCGTTTGGGATGTTGTCAGGGTCAGCGCCTAGTCTTTGCCCGTGACTCTCCCTGCCCCGGCGAAGACCCTTCCCTCTCCGGCGCCGGGCCCGGCCGCCGACGAGGGCCTGGCCCGGCGGCTGCGCGCGCTCGCCTGCACAGCCCCGCTGCACGACCTCGACGTACGCAAGGCCAATCTGGCCGGCGAGTACGGGGTCTACGCGATGGCGGAGGTCGCGCTCGCCGCGATCGACCTGGTCACGCTCAACATGGACTTCGACACCGGCGCCGACCACGAGCAGATAGTGGCCCGCCTGCTGCCGCGCGTCGCCGCCCAGGCGCCGACGCGCCCCGCGGCCGAGCACGAGCGGGTGGCCCGCTGGGTGCTGGAGAACCTGATCAACGTCGGCAGCGTCGACCGCGGATTCCGCGCGATCTACGGCACGTTCGGCCCGGACGGGGTGTACGTCCGCCGCGACTACGACTTCAAGCTCATCGAGGAAGTCCCGGGCTACGGCGGCGCGGTGTACCTGCGCACGACGGACGAGGCGGTCAACGTCCTGGTCGGCGCCCTCGACACGGACGTCACCAGCGCGCAGATCGCCGCCGAGGTCAAGCTGGAGGTCCTGATCAGCCGGGGCCGGCTGGCCGACGCCCAGCTCGCCGCCGAGCAGGCCCGCTACCGCACCGTCCAGTACGCCGAGACCCTGCGCCGCACGCTGGACGCGACCCGGCGCAACGTGCGGGCGGTGGACTGGCTGGTGACCGTCCCCGACATGATCGCGGAGGCCCTGGACCACGTGGCCGACCGCTACCGCCACGAGAACGCGATCCTGACCAACATCCGCAAGGCCCGCGACGAGGCGGAGGAGCCGGACAACAAGCGGCGCGCCGCCGAGCTGGTCGACATCGTCAAGGACTGCATCCGCCGCCACACCCAGCTCCAGTCCCGGCTGCTGGACGCCGGACCGCTCTTCCGCGCCGAACAGGACCGCCAGGCCTTCGCGGCCCCCGCGCCGCGCTCCGGGATCGACCTGTACGGGCAGCTCGTGGCCCCGACGCTGCCGCTCCCGGTCGCCCGGGCGATCCGGGTCACGGACGCCTTCTTCGCGTCGGGCGCGGGCCTGCGCACCCCCGTCTCGGTCCGCGTCGCGGACCTGGTGGAGATCCTGCTCACCCCGCCGGTGGAGCGTGAGCACCTCGGTCTGGAAATGCCGGAGCCGGACCTGATCGCCACCCCGGACGACAGCCGCTTCAGCGAGGAGCAGCTCGCCGCCGCGATGGCACTCCTCGAACTCCCGCACGACGCCCCGCGCCGCCTGTCCGGCCTCCTGGCGGAGGCCCGCCGCTCCGACCCCGACCTGCCCTACCTGGTCGCCCTGCTGGCCGTCCACGCGGCGAGCCCGGCGGTGGGCACGGCGTACCGCCAGGGCGAGGAGCGGCTCCTCTTCGCGGTCGACGACGGCACCGAGCTCGACGACCCGGAATTCGGCGGCGCGGACCTCATCGTCGGCACCGCCCTGCTCGACGCGGCAGCCATGACGGCGGACCGCACGGAGGCGGCATGACCCCGCCCGCACCGGCCAGTCGCCCCCCTTCGCCACGAGCCACCCGGCCCGCGCCCGCGGCTGCGCAGCCCCATTGCCGCGCCGAGCCCCCCGTGCCCGGCCCCGCGCTCACACGCGGCGGCGGCGCGCAGCCCGGGTCCGCGGCCTTCCGGGCCTGCGGCGAACTGCCCGGATCTGGTCCCGCGCTCACGCGCCGCCGGGTCGCACCGGGTCCCGCGCTCGCGCGCGGCGGGGTCGCCGCTGCCCGCCTCACGGCCGGGTCCGGTCGGGTCGGCGGTGTCGTCGGCCCCGCGGCCGCGCCCGGGGGGTCCGTCGCCGGGGCGGAGCCCCTGGTGGCGCGGTCCCACCCGGGGGTGTGGGGGCTTGCCCCTGCTTTCGGGAAGGGGCGGGGTGGGGGAAGAACCGCCCCCGCCAGCCCCGTAACCGCTGCTGCCGCCGCTGCGGCCGCCGGACCCGCTGCCGCCGCTGGAGCGGCCGCAGTACCGCCGCCCGCGCACGCACGGACGCGAGCCGCCGTCCCCCACACGGCCCGTGCCCCGCACACCCGCACCTGTACCCGTACCACCGAGGAGACCCACCCGTGAGCGACCACCACGCCGAGCAGCACCCCGCGTGGAGCGAGCCCGACGCGCACGAGGCCCCGGCTCCGGTTCACGCGCACGCACAGGCGCACGCACACGCGCAGGCCCCGGCCCAGCCCCCGCAGGGACCCGTCACCCCGGCGGACGCCGCGGACGCGGCCCGGCTCGTCGCGTTCGGGCTCCAGCCCAAGCTGCTGCCCGCCCGCGACGCCGAGTACGCCGAACTGCTGCGCCGCTACCGCGAGGACCCCGCCTTCGCCCGGCTCGCCGACGCCGTCGCCACCGGCCTCGGCCTCGTCGTCCTGGAGGTGTCCTCCCGCGCCGGCATGGCCGTGGCCGCCGGCGAGGACTCGGTCTTCGCCGTCCGCATGGGCGACTACGCCCGCCGCACCACCGCCGACTCCGCGGACCGCTTCCTGCACGGCCTCGCCCACCTCGCCGTGGCGGCCCTCGCCTTCCCCCGCCCCGAGGACCTCGCCGACGACGGCTACATCGGCCGGATCACCGTCAACGGCGTCGACGCCTTCGTCCGGCAGACCTGCCGCCGCCTGGAGGAGCGCGCCGAGGAACTCGGCGAGAACACCGACCCGGCCTCCGACGCCCCCGGCCTGGAAGCCGCCTGGCGCGTCTACGCCCGCCGCAGCGCGACCGGCGCCACCAAGGACGCCCGACGGCTGGCCGGTTCCACCACCGGCATCGTCGGCAAGGCCGCCGCCTTCCTCACCGACTCCGGCTTCCTCCAGCGCACCGGGGACGAGGCCGGAGGCACGTACCGCACCACCCCCCGCTACCAGCTCCAGGTCCGCGACATGGCGGGCAGCGCGGCCATGGCCGAGCTCCTCGACCTGGGGGTGGTCCCCGTCAGCGACGGCTCCGCCAGCCTGCTGCCGCCGCCCGAGGGCGACGACCTGGAGCTGGCCGCCGACGCGGGTCTGCCCTTCCACGCCTGAGCCGTCCGCCACCCCGCCACCCGGCCGCCGGCGCCACCCGCCCCGCCACCCGTCCCCGTACGACCTACGAAAGACCACGAGAGTCCGCCGCCATGTACGAGCTGTCCCGGATCCGCCTCTACTCCATCGGGCCCGCCGGCGCGCGCTACGCCGACACCGTGCTGGACCTGCGCGGAGTAGGTGAGCCGGTGCCCCACCCGGCGCCCGCCCAGGCGGAGTTCTTCGAGGACGAGCCCACCGGCCCGCCGCGCCGCCCGGCGCCCGCAGGCGTGCTGTTCCTGGAGAACGGCGGCGGCAAGTCCGTTCTGCTCAAGTTGATCTTCTCGGTGATGCTGCCCGGCCACCGCAACACCCTCGGCGGCGCCAGCTCCGGCGTCCTGCGCAAGTTCCTGCTGGCCGACGACTGCGGCCACGTGGCGCTGGAGTGGCAGCACACCCAGACCGGCGAGTGCGTGGTCGTCGGCAAGGTCAGCGAGTGGCGCGGCCGCCAAGTCTCCAACGACCCGCGCAAGTTCGCCGAGGCCTGGTACTCCTTCCGCCCCGGCCCCGGGCTCAGCCTGGACAACCTCCCGGTGGCCGAGGCCACTTCGGTGCGCCCGCCGGTGGAAGGCGCCTCCGGCGCCCAGGGGCGGCGCCGCACCATGAAGGGCTTCCGCGACGCGCTGACCGAGGCCGGCAAGGCGTACCCGCACCTGGAGGTGTACTTCGAGGAGATCCACGACCGCTGGAACGAGCACCTCACCGAGGTCGGCCTCGACCCCGAACTCTTCCGCTACCAGCGCGAGATGAACGCCGACGAGGGCGAGGCCGCCGGCCTCTTCGCGGTCAAGAAGGACTCCGACTTCACCGACCTGCTGCTGCGCGCGGTCACCGACACCCGGGACACGGACGGCCTCGCCGACCTCGTCCACGGCTTCGGCAACAAGCTCGGCCGCCGCGCCGAGCTGATGGCCGAACGGGAGTTCACCGCGGGCTCCGTGGACCTCCTCACCAAGATCGTCGAAGCCGCCGGGACCCGTTCCCGGCTGCGCGACGTCCACGCCGGAGCGGAACGCCGTACGCGCACCCTCGCCCGGCGGCTGTCCGCCCGGGCCGGCGAGGAGCGCGGCCGCGCCGCCGACCTCGCGCAGCGGGTCACCGGCGCCGCCCACCAGGTCACCGCCGCCGAATCCGCGCGCGCCCGCAGCGCCGCCGTCTCGGCCGAACTCGCCTACCGGCACGCCTCGCTGGCCCTGACCGTCGCCGACAAGGCCGCCGCCGCACAGCGCCGCGAACTCCTCGAAGCCCGCACCCTGCACGCCGCCTGGCAGGCCGCCGAACACGTCCTGCGCCACCGCTCCGCCGCCGACCGCTCCGCCCGGGTCGCCGCCGCGATCCTGGAGGCCGAGCGGGACGCCGCCCCGGCGCTCGCCGCCCGTGCCACCGCCGCCACGGAGCTCGTACGGGCCCTGCACGCCGCCGCCGAGCAGGGCGAGCGCGCCGCCAACGAGGAGGAGGAGCGCTCCGCCGTCCTGCAGGAGACCGGCGAGGCCTCCCACCGCGCCGCCACCGCCGCCGCCACGGCCGCCCAGCGGGCCCGCAGCGAGGCCGAGCACCTGCGCGCCCGCCTCGCCGAGGTCCAGCAGGAGACCGCCGAGGCCGTCCGGGCCGGCTGGCTCGACGACTCCGCCCCCGACGCCGACCCGGCGCGCGCCGCCCTGGCCGCCGCCGACGCGGAGAAGACGGCCGTCGCCGCCTGGGACGAGTCCCGCGAGGCCGCCCGCGCAGCCTCCGAGGCCGCCCGCGAGGCCGCCGGGGTGGAATCCCGCGCGGAACTGACCGCCGCCCGCGCGGCGGACGCCGCCGACGCGGCCGAGGCGGCCCACGACGCCGAGCACCGGGCGGCCGCCTCCCTCGCCGGGGCCCCGCGGCTGGCCGCCCTCCTGGGAGCCCCGTCGGCCCCCGACACCGCGGCCCCGTCCCCGCGCCCCGCGGGCGGAACGCCGGCCGGCGGGTCCGGGAGCAACGCCACGGGCGCCCCCGGCGACCCCCAGGACACCGCCACGGGCTCGGGCGCTCCCCGGAACTCCGCCCCCGCCGGCTGGCTCACCGTCGAGGACCTCGACCGGAACGCCGACGACCTGCGCGACCTGCTGACCCGCGGGGTCGCGACCGCCGAACGCCAGCTCTTCGACCTGCGCACCGCCGCCGCCGACGACTCCCGCATCCTCGGCGCCCTCGGCGACGGCGGTCTGCTGCCGCCCGGCCCCGACGTCCTCGCCACCGTCGAGTTCCTCGGCGAACACGGCATCCCGGCCCTCCCCGGCTGGCGCTACCTCGCCCAGTCCGTGGACCCGGCCGACCACGCGGCCGTCCTCGCCGCCCGCCCCGAACTCGTCGACGGCGTGGTCATCACCGACCCCGACACCCACTCCCGGGCCCGCGAGGTCCTCTCCGGCGCCGCCCTGCTGCCCCGCTCCACCGTCGCCGTCGGCACCGCCGCGGCCCTGCTGGCGCCGGTTCCCCCGGCCGACGACGCCACGGGGTCCGGCAGCTCCGGCATTTTCATCGTTCCGCCGAACCCGGCCATGCACGACGAGCACGCCGCCGACGAGGAGCGCCAGGCGCTGCGCGCCCGCGCCACCGCGCGCGACACCGAGATCCGCGAGCTCGCCGCCCGCCTGTCCGGCGACCGGGAGCTCGCCGCCCGGCTGCTCTCCTGGCGCACCGGCTGTCCGCCCGGCCGCCTCGCCGAGCTCGCGGAGCAGGCCGCCGCCGCCCGCGCCTTCGCCGAGGAGACGGACGCCGAACTCGCGGAGGCCCGTACCGTACGCGCCGAGGCCGACGAGGCCGCCGCCGACGCCGCCCGGGTCCGCGACGAGCGCCAGGACGCCGCCCAGCGCGCCCGCCGCGTCGCGGACGCCCTCGCGGGCCTCGCCTACCGGCTGCGCGAGCGCGCCGGCTGGCAGACCAAGCTGCGCGAACTCGCCGACGACGCCGCCGAGTCCGAGGCCCGCGCCGAGGTCTGCCTCGACCGGGCCCGCGCCGCCGACGAGGACCGCCGCGCCGCCCAGCGCGCCGCCGACGACGCGCGCCGCACCGCCCGCGCCCTACGCGCCGAGCGCGCCGAGATCGCCGGGGCACCCGATCCGCTGCCGGAGGGGGACGGTACGGCCAAGGCGCCGCTCCCGGCACTGCGCGAGGCCTACCGCGCCGCCTCCCAGCTCTACGAGAAGGTCGGCGTCGGCGCCGACCTGCGCTCCGAGCAGGCCCGGGCGGAGAGCGACGAGAGCGTGGCCCTCGCCGAACTCGACCGTCTCACCAACAAGGTCCGCACCCGCGCGGCCCAGCTCCTCGAAGGCACCGACGGAGCCGACGGCCCCTCGCGGCAGGCCGCGGCCGCCCGCGCCGAGGCCCTCGTACAGATGCTGGAGACCCGCGCCTCCGCCGCGAGCGAGCAGCTCGGCCGGCTGCGCGGCGAGGCCGAACGGCACGCCCCCGCCGAGGGCGAGGCGCACACCGAGCTGCCCGAGGAGCTGATCCCCGACAACGTCGAGGAAGCCCAGGCCAGGCTCCGCACCGCCAGCGCCCAACTCGCCGCCCACACCGCCGCCGTGGAGTCCGCCCGCGCGGCCCACGCCGACCTGTTGCGCGCCCACCGCACCGCCGAGGAGGGCGCGGGCGGCTTCGACGAGACCGCGGCCATGCTCCGGGACCTCCTGCGCGACCACACCCACCAGGAGGACGAGCAGGAGCCGGTGGCCCACCCCGGCAGCCTGGAGGAGGCCCGCCAGTCGGCCACCGAGGCCCGACGCTCGCTACGGGCCTGCGCCGCCGACCTGTCGGCCGCCGAGGCCGCCGTCCGCGAGGCGAGCGACATCCTGGTCCGGCACGCCAACGCCAACCGCTACGAGCAGGTACGGACCCCCGCGCGCCAGCAGATCCGCGAACTGCCCGCCTCCGCCCTGCCCGAGCACGCCGCGGCCTGGGCCGTGGCCTTCGCCCCCCGGCTGCGCGTCCTCACCGACGAGCTGGCGCAGCTGGAGCGCAACCGCGACAGCATCGTGGACCGGCTGCGCGGCCTCGTGGAGTCGGCCCTGGCCACCCTGCGCTCCGCCCAGCGGCTCTCCCAGCTCCCCGAGGGCCTGGGGGAGTGGTCGGGGCAGGAGTTCCTGCGCATCCGCTTCGAGGAGCCCGACCAGGCCACCCTCACCGAGCGGCTCGGCGAGGTCATCGACGCGGCGACCCGCGCCGCCGTGAAGAAGAACAGCACCGCCTCCTTCGGCGAGGGCCGCCGCGACGGCATGTCGCTGCTCCTGCACGGGGTCCAGGCGGCACTGGAACCCAAGGGCATCGCGGTGGAGATCCTCAAGCCGGACGCGGTGCTGCGCGCCGAGCGGGTCCCGGTCGGCCAGATGGGCGACGTGTTCTCCGGCGGCCAGCTGCTCACCGCGGCCATCGCGCTGTACTGCACGATGGCGGCGCTCCGCAGCAACGACCGGGGCCGCGACAAGCACCGGCACGCGGGCACGCTCTTCCTCGACAACCCGATCGGGCGCGCGAACGCCACGTACCTGCTGGAACTCCAGCGGGCCGTCTCGGACGCGCTCGGCGTCCAGCTCCTGTACACCACGGGCCTGTTCGACACCACGGCCCTGGCCGAGTTCCCGCTGGTCATCCGGCTGCGCAATGATGCCGACCTGCGCGCGGGGCTCAAGTACATCAGCGTCGAGGAACACCTGCGTCCGGGCCTGCCCCAGCAGTTCACGGACGGGGAGACGATCCACGGCGAGATCACGGCGACCCGCATGTACCGCCGGAGCTGACCTCGCCTCTTGACGGGCCGCTCGCCCACCACGGCACGGGCCGGCTTCAGCCCCGCCCGGTGCCCGTCGGCGGCGGCCAGATGCCGGTCGCCTCCCCGCGCACGGGTGTGCGGGGCGGCAGCGGAGGCGCCGAGCGGGCCTCCCGGCGCGCCCTGCGGCGCTCGCGCCGCCGGTCCCGCGCCGTACTGCTGGGCTCCGAGAGCACCCCGTAGCGCTGGTTCCACGTCTGCCGGGTGATCAGCACGTCGAGCACGCCCCACGTGGCCACGACCGTCCCCGCTATCGCGCACAGCGACAGCGGAAGCGCCAGCCACGAGCCGGTGACCGTAAGGAAGAAGGCGATCGTCGCGTCCGTCAGCGTCACGGCGACGATCAGCACCGCCCGCACCGCGGACCTCCGCACCGGGTCCGGCATGCGCCGCCGCCCCGTCGGCTGGTCCACCCACAGGACCTGCCCCCGCGCCGTCCCGGGCTCCGCACCGTCGTCCTCGTACCTCTTCGCCATGGTCCGCTCCCTCCCCTCCACACGGCCGCTCATGCCCGCCCCGAACAGCTAGACGCACGGGGAGGCCGAGAGATTCCCGGATGCCGGACTCCCGCGGCGCCCCGAAGTATCGCGGAACGAATAATTCCAGCCATCCATTCCGCTACGGGAACCGAGGCCCCACCAAGTGTCATCTGCCGCATATCGGGCCGCACTTCACGGGAACTATCGGACAACTCGTGATCTTCGTCCAGGCCTCAGGCCGAAAACGTCCGGACAGGTCTTCGAAGGTTCGCCGTGGCAGTAGTAGGCTCACGCCGTTTAAATGACGGAACACCAACCCCCGGTAACGGGGTTGAGCTGGGGAGGCTGGGGAGGCCATGCGCTTTCGCGGGAAGTCCATCCGCCGGAAGATCGTGGCGTTGCTCCTTGTGCCGCTCGTCTCCCTGACCGCCCTCTGGGGCTTCGCAACAGTGATCACGGGCCGTCAGGCCGTCCAACTGCTCGGTGTCGCCTACGTCATCGACAAGGTCGGCTACCCCGTCGAGGACGTCGTCCGCGTCATCCAGAAGGAGCGCCGCCAGACCCTCGTGGTCATCGGCGACCCGCGCGCCTCCAACGCCACCGCCGAGCTGGCCGAGCGCCGCACGGCCACGGACGAGGCGGTCGAGAAGATCTCCGCCGACGCCAAGGACCCGGAGGTCGTCGACGAGCTCACCCCGGCCAGCGCCCGGCACCTGAGCTCCATCCTCGAAGCCTTCCGCAGCATCGGATCGCTGCGCGACGCGGTGGACGGGGGCTCCCTCGACACCAACCAGGCGCTGGAGCTCTACAGCAGGCTCGTGGACCCCTGCTACGACTTCCTGATGAACCTCCACGCGCTCCAGGACGTGGAGATGGACAAGCAGGGCCGCGCCCTCGTCGGCGTCACCCGCGCACGCGAGACGCTCTCGCGCGAGGACGCCCTCGTCGCCGGGGCCCTCGCCGCCCGTAACGTCAGCCAGGCGGACATCCGGCACGTCTCCGACTTCGTGGCCAACCGCAAGCTGCTCTACGAGTTCAACCTCGCGATCCTCCCGGCCGCCGACCGGGAGCAGTTCGAGCAGTACTGGAACAACCCGGAGAGCCGCGCCCTGCGCGAGGCAGAGGAACGATTCCTCGTCCAGGGACCGACCCACAGCCCGCGCAACGTGACCGCCGCCCAGTGGGACGGTGCCGCCGGCAAGGTGCTCGAAGACCTCGCCGTCATGGGCACCGGCGCGGGCGACCGCTACCAGAAGCGCGTCGAGCCCGTCGCCATGGACGTCCTGGTCCAGGCCGCCCTCGCCGGGGTGCTCGGGTTCATCGCCCTCATCGTCTCCCTCGTCCTGTCCGTACGCATCGGCCGCGAGCTGATCCGCGACCTCTCCCGGCTCCGCAAGGAGGCCCACGAGGTCTCGGGCATCCGCCTCCCCGGAGTGATGCGCCGCCTCGCCGCGGGCGAGCTCGTGGACGTGGAGACCGAGGCCCCCCGCCTGGAGTACGAGAAGGACGAGGTCGGCCAGGTCGGCCAGGCCCTCAACTCCCTCCAGCGCGCGGCCATCGAGGCCGCCGTCAAGCAGGCGGAGCTCCGTCGCGGCGTTTCCGAAGTGTTCGTCAACCTGGCCCGCCGCAACCAGGTGCTGCTGCACCGCCAGCTCACCCTGCTCGACACCATGGAGCGGCGCACCGAGGACACCGAGGAGCTCGCCGACCTCTTCCGACTCGACCACATGACCACCCGCATGCGCCGCCACGCCGAGGGCCTGGTGATCCTCTCCGGCGCCGCGCCCTCCCGCCAGTGGCGCAAGCCCATCCAGCTGATGGACGTCGTACGGGCCGCCGTGGCCGAGGTGGAGGACTACGAGCGCATCGAGGTGCGGCGGCTGCCGCGCCTGGGCATCGCCGGCCCGGCGGTGGCCGACGTCACCCACCTCATCGCCGAACTCCTGGAGAACGCCACCGTCTTCTCGCCGCCGCACACGGCGGTCCAGGTCCTGGGCGAGCGCGTGGCCAACGGCTTCACCCTGGAGATCCACGACCGCGGCCTCGGCATGACCCCCGAGGCGCTGTTCGACGCGAACCTCCGCCTCACCGAGACCTCCGAGTTCGAACTCTCCGACACCGACCGGCTCGGCCTGTTCGTGGTCAGCCGGCTCGCGCACCGCCACGAGGTCAAGGTCCGCCTCCAGATCAGCCCCTACGGAGGCACCACCGCGGTGGTCTTCCTCCCGGTGGCCCTGCTGACGGAGGCTCCCGAGACCAACGGCGCCGGCATCCGGCTGGCCGGCGGCAAGGCGGTCGGCGGCCCGGTCGGCCCCGCCCGTCCGAAGGCCGTCGCCGAGGGCAGCGGCGCCGACCGCCGCCTCCCGGCCGGCGCCGAACTGCGCGGCCCCGTCGAGCTGGAAGCCCCGATCGGCATGCTGGGGCTGGACGAGCCCGGCCCGGTCCCGGAGGGCACGCCCACCGGCATCGCGGGCTCCGCCGGCGCCACCGGGCTCACCGGGGTCTCCGGAGCCAAGGGCAGGCCCGCCATGGCCACCCTCGACGACGAGACCCCGCCGAACGGCATCTCACGCAACTCCCTGCTCGGCCTGCGCCCGGCCTCCCGCCCGCACCCGGACCGGCACACCGACCGCGGCGGTCCCCGCAAGGGCGACCGCATCGCGGACCGCATGGGCGAGCGCGCCGCGGACGGCTCCGGCGACCGGGCGGGCCTCTGGAAGGGCGACCGGCCCACCGACGCCCCCGCCGAGCGCGGCGCCGCCCGGCTCACCGACCGCGACGCGGGCCGGGACGGCTTCCGCGACCGCGACCGCGACCGCATCCACGACCGGGACCGCGACCGCAGCCGCGACCGCCGGGACCGCGACCACCGCGAGCGGGAGCCCCTGCCGCCCACCGGCCCGGTCCGCCTGGAGCCGGCGCGCGCGGACTCCGCCCGCCCCGACGGTGCCCGCTCGCCCGGAGCCGTCCCCCTCCCGCGCCGCCGGCCGACCCCGACCCTGGTGGCCGAGCACGGCCGCCGCGTGGAGCCCCGCCCCGTCTCGGCGGTCCCGGACCCCGTGCAGGAGGGGCAGACCCCCAACGGCCCGGCGAACCCCGCGGCGGCGCCCTCCGGACCGACCCTGCCCCGCCGGATCCGCCAGGCCAGCCTGGCGCCCCAGCTCAAGGACACCCCGGCCCCGGCACCCGCCGGAGCCGCCGCCGGCCCGGCGGCCGACCGCGACGCGGAGGACGTACGCCGCCGCATGTCCTCGCTCCAGCGCGGCTGGACCGCGGGCCGCGACGAGCACGCGCGGCAGCAGGCGCACCAGGTACAGCAGGCACGGCAAGCGCAGCAGAACGCACCACACCAGTCCCCGACCGAGGCCGGCACCCCTGCCGCCACCGGTCCCGGATGCGAGAACGAAGGGGACGGTCGATGACCGCACCGCAGTCCGGCAACGACACCAGGGGCCGCGGCTCCGGCCCGCTCAACTGGCTCCTCGACGAGCTCGTCGACCGGGTCGCCAGCATCCGCAAGGCGGTGGTCCTCTCCGGCGACGGCCTGCCCACCGGCAGCTCCAAGGACCTCACCCGCGAGGACAGCGAG
Organism: Streptomyces sp. GQ60; assembly: GCF_059758875.1. Lineage (NCBI taxonomy): Bacteria > Bacillati > Actinomycetota > Actinomycetes > Kitasatosporales > Streptomycetaceae > Streptomyces > Streptomyces sp. GQ60. The sequence goes on along the minus strand of NZ_JCAXEG010000031.1, from coordinate 13,652 downwards.
CACCTGGCCGCCGTGGCCTCCGGATTCCACAGCCTCGCCAAGGGCGTGGGCCGCCACTTCGACTCCGGCAGGGTCCGCCAGACCGTGGTCGAGCTCGACGAGGCGTTCCTCTTCGTCATGGCGGCCGGCGACGGCAGCTGCCTGGCGGTGCTCGCCGACGCCGACTCCGACGTCGGCCAGGTCGCGTACGAGATGACCCTGATGGTCAAGCGGGTCGGTGACCACCTGGCGACCGCCCCGCGCACCGGGCTGCCAGCCGGAGGGTGAGTCGGACGGCATGAGCGATCCAGGCCAGGACCACCCCGCCCCCACCCCCGGCACGGCTTCCGGCGCCGCACCCGACCAGTGGTTCGACGACGACGCCGGTCCGGTGGTGCGTCCGTACGCGATGACCCGCGGCCGGACCAGCCACGCCGGACAACACCGCCTCGACCTGATCGCGCTGGTGGTCGCGGAATCCTCGGCCGACGACCCGGCCGGGGACACCGCCCCGTCCCCGGAACACGCCCACATCCTCGGGCTGTGCCGGCTGCGCCCCCAGTCCGTCGCGGAACTCGCGGCCGAACTCGACCTCGCGGTCGGGGTCGTACGCGTCCTCATCGGCGATCTCGTCGACGACGAACTGGTGCACGTGACCCGGCCGGTCCCCCCGGCCGAACTCCCCGACGAATCCATTCTGCGTGAGGTGATCGATGGCCTTCGGGCGCTCTAGCCGCGCCGGCGCCATGCATGCCGTGACGCCGGTCGAGCCGCTGACCCTGAAGATCCTGGTCGCGGGCGGTTTCGGGGTGGGCAAGACCACCCTGGTCAGTGCGGTGAGCGAGATCAGACCGCTCCGGACGGAGGAACGCCTCTCCGAGCCGGGCCGCGACATCGACGACACCGGGGGAGTGGAGGGCAAGAGCACCACCACGGTCGCCATGGACTTCGGGCGCATCACCCTGCGCGAGGACCTGGTGCTGTACCTGTTCGGCACCCCCGGACAGGACCGCTTCTGGTTCCTGTGGGACGAGCTCGCCCAGGGCTCGCTCGGCGCCGTCGTCCTCGCGGACACCCGGCGGCTGTCCGACTGCTTCGCCGCCATCGACTACTTCGAACGGCGCGAGATCCCCTTCGTGGTCGCCGTGAACTGCTTCGACGGAGCAGACCAGCACCCCGTGGCGGCCGTACGGGAAGCCCTGGACCTCGCCCCCGAGGTGCCGGTGCTGCTCTGCGACGCACGGGACCGGGAGTCGGTGAAGGACGTCCTGGTGGGGGTCGTGGAGCACGCGATGACCCTGGCCAGGGCCCGCCGCAGGAGCCTGACGGCGGGGGCCTGACGGCCGGGACCTGATGGCCGGGGCCCGATCCGCAGGACACGCCCCCGGCCCCGGGCCGCGACATGGAGGCGGCCCGTACCCCCGCCGACTGGGGTACGGGCCGCAGCTCTCATGGGGGGATCCGGGGGCCCGGTCGCGGCGCGGGACCGTGGAGAGAGTGTGAACCCGCCATTGGGGGCCGTCAAGCATGCGGACAGCAGCCGCTGTTCAGCGGCCCACCGGCCGCCTAAGCGGTCCCCGAGACCGCTCACCGCACGGCGACGACCGCCGAACCGTGCCCGAACAGCCCCTGGTTCGCGGTGATTCCGGCCCGCGCCCCCGGCACCTGCCGCTCCCCGGCCGTCCCTCGCAGCTGCCACGTCAGCTCGCACACCTGAGCGATGGCCTGTGCCGGCACCGCCTCCCCGAACGACGCCAGTCCGCCACTGGTGTTGACGGGGATCCGCCCGCCGAGCGCCGTCGCGCCCTCCCGTACGAGCTTGGCCCCCTCGCCCTCCCCGCACAGACCGATGTCCTCGTACCACTCCAGCTCCAGCGCGGTGGACAGGTCGTAGACCTCGGCGAGCGAGAGGTCGTCCGGCCCGAGCCCCGCCTCCTCGTACGCGGCCCGCGCGATCGAGGCCCGGAAGGAACCGGGCGCCGGTACGGCCGCGGTGGTCGAGTCGGTGGCGATGTCCGGCAGGTCCAGGACGGTACGGGGGTACGTGGGCGTCACCGTGGACACGGCCCGGATCCGCACCGGGTCCGCGACACCCCGCGAGCGGGCGAAGTCCATGCTGCTCAGCACGAGCGCCGCGCCCCCGTCGGAGGTGGCGCAGATGTCGAGCAGCCGCAGCGGATCGGCGACGATCGCCGAGGCGGCCACCTCCTCGGCCGTCACGGCCTTGCGGTAGCGGGCGTTCGGGTTCAGCAGCCCGGCCGCCGCGTTCTTCACCTTGACCTGCGCGAAGTCCTCACCGGTGTCCTCGTAGAGGGCCATGCGGCGCCGGGCGTACAGCGCGAAGTACGCCGGGTTCGTGGCCCCCAGGACCCGGAAGCGCAACCAGTCGGGGTCGTCGGGCCGGTCCCCGCCCGCCGGCGCGAAGAACCCCTTGGGGGCGGCGTCCGCCCCGACCACCAGCACCACGTCGGCCAGCCCCGCCAGGATCTGCGCCCGGGCCGCGCCGATCGCCTGGGCGCCGGACGCGCAGGCCGCGTACACGCTGGTGACGCGTGCGCCCTGCCAGCCCAGCGCCTGCGCGAAGGTGGCTCCGGCCACGTAGCCGGGGTAGCCCGACCGCACGGTGTCGGCCCCGACGATCGACTGGACGTCGGTCCAGTCCAGCCCGGCGTCGGCGAGCGCGGCCCGGGCGGCGGCCCGCCCGTACTCGACGAAGCTGCGGCCCCACTTGCCCCACGGGTGCATGCCGGCCCCGAGGACGGCGACGTCGGCGGCGGAGGCGCTCATCCGGCCACCACCCCCACGGGCCGGACGTTCCACGTGGTCCAGACGGTGCCGTCGGCGTCCTCGTTCAGCACCCCGCCGACCACCTCGACCTCCATCCCGACCGCCAGATCCCCGACGCCCACCCCGGGCGCCGCCTGCCCGAGCACGACCATCCCCTCGGCCTCCAGCTCCACGGCGACCAGCGTGTACGGGGTCCAGGGCGCGTCCGGGTCGGACACGTACGGCGAGGGCGGCCGGTACCGCCCGTCTGTGTAGGACCAGACCCGGCCGCGCGGGGACAGCGGTGTCTCGGCGAGCTCGCCGCCACCCGGGCAGCGCGGATTGCGGCAGTACGCGTCCTCGCGCGGGAAGAACACGGCGGCGCAGGCGGAGCACCGGGTGCCGAGCAGGCGGAACCCGCCGTCCGCATCGTCCCCGGTGAACCATCCGCTGACCACGGGCGTACGTGTGCGTTCCAAGGCCCCTCCCGAAAACAGGTATCTGACGGATCGTCAGAAGTCTGTCAGGGAACGAGCGGGAGCGCACCCCCGGGAACGCACTCCTCGCACGGGTTCTCCGCGAGCCACTTCCGCGCGATCTCGCCGAGCTCCGCGTCCCGCCCGGCCAGCATCATCCGGATCATCTGCGCGTCCCCGCGCAGCGACCATCCGGGATTGCCGAAGCTGGCGGGGTTGTTCCGCTCGATCAGGAAGTGCGCCGGCCACGCCGTCCCGTACCCGATCACGGGGAGCGCGGCGAGATAGCGCTTCCGGCCGCGCGCCAGCCCGTACACGGTCACGGCGAGACCGGTGAGGGTGCCGGTGAGGTGGATCCAGCGGGTGGCGGCGCGGGAATGCATGGCGACGTAGTAGGGCCAGAACTCCTCGTACGAACTGAATGTCATGCGGGCACGGTACTCAGCGGTGAACGGAGGCGACAGAGACGGGAAAGTCGAAGTACGTGTCGGGAAACGCCTCCGGTGCGTACGTGAAATGCCACCACTCCTGGGGCAGGTTCACGAACCCCTGCCGCCCGAGCACCCGCCTGAGGAGATCCCGGTTCTCACGGGCCGCGCCCGTCACCCGAGGGCTATCCGTGTGCGCGAGCGGATCGAAGTAGTCGAACGGCGTCCCCATGGCGAGGGGCCCCCGGCCGAACTCCGTCAAGGTCACGTCGACGGTGCTGCCGCGACTGTGCCCGGACCTCTCGGCGATGTACCCCTCCGGGATCAGCCGGTCCTTGGCCACCTCCGGATAGAACTCCGCCTTGGTCCGCTGATCGGAGCCGTCCCGGGCCCAGCGCACGAACCGGTCGACGGCCCGCTGCGGCCGGTAACAGTCGTACACCAGCAGCGAGTACCCCCTGCGCAGCACCTCGCGCTGCGCCCGCCGCAGCGCCTCGGCGGCGGGCCGGGCGAGCAGACAGACGGGCTCGTCGTAACCGTCCACGACCGCCCCGGTGAAGTTCCGCGACGTGGCGTACCGCATCTCCTGCCCGATACTCGCATCCACCTCGCCCACCACGACGAACCCACCGCCCCGCGTCCCCCGCCCCGCAGCGTCGACCGAGTACCCGCCCGCAGCCCGGGCCCCGCCCGCCCCGGACCCGAATCCTGCCCTGGGTCGGCCCGCCCCGGCCCCGAATCCTGCCCTGGCCCCGCCCGCGCCGGGCCCGAGTCCAGCCTTGGGCCGACCCGCCCCGGCCCCGAATCCCGCCCTGGGCCCGCCCGTTACGGGCGCGGCCGCAGCCGCGGGCGCCGCCGCCGCCCCGGCCGCAGCCACCGCTCCGGCACTGCCCGCCGCCCCGGGCGCAGCCACCGCCCAGGGCGTGACCACTGCCGCCAGTACTCCCAGCGCACCCATCCACCCCGCAACGACCGCCATCCGCATACCCCTTGGCTTACCATCGCCGCATGCCGGCGCACCTGAAGGACTCGCACTGCTCCGCCTGTGGAGCCCTGTTCGATACGGCCGACTGGCCCCGTACCTGCCCCGCCTGCGGCGCGCTCGCCTACCGCAACCCCCTCCCGGTCGCCGTCGCCCTGCTCCCCGTCGAAGACGAGCTCGGCACTGGTCTGGTGGTCATCACCCGCACCATCGAGCCCGCCCTCGGCGGCATCGCCCTGCCCGGCGGCTTCATGGACTTCGGAGAGGACTGGCGCGAGTCGGTCGTCCGCGAACTCCGCGAGGAGACCGGGATCCACGCCCCGGCCTCCGAGGTCGCCCTCGCCGACACCCTCAGCTCCCCGGCCGGCCACCTGCTCGTTTTCGGCCTCCTGCCCGTCCGCCCCGCCGACTCCCTCCCGGCATCGGCCCCGACGGACGAAACCACCGGCTGGCACGTCCTGCGCGGCCCGGAGCGGCTGGCGTTCCCGCTCCACACGAAGGCCGCCGGGGCGTGGTTCGAGGGCAGGTACGCGCACCCGGTTTGAGGCGGCCGCTCCCGGCCACTCCCGCCCCTCCACCTCAAAGCCCCCGCAGCACCACCCCGTCCACCCGCTCCCCGGCCTCGTCCTCCACCACCACCGCGTCCCCGTCCCACCGCACCACGTACCGTTCCACCTTGGCCGGCTCGAAGCCCGGCCCCGGGTCCCGGATGACCACCCCGCCACCCGTGCGGCCCCGCGCCGGGGCCCACGCCTCCAGGCCCACCGACCCGTCGGCCGCCCGCACCGGCAGCAGCGAGCCGGCCCGCGCCAGCACCGGGATCCGGTCCGCCGGGGCGTCCAGCAGGATCTGGGCCGGTCCCTCGTACGCCCGGCCCGTCGCCGTGTCGTACCACCGCCCGCGCGGCAACCGCACCGCCCGCCGGTCCGACCCGCACTCCAGCACCGGAGCCACCAGCAGGGCGTCACCCAGCAGGAACGCGTCCTCGCAGTCCCGCAGCCCCCGGTCCTCCGGCGCCCCCCACCACACCGGCCGCACGTACGGGGCCCCCGTCCGCCGCGCCAGGTGGGCCAGCGTCACGAAGTACGGGCGCAGCCGCTCCCGTTCGGCAAGGACGGCCCGTGCGGCCCGGGTGGTCTCCTCCCCGAACTCCCACGGCTCCCGCCGTCCCGCCCGTATCGCCGAGTGGGTACGGAACAGCGGCAGGTACGAACCCAGTTGCAGCCACCGCAGGTACAACTCCGGCGAGGGCGAACCCCAGAAGCCGCCGATGTCCGGCCCTGAGTACGGCACCCCGCACAGCCCCAGGCCGAGGACCAGCGCCAGCGAGGCCCGCAGACCGTCCCAGCTGCTCGCCACGTCGCCGGACCACGTGCCCCCGTACCGCTGCATCCCCGCCCACCCCGACCGGGAGAACAGGAAAGGCCGCTCGGCCGGCCGCAGCCGTACGAGGCCCTCCCAGCCCGCGCGCGCCATCCCGAGGGCGTACACGTTGTGCGCCTCCCGGTGGTCCCCACCGGCGCCGTCCAGCGCGTGCCGCGCCGAACGGGGGAGCGTCCGGTCCCCGAACGCGGCGAAGGAGACCGGCTCGTTCATGTCGTGCCAGACCCCGGCGAAGCCCTGCGCGAGCCGCTCCTCGTACAGCCCGCCCCACCACCGCCGCACCGCCGGATCGGTGAAGTCCGGGTAGGCGCACTCGCCCGGCCACACCTCGCCCCGGACCTCCCGCCCCGCCGCGTCCCGTACGAAGGCCCCGTGCGCGCCGACCGCGAGACCCGAGACGTGCACCGGATCGCCGGCCTTCACCGCCGGGTCGACGATGGAGACCAGCCGGACGCCGCTGTCCGCCAACTCCCGCGCCAGCCCCGGCAGATCGGGGAACCGCTCGCGGTCCACGGTGAAGACCCGGTGGCCGTCGTGGTGGTCGATGTCCAGATGGACGGCCGACAGGGGCAGCCCGTGCTCGGCGTACCCCGCCACGATCCGCCGCACCTCCGCCGCGCTCCCGAACCCCCACCGCGCGTGCTGGTACCCGAGCGCCCACTCGGGCGGCACGGCCGCCCCGCCCGTCAGCCCCGACCAGCCCTGCAGCACCCGCCCGGGCGGCCCCACCAGCACCCAGCACCGCAAGGCCCCGCCCTCCATGCGCAGTTCGCAGGAGCCGGGCCGGTCCGCTCCCGAGCCCGCTCCCTCCTCGCCCTCCCGCAACACCACCCGGCCGTCCCAGGAGTTGTCGTGGAAGACCAGGTGGGTGCCCGCGTCCGCGACCACCAATTGCACCGGCATCGTGATGTACAGGGCTTCGGCACCGGACCCGGACCCGAACCCGCCCTCGGGATCGGTGTTCCACAGCCGGTAGCTCCCGTCCCGCAACCGCGGCCCCACCGCACGCCCGCCCAACCCGAACACCCGCGCGTCCGCCGCCACCTCACTCCGCAGCAGCCACCGCGCAGCCCCGCCTCCGCCTGCTGCCCCGATGCGACCCGTACTCGCGGCCCCGTACGCCCCACCGGCCGTCCCGTCCCCACCGCCCCCGCCGGCCGCACCACGGCCTCCCGGCCCGGCCGCATCTCCCTCAGCCCCAGCGGAGCGCCCCCGCACCGGCTCCCACCAGCGCGGCGGCAGATCCCGCCGCAGCACCGTCCCGCCGGGTGTCCGGACCTCCACCGCCCCGTGCCGGGACACCGCCAGCGTCACGCGCTCGGACACCACCCGCCAGCCGCCGTCGGTGTCCGGCTCCAGCACGGCGCGCGGATCGGGCTCCGGCCCGCTGCCCACCACCGCGTACGAGGGCGTCGGCGCGGCCCCGTCCCAGCCCCAGAACACCGCCCCGCCCACGGTGACCCGGACCAGCAGCTCCGAACGGGTGAACCGGAGCACCCCGCCGCCCGGCAGGGGCTCCGTACCGGTCAGCAGACCCGGCACCCGCGCCCGCTCCGCACCCCGGGGTGCGAGCCCCACCGCGTCCACGCGCCGGTTGCGCCAGGCCGAGCGCCAGGCGCGCCGCCCCCGCTCGCCGCCGAGGTCCATCACCGCACGCACCAGCCCACGACCGTCCATGGCGCCCACCCTGCCACCGGCGCCCGGCCCAGAAGGCGCCGTTCAACTGCCGTTCACCCGCAAAAGGATCACGACCGACCGCCGATGACGGCTCTGGTGCGGATGTCGATCACATGGCATCGTCCCTGTGAGCCCCCGTGCGCACACCCCGCGCGCGATGGCACCGTACGAACACAGACGCCAGACCACACCGCACACCACGACACGCCCACGAAGCGCGAACCGCAGACGTGACCGGGAGCCGACGCATGACCGCAGCAGCCACCCCCTCCGAGCCCCTCTGGTCCCCGGGCCCCGACCGGATCGCCGCGGCCCGGATCACCGCCTTCCAGGCCTGGGCCGCCGAACACCACGGCGCCCCCGCGGACGGCGGCTACCCGGCCCTGCACAGCTGGTCCGTCGACGAGCTGGACACCTTCTGGCAGGCCGTCGCCGAGTGGTTCGACGTACGCTTCACCACCCCGTACGAGGCCGTCCTCGCCGACCGGTCCATGCCGGGCGCGGCCTGGTTCCGGGGCGCCACCCTCAACTACGCCGAGCACGCCCTGCGCGCCGCCGAGGACCCGGCCCGCGCGGCCGACGCGGCCCTGCTCCACGTGGACGAGACCCACGAGCCCACCCCCGTCACCTGGGCCGAGCTCCGCCGCCAGGTCGGCGCGCTCGCCGCCGAACTGCGCGCCCTGGGCGTGCGCCCCGGAGACCGGGTCAGCGGCTACCTCCCCAACATCCCCGAGGCCGTCACCGCACTCCTCGCCACCGCCGCCGTCGGCGCCGTCTGGACCTCGTGCGCCCCCGATTTCGGCGCCCGCAGCGTCCTGGACCGCTTCCAGCAGGTGGAGCCGGTGGTCCTTTTCACCGTCGACGGCTACCGCTACGGCGGCAAGGAGCACGACCGCCGCGACACCGTCGCCGAACTGCGCGCCGAGCTCCCCTCGCTGCGCGCCGTCGTGCACATCCCGCTCCTCGGTACGCCGGCCCCCGCGGGCGCCCTCGAGTGGTCGGCCCTCACCTCGGGCGGGACGGAGCCGGTCTTCGAGCCGGTCCCCTTCGACCACCCGCTCTGGGTCCTCTACTCCTCCGGCACCACCGGCCTGCCCAAGGCCATCGTCCAGTCGCAGGGCGGCATCCTCCTGGAACACCTCAAGCAGCTCGGCCTCCACTGCGACCTGGGCCCCGAGGACCGCTTCTTCTGGTACACCTCCACCGGCTGGATGATGTGGAACTTCCTCGTCTCCGGCCTCCTCACCGGAACCACCGTCGTGCTCTACGACGGCAGCCCGGGCTTCCCCGACACAGGTGCCCAATGGCGCATCGCGGAGCGGACCGGCGCCACCCTCTACGGGACCTCCGCCGCCTACGTGATGGCGTGCCGCAAGGCGGAAGTCCACCCCTCCCGCGACTTCGACCTCTCCGCGGTGAAGTGCGTGGCCACCACCGGGTCCCCGCTGCCGCCCGACGGCTTCCGCTGGCTCCACGACGAGGTGGCCGAGGACCTCTGGATCGCCTCCGTCAGCGGCGGCACCGACGTCTGCAGCTGCTTCGCCGGCGCCGTCCCCACCCTCCCGGTCCACATCGGCGAACTCCAGGCCGCCTGCCTGGGCACGGACCTCCAGGCCTGGGACCCCTCCGGCAAGCCCGTCACCGGCGAGGTCGGCGAGCTCGTCGTCACCAACCCCATGCCGTCCATGCCCATCCGCTTCTGGAACGACCCCGACGGCAGCCGCTACCGCGACAGCTACTTCGAGATGTTCCCCGGCGTCTGGCGCCACGGAGACTGGATCACGATCACCGACCACGGCTCGGTCGTCATCCACGGCCGCTCCGACTCCACCCTGAACCGCCAGGGCGTCAGGATGGGCTCGGCCGATATCTACGAGGCCGTCGAGCGTCTTCCCGAGATCAAGGAATCCCTGGTCATCGGCCTGGAGGAGCCGAACGGCGGGTACTGGATGCCGCTCTTCGTCCACCTCGCGCCCGGCGCCGTCCTCGACGACGCCCTCCGCTCCCGGATCAAGGTGGCCATCCGCGAAGAGCTCTCGCCGCGGCACGTCCCCGACGAGATCATCGAGGTCCCGGGCATCCCCCACACCCTCACCGGAAAGCGCATCGAGGTCCCGGTCAAACGCCTGCTCCAGGGCGCTCCCCTGGCCAAGGCGGTCAACCCCGGCTCGGTCGACAACCTCGACCTCCTGCACTTCTACGAGGAGCTCGCCCGCACCCGCGGCTGACGCGAATGGCCACTGTCAGTGGCGATGATTACTCTGAGTGAGCAAGCGATCGCTTCACTCAGGGGGAACCATGCCACGCTCGAACGACACCGGGTCCGCCACCACGGGACGTCCGGCCCGTGCCGGCAGGCGCCGCACCCTGCGCCGCGAAGTCCCCAGCACCGTCGGCCTCCTGGCCGACGCCGGGGACTTCGCGGCCATGCGCGGGTACCGCAGCTTCACCTTCGACGACCACCGCGACTACCTGGACCACGTGGAGCGCCTGCTCCGCTCCCTCGCGGCCCGGGGGATCCACACGACCGTCGCCCTCTTCGACCCCGAGGAGTACGCCGAGTTCTGCGCGGACCGGGGACTCGATCCGGACACCCCCGGGGCCCGCACCCGCTTCACCGCCGAACTGGGCGGCGCCACCGGCAGCCTCCCGTACGCAGGCCAGCCCATCGACGAACTGGTCCCGCTCCTCGTGGACGCTGCCGTCCGGCAGGCCACCTGGGAGTACGCGAGCTTGCTCCTGGCCGAAGTGGGCCGCTGCGCCGACTGCGGGGAAGACATCGGCACCGCCTCCTTCGAGCGCGCCGCCGAGGCGCTGCGACGCCTGGTGGACCGGGCCGGCCCGGGCCACCACCACCTGGTGTGCAGCGTCCCGGCGCAGGAAGAACAGCTCGTCGCGGTACTCCACGCCGACACCGGCCCCGGCGGCCGGCGCCGGGTGGACAGCCGCGACGGCCTGGACTTCGTGACCGTCCTCGCCGCCGGCCTGGCCCTCGGCGGACCCGGGGGACTGGTCCTGCGCAGCACCACCGACGGGGACCGGGACCGCGTCCACGGCTGGCGCCTGGACCGCGGCCGGCTGGTACCCCTCTCGGCGGCGGCCGTCTTCAACGCCTACTGCACCGACGCCGACACCGGGGAGCCCGTGGGCCCCGAGCCCGGCGTCGAATACTGCCCGGGCTACGAGGTGGACGAACCGGGCCCGCACCACTGAGACGGGCGGGCGCAGCCCGCCCGTCAACGGCCGAGGGGCCCCCGCCACCGGCGAAGGCCCCTCGAACGTCGCGACACACCGGCAAACGCGGTGTTTTCCCGTCCTACTCGCCCGACAGCACGGCCTGGGCGGCCACACGGGCCTCTTCGGCACTGTCCGTGGCACGCGCGGCGGCAGCCGCACGCTCGCACTGCGCGAGGGTGTACTTGGCGAGCGTCGCCCGCACGTAAGGAATGGAAGCGGCACCCATCGAAAGAGAGGTGACTCCCAGACCCGTGAGCACACAGGCCAGCAGCGGGTCGGAGGCAGCCTCGCCACAGACGCCGCAGCTCTTGCCCTCGGCCCTGGCGGCCTCGGCCGACATGGCGATCAGGTCGAGCAGCGCGGGCTGCCACGGGTCCTGCAGCCGCGAAACGGCGCCGACCTGACGGTCTGCGGCGAAGGCGTACTGGGCCAGGTCATTGGTGCCCAGTGAGAGGAACTCGACCTCCTGGAGGATCGAGCGCGCCCGCAGCGCGGCGGAGGGGATCTCCACCATCGCACCGAACTTCGCCTGCAGGCCGGCCTCGCGACAGGCGTCCGCGAACGCCTTGGCGTCGATGCGGTCGGCCACCATCGGAGCCATGACCTCGAGGTAGACCGGCAGTCCCGTGGCGGCCTTGGCCAGCGCGGTGAGCTGCGTGCGGAGCACGTCCGGGTGGTCGAGCAGCGAACGCAGACCACGGACACCCAGAGCCGGGTTCGGCTCGTCGGCCGGGGTCAGGAAGTCCAGCGGCTTGTCGGCGCCGGCATCCAGAACGCGCACGACGACACGACCCTCGGGGAAGGCTTCGAGGACCTTGCGGTACGACTCGACCTGCTTCTCCTCGGTCGGCGCGTGCTTGCTGTCGTCCAGGAAGAGGAACTCGGTGCGGAACAGGCCCACACCCTCCGCCCCGGCCTCGACGGCGGCCGGCACGTCCGCCGGACCGCCGATGTTGGCCAGAAGCGGCACCTTGTGCCCGTCGGACGTGGCGCCCGGACCGGAAGAAGCGGAGAGAGCGGCCTTCCGCTCGGCGGCCGCGGCCTCCAGCTCGGCCCGCTTCGCCGCGCTCGGCTCCACGAACAGGTCGCCGGTGCTGCCGTCGACGGCGATGACCGTACCTTCGGCGATCTCACCGGCACCCGGCAGCGCCACGATGGCCGGCACGCCCAGCGCCCGCGCGAGGATCGCGCTGTGGCTGGTCGGGCCGCCTTCCTCGGTCACGAAACCGAGGACCAGCGCCGGGTCGAGCAGAGCGGTGTCTGCGGGAGCCAGGTCCCGCGCGATCAGCACGTACGGCTCGTCGCTGTCGGGCACACCCGGCATCGGCACGCCGAGCAGGCGCGCGACGATGCGGTTGCGCACGTCGTCCAGGTCGGCCACGCGCCCGGCCATGTACTCACCGGCACCGGCGAGCAGGTCACGGTAGGCGGCGAACGCGTCGTACACACCGCGCTCGGCGGTGCTGCCGACGGCGATGCGCCGGTCGACGTCCGCCATGAGCTCGGGGTCCGTGGCGATCATCGCCTGGGCCTCGAGCACGTGCTGGGCCTCGCCACCGGCCAGCTGGCCCCGGGCGATCAGGTCGGCGGAAACAGCGTCCACGGCCTGACGGGCGCGCCCCTGCTCGCGCTCCGCCTCGTCCGCGGTGATCTGCCTCGCCGGCGGTTCGAGAACCGCCGTGCCCATGTGCCGAACCTCGCCGATCGCCACACCGTGGCTCACGCCGACGCCTCGCAGCGTTGTCTCCATTTCACCTGTCTCCGATTGAGCGGCGGGTCCACCCGCCGCGTTGGATGTCCGGTTCGCCCGAGCAGGCGGATGCGTCACTGCCAGCCGAAGAGAACGTCTCCGGCCTTCATGTCTCCGGCCTCGACGACGTCGGTGAGGGATTCGGCAGTCGCTTCCAGCGCCACGACCGGGCAGATGGGGGACTTGCCGGCGGCCTCGACCGCAGCCGGGTTCCAGCGGATGACGGTCTGGCCGCGGGTCACGGTGTCGCCCTTGTTGACGAGCAGCTCGAAGCCCTCGCCGTTGAGCTGGACGGTGTCGATCCCCAGGTGCGTGAGCACACCGTGGCCTTCACTGTCGACGACGACGTACGCGTGCGGGTGCAGGGAGACGACTACACCGTCTACGGGGGACACCGCCTCCGAAGGCTCGCGCACAGGATCAATGGCGGTGCCCGGTCCCACCATCGCGCCGGAGAACACCGGATCGGGCACTGCCGCGAGTCCGATGGCGGTCCCGGCAAGTGGGGACGTCACGCTGGTCATGGGGGCCTCCCAGGGGTGGGGCTTCTTCGTGTCGCCGTCACTACCTGTCGCGAACGGCGTACTCTCCAGAAGGATAAGTCACAAGATGTTCGGGTTCGCCCGGTGTTGGTCCCGATCTGGACTGGTCCTTCGGCACGGAGACTAGTGGACTAGACCGGTGGACTAGACCATACGCCTGAATCGATTTGCTTGGGGCCGGGCAGGCCTGTACTGTCGTGACTCCCGCCAGGAAGCCCCGCGTGAACATTTCGCGAACGGCCGATGGACGGGACTCCTCCTCTCTCCTGTTCCGATCTTGATCTCGACGTGTTTCCGCATGCCTATTCGGCAAAACGGAGAGTGGTCAGAGGGAAAGAAAATGACTGGTAGAGTCGGACTCGCCGGAAAGGGAAACGCGAAAGCGAAGAACTGGAAGGCGGAAAACAAGCGAGACAGACTCTGATAGAGTCT
>NZ_JCAXEG010000030.1:0-48976 GCF_059758875.1 Streptomyces sp. GQ60 | reverse complement strand
CGAGAGCTGATCGCCGATCATGTACAGCGCCACTGACAACGACTCTCCGTGTCGGCTGGGATGCATGGTGGCTCACTCGCAAAGAACGATGGCCGTTCGCAAACCGTGCTGGCCGGTGGGACTTAGCGCTGTACTCGGCGACGGTCGCCAACTGGGGCGCTCACCTGGATGTCGAGCCGGTCGAGTCGGCGCTGCGGCGCCGGGTCTCCGTGAGATGGACGTTGATGTAGCGGACAAGGATCAGCGGGTCCTGCGGTGCGTCGGCCTCGAAGGTGATGCGGCGCAGGAGGCTGACTGCGTCGAGTGCGATGCCTTCGCGGGCGAGGACGAAGACGAGGGTGAGGAAGGCGGAGCGGGCGTTGCCGTCGTCGAAGGGATGGACGAAGCAGACGTCGAGATAGGCGCGGGCGGCGCGGGCGGTCAGCCCGAGAGGGCGGCCTACGTCGGGTGCGCTCTCGGCCAGGCACGTGTCGAGGCGGGCAGGTGTGTCCGGTCCGATGCCGTAGCGTTCCCGGCTTCCCTTGGCGAAGGCGGGTACGGTGCGGAACCGTGGCGGCTGTGGGGTGCCCAGGACGTGCTGCTGCCAACTGCTGAGCAGTGTGAAGTCGAGCCGCGCTCCGCGTGCCGCGGCGGCTCGGACCAGTTCCAGGGCGCTGATCAGGCCTTGGGCTCGGGCAGGGTCGATGGCGCCGTCGAAGGCCCGGATGTCCTCCGCCGCGCCGTCGCAAAGGGGCACCACCGGCCCCTCCGTACCGCCGTCCGGGATCTCGTGCCACGGCACCGATTCGCGTACCGCGAGCCAGCGCTGCAAGTGGTCTTCAGTCGGCCCGTCGGCGCGCGTACGGCCGTCTGCCGGCTGCAGAGAGAGCGCGAGCTGCTCCGCGACATCGTCGACCACCACCGTGTCAGGACCTGTCCAGCTGTGGAACCGTCCACCAACCGCCGCGTCGACCAGGCTCTGGGCCACGTCGGGCGCGACTCCCCACCGATTGAGGAACCAGGTGAGCACTTGGCGGCAGTGGCCGTGCCATCCGCTGCCGCACCCAGTGCGGTCGACGACCTGCAGGATCAGATTCCTCGCCGTGCGCTCCCACAAGATCCGCTGGTCCTCGATGCCGGCCAGGTCCAGGGGGTACGCCTCGAACCAACCGGCGAGATACTCCAGCCACTCGCGCCACTCGCGCAAGGCCGCCTCAACACGGGCCAGTGTCTCTTCCGGCGTCGTGATGGAGTCCCGCGGACAGCACCAGTTCCCTACCGGTCCGCCGTCGAAATCCCCCTCGTCGTGCGACCAGCGCCACCCCACTGTCCAGCGGCCGTACTGCTGAACGAGGGCGTACGACATGGCGTCAGCCCAGGACTCGGCCTCGCCGCGACTCCAGGTACTCATCGCGGGGTCCCCGAAAGGGACGTCCGGGCGGGTAGGCACACACCGGGCCGGGCCGAGCGAGCGCACCGTCCGCGCTACGGACGCGCCGTCGAAGGTTTGACGGGCGGGGTCCACGTCGTCCCAGGTCAGGAAGCGAGGAGCCAATTCAACGATCACTACGCAAGCCTGCCAGGCCCACCCGGCGCCCCCAAAGCGGTTTTCCCCGCTCAGGGCCGACCACGTCCCGGCACGCAGCGTCGATGCCGTCGTGTGCAACTCGGCGATACGGAAGACCGACGTCGCCGCCGCCGTGGTCACCGCAGTGCGCCGAATCCTGCGGCCCAGTGGCCGGTTCGTCTTCAACATCGGCGGCCCCTTCGCCGGCGTAGCCCACCCGACTCTCTGGTCCCGCCAACCGGCCCCTCCGTCACCTCCCTGATCCAGCAGATCGCCGCCCCGGACTACGGCATCACGCCGACCCCTCCAGCCGTCCCGCCGAAGCTGCCGCTCCCGGCCATCACGTACCTCTTGGCCGACGCCGGGCTGGCCGTCACCACCGCAGAGGTCACCGGCCAGCGCACCACCCTCGCCGAAAGGGCGGCCTGGATGTCCATCCCGGTTTTCCCCCACGCCGAGGCCCCCTCCTACGAGCAGAAGAGGGGATCCTCGCGGAGGCAACTCCTCATGCCAGACCTGACGACGTCACGGTGACGAGCTGGCTCGTCACCAGCGCCGAACGTCCGCAGGCGGCATTGTGACTCCGATCCGTTCTGCCGCAGCGCTGTCCACCGTGCCGTACATCCCGCGCGCCGGTCGACAGCTGCCGGGACTACCGACGGCGGACGGGCTACACGGTCCCGGCCAGCGTGGTGGCCGCCCGCGCGATCCGGGGCCCGACCAGGCGCTCCGCCAGCTCCAACGGGTACCAGGCGGCCCCCGTCACCTCGGAGTCCTGGATGCGTCCGACCTCGGCTGCGGGCGTCGCGAAGGCATAGCCGATGTCCAGGTGGTAGTGGTCTGGCTCATCCTTCGCGGGCCTGGCCGGCACCTGGCCGAACTCGACATATGCGGGGTGCGCCGAGAGGGGGACGACCAGCTCCGGGTCGATTCCGGTCTCCTCGGAGAGCTCCCGCAGGGCGGCGCCGAGCAGCGTGGTATCGGTCGGTTCGAGATGCCCACCTGGCTGCAAAGTGATCCCGTACGCGCGGTGTTCGATCAACAAGACCTCGCCGCCATCCCGTACCAGCAGGGCTCCAGCAGTCACGTGCATCGGGAAGGCTCGGCGCGAGGCGAACCCTTGGCCTTCCGTCAGGAGGCGCAGCGGCTCGGCCAGCTGTCCGGCCTCCTGAGGGTAGCGCTCCAGGTAGGCGGTGAGCACGCCCGCGATATCAGAATCAGTGATCGCCACAGCTACTCACCCCCATGTCGCCGCAAAGGGGGGATTCCGCCGAGACCGGCCGCTCGAGGCGGCCAACGGGCACGTGCACACTCTGCTCCACAGGGGTCCGTGGGGTACGAGAAGCCTCGAACTCTACAAGCGCGCCCTGCCTGATCGGCCCCAACGCGCCCTCGCCCTTGCGGTGTTTGAAACCCTCGGCGATTCGGCCAACCCCCTTAAGTGGCATAGGCGTTGCAGGGCGCGGGTCGGTGTAGCTCCCACGATCCGACAGCCGCTTGATTCCGGGATTTCATGGCCGACCGAAACACATGTGTTCGAAAAATCAGCGGCTGTCGTTGAGCTTCCGACAGCATCCGAACGGCGATCCAGGGGGACCTGATGACCACATCCGGACTGCACGGCCAACCGGCCGACACACTGCCCCCACCGCCGCCGGCGGAAATCACATACAGCGGGCAGTACTCCGTCAATCCGCTCGCCGAGGTCTCCTTCCGGAAGATGTGCGCCACGCTCCCTGCGGTCCTGGCCCGGATCGGCCGCCTGTCGTGGCGGACCGACCGGCAGGCCGTCCGGCTCCTGATCGGGTGCCAGATCATCACAGGCGTATCCGCCGCGGTGCTTCTGGCCGCCACCGCCCGCGCGATGGGGCCCGTACTCGGCTCCGGAAGTGCCGGCGACCGTCTCCAAGGCGCTTTGCCCGCGCTGCTCGTGGTCGCGCTCGCGGCCACGATGAACCGTGTCTCGGGGGCCGTGGCCACCTACGCCGAACGGCGGGTCACTCCCCGGCTGACCTCGGAGACGGACAGCGCCCTGGTCGAGGCGGTCTGCCGGGTCGAGGCCGCGGCCTATGCCGGGGACGGCTTCTCCGACCGGCAGGAGGCGGCCGAGATGGGGGTGGTTCGCACCCACGTGATGGTCACCGATGCCCAGCGCTTCATGTCCTCGGTGATCCGCCTGGTCGCCGCCGGCAGCGTCCTGTCCTTGCTGAACGTGATGATGCTGCCCCTGTTGCTCCTCGCCGTGCTGCCAGCCGGTATCGGCGCCGTGCTGACCGCCCGCGTGGACTACGAAATCCACTACTCCAACATCTCCGACAGAAACGTGCGGGGGATGATGCGCTGGTGGGCCACCGCATCCCAGTACAGCGACGAGGTCCGCGCCAACAGCATGACCGACTACCTCGTCTACTGGTACCGGGCCCTGTCGGACCGGTGCGACAGGCGGAACCTCACTGCCGCGCCCCGGACCCTGCGGATCTCCCTGCTTTCCGCGCTGGCCGGCGGCGTGTTCCTACTGGCGACCTGGGGAGCGCTCGCCTGGCTCGCGGTGACCGGCCGGATCGAACCGGCCATCGCCGCCACGGCAGTCATCGCCGTCCAGACCGCGCTCGCCGCCCTCTCGCAGGTCGTCATCAACGGCGCCGCGATCTTCCACACCAGCCTGTACCTCACCGACATGCAGGCTTTCCTCGACGAGGCCGCCGCCCGCACTCCCCAGCGCGGACCGCACGAGATCACCGGCCCGGTCGAGGAAATCCGGCTCGACGAGGTCGTTTACCAGTACCCGGGCAAGGACCGCCCCGCAGTGGACGGTGTCTCCCTCACCCTGGAGCGTGGACAGATCCTCGCGATCGTCGGAGCCAACGGCTCGGGGAAGTCGACCCTGTTGCGACTGCTCACAGGGATCTACCTGAGCGACAAGGGCAAGGTCACCTGGAACGGAAGCGACCTCGCCGCCACCGACCCGGGCACCGTCTGGCGGCGCACCGGCCTGGTCCCGCAGGACTTCGCCAAGTGGCCGCTGCGGGTGCGCGAGAACATCACCCTCGGCCAGCCCCGGACCCACGACGACGGCCCCGTATGGGAGGCCATCGACGCAGTCGGTCTGCGCGAAGCCATTGAAGAACTGGCCAACGGCTTGGACAGCCTCCAGGCACGCGACATCTGGGGAGGTGTCGAGTTCTCCGGCGGGCAGTGGCAGCGCGAGGCGTGCGCCCGGGCGCTGTACCGCAAGCCCGATCTGCTGATCTTGGACGAGCCGACTTCTCAGATGGACCCTCGCGGTGAGCACCTGATCTTCGAGCAGATCAAGGCGATCGCCGCCGAGCGGATCACGATCATGGTCACCCACCGCCTGGAGAACACGAAGATCGCGGACCACATCGTCGTGATGGAAGACGGCCGGATCTCCGAGCAGGGCCGCTTTGACGATCTTGTCCACGGCGGTGGGACCTTCGCGGAGCTCCTGGCGCTCTCCCAGGACCGCTAACCACTTCGCCTGCTCCTGCGGCCCGCGCGCGAAGCGGCGGGCCGCACATCACCGAGGGAGAAGCCCATGCCTGATTTCCACACCACGGCCGAGGTGCGCGGCTGGCGTGCGGCCGCCCTTTTCATGGAGGGAAGCGCAGCGTGAAGCAGACGTCGAAGCCCCTGCCCTCGTTGCTGCTTCGCTGGGCGGAGGAACGGATCGGGGCCGTCGCGGCGGTACGTGACGCCTCACACGACTGGGACCGATCCCGGGTGTGGGAGCTGGAGGGCAGCGGCGGGGTCTCCTGGTACCTGAAGGTCTCGCCCAGCGAGAAGTTCTACGTGCGGGAGAGCCGGGCGTACCGTCATGTCGTTCCTGCCCTGGGGCACACCCGGGCACCGCAGCTCGTCGACAGTCAGGCCAGGGACCTGGTCCTGCTGCTCACCGCGATCCCCGGCGCCCCGGCGAAGGAGCTCGGCCTGGAAATCGTCGAGTGGCGGGCGGTGCACCAGCAGGCGGGAGTGCTGTGTGCCCGGCTTCACGAGGCCGGGGAACTCGAGTCCGCCGATCGAGGCGAGGCCGAAGCCTCCCTGGACGCCGCTGCAGACGGAGCGGAGAAGTACCTCGCTCGCGCCGGGGACCGGCTGACCGAGGACGAGCAGCAGCTGATCCGGGACCACGCTTCCCGGCTTCGCCGCGTCGGCCCCGTACCCGTCGGCTACATCCATGGCGACAACCAGCCCAGGAACTGGATGGTGTCCGAGGGCGTGCTCGCGCTCATCGACTTCGAGCGGGCCAGGCCGGCGGCCTGTGTGCAGGACTTCGTCGTCCTCACGGCCACCCAATGGGCCGACCATCCGGACCGCGAGAAGGCGTTCTTCCGGGGGTACGGGCGGTCGCTCACCGACGCCGAGCGGCAGGCCCTGCGCTGCCTGACCGCGCTGGACGCGGTCAACTGTCTGGCCTGGGGGCCGGACAACGGAGACGAGCTCGTCACGGCCCGGGGACGGCGGACCCTGGACCGCCTCATGAGGGAGGACCGCCCGTGACCGCGGTACACCGAAGCATCGGCAACGTCATGGTCCTGCTCCAGCGCCCCGGCGACGGCCGGGTCCTGACCGTGCGGCACCAGGAGACGTCGTGGCACTCCCCCGGGATGCTGACTGTGGTCGGGGGGCGCCTGGAGGAAGGCGAGTTCCTCGACGTGGGTGCGGCGCGGGAGCTCGCCGAGGAGGTCGGCATCCAGCTCGCCCCGGACCGGCTGCGGTTTTGCCAGCTGCCCCACTTCCACGCGGCGGACGTCGAGCGGGTGATCGGCGCCGTTTTCACGGTGCGGGAGTGGGAGGGCACCCCGTACAACCGCGAGCCGCAGACGCACAGCGAACTGGTGTGGGTCGATCCTGTTGCGCCGCCGCCCGACTGCCATCCGTTCACGCACTCGGTCGTAACCCATTTCGCCATCGGCCAGCTCTACGCGAACGTCATCGCCCCACAGCTGCCGGGTGGTGAGACCGGGTGACGACGGCCTCCACCCAGCCGACCCAGGCGCGCAAGCGCGTCTCCCCGGACCTGCGGCGTCTCGTCGGCAGCGAGTGCGCGAGCTTGTCAGGCTCGGCGGTCAGCACCGTCGCCCTCCCCACCCTGGCCGTGCTCGATCGCCCGCGGGATCGAGGTGCCCGAACTGGAGCAGTGGAACTGGGGAATCGAGGGCGCCGGGCCCGGGATCGAGGTCCTCGGCGAGGTATCGGGACTGCGGGTCCTCGACCTCGGCAGCGGTCTCGGACGGCATGCCGCACGCTTGGCCGCCGCGGGCGCCGACGTCACCGCCGTGGACGCCTCCCCCGCACAGCACGAGCGTGCTCTGGCACGATACCCGCAGACTCCCGGCCTGCGCCTGGTGTGCGCGGACGCCGTGAACCACCTGCGGGACTCAGATCCGTACGACCTGATCTACTCCGTCTGCTCGTTCCCGTACCTGGACCCGGCCCGCCTCCTGCCCGCCCTCACGAACGCTCTTCGGCCCGGAGGGCGCCTGCTCTTCTCCGCGCTGCACACGAACTCCGCCGGGGTCGGCCCCGCCACCCAGGTGGCTGCGCGGCCCGAGATCCTGCGGCTGCCCGGCACCACCGAGGACCATCCCGTGAACATGTCGACACTGACTCCGCAGCTGTGGGAGGACCTCCTCGGCGAGCGCGGCCTCATCATGGAGTCGGTCACCGCGATCGACTCCCCGCAGCCGGACAGCACGGTCTCCTACCGGCTGTACTCTGCCCGTCGCCCCGAGCGGGTACCGAGCCGCCCACGCAGCAGCGCTCCACCAGCACCGACGGCCGCGCTGGGCGTCGGCGTGATCGTCCACAGCCCAGAGGGCGTCCTGCTCGGGCTGCACCGCCGCGGAGCCTGGGAGCTCGCCTGTGGAACTGTGGAGCCAGGCGAAAGCCTCGCCGAGGCCGCTGTCCGTGAACTCCACGAGGAGACCGGGATCGTGGCCGACCCCGATGCCGTGCAGGTGCTGGGCACGCTCCTGGACCGGGTGGGCGACGTCGTCCGGATCACGGTCCCCGTCCTCGTCACCCGCTGGACCGGCACCCCCCACCAGCGTGAGGAGGCCCTTGGGTCATGGAGGTTCTGGCCCGCCGACGCACTGCCCCAGCCGCTCTTCGTGCCGAGCGCCCAGTGCCTGACGGCCTGGGACCCCACCCTCCCCCTCGACCACCCGCCCGCCCACTTCCAGCCCTACGAACGGCGCGGCCAGCCCTAGCCCGACGGCGCCACACGGGCCCGCGTGAGCCTGGGGCCTTCGGGACCCGCACGACCACCCTCACCACCTTGGGAGTGCCATGCCCCCGTACACGTTCCACGCCAGTTCGCCGCGCATCCACCGTGCTCCGCCGGGCAGGCGGGTCGCCCGCCGAACAGCCTTGGGCCTCCAGCCGGTGGAGCAGTCCCAGACGAAGGAGTCGGCATGATCGACGGCTGGACCACGGTCTCGTCGACCGTCCAATACACGGGAGTCCGGGTGGTGGTGCGCCGGGACTCCGTCCGGCGCACCGACCAGAGCATGGGCACGTACGAGTACACCGACTCCGCCGACGGCGTTCGCGTCGTGGCCCTTGACGCCTGCGGCCGGATCGCCCTGGTGGAGGAGAACGTCTACGTCTGCGGACAACGGCTGCTGATGTGCCCCGGCGGCGGATGCCGGCCCGGCGAAGATCCCCTGTCGGCCGCACGCCGAGAACTCGCTGAGGAAGCCGGGATCCGCGCCTCCGAGGTCGAGCTGCTGACGATGATGTGGCGGATGCCTGCCGGCGCGCGTACCCGCG
This sequence comes from Streptomyces sp. GQ60, assembly GCF_059758875.1. Lineage (NCBI taxonomy): Bacteria > Bacillati > Actinomycetota > Actinomycetes > Kitasatosporales > Streptomycetaceae > Streptomyces > Streptomyces sp. GQ60. The sequence goes on along the minus strand of NZ_JCAXEG010000030.1, from coordinate 40,638 downwards.
AGCACCTGTACCTCGCCCGGGGTCTGAGCATCGGCGAGCACCACCGGGAACCGAGCGAGGCCGACATGGAGCTGCGCTGGGTCACCTTGGACGAAGCGGTGGCGATGTGCGGCGACGGCCGGATCACCGAGGCCGGCACCCTCGCGGCGATCTTGCTGACCGCGCAGCGCACCACCGTCGAGTCCACTGCTCCGCCCGCCTCAGCCACCGACAAGGGCTCGGAACCAAGCCCGTAACCGCCAACCACCACGTCCCCGCACACCGACTCCCCTGTCTGGAGACACCCGTGACACAACCAAAGCCCTCCCTCCTCGCAGTCTTCGCACACCCCGACGACGAAGCGCTCCTCGCTGGCGGCGTCCTCGCGCAGCACGCCGCCTCGGGCGCGGCGACCGCCGTGGTCACCGCCACCTGGGCCGCCGACACGCACCGGGCCGCCGAACTCGCCGATGCCCTCGCGATTCTGGGGGCCGGGAAACCCCGGATGCTCGGCTACGCCGACGCCCGCGTTCCCGAGTCCGCGCCCGGCCGGACCCGCCTGTGCGAAGCACCCCTCGATGATGTGGTCGGGCAGATCGTCGGCCACATCCGTGAGCTGCGGCCGGACATCGTGATCACCCACGACCAGTACGGCCAGCTGACCGGCCACCCCGACCACCTGCACACCCACCGCGTCACCCAGCTCGCCGTTCACGCCGCCGGTCTCCCGCACCTCTACCCCGAGGCAGGCGAACCCTGGACGCCAGGCGCCCTGTACCTGGCGACGCACCCGCAGTCGGGCGTCGGTGACCTCGGCCCCCTTCTCGCGCGCGTTGGCAAGACGGTCCGCAGCAGCCCCGACGGCCAGGTCACCGCGAGCGTCGACGTGGGGCCCGTGGCGGCGACGAAGTGGGAGGCCATCCTCGCGCACCGGAGCCAAGTCGAAGGCCAGCGTGCCCTGCCCGCTCTTCTTTCCGGCGTCCCGGACGACGTCCGGCACCGGATCCTGGCCACCGAGTGGTACACCCGCCTGGACACCAGTCCCCTGGCCGGCCCCGTGCAGGGCTCCCTCACACCGCAACCGCCGTACCCCGCCGTGTGGGACACGATCGCCATGCTCGGCGAACTGTTCACCGGCCTGGACACCGAGCGGGGCATGACCCCGGAGCAGCAGTGGACGCTGCAGGTCCTCAAGGTCGCCGAAGAGGTCGGCGAAGCCGCGCAGGCCGTGGTCGGCGCCTGGGGCACGAACCCCCGAAAGGAACAGGGTTCCTGGCTGCATGTCCAGGAGGAAGTCGCGGACACCGCAATCACCAGCATGGTCACGCTGTACCGGATGCTCGGCGCCCAAGCACCCGGGTACCTCGCTGAGGTGCTCGCCCAGAAGTCCGCAAGGTTCAAGGAGCTGTGATGCGGAGATTCATGAGGCCAGAGCGGCTGTGGGGTGGATCGCAGTTCTGGACGCGGATCCACCTCGGCTCCGCTCGCGCCGCTGCACCCGCACGGGCCTGAACCCTGGCTACGGTCGTGCAGTTGCCGAGGAGGTTTGACGGCCGGTTCCGTACCTGCTGCCGTGGACTTGCGCCACCAGTCCGTTGAGGGGGTACTCATCCGGGTGGAGCAGGGCCTGAACGTCCGGCTGAACCGGGACACCGTGGTGCGTAAGCGCCGTTCCGTCGGAGCCCGCACGGAGCGGAGGACCTGGGTACGTATCGAGCGCCGGGGCTTCGAGCGGATTGGTCAGCAGGGGGCTGGAACGGCACCGAAGCCGCCGCGGTGTTGCAAGGGGTCTGATGCCCCAGTGGTACCAGGGCGTGACGTGGCGGGAGGCAGGCGAGCCGGCGATGTGGAGGGCCGACGTACTGGAGCTGGTCACCGCGCAGCCGCTCGGCGAGGGCGCCCTCGTACGGGAGAATCGGGGGCTGCCCGAAGCCTGGTGGGCTGGACTGAACGGCTCGCTCGATGCCCTGTCCTCGCAGCCCACGTACCGAATCGCCCCTCCGGACACGGAGCGGATCACGCAGCAGCTCGTCACCAGGAAGTTGGGGCGAGGTGTTCCCTTCGACCACGGACACCACCGTCGAAAAGTGGGTGCCCGCCCACGGGGACTGACGTGGGCGAACGTGATGGGGCCGGCGTTCTGCCTCATCGACCGGGAGGACTGGGGGAATGGCCCCCGCGGGCTGGACGCAGCGACCCTTTGGGGGAACCCATCGCGGCCGCGTTGTCCGGCCATGCCGGGGAGAACAACATCGCGTCGCGCACCAGGGACCTTCCGGCATCGTCGCCTTCAGGAGGTCGGCCCACCGGTCGGTGCCCTCCGCCTTCAGCCGGGCCGCGTTGGCCACAACGGCCTTTGGCTCCGGCGGTCACACGGCCCATCTGCGGCAGAAATGTGCCGCGGTCGGCTCTGGCCTGCTGGAGCCCGACGAGCTGGCGGGCCATCACCGGCCGGTAGGTCATCGCGGCCGTCTGCGGGGCGCAGGCTCGCTTCTGCGGTGCATCCGGCCGCCCGCGCGGGTGAGTTTCCCGCCGAGGGCCTTTCGGGCAGGTGTCGGACCCGCTAGACCCCCAGCGCGGTTGATCATGATGGCCGCTCGGACCTCGCCATCGTCGCCACCATCCGCTCCAGGCGGACCAGCCTGGTCTTCTCCGTGCGGGCGGTCACCAGGCTGAGATACAGGGCGAACTGGTCGGACTTGGCGAGTGTCTCGTAGAACGCCCGCGCCGTCGGGTTCGCGTCGAGCGCCTCGACGAGATCCGGCGGTGCGGTGGCGTTCTTCTGCGAGGCGTATGCCGTCGCCCAACGACCGTCCGCACGCGCCGCCTCGACCTCGGCGAGGCCGCGGGGGCGCATCCGCCCCTCGGCGATCAGGGCCTCAGCCTTGTCGACGTTCACCTGCGACCAGGGCGAGCGCGGGCGGCGGGGTGTCGTGCGCTGCAGGAAGTACGTGTCGTCGAAGCCGCGCCGCAGACCGTCGATCCAGCCGAAGCAGAGCACCGTGTCGACCATCTCCTCCCAGGTGAGCGACGGGATACCAGTATGCTTCTTTGCGATCTTCACCCAGAGCGCGGTCCGCTCCCCGTGATGCTCGTCGAGCCATGCCTCCAACTCGGCCGGACTCGCGGGGACAAGAATCTCGACACCGTCCTCGTATTTCTTCATAAACAGCAGGCTAGAGTCCATATAGGACAGATTCTGACCTATTCCAGCTTGCCGTTTAACTCGAGCACGCGGACACGGATGCCCTGGGGCAGCCGGACGCTGCGTCCCCGCCGGCCGCGGACGGTGGAGATCCACGAACCGTCGGGAAGAACCTCCTCGACCGGCAACTTCCAGAAGCCCGGGCTCCGCCACAGCAGTCGGCCCCGATCGCGGCCAGGCGCTGCCACACATGAGCTCCGGGCAGGCGCCAGTCGGCCAGGACCAGCAGCGCGAAGGCCGCCGAGACCGTCAACAAGGCCTTTGACGCCCAGCGCCCAGACGAGACGTCGGTATTTGTCGTGGTCGTAGCCGCGGTCATCGAGGACGCTGTCGGGTCGGTTGCGGGGCCGTCCGACCAGGCCGGCGGACGGGCGAGTTACAGGTTCTGGCGCAGATCTTGGGGAGCGGTCACGGAGCGGTGGTCTCAGTGTTCGATTGTGTAGGGCGGACGGGTCAGGGACGGCGTACGCTCCGCTGCCGGAGGGTCTCCAGTGACGCTCCGGCAGGTGCGAGGATCCCTCTGCCGCAGTTGACTGCCATCCGCACCACCGAGCAGACCGACTGCTCAACCAGCGATGATTTCGCACGCTGATATAGCCCTCGACATAGTCGCGCTCTCGGCATAGGTCGATCTGTGCGGATATCTGCATAGATCGACGAACTCGGCTACATGGAACTCGACCACCGCGGCGCCGAACCCCTCTTCCAGGTTCTGACCGAACGCGAGGAAAAGAACAGCGTGGCGATCGCCTCGAACGTTCGGAGGGTGGACCAAGACCTTCACCGACCCCCGGCTCTGCGCGGCCATCGTCGACCGCAAACGCTCCGTCCTTTCTGGGGGGCGAGCCCGTCCGCCCCGCCCCGGTCATCGATGCCGGCGACGGAGATACGGGAAGCCGCCGTTACAGCCGAGGGACGCCCGCCACCTCTACGTGACGCCCCGACACGCCCTCGTGGCGACACCGGCGGCCCTGCGCCGGATCACCATGACGACCCGCGACCAAACGGCCACCTGGACTCCGCGGCGCAGGAGCCGTTCGAGGTGCGCCGCGCTACGGCGATCGCAAGGCCGGCGTCCGAGTCCCGGTATGAAGGTGAGCGAGCCGCCCACGTGCGGCCGAGTGCAGGGTGGGCGTTCAAAGGAGCTCTGGGCTCAGGGCGGGGACGGTCTGGGCGTTGCCGCGGCGTACGGCTTCGACGACGGCTTCGTGGAGGTGGCGGCTGGCTTCTTCGGAAGGGCAGGGCGCCGGGCTCCCGGCCATTGCGAACCATTCCGACCCGCCGCGGTACTGGACCGCTACGTCAGCGTGTTCTCCGGTCCAGGTGGTGTGGATGTCGAGTTCGCCGTTGAGTGTCAGACGTTTGTCGGTCCAAACGCCCCCGCGTCCGGCGAAGACTGCGACTGTCGTCCAAGAGGCCCAGCCCATAGTCGACCATCCGATCATCGAGAAAGGTTGTTATCTGCAATATAGGCCGATATGTGGCATACCCGACTTCGTGGCGGTAAACGCCTAACGGCCTACCGGTGTCTGTGGCGCGGACGGCGCCGACGGTGGGCCGTGCCACGCCGTGTGCGCAGGACCGGTTGATCGGCCGCCGGGAGCCCGGTATGAGCCCGGTAGGCGGCTAGGACCGTCAATGCTTGCGGGCTGACCGGGACCGCCTCGCGGTCGTCCGCGCCCTCATGGCGCTGCTCCTGAGTGCGACGATCCCGCAATCCAAGCATGCATTCGATTTCCTCGGCGACGGGCGAGCGTCAGGCAGCGGTAGGTCTGATGGCACAGCGCGGTAACGGCGGGGCTGGTCACGCCGTGCGCGGAGCGGCACAGGGCGGCCATTTCCCCGGCCCGTACCCCGGGGGCGGGATGCCCGGAGCGGCGCGGTGCGGCCGTACGGGCATCGGGCTTCGTCTTCGCCGTGCCCGTGGTTTTCGGCCTGGCCCCCGCGGTGGGATGCGCCGCGGGTCTGCGCGGGGTGGCTCGGTGCGGCCGGGTGGGTGCCTGATGGGCCCGGCGAGGAGTGCCTGCGCTCCGCCGGCCGTGCGCGGCCGCGGCGGCCGGAGCGCCTCGGTCAGGGGCAGGCGCACGCTGTGCGGCGTCGGTGCGCGGCTCGGCGGAGGGTTGGGCGCCGGCAGTGAGGAGAGGGGCAGTGCCGCCGGCTCGGTAGCCCGCTGCCCCGGCCGGGTATGACCCGGGTGTTTGTGGTCGGCCTCTGCTACGGCCGGGGAGGCCCTCGCGGCCGGGCCAGGGGCGGGGTGGATGGTGACGCATCCGGAGGCCGCGAGCAGGGCGGCGAGGAACAGGGGCAGAGACCAGCGGCGCATGCCGCCACCGTGCCGCACCCAGGCCCCAGACCACCCCAGACGGCCCCACACACCCCCTCGGATGGATGACCCGGCAGCCCTTCCGCCGCACGGTGCCGCGCGGGGCGGGGCGACCCTGGAAAGGGGCGACTGCGAGGGAGGCTCCGGGGATGGTGCTCAGGCCGCCGGTTGAGTCGATGCTGACATTCTTGACGCCTGCGGCTTCCCGCCCCGGATGATCCGCAGCACCCGTCTGGTCGACCTGGTGAACCCGATGGACCCCAAGCTCGTCGCCGCCGCCTTCGGTATGGACCCGCAGGCTGCCATGATCCATCTCGCCGACCACGTCGACGCGGGCCGACTGCCAGCTCCATGACCGGTCCGCCTGGCTAACGAAGGCGCAGGCCCCCGGGAAGTTCCTCTTCAATGATTCGACCAGCCAGTCGAAGGCGGTCGGGCCACGTCCAGCACGGGCTTCTGCAAGCTCGGCGCTCACGAGGTCCCTGTTCGTCGGATGACACCGAGCGAGCCTCATCTCGAGCTGACGGGCGGTCTCGGGGTATCCGAGATGCTGACGGGAGGCTGCGTGATTGCGCCACTCGATCATGAAGTCGCCGTCGTCCGGTGTCCCGAAGCCGCCGCGGAGACAGTCAGCGAAGGCGTCGAGGTTCCGACCGAAGTATCCGCCGCAGCCAATGCTCTCGCCGGCGACCCGCCAGAAGTCCTCCAGGGTCCTGACCTGGCTGCCGTCCAACACATATCTCACCGTCACGGCACGCAGGCTACGTCCGACCCGGCGGGCCCGCCTATTCGTTTTGAACCCGTGCTGTTCAGGCACCACCTCACACGGGTTCGCCGGAACATGTGCGCTTGCGTGCCGGTGGCCGGTGATGATCAGAGAGCTGCCCTGCCGTTCGCTGACCAGCTCGTAGAGGTCATCGGCCAGGGCCGCTCCGAGCTGGCGCATGGCGAAAGTCGTCGAGGATGAGCGCATCGGGCCGTACCAGTTCACGGATCCGCTTGTCCCAGGTCCTGCTCGAGGGCGCACCCCGCTGGACCGGCCACGCCCTGCGCCGCGGCTACGCCATGGCCACCCGCGAGGCCAAGACCAGCCCCGGGCCCATGACGTGCTCTACCGCATGGGTATAAGCCTTGGCGAGACAGGCCAGGTCACCGCCGCCACCACACACTTCCAACACCTCGCCGACACCGCCCACACGCGCCTCGGCCCGGACCACCCCGACACCCTCACCGCCCGGCACTACCTCGCCTGGTGGCGGGGGAGGCGGGGGACCCGGCGGGTGCTGCCACCGCCTTCGAGCAGCTAGTGGAGGTCTCACGGAGGGTGCGGGGCCCGGACCACCCCGACACCCTCACCACCCGGCACAACCTCGCCCACTGGCGGGGGGAGGCGGGGGACGCGGCCGGCGCCGCCACCGCTACCGCCGAGCTCCTGGAGGACCAGCTGCGGGTGCTGGGCCCGAACCACCACCAGACCCGCGCCACCCAGCACAACCTCGCCCACTGGCGAGGAGAGGCGGGGGAAGCTGACAGTGTTCGGTAACGATCGTTCGTGAGACACGAAGATCCACCTGACGTTCCCACAGGTCACAGATGTAACGCTTTCCGTGCATGCGTCTATGTAATGGCTTACCCCGTTCGCGTTGCGCTTCGGACATGAGAATCGGCGTCGCCCGCGTATCAACCCGGGATCAGCACCAGCCTTCGCCCGCGAGATGTACGACTCCGGTGGCTACACCGTCCAACAGATCACCGACGAATTCGGCGTCACCCGCCCGACCATCTACCGCCACCTCAGCAAGGTCCCCAGCGCGCCGGATGAGACCGGATAGCCACCTAACCCCCCAGTTCAGGGGCTACTCCGTTGTTTCCTCGGCGAGGACTACTGGGACCCCTCGTGGGCAACACGGGTGAACTTCCCGGACATCCTCGTCCCAGCACGTGGGCGTTGCTCCATCCTTTGATCGATCCTGTGTCCTGCGTGCGACCGGGCATATCCGAGGAGAACGACGTGCACCTTTGGATCGGTGCTGCCGTGTGCTCCGGAGCGGCGACAGCCGTGCTTCTGTCGGGTGCGGCGGATTCTCCGGCCACACCCCACCCGCCGGACATGACGGGGGAGAAGCTCGTGGTGATGTCCGACGAGGCCTACGCGGATCAGTTCGGGGCGGGCCGTGCCCGGTCCGAAGGCCTGACCGCACAGTCCGCGCCGCCCGCCCCCGCCCCCGTCCCGCTGAACCGCTCCCTGGCGGCAGGCAGCCACTGGAGCGTGGTGAGGTTCGTCAGCACGGACGGCGAAGGCAAGCCCATCCCGACCAGGGAGGGCAACAAGCACGGTTGGCAGCACTTCGCCGAAGAGCACAACATCCGCGATCCGAAGGTCATCAAGATCGTGACCAGTGAACACCCGGTCAAGAAGGGCGTTCGCCGGGAGTACGGCGGCGTCCTGGTCAACCGGCTGGGCACGATCCTCGCCCGGATCAAAGTCATCGCCCAGTACGACTACAAGACCGCCGACAACCTCTTCAAGCTCGCCGACAAGAGCCACAAGATCGGCACGATCACCGCCTACTGCGAGAGGGTGGCCCGCAACAAGTGCCCGAACGCGGTGAATGAGACGTGAACGCATCAGCGGCCCCCTCTGGTGACGGGCGATCCGAGCAGCCCGCGGCCCGCTGGGAGGGCAACGCACCGGCACAGCGCCAAGCCGCGGCCACCCGGGCCCTGCTCCGCCTGACGGCCACACCGCTGGGTGGCGGCCCCGTGGTCCGGGGCGTCCTGCCCCTGCGGCATCAGCGGGACTTCGTACGTGTCGTCGTGGGGGACGGTGCCGCCCCGACCGCGTCGACGGCGTACGACCTCCCCCTGCTGGACCGCAACGGGAACGAGCTCCCCGCCGCCGGGCTGCCGGCCGCCGTACGACAGCTCGTACGGCACGCCCCGGGTGGCCGCACCCCCACCTTGGACGACCCGTTGGCCGGACTCGATACCCCCGTCGTGCCGGCGGAAACCGTGCGACTGGTCCTGGACGCCCATCCCGCGGAACTCGACCTCACGGACGCGCTCCACACCGCCGCCACCGGCATCGCGCCGAGCGCGGACACCGACAACCAGGACGGCCTGGTCCTGCTGGGGTTCCTCCTGCTCCACGAGGAACGCGCACGGTTGTACCTCACTGGCGACGGCCTGGCGGACACCATCGGCCTCGACGTCCGCCTGCGCGACCGCGACGGCACGGCGATCTCCGCGATCACGGGCCTGTCCGCGGCCCTCCCCAGCCTCATCGCCGACGACCAGTTGCAGTACAACCCGTCGGACGAGACGGACCCCTACTGCGTTGAGGTGTTCGATCTCACCCACTGGTAGGAGGCGTCCCGATCGGCTTCCACGCGGCATCGGCCGACCAGGCCCAGTTCTCGTATGGCTGACGCAAGGCAGCGGGTACCACGGAGTGACTACACGGGGTGCGGTCACGCTGCTGAAAGCGGCGAAGTCGTCGAGGGCTGCGGACTTGTGTCCGGCGATGTCGGTGATCTTGGGGAGGTCGGCTGCGTCCAGGCCGGCGTTTGCCAGGCTGTCTGCCTGGTTCATCCCCCCAGATACGGCGGCGCATCGCTCAGCCGCACAAGTCACCTCAACGACGGGCAGGAGCAAGGAAGGCGGTGGGCAAGCCCGGTCGCGCTGCCCCCGTGTCCCGACCGCGACAAGGGGCAGCCGCCTTCAACCGTGCGACGCCAGTCCAGCCCCACCGGTCCTGGGACCGTCGGGGCGAACTCGCCGGTCTCAAATGCCGCCTCGCATCAGTTGGCGGCCAGCTCGAGCAGCCGCCCTGTGTCGTGGCGGAAGCCGGGCACAGGCGTCTTCGCATCGGTCGCCCGCAGGATGGAGGCGGTGGACCGGACCGCGTGCAGGGCCGCTCCGGCGGGCGGATCGACCCCCTCCTGCAGGTGGCGGAGCACATCGAGGCGGTCGGCGAGGGCGAGGAGCTCCTCGTGCGTCTTCTCGTACTCCCTCGCTCGAGCGCCAACGAGGTCTTCATGCACGGCTGCCCCCGGCGCTCGAGCCGTCGCCGGACGAACTGGCCGCGGGACCGGCTGGGGCCGCCGGCGAGTGGGTGACCGCGTCGGCGGACAGAGTACGGGCCGTGTCCTCCAGGTCCGGGTGGGTCGCGGCCACGCTGCGCAGGATCCGTAGCAGGGACTGGGGTTCCAGGGGGCGGCCGTTGACGGTGGTGAAGAGGTGGCCGGTGTCGGGGAGGGCGGTCGCGCGGTGGGGCAGGTACTCGTCGATGGCGCGGACGGCGTCGCGGTGGACGGGCTGGAGGCGGGTCGCGTCGCTGGCGGCGTTCTTCTGGGGGACGTCCCAGGTGGTGCGGTGCTGTTCCTGGTGGCGGCCGCTCAGGCGCATCGCGGCGATCTGGCCGGGCCGCAGGACGTCCTCCTCGGAGCCGCGGCCCCACAGGTAGTGGTTCAGGCAGAGGTATACGAGGGCCCGGGCGCGGTGCGGGCTCTCGCGCCGGGTGCCTTGGTACCGGTCGGCGGCCTGCGCGAGCCAGCGGCACTGGTCGGGCGTCCAGAGCTCGCGACCGGGCAGCCCGGCGGCGAAGTTCCCGCCGCGCTGGAACTGCAGGGACCTGGCGGTGCCGGTCGGCACGAGGCCGGGCCCGCCCGCAGCCGTCGGGGTTTCGAGCCAGCGGTAGAAGGACCGTACGGCGCCGCACGCGGCATCGCGCGAGCGCGCCGCGCCGGCGTAGCCGACGGCCACTCCTGCAGGGCCGTCGGGGTGGGGCGGAGAAAGCGGTCGGGGTCCGGGATGTTCTCCCCGTCGGCACCGCATCCGACGGTGAGCCAGTGCAGGACCGCCGGCCGGTAGTGCTCGAGGGCCTGGTAGCTGAAGTAGCCGCTCGCCTCGGAGTTCGGGCCGGCCAGCCACTCCTCGACGAGCCCGGCGACATCGTGATCCATCGGACCAAATTAGCGGCTCGGCGCCCAACTGCCCGCAGGTGGGGCTCAGGCGTCCCGTGGAAGGGCCCGGCTCCACCAGCCCACGGGGCCACCTCGCCTCAACTCACCGCGCTTCACCGACGCCGTGCAGTCAGCCATGGATCCGTCCAATCCGAACACACCTGTAGCCACCACCTGCCGAACCGATCATTCATTCGGTAGTTCTGTGGGCCGGAGCAAGCACCGCTCCAGAGCCGATCAGTGGGGGAACATTCATGACCGCACAACAACGTCGACGTGCCCGAATATCTTTGCTGGCCGCCCTGACAGCCTCCGTCATGCTGCCCGTGGGCGGACCTGCGACGGCAGCTGATGGAGGAGCGTCGCAGCTACGTGCCCGAACGTTCATGGTCGCTCCGAGCACGTCGGTCCCGTCGCTGGAAGACCTGAGGACAGGCGACGGGGCTCTGAGGCTGGCCGGCGTCGATGAGCGGGCCGATGCTCCCACGACGCCCCTGGAGGTCGTCGGTCCCGCAGCCGCCTACGGCACCAAGACCACTACACCGGCCGCGGTCGCCTCGGGAAGGCCGGCCGGGACCCTGCCCGCCGCCTCGTCCGTGGCGGCGGCGTACCCGGAGCCCGCCCGCACGCTGACCTTGGCCGAATGCAAGGCGAATCTGGCCGGCTCGGCCCCCAGGTCTACGTCAAGTCCAGATTCGCCGTCTGCACGGGGCTAAAGGTCACCACCGTGTGGGAAAAGCAGAACGGCGCGGTTGGCACCAGCTCGTACACCGTGTACGTACGCGGCACGGTCCCGAAGGAGGCCGACCGCACCACGTACTTCTCCTATGACGTCACCGACTTCACCGTCGTGGGCAGCACCGGCGTCTCCGGGCTGAAGATCGGCCTCAAGGGTTCGATCGCCCAGGACTGGCCCGCCACGGCGACCCCCACCGTCAGCAAGGCCCTGCCGGTGACGAAGACCTGGCTGGAGATGAGGTCCAAGCCGCACTACTCCCACGCGGTCCGCTACGCCCCCGGCCAGGGCACCGGCGCCGGCAACGCAGACCTGGTCGCTGCTGTCTACCAGCCGCAGGTCACTTCCACCCTTCCTGCGGGGTGGGCGGGCGAGAGGGTCAAGACCGGCAAGCCGTTCATGTTCGCCCCGCGCTGGGACTCCGCCTCCTACCTGCGCAACTCCACCGGAGCCGGCAACCCCGCCAACAAGGGCGGCGCAGCGTTCAGCATGATGGCCACCCTCGAGTACAGCTCCCGGCCCGGAGCACCGGAGCAGGCGGTCGCCCAGCACATCAAGAAGGCCTTCACCACCCCGAAGGCGACCAAGCCCCTCAATGGGTTGAAGAACCTGCCCGGCGACACCCTCAGGGAGCCGCTCCACCGCCTGTTCCTCGACTCGAGGCGCAAGGACCGAAACCGGGCCGTCGCCGTCCGGGAGTGCACCCGCGGGTGGGGTGCCAACTACACGGACGGTGGCAAGGAGTGCGACGAGTTCCCCTTCGCCTCGACCTACGAAGGTTCGGCTCAGGCTGAGTTCGACCCGCACGTGGAGAGGAACAACTTCTCCGTCATGCCGGTCCCCGGAGCGCAGAACGGCGCCGCGGGAAACCTCCTCATCGGCTTCTACAACTCCAACCGCATCATCGACGGAATCGAAGACGGCTTCATCGTGAAGATCAACTGACACTCGAAGTCCCGAGGGCCTGCCGCGCAGGAGCACCTTGGCGGCAGGCCCCACCGCTTACGTCGTCTTCGGCCAGAAGTCGATCGTGTACCGCTCCACTCCGTGCGCAGTGCCTTCGGTACGGGTCACCCTCTCGACCTCGGCCCTGCCCGCGCAGCTCACGCGGACCCGCCACAGGCCGGCCCGGCCCAGCCGGATCAGCTGATCGGAGCGGCCGGTTCCCCACACCGCCACGTCGCCCGTGACCGACTCGTAGTCCACCTCGGCCTGCTCGTCCCAGTCGGCTGCTTCCACCTCGGGCTCGCCGTCCCAGACTCGCGCGACCACCGCGGCGGTGTGCGTGTGCCCTGCGCTGAACAGGTCGAAGCGCCGCACGTGCGGCTGTAGAAACACCCCCCACTCAAAGCCGTCGGGATACGGTACGGGCACCAGGTTGTCGTCCGATTCCTGGAACCCGAACGACCTGAACGCGACCTCGGCATCCACCTTCTGTTGCCCCACCAACGTGGCCATAGCCCCTCCAGCCCTGAGCCCCACAGGCCCCCTCGGACCCCACCGTGACGGTAGTACAGGCCGGCATCGAGCCGATCGGGGCTGAGAGCCTAATTACTTGAAACAACGTAACTTGCCGATGTGTGGTGCACGGGGCCTCAGCCTGCCGAGCCGCGGCCTGTGGCGCGGATCCCGACCGTTCCCCTCACCGCTCCCCCGCCACCCGGCCCGAGCACCGCGCACGCCTGGACGACGTCCGCCCGGTGGCTCGACTGCGTCCCGCCGACGGCCGCCAGGACCCGCCGCGTGTGTTCCGTCTCCCGGCACTCCACCGCCCGCACACGCAGCCAGCACCTGGCCAGTCCGCCCAGCACCAGCGCCGCCACCACCGGCCACACCTGCGGCCCGCCCAGGGACTCCAGCACAGTCAGCACCCTCATGTCACCGCTCCTCACCACTCGTTCGGCTGATGCGGCCAACGCTCCCCCAAGCGGCGAATTTCCCTCTAGCCTGCGGAAATACCGAGGAAACTCCTCGGTACCCGGGGGCTTTGTGGCAGCACGCCCCACCGGCCAGAGGGAGGGAAGCCGCATGCCCGCGGGACGACCCAGGACGACCGACCGCCAGACCGTCCCGGAACTGCGCGAGCTGGCCGAGTGGTTCCACGCGCAGCTCAAGGCCGCCGGCCACGCCTCGCCCAACGCACTGCGCACCTCCCACCGGCGCACCGGGCCCCTCCCGGACAAGAACGCGCTCTACGCCGTCTTCGGCGCCTTCGAGCTGCGGAGCCTGGAGACCACCCAGCTCCTCGCCCAGGCACTGGGCCGCCCTCCCGAGGACGTCACCGCAACCTGGCTGCGCACCAGCCGCGCCCTGCAGCGCAAGGAGCTCGCCGAACGCCGCCGGCCCCCGGGCACCGACCCCACGTGGGAATCCATCCCCCTGCCCGACCCCTGGCTCGAGGACCTGCTGCGCAGCCAGGCCGTCGCCGCCGAGCAGTTCCCGTACGACCTCCTCGGCGTACGCAAGCCCCCGCTGTCGGACATCTACGTCGAGCAGGACTTCCAGCCCCTGGCGCAGACGGGCTCGCCCGCGGCCGCGCACCGCACCGCGAGCGCACCGCCGCCAGGCCCCTCGCCCACGCTCGCGGGCGTTCTCGCCTCCCACGAGCACCTGCTCATCACCGGCGGCCCCGGCGCCGGAAAGACGACACTGGGCCGGCACCTGGTCCGCCAGATCGCCCGGTACTGGCTCCGGGCCGAGGACGCCGGACTGCCCTGGTGTCCGCAGGCCGTCACCGCGATCCGGATCACCTGCTCCGACCTCCTCACGCCCCACCCGTGGAGCCGCCAGCTCAGCGCCGCCGCCGTGCGAACCGGCACGCTCCGCAGCCCCGTCGACCACAGCCACTTCGAAGCGCGCCCGCACGGTGCCCGCTGGCTCGTCGTCGTCGACGGGCTCGACGAGGTCTCCTCCCCCGACATCCGCCGCCGGCTGCTGGAAAAGCTGGCCGAACAGGCCCGGCCCGGCAGCCCGTACCGCCTCGTCATCACCTCCCGGCCCCTGCCCAGGAGGAACTCGAGCCCTTCGCGAAGCTGTCCGGCATCGCGAACGCTGGTTCACCGCCCAGGGCGACCCCGACCCCGTCCGCCAAGCCGGTGAGTTCCTCGCCGACATCGCCGACGCCTCCCTCGAGGAGGTACTCCAGGTCCCGCTCCTCGCGACCATCGCCGCGGCGTTCCGCAGCCGCAACCCCGGACGTCCCCTGCCCCGCGGACGCATCGACCTCTACGAGACCTTCCTCGGCGACCTCCGCAACGCGCGGGAGGGCAACACCGACGCCCTCGCCCGCTTCCGCGAACGGTGGACCGTACGGGGCTACGGCGACCTGGCCCAGTGGCTCCTCGACCACCAGGACCGCCTGCTGACCCACCTGGCCTGGGAACGCGTCTCCCGCCATCCCACGGAATCGCTGCTCGACGCCGCCCTGCTCTGGCTGTCCCAGAACCTTCCGGCCGCCCTGCAGTGGCCGCCGGGAGCCCGTGGCGAACTCGGCCAGTTCCTCGCACACACAGGTGTGGTCGCCTTCGACGGCCTCGACCTCTCCTTCCTCCACCAGTCCTTCGCCGAGTTCCTGGCGGCCCGCGACGAGGCCGCCTCCATACCGGCCGACTTCCCCGGCTTCGACAGCTGGTCCCACGCCATCGACAACGCGGCGAGCGGCAACAGGATCCTGTTCACCCTCGCCCTGTGGGCCAGGCGTCCGGGCCACGAGGTCACCCTGGTCGTCCGCCGCCTCCTCGCCGGCAAGCTGGACCACCGCATCATGGCCCTGCGCCTGGTCACCAGCGGAGTTCCCCTGGGAGAAGCACTGGAGGCCGCCGTCATCAACCGGCTCCTCGACTTCTCCCACCACGAGGACGCGAGCGTCTACTTCCCCGCCTCCTCCCAGCATCAGATCCTCTCGGAGCTGGCCCAGCTCCGCGGCAACCGCAGGCTCGCCGGCCGGCTCCTGGCCATCGCCCGGAACGAAGGGGTGCGGACCTCGCTACGTGCCGAGGCCGCATGGGCCTACGCACGCACCACCGACCTGCCCGAAGGCATCCGCCTTCTGCGGGCCCTCACGGAGGAGAGCGACGACAGCCAGGACGTCCTGGCCTGCTGCAGTCACCTGGAGTCCCTGGACCCCGGCGACCCGGTGTACGTCGTGGACCGGCTGCGCACGGTCGTCGCCGACACCGGCGCAGACGTCCGGCAAAGGCTGACTGCGGCGCGCCGCCTGCTGGAACGAGGCAGCGTCGAGGGCGTCGTCCCCTTCGCCCGCTCGCTCCTGAGCGGGCCGGACCTGGACGGACGTCTCCTGCAGGATGCGGGACAGATCCGGTACGAGATCGCCGGACCCGCGGCGGCGACGGAAGTGGCCGAGGCGATCGCAGAGCGAGGCCCGATCCCCTCCTGGACGCTGGTCGGCCTGGCCTGCACTCTGTTCCGGTTCGGGCTTCCCGGTCAGGCGATACCGCTCGCGCGCAGGGCCTTCGAGGAGACGATCGGCACCGGTGACCTCGGCGAGCTCCTCACCGTGTGGCTTGAGGTCCGCGGAGTACAGGGAGCCGATGAGCTCGCGGCCATGACTCCGGGCCTGAAGAACTGGAACGACGACCACCGGTCCCTCGTCGTACTCGAACTGCTCGAGGACCACCCGCATCAGGCGGCCGAGATCGCACGAGGGCTTCTCGAAGAGGGCTCGCGGCGCCGTCAGTCGTGGTCGTTCGAACTGGGCACGCTGGCGCAGGACGGCAATGCCGACGCGCTGGAAGAGGTGAACGCGCGGCTCGAACGCCTTGAGCCGGATCCCGGCACGTACGCGAAGCTGATGCAGTGGCTCATGGACGACGACGTGGCTCCGGAGGCCGTCCTGGCGCTGGCCCGGAAGGCTCTGCACCACCCCGGCTGCGACGACTCCGGATTCACGAGAGCGGCCTCGGTGATCCTCGGCCACGGCGGCCCCGACGCCTGCGCGGAGGTCCTGGGCGCCCTGGACGGCCGCCTGTACGACGGCATGCCCCTGCGGGCCCGCCTCCTACCCGTCCTGGCGGACCACGACGAGGTCGCGGCCGTCATGGAACTGGGTGGCCGGCTGCTCGCCGACCCCGGCGTGACCGGCCCCGAACTGGAGTCGGTCGTCCGCGCCTGGCTGCGGGTCGGGGGCCGGACCGCCGCGCACGAGGTCGCCAAACGTGTCGAAGCGGCCTGTGTCCTGACGGTCGACCAGTCGATCGCGCTCTCGTCACTGTTCGTGGAGCTCGGCCAGGTGCCGGCCGCGACACCGCTGTGGTGCAAGGTGTGCACCACCCGCGGCACGGCCGTCGAGACGCGCTGGCAGACCCTGGAGAAACTGATCGCCGCCGGAGCGGGCAAGAGCGCCGAGAACGCCCTGCGAGGGGCCCTGGCCGCCGAGGCCGACCCGGCGGAGACCCTCGTCCTGAAACGCCTTCTGGCCTGGCTCACCGCAGCCGCCTGAACCCAGCGGCAGCGGACGCCTGCTCAGACCCAGGCGTACCCCGAGGTCGTCGAGACAGCACACGCCGACTTCACCACCCTTCAGCAGCGCGACCGCAGCCCCACGTAGTTACTCAGCGCTACACACCACCTGGCGGTAGCTAGTACGAGAAACGGGCCGTCGCGGTGGCGGCGGCCGCCGTCTGTCTCTTCCTGTGCTTCCTGGGGCCCCAGTAGTTCTCGCCGAAAATACAACGCTAAGTACTGAGTCGCAGGTGAGGCCGTGAGCTCCAGAAGGGCCGTGGCTGTCAGCATCAGCAGGAGGCCGTACGTGCCGCACACCCCGCTATAACACACCACGCTGGACCTGGCGACGAAGACTATCCGGGCACGGGTCAACAAGGGATTCTTCACCGCGGTGGCGGGCCGGATCGATCCGGCGTTCCGGCCTGGCCTGCATCAGCTGATGGTGGTGGACCCGGCGACCCTGCGCAGCGTCTTCGACAAGCTGAAGGACCCGCCGAAGGGCAACGACCCTGACGAAGTTCAAACAGCGCGTGACCGCACTTCCCAATTCCCCAGCGCGCACTGTCGATGGGCCCGTCCGGGCCGCTCGCCCCACGGAAACCGCCTGGCCCCTTCGGGATCACCCCGAAGGGGCCAGGCGGGCGTTTCCCGACGACGGCGAAGGCCACCGGCCGGAGCCGTCCCCCGTCAGTAGCCGACGTGGAAGGTGGCGTCGGCCTTCTCCGTGGTGGTGGCGATCGGGTCGATGCGCAGGACGTAGCCGGTGTGCCGGACGTAATGCGTCGGGAAGTTGTGCGAGCGGAAGGACGACCAGGAGGAGTCGGCCAGGCCGGCGGTCCTGTGGAACGTGGCGTCCGCGGCGAAGGTCGCGGTGCCGTCGTTCTCTTCCAGCCGCAGGTCGTAGTTGTAGTGCCGCAGGTAGCGGCTCGGGAAGTTGACCGACTGGAAGGACACGCCCGCGCTGTCGGCCAGGCCGGGCACGAGCTTCCACTGCGACTCGGGGTACGGGTCGAACGGGTAGACATCGATCCGGGCGACGGAGTTGGCATGACGGACGTAACGGTCGGGGTAGTTGTAGGACTTCAGCCGGTTCCAGGCGGGGCTGCCCCACTTCGCCACGAGGTTGTTGTACTCGGTGGTCGTGATCGTCGCGATGGTGCAGTGCTTGGCGTTGAGCGGCGCGGTGTAGAGGCGCTGGTCAAGCGGGGTCCAGGTGCCGGCGGCGAGGTCGTTGCTCTGCCAGGCGTAGAAGACGCCGTTCGGCGAGTAGGTGTCGCCCCACAGGTACCAGGATCCGGAAGTCAGGGACTTCACCAGGGTCGGCGCCTCGGTGGCACCGTGAGCGACCGCCGTGCTGAAGGGCGTGAAGCTGCCCGGATTGAGGGTGGTCGACCGCGCGCCGACCAGGG
This sequence comes from Streptomyces sp. GQ60, assembly GCF_059758875.1. Taxonomy (NCBI): domain Bacteria; kingdom Bacillati; phylum Actinomycetota; class Actinomycetes; order Kitasatosporales; family Streptomycetaceae; genus Streptomyces; species Streptomyces sp. GQ60. The sequence goes on along the minus strand of NZ_JCAXEG010000030.1, from coordinate 22,559 downwards.
TCTGGTCCCTCTTGTGGTAGAGGTAGTTGACGCCGTTGACGCCCACGGCCAGATTGCCGTCAATGATGTCGTAGCCGGGATCGAAGAAGACCTGCGGGGACGACACCGTCTGGAAGTCGGTGGTGTAGTTCACCATGATCACGCCGTGGCCGCTGGTGTTGACGGACGAGTAGATGATCCCGTACGCGCCCCGGCCGGCGTCCCAGAACGACTCGGGCGCCCAGCTGTGGGTGACCATGTCGTGCAGCTTGAGGCGTCGGTAACCCGTGAGGCTGCGCAGGTCCGCGGAGTCCCAGACGTGGATGTACTGACTGTTGCGGCCCCAGTCAAAGCCCTTGAGGTCGGTGGCGAGGATGACAAAGGTGCCGTCCTGCTTGCGCATGATGAACGGATCACGCAGGCCGCCCGCACCCTCGGTCGGGGTCACCACGGGGTTGTTCTGGTTGAGCGGCATCCAAAGGAGGCCGTCGGTGCTGACGGCGAGGTGCAGGCCGTAGTCGGCCTGCAGCAAGGCCGCGGACTCGGTGAAGTAGCCCATGACGTAGGCCGCGTCGGCAGCGTAGGCGGGCCGCGCGCCCAGGGCCAGCGTTCCGGACAGGGCCAGCGGGACGGTGGCGGCCATACCGAGGAACAGTCGGCGCGAGGGGTGGGGGCCGGGGCCGGTTGTTGCGTTCATGTGCGCTCCAGGGTGCGTAGGGGGCGGGCGGCCGTTCTCGGCAGTCACGGCATGCACCGTCGCAGTGCTGGGCGGAGGCGCCCCGGGCCACGGGACGCGATAGGTCCCGCGGATGTCGCGGACGCTGCGTCCCGGGGCAGGAGGTTGCCGCCTGTTCCATAGCGTCCGGCCCATCGGAGCTGCTGGAACGGTGGAAGCGGGATCGAATGTTAGCGTTAACAATTCATTCAGCCACGTCACGCGGCAGATGAGAACGGCTCGGTGGCCATCACTATGGGTCAGCCCGAGTAGTGCGTCAAGATCCCGCGCAAGGTCATCCCGCGGCCCGACCGGGAGTCGAGGCCAGGCCCGATGCGTCATCCCGGACGGGTACGTCAGCCTCGAAGCCCAGCCGCCGGTTCATGCCGATAGCCGCAGCGTTGCCCGGGTGGTGGAAGGCCCGCATCCAGTGCATGCCGTGCGAACGCGCGAAGCTGATCGCCAGAAGCTTCATCGCCAGCGCGACGCCCCTTCCCCAGTGGCCGGCCAGCACGCCTGGAGATCCCGGTGATCGTCCTCACGGAATGTGTACCTGATCCAGGCGTGCACACCACTTGTTGGCCTGGGACGTGGCTAATGGGCGCAGGCAGGAACTCCCAAGATCCTCTGAGGAAAGCGGGTCATGCGCTATGCTGCGGCGCTTCCTACGCGGGGCCCCCGGCTGCCACGTTGTTTCCCCGAGACCGCCCCAGAGCAGGGCTTGGCACACGGCTAGCGTTGATTTTTCGGCGAGAACTACTGGGACCCCCAGATGGAGAAGCGCCGTCCCGAGGCGGCGGACCTGCTCTATGCCGCCCCCGCGTACCTGGCGGCGCTCGCCGGCAACGCCTACGTCGAGTTGGTCCCCGACCCTGTTGACGGGCTGCTTGGCCAGGCCGTCGCGCTCGGCTCCGCCGGGCTTGTCGTCCTCTATCGCTGTCTGCGCCGTGCCCCCGTCACGGGCACCGGCTCCGGCGGCGAGTTCAGCAGGCTGTGACCCGGCCTCGCCGGTAGCAGGGCCGGTAGCAGGACGGGAGCACCTCGCCGGCCGAGGTGCTCCCCGGCACCTGCCGCGGAGGCGTGCAACTCCCGTACGGTGCCCCGCATGGACGAGCATCTGATCGTGTTGACGACCGTGGACAGCAAGGAGGCCGCCGCGAAGCTGTCGCGGTCGGCCGTGGAAGCCGCTCTCGCGGCCTCCGGACAGGTCAGCGGGCCGGTGGAAACGACGTACCGGCATCTTGGCCAGGTGTGCGACGGCACCGAGTGGCAGATCACCTTCCGTACCACCGGCGACCGCTACGAGGCTCTGCAGGAGCACCTGCGCTCCCAGCATCCGTACGACTCCCCCGAGGTCATCGCGCTGCCTGTCCAGACCGGGCTTCCGTCCTACTTGGAATGGGTCACCGGCGCGACCAAGTGAGTCAGCGGCCGGCGCGTTCAAGGAGGGCGCCGACCGGTTCCAGGGAGCGGTGCGGTCGCAGTCGGTCCACCATCAGGCGGATTCGTCCGGCGGGCCGGTTGGAGGCCAGGCCGTCGGAGAGGTCCAGGACGCGCGCGGTGATCGTGGCCGCGCGCTCCCGAGGCCAGCCACGACAGGTACAGGGCCTTGTCGCGTGCGCGGGTGTCGTCGAAGCGGCTGAGGGCTTCCTCAAGCGCAGGGATTGCGGTCTCACCGCCGGTCGGGTTCTTCGGTAAGGCCTCCAGGACCCGAACGGCGTAGGTCTCCGCCCGACTCCGGCCGGCCGTCACCCCGCCATATGCCGGAGCATCCTCACCCTCGGCACTGGAACAACACTCCGGCCAGCTGAGCGGACCGGTGCTGCTAGATACGAATTTGAATCGGCACTTCGCCACCGACTGAGTCAGCCTCACACCCCCTCAGCGGACCGGCCCGTACAGCTCCGCCGCTCACGGCTGCTCACCCCTCGGAGCCGCCGAGCTTCTCAACCTTCCGTGCTGCGGTTTCCGCCCGCTTCTGCGCCTTCGCGGCCGCTCGCCGGGCCTCGCGCAAGCCGGCGGCCGCGTCCGAGCTTGCTGTGGTCGCCGCGTCCAGCCGCTCACGCACAGCCCGAACCTCTTCCTCGATCGCGGCAACAGCGGCCGCCGTGCTGTCCGCCAGCTCCTGAGCCGAAGTCTCGGCGGCGTGCAGGCGGTCCGCCTCGTTCCGTGCTTCGGCCAACTCTGCCCCGGCCGCCTCCACACGCCCACGCCGTGCCTGCTCCGCCCTCCCGTCCGCGTCCGGCGCTGGGGCCCGCTCCGTCGTGGGGCCGGCCGGCCGGGCCGCTGCCTCCCGCCGGGGCGGAGCCGCACCGGGCAGCGGTTCAAGGCCGGTGAAGCCGAGCACGGCGTCCGGGGCCTTCGTCAGCCGGCCCTCCGACCACCGCGCGGCGATGTTGCCGTCGGCGAGGACCGCGTGGAGGATCTGCTCGACCTCGTGGAGGACCGGCTCGCTCACGCTCTGGCCGGTCTCGGCCGCGAGCGAGCGCGCTGTACGGGCGAGGCGACCGATCACCACATGCTGATCATGCGACAACTTCCGCAGCTGCTCGCCGTCCAGGGTCCGGTGCGCGCCGCGCAGCGCCTCGCCGAGCTGGAGGAGTTGCTCGGCCTCCTTGGGCTGGAGGCGGGCCAACAGCCCGGCGGTCCACGCCGCGACGGTCGGTTTGCGCAATTTGGTGATCGCGGCGGCAAGGTCCCGGTCGCCGGCCTTGCGTGCCCGCGCCGCATACGCGTCCCGGGCCGCAGTGAACTCCGCTGGGAGTACTGCGTTCAGCTCCATCATCACCGAGTCCACGTCCATGGGCGGCAGTCTCCCGCTCACTGCCCCGGACCGGCCCGCACCCCGCATGACGCCGCGCGTCGCCGGCCCGCACGGACCAGCTCCCCGGGGCGGCCTGGCAGGGGCGCTGGGCGCTGACGGCGCTGTCCTTTTCTGAAGCGCTGTCAGCCTAGTGGTGGAGGAGCCACCAAGCGCCTCCTGCAATGAGCACCACGGAGACCAATACGACCGCTGGCCGGAAGAACCCGCCCCGCCGCCGTACCGGCGTCTTGGTCGCCGCCCCGCCGTATGGGGACGGGGGCGGAGGTGGGCTGGGGGGCGCCCCGACCCATTCGATGACGGGGGGCTCCGGGTCTCCCCATGCGCCCATGGTCTCCGGGCCGCCCGTGGCCTGTCTGGAGCGCCGCAGGAAACCGCAGCCCTCATGGCGCCAGCGGATGCCGGCAGCGTCTGTGAAGTCGACGGTGATGTGCCGTAGGTAGCCGTACTCGGAGGACTCGGTGGGCGGCAACTGGAAGTCGTCCTCACCCATGCCCAGAAGAGGTGATTCGCCGACCACCTCGTCGCGGAAGGATACGAGCACGTCCCGGACTGGCTGGTTGGACCGGTTGTGGATCACAACCTTCGGGATGATCCAGTTGCGGTCCAGAGGGGACGGGAGTCGGGTGACATTCACGCTGATCATGGATGCCTGATGCCGTTCCTGCTGCCGCCGGGCGCTCTGCTCGCGCTCGTGGAGCCGCTGCTCCAGCTCTCGCTCGCGTTGATGCCTCTGAAGTTCCGCGTCACGGAGCGCGGCTTCCTGCCCCTCCTGCCGACCCTTCTGCCGGTGAGCCGCGTAGCTCAGCGTCAGACCTGCCAGGCCGATGAGCAGGCTGAACGCGGCAGCAAGATCTTGCATCATGCCCGGATTCTGGTCGGCCGGCCCAGTCACGTCACTGCGCAACCCCGGCCGGACGGTCAGTCCGACTCACAAGTCACCTGAACGCCTCTGGCTTCACTCTTAGTTCGGCTCCTTGGCCTCGGGCCAGATCTGTGGGCCTTCCCCCCTCGTACCTCACCCCTTCAGCCGGCCCTCGACGTCGATCCAGCTCTGCCCGCTCTCTCCCGCCCACGCCGCGATCGCTCCGCGAACAACGTCGGTCTGGTCGCCCCACACCTTCCATGCGGCGCTCCATTCCGCATGGGCATCATCCGTCCGCCCGCCCGCAGCCGAGGGCAGCCCAGAGCGGTACTGAATCTCTTGAACCCGCGCCCATGCGGTGTCGGAGCGCTTCTGGAGGAGGATCAGGTCATCGGTGAGTTCGATATCAGCCACCGCCGGAGCCGAGAGCCCGACACTGACAGCGCCCTGCAGGGCGCCCCGGAACACTCCACATACGGCGCGAGCTTCGAAGGGAACAGCGCGATGACCACACCCCCGCCGTCCAGGAGGCAGCCCGTTCTGGACTGCCAGCCTTCACAGCTAGGTCCCCGTGCGAAGTGGCCAGTTGACTGCACCAACGTAAGACTCGGTCGGGCAGGGCGCCCCGCGGCGTGATCGTGCGGCCGTGCCTGCTCCCGGACGTGAGTACCGCGTCCTGCTCGATGTCCCGTCACCGGGCACCCCAGCGACTATGGAGTGGGGGAGGCCGTCCAAACTCAGGCCATGGACGTCCCCAAACTGTTGGAAGCCGCTTCCTTGCTCGTACCCGAGGAACTCGCGACGGAGAACGACATCACGGTGAACGACGTCCGGGAGTACCTCGCCCATGACGAGTGGGAAGTGGCTCTGAACCTGCTGGAGGAACTCGGTGACCGCCGACCCCTTCCCCTCGGCTTCTGGGAATCCCTGGCAGAAGCCGCCGAGCAGATGCAACTCGAAACCAGTGCCGCCTGGTGCCACTGGCGCAGCTACGAATCCCGGAACGGCATCATCCGAGCCGAGCTCACCCTCCGCCCGGCCGCCGAACCCCGACGGCGGACGCCCTTTGCCGGAGCCGGCGCACTGCGCCCGATGTGGAGCATCGGAAACCTGTCCCCGACCGGCGAACCGGCGCACAACATCGCGAGACTCTGGGTGGAGCGCACACCCTTCATGGAGCCCGGTGGACGAGCCTCCGTACGGCTCGCCCCTCTCGACGCTTCACCGTGGCGCCGCCTTCAGCCCGGACAGGAAATCACCATGCACGAGGGCCGACCCGTGACCGGGACCGCGGTCATCCTGGAGGTTCTACGCCCGGTCACCAGGCCCGCCGTGTAGATGCCGGCCTCGCATCGTCGGTGCAGAGAAGCCGGCAGCCCCGTTGTCGCTACAAGCTGCTGTTCGGCTTCTTCGCCGCGATGGCCGAGACCGAGCGGGAGAACCTCCGGGAGTCAACGCTGGAGGGACTCGATACCGCGGCCTGCAAGGGCAAGTACGGGCCGCCCCCGGTCATGACCGACGACTTGCTGCACACCGTGCTGTGGCACCGTCGAGGTGAAAAGGGAGCCCGGGCGTGCCACCGGGGCGCCGGGTCACGGGGTCACCGGGTCCGGTGAGACGGTGCGACCGCGTGTCGGAGAAGAAATGATTGAGACGGCAACCTTTTCGCTCCGAGTGGCCACTTAGGGGTGTACCTACGAGGGCGAGCCATGGTCAGCGGCGCTACGCCCTCCGTGTCAACACCCGATCGGAGCCCCACGTGTCACCAGACAACCCGAGATCCGCCGAGCAGCCGATGCCTCGGGGGCGCACGCCCCGCCGTAGCCGGATGCGCCGGCATGTTGTCGCGGGGGCGGTGGCGGCGCTCGCCGCCTCGGCCGGTGTCGGCGCCCTGGCGCCCAGCGCGGGCGCCGCGCCGACCATCGGCATCAGTGTGGATGCCGGTACCTCCTTGGGCACGGTGCCCAGCAGTGGTGTCGGCCTCAACACGGGCTTCGGCGACGAGCACATGGGTGACGCCAGGGTGACCTCGCTGATGAAGGCCGCGGGAGTTCGGCAGCTGCGCTATCCCGGCGGCTCCGGCGCGGACGACTACCACTGGAAGACCCACACCTCCGGCGACGGCAGCGGCTGGATCCCCTCCAACACCACCTTCGACCACTTCATGGCCACCGCGAAGGAGGTCGGCGCCCAGCCGATCCTGACCGCGAACTACGGTTCCGGCACCCCCCAGGAGGCCGCCGACTGGGTCAAGTACGCCAACGTCGACAAGGGTTACGGCGTGAAGTACTGGGAGATCGGAAACGAGGTCTACGGCAACGGGCACTACGGCGACGGCAAGGGCTGGGAAACTGACGAGCACGCCGACAAGAGCCCGACGGCGTACGCGAAGAACCTGATCGCCTACGCGAAGGCGATGAAGGCCGTGGACCCGAAGGTGAAGATCGGAGCGGTGCTCACCACCCCCGGCGGCTGGCCGGATACGGAGAAGGCTCCCGGTGACAGCGCGGACTGGAACAACACGGTGCTCTCCATCGCGGCAAGCTCGATCGACTTCGTCATCGTCCACTGGTATCCGGGCGGCACCACCACGGCCGACCTGCTGAACACCCCCTCCCAGATCGCCGGTGTCACGTCCACGCTGCGCTCGCTGATCGCCAAGTACGCGGGCTCGCGCGCCGCTTCGGTGGAGATCGCGGTCACCGAGACCGACGCCGTCGGCTCGCCCGCGTTGACCAGCCAGACCGCAGCCCTGTTTGCGCCGGACACCTACATGACGTGGTTCGAGCAGGGCGCCACCCACGTGGACTGGTGGAACCTGCACAACGGCTCGGGCGAAGCACCCACCACCGTCCACGGCGAGACCGACTACCGGGACGGGGGCATTCTCTCCGCTGGAACCTGCGCCGGTGGGAAGTGCCAACCGCCGCGCGACACGCCCTTCCCCACCTACTGGGGCATCCGCTCGCTGACCGCACTGGCGCAGCCTGGCGACACCATGGTCAAGTCGTCCTCGGGCAACCCCTCGGTTGCTGTGCACGCGGTGCGGAGCAGCACCGGCGGTCTGAACGTCATGCTGATCAACAAGAGCCCGCAGAACGCGGCGCAGGTGTCGCTCTCGTACGCCGGATTCGCCCCGGCAGCAGGGGCGGTCACGACCGTTTCGTATGGCAAGGGAGACACCTCCCTGACGACGGCGGAGCAAGGCACGGCGGTCGCACAGACGCTGCCGCCGTACTCGATCACGACTCTGCAGCTGAAGCCCGCGTCGGGTACCGCCGGCGCTGACGAGCCGACGCCCGCCCCCACGCCGACCACCCCCACGCCGGTTGTCTCCGCCTCCGGCAAGACCGGCGGCAGCCGTGCGCAGCTGGAGATCGGCGCACCCGTCGGCCAGCCGACCCCGAGCAGCACGTCCGGCGACCTGGCTTCCACCGGGGTGAGCAACACTGTCACGTACAGCGCCCTCGGTGGCCTGCTGGTCGTTGCCGGCGGCGTGCTGGTGCTTCGCGGACGTCGCCGCAGGGCTGTGCACAGGAAGTGAGACCGCGCGAGTGACTGACGGCCCGGCAGCAACGCCACCCACCCGTGGCGTACGCGCCGGGCCGTCGGCGTCGGCATCGGCATCGGCGGTCAGGAAACAAACAAGGCCCGGGTCGTTGACCTGGACCTGGCCTACCTCGGCACCGGTCCCGACCGGTGGGGCGGCCCAGGGGCCGTGTTCCGGGCCACCGTGGAACTGCCGCGCGAAGACTTCGCGATGAACTACAACCAGGTCGTCCAGGCCGGCCTGGCCGCCATCAGCACCACGCTCCGCGTCGGGATCGACCTCCGGGCCGTCCAGGGCGCCCGGTGCTCCACCCCGGGTCGGCGTTGTTCGAGTTCGGTGCCTTCGCCACGTCCATGCCGAGGATGCCGAGCAGCACGACCAGTGACCGTACCGAGGACCGGGGAAGTTCCTTCACCCGGCCCTGGAACCCTTCGGCCTCTGCGGCGGTGGCCGGGGGCTCCAGCCACGGGTAGATCGGATCCACCCGGAGGTCGAACTCCCCCTCGTCCGGGTTGACCGACCGCCACCCGCGCCGCCCAGGTCTCCGCATTCAGTTCTTGCCGCCTCGGCATCCTGTTCAGGCCGCCGGATCGGGCAGGTGGGTTCCGAGACCCGTCCCCCTGCTCTTTGCCGGCCGGCGCATCCGCCCGGGGCTTGCGAGTCAGGGGACCTCGTCGTCAACTTTGCTCTTCGTTTATGCACACTCCACGCTCCGGGCCACCCTTCTTGCCGTCGCGTCAGCCGGTGAGGACCCCGCTCGGCGAGCACTCGTTCTTGGCCTTCGGCCTGGGCAACACACCAGGGAGAGGTGCGGAGCGTCCACAAGCCTGGTGCATTCGTGAACCTCGACGGCTCGACGGCGAACCAAAGGGAATCCCGGCTCGAACAAACCAGACGGCAGGGACGACCAGCCTCTACGCAGACCGGCAGCGTACAAGGACGGACTACCGGCTGCCCGGGCCCGGTCCGGGGCAGGACCGGGGGCATCCCCGCGTGCGCGGGGAGCAGGTGTGAGGTGGCCTTGTATTTCTTCAGGCGATCTAAAGCGCACATGTTCCGCCGAACCTGTGCAAGGCAGCGCCGAAACAGGGCAGGTTTCCCTCCATGTGGCGACTCGGCCCGTTCATGAGGTAATCGGCCGTAAATACTCAGTACCCGCAGACCACGTGGACATGGAACTCTGTCTCTCGTGAGCGAGCCGACCCCCTACGACCATCACCGATCCGCGTACTCCCGTGAAGGGCTGGCCCGGCTCGTTCTTGCCGACCACGCCACGGAGGTGGCGGACAGCGCCGCCGGGCTGGTGGGTACCCGAAACGACGTCGATACCGGACTCGCCGGCCGCGTCAGCCAAGCCCGGCAACTCATCGAACTGGCTGAGCGGACTCTGAATTCGGCCGTCGTCTACGAAGTAGAACGCGGCAGCTCCTGGGCACAGGTCGCCGCCTACCTGGGTATCAGTGTTGAAGAGGCCCGAGAGCGGTACAGCCCCACTGTCCAAGCGTGGAACACCGCCTTCGAGGAGCCGTATCGATTGGACGAAACGGGCCGCAAACGCATCCCCCAGCTGCCCACCGCGGCATACGATCCCACCTGGGCATGCACTCAGCTGGACCGTTGGGCCTTCCTGCGGCATGTCGGGATCGACGACAGGCAGGCCGTCAGCGCCGGCCTAGTCATGGCCGACACTGCGGACGCACCCATCCCGGCAAAGGACGGGAGCTGAGCGATGGCACTCTCCGGACTCGACGCCGAACGGGTCGTCCGACTCTCGGCCTTGACCGACGAGCTCCGCCCCCTGCTGGCGACAGGCACGGAGATGCCAGCGATTCAGTCGATGCTCAGCGCGCGTGGCATCGGCGTGATGGACTCCATCATCGTCACGCGCGAACTGCTGTGCGCTGGGCCGGGAGACCTTGGTCTGGCAAAGACGCTGGTCCTCGGCACTCCGTCGCGCAATGCCGAACGGGAAACAGCACCACGCACTTGTCGACGAACTGCTCGTGGCGCTCGACGAGGTCGACCAGGCCTGACCACATTCCGAGGCAATGCCGGGCCTGACGCAAGGTCACGGAAACGTCGGACTCTGGGCTTTACGAGCGATCCGGAAGTCACGGTATTCGTCGCACACAATGCCCTGATTGACCCAGCGTCCGGGATCCGCTCCGAGCTCCTGCACGGCCACCTCGAGGGCTTCCTCGGGGGTCGCCAGGACGGCGATTGCCCGCGTCCGTGAGACGCGCCACGAGCGTCGACGGGTAGAGCCCGACGACCTCGCCGCGCGCCTGCCAGTCACGGTCGAACACCACTTCCCCACGGTGAACCGGGCGCCGCCGGTCACTGGTGACCTGCCTGCGCGCAGCGCTTCATGAGGGGGCCCGACTTGAGCCGTTGCTGCCGCGGGGCATCAAGTCGGGTCGGCCGTAGGTGTGGACGCGGCGGCAGTTGATAGACGGCATGCGGTGGCGGACCCGGACCGGCGCCCAGTGGCGGGATGTGCCGGAGCGGTATGGGGCGTAGGAGCGGGTCTATGACCTGTTCCGTCGCTGCCGTCGCCTCTCATTTATACGCTACCGTATACATGAACTGTACGGCACCGTATAGATGAGAGGCCCCCTTGAGCTCCAGGAAAATACTGCTCCGTTGGGCGAGCGGGATCATGCTCGTACTGGGATCGGGACACCTGATCCTGCTGGCGCTCTCCGCCTGGGACGACGTCACCGGCTGGGCAGAGCGGGGGATGTGGGCGGCTGTCCCCCTCGACCTCTCGGAGGGGGCGCCGCAGACAGTGGAGTCCCTCACGAACTCCGTCACCTTCTGGGCGGGTCCGGGGAGCTTCGCCGTGCCCATGATTCTGCTGGGCTGCCTGATATGGCACTTCGCCGGCCGCGGGGTGAGCGTGCCGGCCTGGACCGGCTGGGGCCTCGCGCTGTGGTGCGTGCTGGGCGGCGTGCTCCTTGTGCCGTCCCCGTTCTTCGTCGGCGCCGTCTCCGGAGTGCTCATCGCGCTGGCGGCACGGAAGGAGGACCAGCCGGCAGCCGTCCAGGCCCGGGAGTTGCACGTGTCCTGAACGCGGAAATGAAGCGGTCGGCACTGCCCCCGAGTGGGCAGCGCCGGCCACATCTCGCCCGGCTTGCAGCCCGCTACGCAGCGACGGTGCTGGTCGCAGCCATCAATGAGTGCGGGACGCCGTAGCGGACCACGCCGCCCACGCTGCTCTGCGAGGCGGTGCCGCGCAGGCGGGTCGGCCATTCAAGCGTGATCCGCAGGCCGCCCGACCCGGGCCGGAACCGGTCGGTCACCCTCACCTCGCCGGGCCTCAGGACGGGCACAGGCTGCTTTCGCGCAGCCGCTGCCGACCAGTCACCCAGCGGCGGCAGTCGGCCCGGCCCCGAACCTCGGCACGTCCTCGACCGTGACGTCCAGGCGCAGGCGCTTGTAGCGCAGCGGGTGGCGGAAGTCGCCGCCATGGTCGACGGCCCGGTCGGCACTGACTCCCGCCACTTGGTCCGGCCGGACCAGGACCGCGTCCAGGACGTCACGGCTCCCCCCGCGCCGCGGCGAGGAGCTGCGGGTGGGCCACGGTGCGCGTGACGGTGCCGATGATCGCTTCGGTGGTGTTCCGTCTTCTGATCTTGGTCTACCCGCGCACCGAGGGCCGGTACGGCTGGTTCATGCCCTTGACGACCAGGCCTTCGAGCCCGGACACGTCGGTCCAGGATTTCGGCCACTCGCGTGCCTTGGTGGGGTCGGTAGTCATCGGGCACAGGGCCCACGGGACCGTCAGACGCTGCGCGGTGAACAGGCCCTCCAGGAGTGCGCGGCGCTCCCGGTAGGGGCGCGCCAGGAGCTCCACCCGTCCAGCTCTAACACGTCGAACGCCACGAAATAGGCCGGCCACCGCACGGCCAGACCACGGGCGCTGCGGCCCCGGTCGGCCGCCCGGCGTTGCGACCCCTTGAACGAAAGCCGGCCTGCCTCGGCGTCCCAGACCAGTAGTTCGCCATCGAGGACCAGGCCGCCCGGCGACAGCTGCTCCGCTGCGACCACCGGATCAGGGAAACGATCCCGTACCAGCGACCCGCGGCGGGTCTGCACCATCATCCGCCCGTTGGATGTGTCCGGGGTGAAGGGGATCGCGCGGTGCCCGTCGTATTTCTGCTCGTAGGCGCGCCGCCTACGAGCGCTCCCCGACCGGGCAGCGGCTCGGCGGCCTGCGCCAGCATCGGCTTGACCGGCGGTCTCAGCGTCGCCCTGAAGCCTCCCTCTCGCCTCTCCCCCAGAGTCCACCGGACCCGAGAGACCCGGGCCGGCCGACGCCCGGGGGCGTCATCCATCCGAGGGGTGGGCAACGGGGCCGTCTGGCGAATCTGGGCAGCCGGTGTGCGGCACGGTTGTGCGTGGCCAGTTGAAATCCCCCATGGGCGGCCGGTGAGCAGGTATCTAACTGGCCGCAGACGGTCACTTTGTGTTGGACGCTCATCCGGCAGCGGGACGGGTCCGAAGCCAGTAGGAGCGGGCCGCGATGGTCAGGGCGATGCCGTAGACGGCGAACGCGGCTATCCCGATCCAGCCGGCCAGCAGCGCGTCGCCCGAGGAGTGGAAGTCGCCCGGCCGCATCGTCACTGCGCCGGCTGTGGCCAGGGCCAAGTACCCGACTCCCACAACGCCGTACGGCGCGAGCGTGGCAGCGCCGAGCAGAGCCGGGGCGAGCGGGAGCCAGCGCGGCACTCGCCGGCCGCGCAGGAACAGCGTCCAGCGTGGAAAGACCTGCCCCCACGGGCGGACCAGGCCCCAAGGCAGAAGAACGCCCCGTACGGCCAGGAGCGCGGTGGGGTCCAGGCCCCAGGACTCCAGGGTGAGGTCAAGTGGCCGGATCTGTCGAGGCCTGCTCGTCGCTGATCGCGGTGTGCACGGTGATGATCGATGCGACAGCGTCGATCTCTGCCGGTCCGGAGATCGGCAGCCATACGAGCTCGCACATTTCATCGAATCGCCGGACGCGGCCAGCAGCGTCCGCAGGCCAGGCGTCCGGGAGCGTCGGTAGGTGGGTCAAGGAGATCTCGTCGATGAAGCTACCGGCGATCTGCGGGGGCTTGTCGATCGAGACGTGGTGGAGGTTGGAGAGCACGATCACGACGTCCGGCTTCCGAGGTCCGTCTCCGAGGGTGATCTCCAAGGAGTCTTCCTCGGGGAAGGCATCGAACGAGATGCGGCTGATGAAGTATCCAACGCACGGTGCGAGCGTGCGCGCGGCGTTGGTGCATCGATTCTTGAAGGCGTCTCGCGCCTCAGCCGTATCCGTCACAGCGAGAGGCTACGAGTCCCGCGCGCCCGGGGCGAGCAGATAGTCGGACCAGATCGACCGAGACGACATCGGGTGCCGGACTCCCGGGCCAGATCAGCCGAGGTTCCCGATGGTCAGACGTCTCAGATGATCTGGTCGCCGCAGGTCACTGCCCTATCCCTGAACAAGATAATTTTAGAAGGGACAGTTGGCTCGCCAGGCCAACTACGGTGCTCACGATTCCTGCGGAGACACGTGACGGGGCAGGCGTAGCGCTGTCGGGGGTCACCGTTCGGGTGAATACCAGCCCCCTTCGGCCAGGTCCGCCGAACCGGAGTGCCCATGACCACGGCCCGGTGCTTCAGCTCGGAGAGCAGCAGGGCGGCGTCGCCGCCGGACATCAGGTGTGCGGCCCGTCCGCACGGGCGGCGGCGCTCTCGGTGTCCGGTGTGGATGCGTTCTGGTAGATGTCGGGGCTGCCGTCGTTGTCGGCGTCGATGTTCTCCGCCTCGTACAGGCGCCGGTAGACCGTGTTGCGCCTGCGCAGCAGGACTGCGGCGAGGAGCGCGGCGGCGAGCGAGGCGATGAGGACGGCGGCTTTGACGTGCTCGCCTGTCCCGGTTCCGGGGAAGGCGAGTTCGCCGATGAGGAGGGCGACGGTGAGCCGATCCCGGCGAGCACCGACAGGCCCAGGACGTCGGCCCAGGCGAGGTCGGGGTTGAGCTGGGCGCGGGTGAATCGGGCTGCCAGGTAGGTTCCGGCGAAGATTCCCAGCGTCTTTCCGACGACCAGCCCGATGACGATGCCGACGGGTTCGGGGCTGGTGAACACCGCGCCCAGGGCAGGGCCGGAGATGCTCACCCCAGCGGCGAACAGCGCGAACAGCGGCACCGCGATCCCGGCGGAGAACGGGTGGACCAGATGCGAGACCCGGGCGGCCGGTGAGACTTCTTCGCCCTTGTCGCGGGTGGTGCGCAGGATGAGGCCCATGGCGACGCCGACGACGGTGGCATGGACGCCGCCGTTGTACATCAGCGCCCAGATCGCCACCCCGAGCGGCACGTACCACCACCAGCCTCGTACGCGCATCCGCTGCAGCAGGTAGAAGACGGCCAGGCCCGTGAAGGCTCCGGCGAGGGCCCACAGGTTCAAGTCGGAGGTGAAGAACACCGCGATGATCAGGATGGCGCCCAGGTCGTCGACGACGGCGAGGGTGAGGAGGAAGGCACGCAGCGCGGCCGGCAGGTGCGTGGACAGCACCGCGAGGACAGCGAGGGCGAAGGCGATGTCGGTGGCCATGGGGACCGCCCAGCCCGCGCTGCTGCCTCCGCCCGCCGTGGTGGTGGCGAGGTAGAGGGCGGCGGGCACGGCCATCCCGCACAGCGCGGCAATGACCGGTAGCGCGGCTGTGGCCGGGGTGCGCAGTTCTCCTACGACGAGTTCGCGTTTCAGCTCGATCCCGGCCACGAGGAAGAACACGGCCAGCAGCCCATCAGCCGTCCAATGCCCTACCGACAGGTCCAGGCCGAGGGCCGGTGTCCCGAAGTGGAAATCGCGCACGGATGCGTATGCCGCGCTCCATGGGCTGTTGGCCCAGATCAGTGCGAGAACGGCCGCACCGAGGAGGACCACGCCGCCGACGGTCTCGGTACGCAGGGCCCGGGTGATCGCCTGCCGCTCGGGCAGCGGCAGCAGACCGAGGAAGGGGGGACGCGAGCGGGTGCCGGCCATGGCAGGGGCCTCCGGAGGTGTCAGCCAGAAGAGGGCACACTGCCCCCAGGACGCCGACCAGACTTCCCGGCACACCGCACGCCAATTCTTGACGCGTTCTTTACACCGTATCCACCAGGCGGCCGCTGTCTGCCCCGCACCCCCGCACATGATCACATCGGTGTGAGGTCGTGATCATTCTGACGGCGGCCCACCAGCGGCGCTCACGGGCGGACAGCCCGTAGAACGCCGACCGGCCCAGCTCCGCGCCTGCGGTTGCTGTTGGGTCGCGCAGTGGATGGTGCCGCCGCCGCCGGCGATGCCGTCGCGGTTCGCAACCGAACGCGTCAGCCGTGTCATCCCCCACGCTCCGTGACCGTGGCCCCGTAGGCCATCCCAGGTCGCGGCATGCGGCGCCGACTCCGTTGGCATCAGGAGCCCCGCGCACGAGAGGGCGGGCCCCTCGGGCGATTTTCTGCTCCCGGGTGCTTCCTCCCCAGCTGGAGCCGTGCAGGCCGTGAGACCGCCCGACGTCCCGCCGGCCGCCGGTGCCGACCCTGCCATCAGCAATCTTCGACGTTCGAACAAGGCCACCCCCCAACATTCGCCAGATTGGCTGACAATTCAGTTAGCGATGGAGTAGGGCTAGAGCCGGTTATTGGAACGTTCCTGCCAATGAGCGGCGGCCAGGGCAGGGTCCAGATGGTCGAGGCCCAGTTTGGCCCTCGTGGCCAGGAGGGATGCATCGGCCGTGTTCTCATTGCCTACGTCTTCCCGCTGGGAGTCCCTGCGCCGGCGGTTCAGCGCCGACGGCTACCTGCCCTTGCAGGGGCTCCTCACCCCTGCCGGGCTCGCGGAGCTCGGAAGCGAAGCACGGAGGCTGGAGGCCGATGCGGTGCGGCGGGACTTCCGCATGCCCTGTATGGACGACAGCCCCCGGCACATGACCACCCTCGGCGGGCATCAGATCGCCCAGGCCTCACCAGTGATCACGCGGCTCTACGAGGACCGTGATCTGCTGCGGCTGCTCTCGGCGCTCTTGGACGAGCATGTCGTCGCCGTGCACGACTCGGTCGAGCGGCACGTCCTGAATGTTCTCCACCGCCCCGGGGACACCCATGGCGCGCACACCGACGATTACCCGCTCGCCTTGGTCCTCTTCCTTGAAGCGCCGCCCGATCCCGCGGACGGCGGGCTGCTGGAGTTTCACCCCGGGCGTGGTGACCTCGGCGCTCTCGACGGGCCCGGCACCCGCCGCGTTCACCACCGGCCGGCTGACGGCTACCTCCTGCGCAGCGACCTCACCGCCCACCGCGTCACCCCGCTCGGACGCCCGGGGGTGCGGCGTACCGTCCTCAACTTCGCCTACACCACGGCCGACCGCCAAGCGGCGACCACCACCTCCGCCTCCCTCCTCTACGACTAGAGCCAGACCGGCACCGAGTCATGCAGGTCACCGAGCCGTCGGCCGCGACGGCCCCCGGGACCGCACTCCCCCGCGACACCAGTGGCCTTGTCGGCACCCTTCTGACGGTGCACAGGCATCGCCACCTCGGCCGGGTATCGCCGCCTCCGCCCCGGCAGTACCCGCGGCCGAGGAACCGGCGGCCGTGCCGCGGCGGCAGCGGCGGATCCCCGGCACGGGCGGTGGCGCCAGCGCTGAGGGCTCGTCCGGCGGATCATGGCCAGGGCCGGACCAGGGTGAGGGCGGCCAGTGCCCTAGGGCCTGTATTGAGTCGTGATCGGTTTGCCGGATCTGGCCTCGCTGTGAGGGCCGATCCGGTAGTCCGGTACACATGACGCGTGCGCAACTGACGGACGACGAGTGGGGGTTCGTCGAGCCGTATCTGCCGGTCGGTGAGTACGGCCCGTATCCAAAGCGGCTGCGGGAGCAGTTCGAGGGTGTGATCTGGAAGTTCCGCGCGGGAGCGCAGTGGCGGGAGATACCGGAGCGGTTCGGCGCCTGGTCCACCGTGCACAACAGGTTCAGGCAGTGGCGGGACGCCGGAGTTTTCGAGGCGCTGCTGGAGGGCGTGGTAGCCGAGGCGGCAGGGCGGGGCAGGGTGGACATGTCGCTGGTCAGCGTGGACTCCACGACGGTCCGCGCCCATCACGACGCGGCCGGAATGCGTCTGGAGGAGGATGTTCTGGACGCTCTGGAAAAGGCCGCCGTCGAGGCGGAGGCGGCTCGCCAAAAGGGGGCGGCGAGGCGGAACAAGACGGACACGGCGACGTCGCTGATCCCGGCCGGGCCGAACGGCGGCGCGTCCGGCGACGGCGCAAGCTCCGTTTGAAAGCTGCTTTGCTCGGGCGCTCACGAGGCGGACAGACCAGCAAGATCCACCTGGCTGCCGACCGCAGGTGCCGGCCCTTGGCCCTGATCCTGACCGCAGGGCAAGCCGCGGACAGCCCGCAGTTCATCCCCGTGCTCAAGAAGGTACGGGTCCGCGGGCCCGTCGGGCGTCCCCGCACCCGGCCCGGCGCAGTCGCCGGGGACAAGGCCTACTCATCCCGCGGCAACCGCGCCTACCTGCACAAACGCCGCATCAAGGCAGTCAACCCGAAGAGGGACCAGGCATCCAACCGGAAGAACAAAGGCCGCAGGGGCGGCCGGCCGGTCACCCACGATGCCGACCTCTACAAGGAGCGCAACACCGTCGAGCGCCTGATCAACAAGCTGAAGGCCTGGCGAGGCATCGCCACCCGATACGACAAAACGCCCGAGAGTTACCTCGCCGGACTCCACCTGCGCGCCTCAATGATCTGGATCAAGGACCTCACCCGGACCGTCCCTTGATCACGACCAAATACGCGCCCTAATCGTGTTGACTGCCCCGGCAAGCAGTGCTGGAGTCGGCACGGTGGACAGCATCCCCGCCAACCGGCGGCTCTGGAACCAGATCAGCAGCGCCTACCAGCACGAGCACGACCCCCAAATCGGCGCCGCACCCCGACTGTGGGGTATGTACTCCATCCCCGACGCGCACCTGCACGCACTGGGCGACGTCACCGGCAAACGCGTCCTCGAACTCGGCTGCGGCGCCGGCCAGTGGTCCAAGGCGCTCGCCGCCGAGGGAGCCACCGTGGTCGGATTCGACCTGTCCGAAGCCCAACTGGCCGCAGCAGCAGGCGCGATGGGAGCGGCACGCTACCCGCTCGTGCAAGGCGCCGCCGAACATCTCCCCTTCGCCGCGGACAGCTTCGACCTGGTGTTCTGCGACTTCGGTGGGCTCAGCTGGGCGCCCCCTCACCTGGCGGTCCCGCAGGCCGCACGCGTCTTGCGCCGTGGCGGACGCCTGGTGTTCAACGTCGCCAGCCCATGGTTCGAAGCTTGCTACGACGAAGCCGCCAGCCGCGTGACCAC
The DNA here is from genome assembly GCF_059758875.1 of Streptomyces sp. GQ60. NCBI lineage: Bacteria > Bacillati > Actinomycetota > Actinomycetes > Kitasatosporales > Streptomycetaceae > Streptomyces > Streptomyces sp. GQ60. Next base: position 4,268 of record NZ_JCAXEG010000030.1, on the reverse strand, counting down.
GACGCTGCGGCAGGACTACTTCGGGCTGGGCACCATCGCCGAAGGCGAGGGCGCGACCAGCTATCAGCTCACCTACGGCGACTGGGTCAAGGTCCTGCGCGGCGCGGGTCTCATCATCGACGATCTCATCGAGCCGCGGCCCGAACTCGGAACACGCAACGGCTACAACGAAACCGACCCACCCGACTGGGCACACCGCTGGCCGGCGGAACTGCTCTGGGTAACCCACAAACCGTAAAGACCGCCGCACCGAGACGAGAGGACATCCCCTCGTCGGCCGCGCGTCGGCCGGGCGTCGGCCGGGCGTCGGCCAGTGCCCCGACCAGCACGTGACTCCGCAGTCCTGGGGATCTACGCTGGAGAGGGCGGCCGGCGTGCTGAGCGGCCCCCCGGCCGTCACCCGTGAGCACCTGCCTCACCTCCCCCTCCGTGCAGGTGCTCACCCAGACGCTCGATCCGATGGCCGTGCTCGGCCCGGCAGCGAACACAGGCACGCAGAACCGCGCCGAACGGTGGCGTGCACGGCGCGATGATCCGGCAGCTGGCCATCGAGACAAGCTTGGCTGGCAGCCCTCGACCATCCCACGTCTACGCTTTTAGGGGATGGTGATCAGGATGCGGCCGTGCCCGCCGGCGTCGACGTGGTCGTGGGCCTTGGCGATGTCTTCCAGCGGGTGACGGTCGCCGACGGCGACGGTGAGGGCGCCGACGGCGGCCGCGGAGGTCAGGTCACGGGCGGCCTGACGCTTGGCCTCGGCGGGGAAGTCGTCGCTGCCGAGCAGTCGCAGGGTGACGTTGTTGAACAGCAGCGGCCAGAAGGGGATCTCGGTGCGGTCCGTGCGGGTGGCGTAGGCGGCGATGACGGCGTTGTTGGCGGCGACGGCGTTGTCGAGGTCGGCGTTGTCGGACAGTGCGACCTCGATGATCCGGTCGACGCCCCTCGGCGCGTACGAGCGGATGGCCGCGGCGGGATCGCCGGTATCCAGGGCGATGGCGTGGGAGACGACGGCCGGGTCGACGCGGTCGAGGTCCGCGGTACGGCGGACGGTCGCGATCACAGTCGCGCCGGCCCAGTGGGCGAGCTGGGCGGCCAGGGAGCCGACGCCACCGAGGACTCCGTGGACCAGGACCAGCCGGCCGTCGACCGGGCCGTCGGCGAAGACGGTGCGGTGGGCCGTGATGCCGGGGATGCCGAGGCTCGCCCCCAGCTCGTCACTCAGATGGTCTGACAGAGGTACGGCTTGGTGGTCGGGTACCACGGTGCACTGGGCCGCTGTGCCGAAGGGACGGTAGGACTGGGCGCCGTACACCCAGACCCGCTGTCCGACGCGGCGGGCGTCGACTTGGGTGCCCACGGCGTCGACGACTCCGGCGGCGTCGCTGTGCGGGATCACCCGTGGATAGGGCATGGACGAGCCCAGCCAGCCGCGCCGCTTCTTGGTGTCGCCGGGGTTGATGCCCGAGACGGTGACGCGGACGCGGACCTCACCGGGGCTGGGGACGGGCTCTGGGAGTTCACCGACGCGCAGGACATCGGTGGCGGGGCCTTGGTCGTCGTACCAGGAAGCAAGCACGGGTACCTCCGTGGGTGGTCAGCTCGCGGGAGCGGCGGGCTCATGCGGATCGTTGTCGGCGCCTGTGGTGTCGAACGCGGGCGGCTTCTCCCCGAGGGTCTCGCGCAGCCAGGTCCGCTCCGCGCGGCTGGTGGCGCGGGCGGTGAGCAGCATGCCGCGCCGGTAGGGGTCGGCGATCTCCTCGGCGCGCAGGGGCCGCTCGTGGTCGTAGAAGAAGCTCGCCGGTTCTTCCAGGAACTCAAGCCGTCTGCGCAGCACCGCGTGTTGTTCGGCCATGTCGGGCAGGTGGGAGAGGAATGCCAGGACGATGTAGAACCGTGTGAAGTCGGTGATCTCGTGGTCGGCGGGCTTGCGCAGGCGCTGAAGCATGTCGGCGCGCCCGGTCCCGGTCAGGCTGAGCACGTACCGGGCCGCCCCTGCGGCCGGGTCGGCGCGCCGCTCGATCAGGCCTGCCTTGGTCAGACGGCTGATCGCCGGATACAGGCTGCCGTCACTGACCGGCCGCGTGTAGCCGGTCAGCTGTGAGACGCGGCGGCGCAGCTCGTGTCCTGGTAGGGGTCCTTCGGCGAGGAAGCCGAGTATCGCGAGTTCCAGCATGAGTCCATCTTCGCACGCAGACATCGAATCGATGTACACATCGATTCGATGTTAAGCTCGTAGGCACTCGCCCAAACGTCTTCTGGAGAGGCACAGCAGATGCCATCGCAGTCCACCGAGTCAGTAATGAACCGTTTCGTCGAGTTCATCAACACGGGCAACGAGGATCTCGCCCGCGAGGTCATTTCTCCGGACGCGGTGTTCCACGCACCCAGTCATCCGGAACCGCTGCGGGGGCCCGATGGGTACATGGAAGTTCTCGGGATGATGCGCAGCGGCTTCCCGGACGTTCAGTGGACGCTGGAGGAGACGGTCACCGAAGGTGACACCGTGGCCGCGCGGTTCACCATGCGGGGATCCCACGGCGGTGAGTTCTTCGGGATCCCGGCGAGCGGCAACAGGATCTCGGTGCAGGCCATGAACTTCTACTACCTGGCCGACGGCCGGATCGTCGGCGAACGGGGCCAGCCCGATCTCCTCGGGGTGATGCAGCAGATCGGTGCCGTACCGGCGCCGTGAAACCACGTCGGGCTGGGTGAGCCTTGGATTGGCGGCTGCCCGGATGGGCCGAAAAAACGCGGTGGTAACGGGCAAGGAACCGCATTGGGCCGCGGGGCACCGGCGCGGGTTCACCGCAAGAGGTCGGTCTTCTCTTGGTCCAGCGTCTTCGTGCAGACAGCGCCCGTTGCGGCGAGAGCTTGTCACCCTGACGTGGCTGGGCCGTGGGAGTGCTCGACCTGCATTTCTTCTGCTTGAACGCCGACTCGCCCAGCGCGCCGCTGACCCCGTGGCTCCCTGAGCTGGGCCTGCGTTCTGCCGGCCTGCCGGGTCGTGAAGCCACTTGTCACCCAGCCGGCCGGTCATGGCTCCTGGGGGCTACGGGTCGTGGCGTCGAACTGGTCGAGGGTGAATAGGGCGCCGTCGGGGTCCCGGAGGGTGGCGTGTTCGGCGGGCAGCCGGTTCGGTCTGCTCAGGGCCATCGCCCCAAGCCCCAGGGCAGTGGCCTGCGCCTGCTCGAGGTCGGGCACCTTGAAATGAACCAGCCAGCGGGGCCGCTCGTGGGACCTGCGCCCGCCACCTCCACCGGCCCGCTGTTCAGCCGGGCGACCGGCTCCCCACCCGCGCGCAGGACCACCTGATCAGCCTCGTAAGAAGTGTCGCAACAGCCTGGCTCTCCCCCCTCGCCCCAGCCGAGGACCCCACCATAGAAAAGAGCGGCGTCCAGTGCGTCGCGTGTGCGCAGTTCGAGCCAGGCCGGGGCCCGTCCTGGGCCGACGGTCCATCCGGAGAGGACGAGCCCCTCCCACAGGCCGAAGCCGGCGCCGTGGCGGTCGGCGACCAGGGCCGCTCTGCCCCGCAGTGGGTAGGAGATCGGGCCGACGCCCACCGCGCCGCCGCGCTCGCGGACCCGCGCCGTCGCCGCATCCGCATCGTCCACCGAGAAGTACGCCGTCCAGGCCACCGGGACCGCCAGCTCCCCGGCCACCGCCGCGATCCCCGCTGCTGGCACACCCTCACGCTCCGCAACCGAGAAATCCTCCCCGAGGCCGCCGGCACGGAATGTCCAACCCAGCACGGCTCCGTAGAACCGCTCCGCCGAAGCGAGATCTCGAGCTGCCAGGCTCAGCCAGCACGGTGCCCCGCGAAACTCCGACGCCACCAGCATGACGGCCTCCTGACCGGTCGGCCTTGTCAGACTTCGCCACGGGGCGCACCGTTCTCAGTACCGAGGAGGCGCCCGGCCTCGACGATGGGGGGCGATCGTGCGTGGCGAAAGCTGTCACGACGCGCCTGCCCACACTTCCCCCGAAAGCAACACCAGCCCACTAACCCGGGCATTCCTGTCAACGTGGCGGCTTGGGCGCTGCACGAGCTCGAGAGTGGACCGCGCCTCGCGCCGCCGCACGAATCAGGAGGTCTGGGGCGGAGGCGCCGGGCCTGGCGCCGTCGGAGCCCTGATACGCAAGATCCACTGGGCAAAGGCGCCATCGCCCGAGCCACAGCTCTGAACATCAGGAACCGATCAGTCAGGCAGCGGCCGGCTGGGGTTGGCGCAGTTCTGCCTGGCCGAAGAGAAGGGCGTAGCCGCCGGGAAGT
>NZ_JCAXEG010000003.1:0-634552 GCF_059758875.1 Streptomyces sp. GQ60 | reverse complement strand
GCGGGAGGGGTTACGGCCCCAGGATCGAAGGCCACGGGGGCGTCGAACGCCGCCTTTCGAGTGGCTCGCCGCAAGGCCTTCAGCAGGGTGGCGCCGAGCGTGAGGGTCAGTACGACGGTCAGTGCCGCGCGGCCCAGGTCCCAGCCCAGCGAGGTCGCCAGGCAGTACGCGAGGAAGCGCGCGAGGTTCGCGGCGACCGGATCCCCGGGGTGGAAGGAGATGCCGTGGGCCATGCCCTGCAGGATCACCCAGCCCTGCAGGTTCATGATCGTGCCGTACGCGAACGAACCGAGGAACCCGTACAGCGCGAGCATCGCCAGCTCGGCCCGCCCCCGGATCCGGTCCGGCCCCGGCAGCAGTCCGGCGCCCAGCGAGAACCAGCCCATGGCCAGCATCTGGAACGGCATCCACGGCCCGACGCCCCCCGTGAGCAGGGCCGACGCGAACATGGTCACCCCGCCCAGGACGAAGCCGAAGCCCGGGCCGAGGACCCGGCCGCTCAGCACCATCAGGAAGAACATGGGCTCCAGGCCGGCCGTACCGGCGCCGAGGGGGCGCAGCGCGGCCCCGACCGCGGCCAGTACGCCGAGCATGGCGACGGCCTTGGCGTCCATCCCGTCGTCGGCGATGGTCGCGACGACCACGCCCACGAGGAGGGGGAGCAGGGCCGCGAAGAGCCAGGGGGCGTCCTGGGAGTGGGCGAAGCCGGACTGGCGGTCGGCGAGGAGCGGCCAGCCGAAGGCGGCGAGGCCGATGAGGGTGACGAGGACCAGGGCGGCGGCGGCGCGGGGGCCGATGCGGAGGGGGCGGGCGGCCGGGGCGGCCCGGGTGGCCGGGGACGGTGGGGTCGAGGGGGTCGCCGGGGTGGAGGGGGTCGGCGGGGTCGGCGGGGTGGCTCGGGTCGGCGTGCTCATGCGTCCGCCCGGGCGGAGAGGGCCGCCGCGACCTGGGAGACCGTGAGCCAGTGGCCCGGGGCCAGGATCTTGGCCACCTGCGGTGCGAAGGCGGGGGAGGAGACGACGACCTCCGCCGTCGGGCCGTCCGCGACGATCTCGCCGCCGGCCAGGATCACCACGCGGTGCGCCAGCTCTGCGGCGAGCTCCACGTCGTGTGTGGCCAGGACGATGGCGTGGCCGTCGGCGGCGAGCCCGCGCAGGATCTCCACGAGGCGGGCCTTGGCGGCGTAGTCCAGCCCGCGGGTCGGCTCGTCGAGGAGCAGCAGGGCCGGTCGGCCGGTCAGGACCAGCGCCAGGGCGAGGGCCAGGCGCTGGCCCTCGGAGAGGTCGCGCGGGTGGGTGTCGTCGGGGACGTCGGGCAGGAGCGCGGCGACGAGGGCACGGCAGGTGCCGGGCGCCTGGCCGGCGTCGTGATCGGCGGCGGTGCACTCGGCCGCGACGGTGTCGGCGTAGAGGAGGTCGCGGGGCTCCTGCGGGACGAGGCCTACGCGGGTCACCATCTCGGGGGGCGGCGTGCGGTGGGGGGTGCGGCCGCTGACCGTCACCTGGCCGGTGGTGGGCTCCAGGGTGCCGATGAGGGTGGCGAGGAGGGTGGACTTTCCGGCGCCGTTGCGGCCCATCAGGGCGATGGTCTCGCCCTTCGACACGGTGAGGGTGATGTCGCGGAGGACCTCGGCGCGGCCGCGGCGCAGGGAGACGGCCTTGACGGTGGCCGGAGGCGTTTGGGCGGGACCCGGGGTGTGCGGAGTCGCCCCGGCGGGGGCGGGGGCGGGGGCGCGGGCCGACCGGCGGGTGGGGTGGCCGCGGAGGCGCAGCCGGGCGAGGAGGCCGGGGCGGGGCGCGGGGCCGTGGGTGCCCTGCGGGCGACTGTCCCCTACCCACCCTTCGCCCGTTCCCCGGGGCTGCGCCCCGGACCCTGCCGGAGACTGCGCCCCGGGCCCGGCTTGGGGCTGGGCCCCGGACCCTGCCGGAGACTGCGCCCCGGACCCGGCTTGGGGCTGGGCCCCGGACCCTGCCGGAGACTGCGCCCCGGACCCGGCTTGGGGCTGGGCCCCGGACCCTGCCGGAGACTGCGCCCCGGACCCGGCTTGGGGCTGGGCCCCGGACCCGATCTGGGGCTGCGCCCCGGCGCCGGCCACGGCCTCTGCCGGAGGCCCGGCCTGGGGCTGCGCCCCGGACCCGATCTGGGGCTGCGCCCCGGACCCCGCCCGAGGCTGCGCCCCGGAGCCGGGCTGTGTCGCCGTGCCGGCTTCGGGCTGCGTCCCCGGCCCCGGCCGGGGCTGTGACGGCGGCGGCGGCGGGGGTGGTGTGGGGGTGGAGAGGCGGGCTCGGAGGGGGGTGGCTTGGCGGCGGGCGTCGCGGATGGAGAGGGGGAGGGGGGACCAGGCGGCCAGGCGGCCCAGGGCCACCACCGGGGGGTGGACCGGGGAGATGGCCATGATCTCGGAGGGGGTGCCCAGGACGGCGGGTGCGCCCGGGGAAGGGAGGAGCAGGACCCGGTCGGCGTACTGGACCACGCGCTCCAGGCGGTGCTCCGCCATCAGGACGGTCGTGCCGAGGTCGTGGACCAAGCGTTGCAGGACGGCCAGGACTTCTTCCGCCGCCGCCGGGTCGAGGGCGGACGTCGGCTCGTCCAGGACCAGGACGCGCGGGTGCGGGGTCAGGACCGAGCCGATCGCCACCCGCTGCTGCTGGCCTCCGGACAGGGTGGCGATGGGGCGGTCGCGGAGGTCGTTCAGGCCGAGGAGGTCGAGGGTTTCCTCGACGCGTCGGCGCATGACGGAGGGCGGCAGGCCCAGCGACTCCATGCCGTAGGCGAGCTCGTCCTCGACGACGTCCGTCACGAAGTGGGCCAGCGGGTCCTGGCCGACCGTGCCGACCACGTCCGCGAGCTCCCGCGGCTTGTGCGTGCGGGTGTCCCGGCCGGCCACCGTGACCCGCCCCCTGAGGGTGCCTCCGGTGAAGTGCGGGACCAGGCCCGAGACGGCGCCGAGGAGGGTGGACTTGCCGACGCCGGAGGGGCCGACCAGGAGGGTCAGCTCCCCCTCGGGGAGCGCGAAATCGGCGTGGGCGAGGGAGGGCGCGGCAGCGCCCTCGTACGTCACCGATACGTCTTCGAAATGGATCACGGGGGCCTTACGCCTCCTTCGGCGCTGAGGTCGGAGACGTGGGTGAGGGCGGCAGCGGGGCCACCAGCGCCGGGAGCAGGCCCAGCAGGATCGCCGCGGCCGGCCAGAGCGGGAGGGTCGGAACGACCAGCGGGACCACGCCTGGCCGCAGCGCCTCGGGGTCCAGGGACGCGGTCCGGATCAGCAGCGCCGCGACCGCCGCGCCCGACCCGGCGACCAGCCAGGCCCGTACGCCCCACCGGTCGGGCCGGTACCGGGTCCGGATCGACCGGCGGCCGCCGAGGCGGAGGCCGGCCAGGGCCAGGAGGAGGGAGGCGAGGAGGAGCACGAGACCGTACTCGGCGCCCTCCGCCGCCAGCAGCCCGTACGTGCCCGCGCACATGCCGAGCAGCCCGCCGAGGGTGAGCGCGTTGGTGGTGTGGCGGACGGCGGCCGGGACCCGCGCGGTGCGGCCGTAGCCGCGGGCGTCCATGGAGGCGGCGACGGCCACCGAGCGTTCGAGCGCGCCCTCCAGCACCGGGAGGCCGATCTGGAGGATCGCCTTGACCCCGCCGGTGGGGCGGCCGCGCAGGCGGCGGGCCGTACGGAGGCGGACGACGTCCGCGACCATGTTCGGCGCGAAGGTCATCGCGACGACCACGGCGACGCCGACCTCGTACAGGGCCGCGGGCAGGGACTTCAGCAAACGCGCCGGGTTCGCGAGGGCGTTGGCGGCGCCGACGCAGATGAGGAGCGTGGCGAGCTTCGCGCCGTCGTAGAAGGCGAAGACGAGCTGCTCGGCGGTGACCCGGCCACCGATCCTGATGCCCTGCGTCCAGTCCGGGAGCGGGACCTCGGGGAGGGTGAAGAGGGTGTGGGTGCCGGGAATGGGGGAGCCGAGCAGCATGGAGAAGACGAGGCGCAGGCCGATGACGAAGAGGCCGAGCTTGACGAACGCCCCGTACGAACGCGCCCAGGGGGCGTCGGTGCGGCGGGCCGCCACGACGTAGCCGGCGACGCCGACGATCAGGCCGAGCAGGAGCGGGTTGGTGGTGCGGGAGGCGGCGGTGGCGAGACCGAGGGCCCAGAGCCACCAGGCACCCGCGTGCAGGGCGTTGCCGCGCGTGGCCTCGGGGGCGTGCCAGATCCTTTTGTACGTCGGCACGCGCGGGGTGCCGGTCGCCCTGTCGGGGGCGTTCGGGCGGGGCGGGGTGGGGACGTCGGCTGCCGCGCCGTGGGGGGTGCGCCCGGCCTGCGGCCGGGCGGGGTTCCCACCCGCCGCACCACCCGTGCGGGTGGCCCCGGTGGGTGACTGAGCGCCGTCGGCGCCCGTCCCGCGGCTACCGCCCACCACCGTCATCGGGTGCGGCGTCGGCGGGACTGCCAGAAGCCGGCTGCACCCAGGGCGGCCACCGCCGCGATGCCCGCGAGGAGGCCCGCCGACGGGCCGCCGCCGCCCGCAGAGCCGGAGTCGGCGGCGGGCTCGGCCGGGGCGGTGGCAGTGGCAGTGGCAGTGGCGGTGTCGGTGTCCGCGACGGGTTCGCCGCAGCCCTGCTTCGGGTAGCCCGAGATCGCGCACAGGAGCGCCGCGCTGTTGTAGCGCAGCGGCTTGGCGACCTCCGCCAGCGCCTCGGCCGTCGTGGCGTCCGGGCCGACCTGCGCGCACGCCGTCCGCGGAGCGTCCTGTGGCGGGGTCTCGCCCGACTGGGCCTCGGCGGGGGTGCCGAAGTCGATGACCAGGGCGATCCGCCTCTTGCCCGCCACCGGGGCGGTGGCCGAGCAGATGGCCGCGAAGTCGGCGTCCGCGCGCGGCGGGACGGCCTGGTCGGCCGCGTCCTTGCTCACCACGAAGTGGAAGCCCTGCACGGATCCGTCCGCCGGTCGCGCCGACGAGGGGCCCTGGGTGGCGTACGACCAGCTGCCGCCCGCGCCGTCCCAGAACGACCAGTAGCGGTACGTCGAGGCCAGGGCGGGCGACGCGGCCAGCAGGGCCAGCGTCAGGGCGATGCCGGTGAGCAGGGCCGACAGGGTCAGGGGGCGGCGCCGCATCAGAGCTGGTTCCGCTTCCGGCGGCCGCTCAGCACGATGCCGATGCCCATGCCGGCCGCCGCGCCCGCGAGGATCATCCACCAGACGTTGCCGCCGCCGGAGTCCTTCTCGTCCTTCTTCTCCCCCGGCTGCTCCGACGCGTTCGCGGAGGCGCTCTGCGGCGCCGGGCCCGTGGCGTTCAGGGCCGCGACCAGGTCGGTGCCGCCGAAGGACTTCGGGTCGGTGCCGGTCGCGTGCGCGGCCAGGATCAGGGTGCCCAGTCCGGCCGGGTTGTCCTTGGACCACGCGGCGGAGTTGTCCTTCAGCCACTCCAGCGCGCCCGCCGCGGACTGCTTGTGCCCGGCCGCGGCCAGGGCGATGACCGCGTCGGCGGTGTTGCCGGTGTCCGCGGTCGGCTGGTCGGCGCCCGGGGTGAGGGCGGTGAGGTGGCCGTCCTTCTTCAGGGCCTCCGCCAGGTATCCGGCCGCGCCCTGGGCCGCCGCCGCCGGGTCACCGGCGGTCGCCGGGCAAGCGAGCGGGGCCGCGGGGGTGTCCGCAGGAGAGGAGGAGGGGGAGACGAGCGCGCCCGTGCCGAGGCCGGCCAGTACGGCGGCGGCCGTCGCGTCGGCGTTGGCGGGGAGCTTGCCGTCGGCCGTCGGCTGGTAGGCGAAGGCGCCGCGGTCCGCGGCCGGCTCGGCCGAGCAGCCGAGCTGGAAGGCGAGCAGACCCTCGTACGCGGACTTGCCGGCCTTGGACTTGACCTCGGCCGGCTTCTCGCCCGCCGCCGCCAGGGCGCTGATCACCACGGACGTGGAGCTGGCCTCGCTCGGGGAGCCCGGGACGTAGGCCCAGCCGCCGTCCTCGTTCTGGACGGACTTCAGCCAGTCCACGCCCTTCTTCACGGCGGCGTCCTGGCCGCCGAGCGCCTTCAGCGCCTGCACGGCCACCGCGGCGGCGTTCGTGTCGAGCATCGTCTTCGCGTCGCACGCGGCTGCCGCGTCCGCGCGGAAGGAGGCGAAGCCGCCGTCGGCGCACTGCTGGCCGACCAGCCAGTCCACGGCCTGCTGCGCGGGCTTCACGCCCACGGTGTGCTGGGCGAGCAGCGCGAACGACTGCCGCCACACGCCGTCGTACGTCGGGTCGTTCTTGCCGAAGAGCCCGAAGGGTACGACGGGCGCCGGCGACGGAGTGGCGACATCGGCGAGGGCCGCGGGGGCCGCGCCCACGCAGAGCACGGCGGAAACGGCGAGCGTGGCGGCGCTGCGGCGGACGTTCATGGCGGGGCGGGGGCCTCTCGTGCTGGGGACCCGGAGGCAGGCAGCACAGCAGCGGAGGCTGGCACCGGGCTCCGGCTCCGTTTACCTCGACGGTGCCGGCCGCCGGGGGACCCGGCGGCACGAGCCGCGCACCTCCGGCACGGGGCAATCCGGCTCCCCGCCCCGATGCTGCCGGGTCGGGTCACGGTTGCGGGTCAGCGCCGGATTCGCACCGGCTTCCCCCCGTACGGAAGTGTGGACGACGCCCATACTCTACCGGCCCGTAGCACCGGTGCCCGGTGGCGCCGCCCACCCGCGCCCCTTACACCGCCCGGTACGTCACGGGGGCGCTGCCCGGTACCGCCTCCGCCCGGCCCTGCTTCACGAGGCGCCGCAGGTGGGCTTCCGCTTCGGAGACGGCGATGTTGCGGGAGCCGTACGGGATCTGCTCCCAGGGCCGGTTCCACTCCATCCGCTCCGCCAGCGCCCACGGGGTCAGCGGCTCGGCGGCCAGCAGTTCCCGCAGCCCGGTCAGCCGCTCCTCGTGGTGGTCCAGGAGCTCCCGTACGCGGGCCGGGGCGTCGGTGAAGGCGTGCTGGTGGGCCGGGAGGACCTCGGCGGGCTGGAGGCGGCCGATGCGTTCGAGGGAGTCGAGGTAGTCACCGAGGGGGTCGGTGACCTGCTCGGACGAGGGGTCCTCGTAGAGGCCGATGTGCGGGGAGATCCCGGGCAGCAGGTGGTCCCCGGAGAAGAGGCGGCCGTTGCCGGGGAGGTTCGCCGGGTGCTTCTCCTCCAGGTGCAGGCAGACGTGGCCGGGGGTGTGCCCGGGGGTCCAGATCGCCCGCAGCCGGCGGCCGGCCAGCGGCAGCAGCTCGGCGGGGACGATCTCCCGGTCGGGGACGGCGGCCCGCAGCCCCGGCAGGGTGCGCATGCGGCCGCTCGCGCGGGCGGCGCGCAGCGGGGCGATGTGCTCCTCGGGGGCTCCGGCGGTGGCCAGCTTCTCGCTCATGTAGTCGAACCAGACGCCGGGCTCGGAGGCCCGGGTCCGTACGACGACCTCGGTGTCGGCGGCGTGCATGGCGATCCAGGCGCCGGAGGCGTCGCGGACCTGGCCGGACAGGCCGTGGTGGTCGGGGTGGTGGTGGGTGATGACCACGCCGTGCACGTCGGCGACGGCGATGGAGAGGGCGCCGAGGCCGGCGACGAGGGTGTCCCAGGACTCGGGGTCGTCCCAGCCGGTGTCGATGAGGACCGGGCCGCGGTCGGTGTCGAGGACGTGGACGAGGGTGTGGCCGAGCGGGTTGTCGGGGATGGGGACCTTGATGCCCCACACGCCGCCGCCGTGATCGGTGACGTGAGGTGCCACGCCTGGGGTGTCCTCTGCCATGAGGGGCTCCGCTCTAACGAGAACAGGTCTAACGAGAACAGGTCTAACGAGAACAGGTCTAACGAGAACAGGTCTAACGAGAACAGGTTCAACGAGAACGTGTTGCAATAGTCGCCCAAGTCGACCACTTTCGCGGGCTCCTGGCTAGTCGTTGGATCTTCAGGGTCTCGGCCGAGCCGGTGAGCGGGCGGTTCGGTCAGCGCCGTGGACTCCTAGAACTAGAACTGGTATCAGTTCTGGAACGCCAAGCCGCAGGAGGCATCAGCCATGACCGAGCTCGTGGAACACGGAAAACTGTTCATCGGCGGTGAGTGGACGGATCCGCTGGGCTCCGACACGATCAAGGTCGTCTCGCCCCACACCGGGCAGGTCATCGGCAGCGTCCCGCACGCCTCGAAGGCGGACGTGGACCGGGCCGTCGCCGTGGCCCGCAAGGCCTTCGACGAGGGCCCGTGGCCGCGCACCACGCTCGAAGAGCGGATCGCCGTCGTCACCCGGATCAAGGACGCCATAGCCGTCCGCCACGAGGAGATCGCCCGCTCGATCAGCTCCCAGAACGGGTCCCCGTACTCCTGGAGCATCCTCGCCCAGGCCCTCGGCCCGATGATGGTCTACGACGCCGCGATCACCGTGGCCCGCGCCTACCCCTACGAGGAGTTCCGCCAGGGCGTCCTCGGCCCGATCCTCGTCCGGCGCGAGGCCGTCGGCGTGGTCGCCGCCGTCATCCCGTGGAACGTCCCGCAGTTCGTGGCCGCCGCCAAGCTCGCGCCCGCGCTGCTCACCGGCTGCACGGTGATCCTCAAGCCGTCCCCGGAGGCGGTCCTCGACTCCTACATCCTCGCCGACATCGCCCGCGAGGCCGGACTGCCCGAGGGCGTGCTGTCGATCCTGCCCGCCGACCGCGAGGTCAGCGAGTACCTCGTCGGCCACCCGGACGTGGACAAGGTCGCCTTCACCGGCTCCGTCGCCGCCGGCCGGCGGGTGATGGAGGTCGCCTCGAAGAACCTCACCCGCGTGACCCTCGAACTCGGCGGCAAGTCCGCGGCCGTCATCCTCCCGGACGCCGACCTCGACACCGCCATCGCCGGCATCGTCCCCGCGGCCTGGATGAACAACGGCCAGGCCTGCGTGGCCCAGACCCGCGTCCTCGCCCCGCGCGGCCGCTACGAGGAGATCGCCGAGGCGCTCGCCGCCGCGGCCTCGGCGCTGGTCGTCGGCGACCCGCTGGACCCGGCGACGCAGCTCGGCCCGCTGGTGGCCAGGCGGCAGCAGCAGCGCTCGCTCGACTTCATCCGGATCGGCCAGGAGGAGGGCGCCAAGGTCCTGTCCGGCGGCGGCCGCCCGGCGGGGCAGGGGCTGGACCAGGGCTGGTACGTGGAGCCGACGCTCTTCGGGGACGTCGACAACTCGATGCGGATCGCCCGCGAGGAGATCTTCGGCCCGGTCGTCTGCCTGATCCCGTACGGGGACGAGGCGGAGGCGCTACGGGTGGCCAACGACTCGGAGTTCGGACTCAGCGGCAGCGTCTGGACCGCCGACGTCGAGCACGGCATCGACTTCGCGCGGCAGGTGCGGACCGGCACCTTCAACGTGAACACCTTCAGCCTGGACATGCTCGGGCCGTTCGGCGGCTACAAGAACAGCGGCGTCGGCCGGGAGTTCGGCCCGGAGGGGCTGAGCGAGTACCTGGAGCACAAGATGATCCACCTCCCGGCAGGGTACGTACCCCCCGCGGCCGGTGCGTGATGGGCGACCGGTGGCACGTCGAGGTGGACCGCTCGGTCTGCATCGGCTCGGGGATGTGCGTGAACCACGCCCCGGACGGCTTCGCCCTCGACTCCGCGCGGCAGTCGCATCCGCGGATGGCGGAGACGGACGCGAGCGAGCCGGTGCTCGCGGCGGCTGAAGGGTGCCCGGTCGAGGCGATCGCGATCACCCTGCTGGGGAACGGCGAGGCGGTGTTCCCGCCGGAGGAGTGAGGGGACCGCGCCGCGCCCCTGTCGGGGCCGGGACCGGCTAGGGGTCGGGGCCTGGACCGGCTAGGGGCCCCGGACCTGTTGCCGCGTGCGGCGCCGTCGCCGGGGACCAGCCCCCGGACCCCCGCGCCTCAAACGCCGGCGGGGCTGGATGTGGCCGGCGTCGGCTTGCAGGTGCGGGTCCGCCGGACAGGGCGGGTCCGCCGGGGCGAGCGGGTCGGGTCCGTCCGCAGGGGCGGAGCCGGGCGGCGCGACCGACGCGGTCCGGTTGTCGGGCCGGGGCCTCGCCTCGCCCTACGGCGGGATCAGGACTTTTTCGGAGGTGCCGCAGAGGTCGTCGCGGGGGGCTGCGGGGCCGTGAGGTCGATCAGGCGGCAGACCGTTTCGATGTCGATCTTCACCTGGGCGATCGAGGCGCGGCCCGAGAGCCAGGTGATCAGTGCCGAGTGCCAGGTGTGCTCGATCACCCGGACCGCCGACAGCTGTTCCGCGGTCGGCGGGGCGTCCAGGCCCATCGCGTCCAGGATGATCGCCGTCGTCAGCCGGGAGACCGTGTCCACCTCGGGGCTCACGCTGCGGTCCGCGAAGGTGAGGGCCCGGACCATCGCGTCCGCCAGCTGCGGCTCGCGCTGCAGCGCGCGGAAGGCGCGCATCAGGGTCTCCGCGACCCGGGCCGCGGGCTCGTCCCCGGCCGGCGGGCGCTTGCGCAGCGTTCCGTGCATGTGCTGGAGCTGGTCCTGCATGGTCGCGACGAGCAGGTGCACCTTGGAGGGGAAGTACCGGTAGAGGGTGCCCAGGGCCACGCTGGAGGACTCCGCCACCTCGCGCATCTGCACCGCGTCGAAGCCGCCCCGGCTCGCGAGCTGGGCGCTGGCGTGCAGGATCCTCCTGCGGCGTGCCTCCTGGCGCTCCGTCAGGGGCGGAGACGCCGGTGTGGTGACGGCTGGGGTCACGGCCTTCGCTTCCGCTGTCATCTGTCCCGTTCCGGTTCCAAGGCGTTCCCGTTCCAAGGTCTTCATGTCCGTGCTGGGCCGCATCGGGCTGTCGCGCGCCCAGCATGGCAGGCGTCCGATCCGTGGCGCGAATCACCCGCCACCCCTCTTACGGTGTGGTTTCCGGCCGGTAGATTCAATGCTCTTCAACGGATCAAGTCTGAAACTTGTTCTACATTATCCGAGCGGTTACGCTCCGGCGAAAGTGCAGGGAGAAGGGGGCCGAGAGTGACCGCAGAGGCCATGGTGACGAGCCCTCTCACGGGCCCGGCCGCCGACGACAGCCGCCCGTTGCGGATCGCACTCCTCACCTACAAGGGGAACCCGTTCTGCGGTGGCCAGGGCGTCTACGTCCGCCACCTCGCGCGCGAGCTCGTGAAGCTGGGCCACTCCGTCGAGGTCATCGGCGCACAGCCCTACCCGGTGCTCGACACCGACGCCCTCACCGGCGTCGGCGCCACCCTCACCGAGCTCCCCAGCCTGGACCTCTACCGCAGCCCCGACCCGTTCCGCACGCCCAAGCGCGACGAGTACCGCGACTGGATCGACGCCGTCGAGGTCGCCACCATGTGGACCGGCGGCTTTCCCGAGCCGCTGACCTTCTCGCTCCGCGCCCGCCGCCATCTCGCGGCCCGGGCGGGCGAGTTCGACGTGATTCACGACAACCAGACGCTCGGCTACGGGCTGTTGGCCGACCTCGGCGCCCCGCTGGTCACCACCATCCACCACCCCATCACCGTCGACCGCGAACTGGACCTGGCCGCCGCCAAGGACCGCAGGAAGCGCGCGTCCGTGCGGCGCTGGTACGGGTTCACGCGCATGCAGGGCCGCGTGGCCCGGCGGCTGTCCTCCGTGCTCACCGTCTCCGGCTCCTCCAAGAAGGAGATCGCCGAGCACCTCGGCGTCCAGGACGAGCGCATCCACGTCGTCCACATCGGCGCCGACACGGACCTCTGGTCGCCCGACCCCTCCGTGGCCGAGGTGCCCGGGCGGATCGTGACCACGTCGAGCGCCGACGTCCCGCTCAAGGGGCTCGTGCACCTCGTCGAGGCGCTCGCGAAGCTCCGCACCGAACAGCCCGAGGCCCACCTCGTCGTCGTCGGCAAGCGTGCCGAGAAGGGCCCGGTGGCCCGCGCGATCGACGCGTACGGGCTCCAGGACGCCGTCCGCTTCGTCAAGGGCATCACCGACACCGAGCTCGTCGACCTCGTCCGCGGCGCCCAGGTCGCCTGCGTGCCCTCGCTGTACGAGGGCTTCTCGCTCCCGGCCGCCGAGGCCATGGCCACCGGCACCCCGCTGGTCGCCACCACCGGCGGTGCGATTCCGGAGGTCACCGGCCCCGACGGCGAGACCTGTCTGGCCGTGCCGCCCGGCGACGCGGGCGCACTGGCCGCCGCGCTGGGACGGCTGCTGGGCGACGCCGAAATGCGCACCCGGCTCGGCGCCGCCGGCCGCGAGCGGGTGCTGTCCCGCTTCACCTGGGCCAAGGCCGCCGAGGGCACCGTCGTCCACTACCGCGCCGCCATCGAGCGGGCGGCGGCCGCGAAGTCCCGTACCGCCCGGTGACCTCTCCCTTCCGTCCGATGCAGTTCCCCTCCCCACCCCGCGACCGCGAAGGCAGGACCACGTGCTGACCGTCGATTTCTCCCGGTTCCCGCTCGCCGCAGGCGACCGCGTACTCGATCTGGGCTGCGGCGCAGGCCGGCACGCCTTCGAGTGCTACCGGCGCGGCGCCCAGGTGGTCGCCCTCGACCGCAACGGTGAGGAGATCCGCGAGGTCGCCAAGTGGTTCGCCGCGATGAAGGAGGCGGGCGAGGCCCCGGCCGGCGCCACCGCCACCGCCATGGAGGGCGACGCCCTCGCGCTGCCCTTCCCCGACGAGTCCTTCGACGTCGTCATCATCTCCGAGGTGATGGAGCACATCCCCGACGACAAGGGCGTCCTCGCCGAGATGGTCCGCGTCCTGAAGCCCGGCGGACGCATCGCCATCACCGTGCCGCGCTACGGCCCCGAGAAGATCTGCTGGGCGCTGTCCGACGCCTACCACGAGGTCGAGGGCGGCCACATCCGCATCTACAAGGCGGAGGAGCTGCTCGGCAAGATGGAGTCCGCGGGCCTCAAGCCGTACGGCACCCACCACGCGCACGGCCTGCACTCGCCGTACTGGTGGCTCAAGTGCGCCTTCGGCGTCGACAACGACAAGGCGCTGCCCGTCAAGGCGTACCACAAGCTCCTGGTCTGGGACATCATGAAGAAGCCGGCGCTGACCCGGCTCGCGGAGCAGGCCCTGAACCCGGTCATCGGCAAGAGCTTCGTCGCCTACGCCACCAAGCCGCACCTCCCCGTGGCCGCGGCCGCGCCCGCGGGCGCCGCGCAGTGAGTTCTCCCGGGCGCCGCACCGCACCCGAACACCTGGTCCTGGACGGCGTGCTGACCGCCGATCAGGCCGCCGCCACCGTCGCCGGGATCCTCGCCGCGCAGCGCGCCGACGGGGCCATCCCCTGGTTCCGCGGGCACCACCTCGACCCGTGGGACCACACCGAGGCCGCGATGGCGCTCGACGCGGCGGGGGAGCACGAGGCCGCGGAGCGGGCGTACGACTGGCTGGCGCGCCACCAGAACGAGGACGGCTCCTGGTTCGCCGCCTACGCCGACCGCGAGGACGGGGTCGACACCCTGGAACCGCAGGACGCGAGCCTGGAGACCAACTTCGTCGCGTACCTCGCCGTGGGCGTCTGGCACCACCACCTGTCCACCGGCGACGAGGCCTTCCTCGACCGGATGTGGCCCGCCGTGTACGCGGCCGTCGAGTTCGTCCTGCGGCTCCAGCAGCCCGGCGGCGAGATCGGCTGGAAGCGCGAACCGTCCGGCGAGGCCGTCGCGGACGCGCTGCTCACCGGGTCCTCCTCCATCCACCAGGCACTGCGCTGCGCGCTGGCCATCGCCGAGTACCGGGGCGATCCGCAGCCGGACTGGGAGCTGGCCGCGGGCGCCCTCGGGCACGCGATACGCCGGCACCCGGAGCGGTTCCTCGACAAGTCCCGCTACTCCATGGACTGGTACTACCCGGTGCTGGGCGGGGCGCTGACGGGCGCGGAGGCCAAGGCCCGGATCGAGGAGCGCTGGGAGGAGTTCGTCGTCCCGGACCTCGGCGTACGGTGCGTGCTGCCGAACCCCTGGGTGACCGGCGGGGAGTCCTGCGAACTGGCGCTCGCGCTGTGGGCGACGGGGGAGTCGGACCGGGCCCTGGAGATCCTGCGCTCGATAGGCCACCTGCGGGCCGACAACGGCATGTACTGGACCGGGTACGTCTTCGACGACCGGGCGGTCTGGCCCGTGGAGCAGACCACCTGGACGGCGGGCTCGCTCCTCCTCGCAGTGGCCGCCCTGGGCGGCGACGAGGCCACCGGCACGGTCTTCGGCGGGCTGGCGCTGCCGGCCGGCCTGGAGCCGGACTGCTGCGCCGAGGCGCCCGCCTGAGCCGAGCCCGTGCTCGGGCCCGTCCTCAGGACCGTACTCCGGCCCGTCCCCCGGCCCGTGCCGGGGGAGGCCGGCCGGCTGCCGTCAGCGGCGGTACAGCCGGCCGGCGATGGCGTGGCCGATGACCAGGTAGGCGACGGCCGCGATGCCGTAGCCGATCACCACCTGGACCCAGTCGCGGTTGAAGGTGAAGAGGTCGTACGACCAGCCGGCCAGCCAGCTCGCCGCGTCGTGGATGAAGTCGACCAGCGCGTTCCCCTGGTTGGCGTCCAGCAGGTACAGCAGGATCCACAGGCCGATGACGAAGGCCATGACGTCGGCCACGACCGCGACGGCACGGCCCGCCTGGCTGCTTCCTCTGGTGTGCGCTCGCGTGTGTGTGGGCATGCCGCGCTTATGGCCGCTCCCCGGCCGGGTAAACCCGAACGGGCCCCCCGGGTGGCGGAGTCGGGTGGCCGGGGTGAGGCTGCGGGGGACGCCTCAGTCCCCGGAGGAGACCCGTGTCCGTACCCACCCCAGCCGTCCGCTTCCGCCGTGCCCTCACGGCGGTGCTCCTGTCCTGCGCCCTGCTCGGCGGTGCCACCGCCTGCGGCTCGGGCGGTGGCGACAAGACCGCCGCCGGTCAGGCCGACGAGGTCTCGGTGGCCATGGCCGCGTTCGCGGAGGCCGACGCGGCGGCCTCCGCGGAGGACGCGGAAGCGGCCGCCGCCACGCCCTCGGCGAGCACCCCGGCGGAGAAGCAGAAGTTCGCCAAGACCCGTTTCGTCGCCAACGCGGGGCTCGCGGCCGGCGCCACCTACCAGTGGATCGTCAAGCCGTACCGTGACGGCAAGTTCAAGAAGGGCACCAAGGGCCGCACCTTCGCCCTGGTCAAGGCGGGCCTCGCGGGCGCCTTCGCCTACAACCGGCTGAAGGCGGCCTCGGAGAACGCCAAGGGCGATCCGCTGCTGTCGAAGGCCGTGGGCCCGCTGACGGCGGGCATCGACTCCCTCAAGGGACTCGGCTCCAAGCTGCGCAAGGGCCAGGCGGGCGACGCCGACATCGGCGCCTTCGAGGACGTCATCAACGGCGTCAAGGACGCCGGGAAGAGCGCGGGCGCCACGGTGACCGACAAGATCCCGAGCGCCGGGCAGCTGACCGGCTGAGCGCACGCGCGGCCTTCCCGATGCCGCCGCCCTGGAACGGGCCGGACCGGAACATTCCGGTCCGGCCTGTTCGACCTGTTTGAATGGGCGGGTGATCGAGTACGTGGTCCTCGCCGGCGCCGCCGCCGGAACCGCCTGGCTGATGCGCCGCAAGCACCTGCGGCGCGGGGCCGTCGCGCCCGTGCCCGGCATCCCGTGCATGGCGCGCAGGCCCGCGGGCACCGGCCGCTGGCGCAGCGGCCGGGTCTACGCCGACCGCGGCGCGGCCCGCTGGGTGCCCGGCCGGGGCGAGCCCGTGACCCTGACCGGCGGCCGCGCCATCGGCGTACGGGCGCCCTCGGTGAAGGAGGGGATCTCCATCAACCCCGGCTCGCGGATCGTCACCTGTGCGTTCGAGGACGGCGGCACCGCGGGCGACATGGAGATCGCGGTGATGCCGCTGGACCTGCGGGAACTGCTGGCCGCGGTGGAGCAGCCGGACGGCGGCGGGACGGCAGGGACGGCAGGGACGGCAGGGACTGCGGAGACGGACGAGCCGGCCTAGGCAGGCACCTCGTCGCGCCGCGCGCCGCGGTAGCGGCCGGGCGGGATCCCGTAGGTCCGTTTGAAGGCGTGGGCGAAGGCGTACTCCGAGGTGTAGCCGGAGCGGGCCGCCACCACCGACAGGGGCGTGTCGGTGGTGCGCAGCAGGCGCGCGGCCGTGGTCATGCGCCACCACGTCAGGTAGGCGAGCGGCGGCTGCCCGACGCGTTCGTGGAACCGGCGGGCGAAGGCGGCCCGCGACAGCCCGGCCCGCGCCGCCAGGGAGGCGACCGTCCAGGGGTGGTCCGGTTCGGCGTGGACGGCCGCCAGCGCGGCGCCGACGGCGGGGTCGGCGAGCGCCGCCGCCCAGCCCGTCCGCCCGGCCTCCCCGGCGGCTCCGCCCGGTCCGCGAACCCCGCCCACGTGCGCCCGCAGCACGTACAGCAGCAGCACGTCCAGCAGGGCCGGGAGCAGCGTGTCCGTCCCCAGCCCGGGCTCCTGCGCCTCCCGGGCCAGCAGGGCCACCGCCTCGGCCGCGCCGGGCTGTCCGCCGGGCAGGTGGAGCACCTCGGGGAGTTCCCGCAACAGCGGATGCGCGTGCTCCGCCTCGATCCGGTACCCGCCGCACAGGGTCACGGTGACCGGCCCGCCGCCCGGCTCCCCGACGGTGTCCCGGACGAGCAGGGCGGGTTCGCGGTCGGGGTCCCAGCGGGGTTCGGCCGGCTCCGCCGACGGCTCGCCGAGCAGCGTGTACCCGTGCCCGTGCGGCAGGAACAGCACGTCCCCGGCGTTCAGACGGACCGGCCCGGAGGCGCTCGCCAGCAGGCAGCTCCCGCTGAGCACCACCTGGAAGCCCGCCGACCCGGGGACCGCGGGGAACCGCTGGCCCCAGGGCGCGTGCCACTCCACGAGCGCCGACGTGGGCCTGCCCGTACGCATGAGCGCGATGACATCGCTGAGTACGTCCACGCCCGGCAGCTTAGACGGATGCGCAGGAAACCTGGATCCTCACGCATGGATCGTCTTCCGCCCGGCTCGTAGCGTGGGGACCATGAACGAAACCCGCCGCCCCGCCGCCACGATGCGCGCGGCCCGCATCCACGCCTACGGCGGCCCCGCCGTCATCCGCCACGAGGAGGTGCCGGTCCCCGTCCCGGCTACGGGCGAGGTCCTCGTGGAGGTGGCGGCCACCTCCTTCAACCCGTCCGAACTCGCCCTGCGCGCCGGGTTGCTGCGGCAGGTCCTGCCCCTGGACCTGCCGCACGTCCCGGGCTGGGACCTGGCGGGCACGGCCGTCGCCACGGGGGAGCGGGTGATCGGCCGGCTGGACGCGGGCGGAGCCGCCGCCCGGTACGTGTCCGCCGCCCCCGAACTGCTGGTCCCCGCCCCCCGCTCCCTCCCCCTCACGGCCGCGGCGGCGATCCCGGTGGCCGCCTGACGGCCTGGCAGGCGTTGTTCGAGGCGGCGGGGATCGGCCGGGGCAGCCGGATCCTGATCAACGGGGCCGGCGGCGGCGTGGGCGCCTTCGCCGTGCAGCTCGCGCGCTGGGCCGGGGCCACCGTCGTGGCGACCGCGAGCCCGCGCAGCGCGCCGGCGGTGCGGCGGTACGGGGCGGGGCGGGTGATCGACCACACGGCCGGCCCGCTCCGCGCGGCCCTGGAGGGCGAACCGCTCGACGCCGTGCTCAACCTGGACCCGCTCGGCCCGGAGGCCGCCGCCGCCCTGCCGGCCCTCCTCGGCCCGGGCGGCGTGGCGGTCTCCGTGGCGACCCCGATCCCCGGCGGCATCCACGTGGTGGCCCGCCGGGACACCCGGCAGCTCTCGCGCCTGGTCGCGCTGGTCGACGCGGGCGACCTGGAGGTCGCCCCCGCCGCGGTCCGCCCGCTGGCCGACCTGGCCGACGTACACGCGGAAGCGGAAGCGGGCACCCTCGTCCGAGGAAGGACGATCCTGGTCCCGGACCCGGGCCGGCGCGCAACCTGGACGGGCCGGAACCTAGACGGCCTAGCTGTTCAGCTCCGCCAGGACCCGCAGGGTGTGCGGGTCGGGGGCGGTCAGGAGCAGGTCGGTCACCGGGCCCTTGCGCCACAGCTCCAGGCGTTCGGCGATCCGCTCCCGCGGTCCGATCAGGGAGATCTCGTCCGCGAAGGCGTCCGGGACGGCCATGACGGCCTCTTCCTTGCGCCCGGCCAGGAACAGCTCCTGGATCCGGTGCGCTTCTTCCTGGTAGCCCATCCGGCCCATGAGGTCGGCGTGGAAATTGCGGGCCGCGTGCCCCATCCCGCCGATGTAGAAGCCCAGCATCGCCTTCACGGGGAGGAGTCCCTCCGCGACGTCGTCGCAGACCTTCGCCCGGGCCATCGGGGCGATCATGAACCCGTCGGGGAGTTCGGACAGCGAGGCCTGGTAGACGTCCGTGCGGGTCGGCGACCAGTAGAGGGGGAGCCAGCCGTCCGCGATGCGGGTGGTCTGGGCGATGTTCTTGGGGCCCTCCGCGCCGAGCAGGACCGGCAGGTCGGCCCGCAGCGGGTGGGTGATGGGCTTGAGCGGCTTGCCGATGCCCGTGCCGTCCGCGCCCCGGTACGGGTGGCTGTGGAAGCGGCCGTCCAGGGCCACCGGGGCCTCGCGGCGCAGCACTTGGCGGATGACGTCCACGTACTCCCGGGTCGCCGTCAGCGGGCTGGAGGGGAAGGGGCGCCCGTACCAGCCCTCGACCACCTGCGGGCCGGACAGGCCGAGGCCGAGCATCATCCGGCCGCCGGACAGGTGGTCCAGGGTCAGGGCCTGCATGGCGGTGGCGGTCGGGGTGCGGGCGGCCATCTGCGCGATGGCGGTGCCCAGGCGGATGCGCGAGGTGTGCGCGGCGATCCAGGTGAGCGGGGTGAAGGCGTCGGAGCCCCACGCCTCGGCGGTCCACACGGAGTCGTAGCCGAGGTTCTCGGCTTCGGAGGCGAGGTCGAGGTGGTCCGGGTTGGGGCCGCGGCCCCAGTAGCCGAGTGCGAGTCCGAGGCGCATGTGACGGTCCCCTCCACGAATCTGACGATGCGTCAGGTGACTGTAGGGCAACGACCCCCCGCCCGGAAGGGCGGGGGGTCGTTGTGCGTGAGCGTGCCCGGGGTCAGCCGCGCTGGATGCCCGAGGTGTCGTTCAGGACGCCGCGGCGGCCGTCCTGGGTCTGGGCGATCAGCGTGGCCGGACCGCGCTGTTCCACGGCCAGGTACCAGGTGCCGGGCGCGAGCTCCGCGATCGGGGCGGGGCTGCCGTCCTCGGCGAAGAGCGGACGGGCCACCGGAACGGCGAACCAGAACGGAGTGAAGTCCGCCGCCGGGGCCGGCGGCGGGGTCGGGTCCTGCGGGGCCTGGGGCTGCTCGTGGCCGCCGCCGTAGGGCGGGACCGGCTGCGGCGCGGCCCCGTACGGCTGCGGCTCCTGGCCGCCCGGGTACCCGTACCCGGCGCCCGGCTGCGGCTGGCCGCCGTACGGCGGGACGGCGGTGGCGGCGGGCTTCGGGTCCGGCACGAGCTGCGCGGCGAGCGCGGGGACCTTCGGGCCGAAGAGGGTGACGCCGGCCAGCGCCGCGGTGGCGAGGAAGGCGATGACGGCGCCCGCGCCCAGGTCGTTCCCGGTCGGGCAGACGATCAGCCCCCACAGCGCGGACCAGGCCGCCGCCACGGAGAGCACCGTGCCCCAGGCCTGGAACGGCAGGCCCAGGAGCTGGCGTCCGGCGGGCTGCAGGCGCCCGGCGACGAGCAGACCGACGGCGACGAACGCGATCAGGAAGATGCTCGGCAGCACCAGGCCGTACGAGTCGGTGTCCCACGCGCTTTCGGTGTCGATGTTGGTCACGGAATAGAAATCGAGGAACGAGGCGATGAACAGCAGCGCCGCTGCTCCGATCACCACGCCGTCGCCTCGAGTGAGGGATCGGATGTTCACGTGTCAGGTGTCCTTCTCGGTCTCGTCGTCTCGTGGTGCCGTGGGCGCCCGCCGTGACGCAGGGGGCGGGCGGCACCATGGTACGGAGCATTGCCGCGGCCGAGAGGATCGGGGCTGCGGGCCGTCCGGAGGGACGGTCCTGGTGGCCCTACCCGCCGAGGAAGCCGACGATGCCGTCCGCGATGCCCTGGGCCGCCTTCTGCCGCCACTCCGGACTCGACATCTGCGCCGCGTCCTTGGCGTCACGCATGTTGCCGCACTCGATGAACACCTTGGGACGGGTCGAGAGGTTCAGCCCGCCCAGATCGTCGCGGACGACCAATCCGGTGCCGCCTCCCAGGTAGTTGGCGGGGGCGGAACCGGTGGTGCGGGCGAAGTTCCCGGCGATCCGCTCGCCGAGCTGCCGGGACGGTTCGACGATCCTCGCGGTGTCGGCGCTGCCGCCCTTGACCTTGGCGGGGAGGATCACGTGGTAACCGCGGCTGCCGGCCGAGACCCCGTCGGCGTGGACGGAGACCACGGCGTCGGCGGCGGCCTGGTTGCCGATGCGGGCGCGCTCGTCGATGCAGGGGCCGAAGGGGCGTTCCTTGCCCGCCTCGTGGGTGAGGACCACCTTGAGGCCCTTGGCCTCCAGGACGGTGCGCAGGCGGCGGGACACGTCCATGGTGAACTCCGCCTCCATGTAGCCGGAGTTGGTGGTGGTGCCGGTGGTGTCGCACTCCTTGCGGTTGGTGCCGATGTCCACCCGGCGGTTGATCTCGGTGGTGTGCTTGAAGTTGCCCGTGTTGTGGCCGGGGTCGATGACGACGGTGCGGCCGGCGAGGGGGTTGGCCGCGGCGGGGCTCGGAGCGGTGCCGGTCCCCGCGGGGGTCGTACCGGGGGCCGGGCTCGCTGCCGGAGCCGACGCGGATGCCGGTGCGGATCCCGTCGCCGCCGGCGTGGAGGGTGCCGCCGCCGACGCCGAGAGCGGCATCACGATCCGGGGCGGCCGGGAGTCGTCGCCCGCGCCCCCGCTCAGCACCTCGGTCAGCACCCACCCGGCCAGAGCGGCCGGGGCGATCGCGGCCGCCGCGACCACCAGGGTGGACCGGCGGGCGTACCAGGGCCGGTCCGGACTGATGGACGTCGAGGACTCGGGGAGCGGCGGGGAGCTTTCGTCGTAGCGCACCCGGCGATGCTAGACCGGGGGTCGGTCGGGTGTACGGACCCTGGGCCATCCGGGGGCGCGGTGAGGTTATATGCCGGGTCCGTGTCCTGGTCCCGGTCCGGGGCCGCGTCCGGGTCCGGTTCCGGCAGTGCGGCTCGGGGCCGCACCTCCGGCCTCGAGCCCGGGCCCGGGGGTCAGATGCCCTCGCCCGTGCGGCGCAGGACGCGCAGGGAGTCGGTCGCCGAGACCTCCTCGAAGGCGCCCGAGGCCAGGGCGCGCACGTAGATGCGGTACGGGGCCTGGCCGCCGTCGGCCGGGTCGGGGAACACGTCGTGGATCACCAGCGTGCCGCCCTCGGCGACGTGCGGCGCCCAGCCCTCGTAGTCGCCCGTGGCGTGCTCGTCGGTGTGGCCGCCGTCGATGAAGACCAGGCCGAGCTTGCCGCCCCAGGTCGCGGCCACCTGCGGGGAGCGGCCGACGATCGCGATGACGTGGTCCTCCAGGCCGGCCTTGTGCAGGGTCCGGCGGAAGGTGGGCAGGGTGTCCATCAGCCCGATCTCCGGGTCCACCACGCTCGGGTCGTGGTACTCCCAGCCGGGCTGCTGCTCCTCGCTGCCCCGGTGGTGGTCCACGGTGAGCACGCTCACCCCCGCCTCGCGGGCGGCGTCGGCGAGCAGGATCGTGGAGCGCCCGCAGTAGGTGCCGACCTCCAGGAGCGGCAGCCCGAGCCGCGCCGCGGAGGCGGCCGCCCCGTACAGGGCGAGCCCTTCTCCTACGGGCATGAACCCCTTGGCGGCCTCGAAGGCGGCGAGGGTCTCCGGCTTGGGGCTGGCCATGGTGTTCCTCCTGCGGGGTGGGTGGCGTACGGCGTACATCTGCGCACATCGGCGGCCCATGGTGCCTTACCCGCCGGTAGGGCGCCATGGCCGGGGCTCGGCCCCCCCGCCCCCGGGCGGGCTCCGGCGCGGTGCGGGGGCTGCGACACGAGTGACTGTCGACCAGCAACTCGACAGCTTTACTTGTCGTTCGGGCTCGCGGCAGGTAAACATGTCACATGGATGATTCGACACCGATCCCGACCCCCGACCGGAACGACGAGGACTTCTGGGCCACCGTCATGAACCTGGTGGAGCCCGCCTGGAGCGAGCCCGCCGAGGACGAGGCGTTCGCCATGGACGACCAGGTGCTCGACGCGGTCCGCCCGCTGGCCCGGCGCATCTCGACGCGCGCGCAGGCCTACCACGCCGCCGGCAAGCCCTTCGACGCCGCCCTCATGGCCGCGCCCGACGTACAACTGGCCCTGCTGCGGGCGCTCTACGAAGCCAAGCGGTCCGTCGACCGGATGGCGGAGAGTGCGGCGACCGTGGCCGGCCGCAGCGGAGCCAGCTATGCGCAGCTCGGCGCGGCCTGGGGCGGCATCAAGCGCCAGTCGGCCCGCCTCAAGTGGCCCCACGCGGTGGCGAAGCGCTCCGCCAGCGAGTCCATCCCGCTGCGCTACGCGGGCGGCACCGCCGTCATCCACCACGACCCGGACGCCGACGCCTGGTGGTACACCGCCGTCGCCGCGGACGGACGGGAAGAGGAATCGGAGGCCGTGCACCCCACGTACGCCGAGGCCATCGCCCGGGCGACCGAGTTCCTCCTGGAACACGGCGAGTCCTCCCGTCCGGCGTCCTGACGGCCCGACGCGCGCCAGGACTTCCGCCGGCCCGGGTGGGCAGGGGGTGCCCTGCGGTGTCGTCGTGACCGCATCGAACGCTTCTTCGCCCGCTGTCCTGCCGGGCAGGCGCGGGCGGGCTGCCCGGCTCGCGGACGGGGCCCTGGTGCTGCGCTCCCGGCGAGAGACCCGACGCATCCCCCCGACGGCGATCCAGCGCATAGACCTGCCGGCCGACGCAGAACGGGAGCTGGTGGTCGTTCTCACCGGCTCGACCGACGAGACGGAGCCGGCGTCCTCGGACTCCTCGTACAGGGTGACCGGCCGCAACGCGTCGGCGATGCGGGCGTTCGCGGAGGAAGCGCGCCGCTCGCTTCCGCCCCGGAAGGCCGAATCGCTGCCCGGGGCGGGGCGGGGCGGGTGACGGTGAAGCGCCACGCCTCCGAGTGGAGTACGTGGATGCTGACCGTGGCCGGGCTGATGGGCGTCTGCTACGTCACCGGGGCCGTGCTCTTGCTCGTGCTGCCGGCGGCGGACCGCGCGTCCGCGATGTCCACCGACGAGGCAGTGGCGTTCTGG
This sequence comes from Streptomyces sp. GQ60, assembly GCF_059758875.1. Taxonomy (NCBI): domain Bacteria; kingdom Bacillati; phylum Actinomycetota; class Actinomycetes; order Kitasatosporales; family Streptomycetaceae; genus Streptomyces; species Streptomyces sp. GQ60. Next base: position 611,385 of record NZ_JCAXEG010000003.1, on the reverse strand, counting down.
GTGTTCGCGCCGGCGATGGCGGCCCCTCGGGGTGGTCTGCCTGGCGGTCGGCTGGACGGGGGCCCGGGAATGGCGGGTCCTGCGTACCCGGGGCGTCACCGTGGAGGGCAGCCTGTGGCTCCGCGGCAAGGACGACGAGGGCGTCGAGGAGACGATCTACGAGTTCACCACTGCGGAGGGCACCCGGCATCGGAGGGCCACTGTCGGGTGGGGACCGGAGCGGATCGACATCACCTACGATCCGCGAGATCCGGAGCTGAACACGCAGCCGGACTTCACCTCCACCCTCGTCCCGCCGGTCGTCTTGACCGTGATCGGGCTCGGGACCGGTGCGATGGCCGTGTTCTTCTGGGTCCGGGCCGGAGGCGAACTGATCGCCCGGGCGCTCTGAACCCGACGGGCGGTCGCGCCGACAGGCCCTAGCCGAGGCCCGTGAGCAGGGCCGTCAGCCGGGCCGCGTGCCGGGAAGGGTCCGTCGGGTGGAGGAGTTCCGTGCGGTGGACCAGGCGCGGGGTGCGGACCGGGACCGCCGTGGTGCCGGGGAACGTGGCGGCCAGGGAGAGCGGGAGCGCGGTCAGGCCGTGCCCGGCGGCGGCCAGGGCGGCCAGGGCGTGCGGGTCGGTGCCGTGGTGGCGGATGCGCGGGTGGAAGCCCGGCGTGTGGCTGACCTCGCGGAGCCGGGCGAGGGGGAGCGCCGTGTCGGGGGCGTCGATCCACTGCGCCTGCGCGAGGTCGGGCAGCCGGACCGAACTCCGCCGCGCCAGGGGGTGGTCGTGCGGGAAGAGCACGGCCAGGGGCTCCTCGGTGACGGCGAGGGTCACGGTGGGGCCGAGGTCCGGCAGCGGGAGGGGGTCGCTGGGCGCGGCCACCCCGTCCAGAAGGCCGAGGTCGGCGCGGGCGGTCAGGAACTCCTCGACCACCGCGTCCCGGCCCAGGACGTACAGGTCGACCTCCACCGGCCCCGCGGCGCGCAACCGGGCCAGGGCCTGCGCGAGCGCGGGGCCGAAAGCCGCGGGGGAACAGGCCACCCCCAGCCGGGCGTCGGGGGCCCGGTGCAGGCGGGCGATGTCGGCGCGGGCCGCGTCCAGGCGCAGGAGCAGCGCGGGGGCGTGCTCCATCAGCCGGACCCCCGCCTCCGTGGGGGCGACGGGCCGCCGCTCGACCAGCCGGGCGCCCACGTCGGCTTCGAGCGCCGCGATGTGCTGGGAGACGGCCGACTGCGTGTAGCCGAGGACCGAAGCGGCGGTGGAGAAGGAGCGGTGTTCGAGGACCGCGACGAAGGTGCGCAGCAGATGCGGATCCATGCGCATCAGTATCGCTTATGTGGATAGTGAGGATCATCGTTGGACGTGATGGACCAGCAGCTCGCAGGATGGCCGTCTTGACATCCTTCCCTCCCTGAAGGATCCCCAACGGAGTCCTGAAGGGAGGGGAGTCCTACGGCTCGCACCGTGGGGTTTTCTGCTTCGTCGCCGACTGCCCGCCCGGAGTACTCCGTTGAGGTCTTACGCCAGCTCCACAGACGGGCACGGCCAGCCCGGCCGCCAGCATGTTCCTCGCCGCGTTCAGGTCGCGGTCGTGGGTCACGCCGCAGCCGCACGTCCACTCACGGACGTGCAGCGGCATCTTGCCCGCGATGGTGCCGCAGGCGGAGCACAGCCTGGAGGAGGGAAACCATCGGTCGATGGCGACCAGGTTCCGCCCGGCCGCGTCCTGCGACACGGTCGCCGTGGACGGCACGGCAACCTCGGGCAGCGGTCGCGACCACACAATCGCCAGCGGATCCGCCATCTTCGCCAGGGTCAGCGAACCATCCCGGTAGCGGAACGCGCTGGACGTGTACTCGGCGGACTTGCGGGACTTCTTCCGCGACTTGAAGCGCGGGTACTTGCCCCGCTTGGCGAAGAAGTTGGCGAACGCGCCCTGCAGATGCCGAAGGCCCTGCTGGAGCGGAACGGACGACACCTCGGAGAGGTAGGACAGCTCCTCGGTCTTCTTCCACGCAGTCAGCATGGCCGAGGTGGCGTTGTAGTTGACCCGCTCCTGCCGCGCCCACGCTTCCGTACGGGCAGCGAGCGCCAGGTTGTAGACCTTCCGCACACAACCGAAGGTGCGCGACAGCTCAGCTGTCTGCGCATCGGTCGGATAGAAGCGGTACTTGAACGCCCGCTTCACGTGGCTTGCGGCCATGCTCACAAACTAGCGAGCCTGCATGTGAATCCCAAGTCTGCTGATCAGGGCACTGGGATCCGCCCTGGCGGCGGATCCCAACCCGTTGCCCCGCTCCGCAGGAGTCCTATTCCTACCCGCCCTGAAGGGCGGGATTTCCATGGAGGTATCCGATGAACGCGCACCACACCACCGCACGCATCGCGCTGATCGCGGACCGCTCCGACGCCGTGCGCTCCCACGCCCGCGTCCCCGGCCTGCTGGAGGCGCTGCGCCTGCGCGAGGGCCTGGACCTGGACGCCTACTGGATCCCCACCGAGGAAGCCGGCGAGGGCATGGACGGCTTCGACGCCGTCTGGGTCCTGCCCGGCAGCCCGTACCGCAGCGAGGCCGGAGTGCTCACGGCGATCCGGGACGCCCGCGAGAACGACATCCCCTTCCTCGGCACCTGCGGCGGCTTCCAGCACGCCCTGCTGGAGTTCGCCCGTACCGTCTGCGGCCTCGACCGGGCCGCGCACGCAGAGAACGACCCCGCGACCGTCGAGGCGGACGCGGTGGTCGTCCCGCTGGCCTGCTCGCTGGTCGGCCACGAGGGCGCCGTACGGCTCACCCCCGGCTCCCGCGCCGCCCGGCTGCTCGGCGCGGACCGCACGCAGGCGCGGTACCACTGCGATTACGGTCCCAACCCGCTCCACCTGGACCTGTTGCGGGCCCACGGCATGACCTTCACCGGCGCCGACGAATCCGGCGACATCCGCATCGCCGAACTGGCGGAGCACCCCTTCTTCCTGGCCACCCTCTTCCAGCCCGAACTCGACGGAGACGGCACCCGCGCCCACCCGCTCATCGCAGGCCTGGCCGCGGCCGCCGTGGAGCACGCGCGGAGCCGCTAGCCGCCGGGGGAGGGGCGTCGCACTCGAACCACACCGTCTTGCCCGTGGAGTTCGGGTTCGTGCCCCAGCGGTCGGTCACCGCCTCGACCAGGAGCAGGCCGCGGCCGCCCTCGCTCAGCTCCCCGGAGTCGGGCGCGGGGCGCGGTGGCGAGGGGCAGCCGTCCGACACCTCCACGCGCAGTCCGTCCGGCTGCCGCAGGATGAGGACCGCGCAGCCCCGTCCGGGTACGTGGCGCACGACGTTGGCGACCAGCTCGGTGAGCGCGAGCTCCGCGGCGTCGGCCAGGGCGTCGAGCTCCCACTGGGTGAGGAACATCCGCAGGATGCGCCGCATGTGCCGGGCCGAATGGTCACCGACGGTGAAGCCCATGCGATAGCTGTCGTCAATTCCTGCTGATGAGGGGCCAGTTGCGAGATTCATGACATCAGGGTGAGGCGGCGTCGTTACGCTCGGCTATGGACCGAAACGAACGCCGTGATGCGTGTGCTTGGAGGTGACCGCTCCATGGTCAACGTCCGTGACCTCGACCCCAGCGCCTCTCCGCTGGACTACTACGGCGCGGAACTGCGCCGCCTACGGGAGGCCGCCGGCCTCAAACAGGGCCAGCTCGGGAGCATCGTCTTCTGCGGCGCCTCGCTGATCGGCCAGATCGAGACGGCGAGGAAGGTGCCGACCCGCGATTTCTCGGAACGGGTCGACGCGGCACTCGGGACGGGCGGTGTGTTCTCCCGGCTGGTGGGGTTGGTCCTACGGAGCCAGTTGCCGACGTGGTTCCAGGCGTACGCGGAGATGGAGGCGCGGGCGACGTACATCTCTTCGTTCCAGGCGCAGTTGGTGGATGGTCTGTTGCAGACCGATGGGTACGCGCGGGCGATCCTGGGCGTCCGGGGTGACGAGGGCCTCGACGGAAAGGTTGCCGCCCGTATGGAGAGGCAGCGGATCATGGACCGGAGCGAGCCGCCGCTGATGTGGGTGGTCATGAGCGAGGCTGTCCTGCACCAGGAGATCGGCGGCGCGGAGGTCATGCGCAACCAGCTCGCCCACCTGTTGGAGCTGCGAAGCCGGGAGTGGGTGAAAGTGCAGATCCTGCCCTTCGGTGTGGGTGCGCATGCGGGGCTGATGGGCTCATTCAACCTCCTGCGGTTCGACGGAGACCCGGATCTCGTCTACACAGAGGACTTCGTCCAGGGCCACATGACAGCTAATCCACAAGCTCTCAGGGAGGGGTCGCTCCGTTACGATCACCTTCAGGCCGCCGCCCTGTCCGTGGAGGGCTCGGCGGCACTGATCGCCCGTGTGATGGAGGAACGCTATGGACAGCATCCAGGACCTGACGGGCGCGCGCTGGCGTAAGTCCTCGTACAGCGGTGACACAGGTGGCCAGTGCGTGGAGTGCGCACCCCTCGGCAAAGCCGCCTGGCGCAAGGCCTCGTACAGCTCTGACACCGGCGGCCAGTGCGTAGAGATCGCCCCCCAGCCCTGCCAGATCGCCGTCCGGGACTCCAAGGTCCCCGACGGCCCCGTCCTCACCGTCGGCCCGGCCGCCTTCGCGGAGTTCGTCCGCGGTCTCTGACGGCCTGCCGCTGCACCGGACGCCCGCGGCGGTCGGGGCGGCGGGGTCCGCCGCCTTCGCGGGGTCGGCCAGCGCTGGTACGGAGACCGTCCGCCGGGCCATTTCTCCCACTCGCCCGACCTTGCCTTCAGGGTGCAGGTGAACTGGCTCTACCCTGAGCCGAGTTCGACGGGGCGGGCCGACCGGCCGCCCGACGGGGATCACCGGGGGACGGGCAGCATGGGCAGCGGGACCGGCAAGGGGCAGGGTGGCGGCAGTGATGACAACGTCGACGGGGGCATAAAGCCGCTCGCCGCCGGTGATCCGATCCGGATCGGGCCGTATCTGCTCCTCGGTCGGCTCGGTGCCGGCGGCATGGGACGGGTGTTCCTGGCCCGGTCCGAGGGCGGGCGCACGGTCGCGGTGAAGGTGGTGCACGAGGAGCACGTGGCCGACGCGCAGTTCCGGGCCCGCTTCCGCCGCGAGATCGACGCCGCCCGGAAGGTGGGCGAGCGGTACACCGCCCCCGTCCTGGACGCGGACCCCGACGCCGAACGGCCCTGGGTGGCCACCGGGTACGTACCCGGGCTCTCGCTGGAGCAGATCGTGCGCCGGCACGGCCCCCTGCCCGTGGCCTCCGTACACGCCCTCGCGGACGGGCTGCTGCACGCGCTGAAGGACATCCACACGGCCGGGATCGTGCACCGCGACCTCAAGCCGTCGAACGTCATGCTGACCGTCGAGGGCAGCCGGGTCATCGACTTCGGGATCTCGCGCGCCCTGGAGACCTCCGTCGAATCGCTGCTCACCAGCACCGGCATGGTCGTCGGCTCGCCCGGGTTCATGTCGCCCGAGCAGGTGCGCGGGCAGCGGGCCGGGGCGAAGAGCGACGTGTTCACGCTCGGCTGTGTCCTGATGTACGCGGCCACGGGCGAGCTGCCCTTCGGGCACGGCGCCAGCAACCAGCACGCGGTGATGTTCCAGATCGTGGAGGGCGACCCGGCCCTGGAGCGGGTGGCGGACGCCTCCCTGCGCACGCTCATCGGCCGCTGCCTGGTCAAGGGCGTCGAGGAACGGCCGGGCGTGGACGAGCTGCTGGCGGACCCGGAGCGGGTCCGCCCGGCGGTGCGCGGCGGGGCGTGGCTGCCGCCCGAGGTGGTGGAGCGGCTGGCCCGGCAGGCGGCCCGGCTGCTCGACGCGGAGGCGGTACCCGCGGTGGTGGAGGCCGGGGGCCCGGGAGACGGGCAGACCCCCGACCGGGAGACGGTCGGACTGCGGCCGGAGGCGGGCGAGTCCGGCGGGGCCGGTGAGGCCGACGGCGTCGCCGAGCCCGGCGGGTCCGGCGAGCAGGTCGTCGAGGTCGTCGAGCCAGCAGGCGGGTCGGCGGGCGGGGCGGTGGGCGGGTCGGTGGCCGCGCTGGTGACCGGACGGGCCGTAGGAACCGGTACCGCGGAGAACGAGCGGCGCGGGGCCCGGCGGCGCTGGACCATAGCCGTGCCCGCCGTCCTGGTGCTGACCGTCGGCGGCGGCACGGTGGCCCTGCTCCAGCCGTTCGGCGGCGGTGGCGGCGGGTCGCAGGCCTCGCCCCCGGCGAGCAGTGCGCCCGTGACGCCCGGCGCCTCCTCAGGCTCCCCTTCGGCGGCGAGCGGTTCGCCCGCCGCCCCGGCCAGTCCGAACTCCGAGAGCCCGCAGGCCGCCCAGAGCCCTCCCGTACCGGTGCCGGACGGCCAGGCCGCCGCTGCGGGCGCGGGCACCCCCGGCGGCGGATCCGGCACCCCGGGCGGCAGTGGCGCGAGCCAGGGCGGCGGGGGCCCGGCCGCCGGAGGCACCGGTACCGGTACGGGCACCGTCCCGACTGCCACCCCCGGGGGATCGGGCTCTCCGAGCGGCGGGGGCTCGCCCAGCGGTGGCGGCTCGTCCGGCGGCGCCGACGCGGTCCCCGCGTACTTCGCCGGCACCTGGACCTACAAGGGCGACTTCAACATCGGCCAGCCAGGAACGGTGATCATCACTCGCTCCGGGGCGGTCCGGCTGATCAACGAGTCCAACATGGGGCACTGCGAGAACATCGCCAAGGTGACCTCACTGGCCTCCGGCGGGACCCGGATCAACATCGGCGCGGCCGCCGTGGACAAGTCCAAGTCCACCAGCCAGTTCTGCGGCGTCCTGGACCCCTCCTTCTTCACGAAGAGCCTGCCGGCCGGCCTCCAGCACAACGTGGGCCCCTCGCACGGCGAGGGCTACTACTACGAACGTTCCTGACGTCCGTGAAACGACGGTGTCAGGTACCGCTCGCCAGGCCGGTCTCCCAGGCCCACGCGGCGATGCCCACCCGGTTGCGCACCGCCAGCTTCGCCTGGATGTTGGCGACATGGGTCTTGGCGGTGCCCGGCGAGATGAACAGCTCGGCGCCGACCTCGGCGTTGGTCAGTCCGCGGGCGACGAGCAGGGCGATCTCGCGCTCCCGCGCGGTCAGGGGGTCCTCGGCCCCGGTCCGCGGCTCGGCGGCGGCCTGCGGTCGGGCCTGCGGCGCGGACAGGCCGCGCAGCAGCCGGACCGTGAGCTGCGGGCTGATCAGGGTGTCCCCGGCCATCGCCGCCCGTACGCCCTCGATCAGCAGATTGGGACCCGACCGCTTCAGCAGGAAGCCGCAGGCGCCGTTGCGCAGTGCGGTGTGCACGTAGTCGTCGAGGTCGAACGTCGTGACGACCACGACGCGGACGGGGTGTTCGGCGGTCGGGCCCGCCAGCAGCCGGGTCACTTCCAGGCCGTCCAGGCGCGGCATCCGGATGTCGGCGATCACCACGTCGGGCCGCAGCGCACGGGCGAGTTCGACCGCCGTCTCACCGTCGGCCGCCTCCCCGACGACGGTCATGTCGGGCTGCGAGTCGAGGATGAGGCGGAAGCCGTTGCGCACGTCTTCCTGGTCGTCGGCTATCAGGATGCGGGTGGTCACGGGATCATGATGCCGTGGCGTGCGATCCGGTGGCCGGAAGTGTCGCGATCACGCGCCAGCCGTCCTGGTGCGGGCCCGAGGCGAAGGTGCCGCCGGATGCGCGGACGCGTTCGGCCAGCGCGAGCAGTCCGCCGCCCCCGGCGCCCCGTTCGAGGCGGGGGAGCGCGGGCAGGTGGGAAGAGCGGGCGCGGCCGCCGTCGTTGGTCACGCTGACCGTGACGGCCGTACGGTCCGTGCTGAGCGCGACGCGCACCCCGGCCGCTCCCGGCGCGTGTCGGCGTACGTTGGTGAGCGCTTCCACCACGACCCGGTGGACCGTGGCGGCGCCCTCGCGGGAGAGGGCGTCGGCGACGTCCGGGGCCAGGTCGAGGCGGGCCCGGATCTGCCCCGTCTCACTGAACCGGTCCACGACCTCGCGGAGTTGGCCGGTGCCGGGGAGGACCGTACGGGCGCCGCCCGCGGCCTCGCCTCCGGTCGGGCCGCTGCCGGTGCCGCCGTCGTTGCCGGTGTTCTCGCCGGCGCCCTCCTCGGCCGCGCGCAGCGTCCGGACCGTGCGGTCGATCGATTCCAGTGCCGCGAGTCCGGCCCGCTCGATCCGTTCCAGTGCGAGTGCCGCGGCCGCCGGATCGTGCGCGGCCACGAACCGGGCCGCCTGGGCCTGCACGACGATCCCGCTCACGTCATGGGCGACGAAGTCGTGCAGATCGTGGGCGAGTTCGAGCTGCTGGGCGCGGCGTGCGGCAAGGACCGCCTGTCGGCGGCGGTCCTCCATCAGGCGGGGATAGCCGCCGATGACGGCCGCGACGACGATCGGCGCCGACCAGAAGGCCATCAGGCCGAGGCGCTCGAAGAAGGAGGCCTCCGGTACGAGCGGGACGGTCCATGCGGCGACGGCCACGGCGCCGAGCCCGCCGCCCGTCAGGAGCTGCCGCCGGGGCGACCAGCGCACCGCCGCCGTCAGGAGCAGCAGCACCGCTCCTACGGCCACCATGTGCCACGCCGCTCCTTCGGCCGTTCCGCGTCCGGGCCAGGCGAACGCCGCCACCAGGAGCAGGCCGCCGGCGCCGCCGGTGGCGGCTCCGGTCCACTCGCGCGACCGCGGCAGGCAGCCGAAGGTGCCGAGGGCGATTCCGGCGGCCGCGAGAGCCGGCAGTGCCCGTACGCCCAGGAAGAGCGCGGCGGCGCAGCAGGCGGCGGCCACGGCGCCTACGACGGCGCGGTCCCGGTGTGCCATGCCCATGATCTTCACCCCCACGACCTTAGGGGCAGTCCGGGCGGGCGGCCTCTGCCGAACGGCATAGAGGGCCCGCCGGGCCCCCGAGTGGATCTCCCCTTCGGCCGATGGTCCCGGACCGTCCCGGTGGCGGAGGCTGAGGCCACACCGAACAGCGGCTCATCCGGCCGCCGGGATCGAGGAGTTCACTATGTTGCGCAGTGCCTCTCTCCGTACGTCCGTCGTCGGCTTCACCGCGCTGGCGGTCATCGCCGGCCTCGCCGTCTCCGCCTCCGCCACTGCCTCCGCCACTGCCTCCGCCTCCGTCTCGGACGGGGCGAGGAAGGCGCCGAAGGAATCGAGCCTCACGGGCTCCGCCCAGATGTACCGGGCGGACGGCCAGCAGGTCCGCTTCTCCTTCGACGCACACGGCTTCGCCCCGGTCGAGCCGGACGAGCCGGACGCCCCGGCCGGCACCTCGCGCGGCACCTTCCGGTTCAGCCACTACACCGCCGACGGGAAGCAGGGCGCGTACGCCGAAGGCCGTATCGACTGCCTGCTGACCGGCGGTCCGGTCGCGACCGCCACCGGCGTCATCACGAGCTCCGACCTGCCCCCCGGTGCCGTCGGCAAGCGCGTCGGCTTCACCGTCTACGACGGGAAGGGCGACGGGAAGAAGGACCGGGTCGGCTACAGCTGGGCCGTGTCCGGCTTCGAGGGGCTGGAGGTGCCGAAGTGCCTGAGCGCCGCACCGTACGAGATCGCCGAGAGCGGCGACTTCAAGGTCGTGCACGTGTTCCCGGCGAACCCGTCGGAGAACGCGGAGAACGCGGAGAACGCCGAGAACGCCGAGAACTCCGAGAACGCGGGGGACAAGGAATGAGAGCGGCCGTGGAGCGCCGGCCGAGCCGCCGAGTGGTGCGGCTCGCCCAGCTCGCCGCGCTCGCCCCGCTGCCCACCGGGCTGTGGCGGATCGCCGGAGCGTGCGGAGTGCCGCTCGGCTTCTCCGGGGGCGATCCGCTGGCGGACGTCAGGTTCGGCAGCGGGTTCTCGCTCTACCTGATAGGCCTGAGCGCCTTCGCCGAGTTGCTGGGCTTCCTCGCCCTGGGCCTCGTGCGGCGCTGGGGCGAAGTCGTGCCGCGGTGGCTGCCGCTGATCGGCGGCAGGGCCGTCCGGCCGCTCGCCGCCGTGATCCCCGCCGGTCTGGGGGCCGCCGCGCTCACCCTGCTGGGAGTCCTGGGGGCCATCGGCTGGAACGACCCGGGGAACATGGGCGCCCCCGGTTCCCCCACGGGGGCGGCGTACTGGGTGATGACGGCCTGCTACCTGCCCCTGGTGGCCTGGGGGCCGCTGCTGGCGGTGGTCACCGTGGCGTACCACCGCCGCCGGCGGGCCTCCCGACCGGACCCCCGACGGGCCCTCCGGCGCGGCACCGTGCGCCGCCAAAGCGAGAACGTGTTTCAGTTCTGACCTTCCGTCAGAATGCAACGTGTTCTACTCTGCCGCGCATGGGCATCGGAATCACAGAGGAACAGCGGGAGTTGGCCGAAGCCGTGCGCGGGTGGGTCGCGCGGGCCGTGCCGCCCGAGGAGGTGCGCAAACTCCTCGACACCCCGCCGCAGACCGGCTCTCGCCCCGCCTACTGGGACGGACTGCTCGCCTCCGGGCTGCTGGAGCCGCACCTGGAGGGCGGGACCCTGCTCGACCTCGCCGTCGCGGTGGAGGAGGCCGCCCGGGCGGCGCTGCCCGGGGCGTACCTGCCGAGCGTGCTGGCCTCGGTACTCCTGGACCGGGCCGGGGCCGAGCCCCTCGGCGGGCGGGTCGGGGCCGTGGCGCTCGGGCCCGGGGACCTGACCGCCGTGGCCGTGGAGGGCGGGTACCTCCTCGACGGGACCGCGCCGCCGGTGCTGGGCGCGGGCGAGGCCGAGCTCGTGCTGCTCGCCGCCGAGACGGCGCACGGGACCCGCTGGTTCGCCGTCGACGCCGCCGCGCTGGACATCCGTACGCAGGACAGTGCCGACCCCACCCGGCCCACCGCCGAGGTCCGCGCCCGCGGGGTCACGGCCGGGCCGGGCGCCCTGCTGGAGCTGGACGCCGCCCTCGTACGGGACCTCGCCTGCGTGCTGTTCGCCGCCGACGCCTGCGGCACCGCCGCGTGGGCGCTGCGGACCGCCGCCGAGTACGCGAAGGTGCGCGAGCAGTTCGGGCGGCCCATCGGGCAGTTCCAGGGGATCAAGCACCTGTGCGCCGACATGCTGGTGCGCGTGGAGCAGGCCCGGGCGCTCGCCTGGGACGCCGCGCAGGCCACCGAGGAGCCGGCCGAGGTGCGCTCGCTGGTGGCCGCGCTGGCCGCCGGGACCGCGCTGGACGCCGCGTACTCCTGCGCCAAGGACTGCGTCCAGGTGCTCGGCGGCATCGGCTTCACCTGGGAGCACGACGCCCACATCTACCTCCGCCGGGCCCTCGTCGCCCGCCAGCTCCTCGGCCCCGGCGACGGCCACCGGGTCCGCGCCGTGCGGCTCGCCGCCGCCGGCGCCCGGCGCGAACTGCGCCTGGAACTGCCCGCGCGGGCCGAGACCCACCGCGCGAAGGCCCGTAGCGCCCTCGCGGACGCGGCCGGCCTCGACCCGGCCACCGCCCGCCGGGTGCTGGCGCCCACCGGGTACGCGGCCCCGTACCTGCCGGCCCCGTACGGGCTCGGCGCCGGTCCCGTCGAGCAGCTCGTCGTCCAGCAGGAAATGGCGGCCGCCGGCGTCAAGGTCGCCGACCTGGGGATCGCCACCTGGATCGTCCCCTCGCTGCTCGCCCACGGCACCTCCGAGCAGCAGGAGCGCTACGTGCTCCCCACGCTCCGCGGGGACGTCACCTGGTGCCAGCTCTTCTCCGAGCCGGGCGCGGGCTCGGACCTCGCCTCGCTGCGGACCAAGGCGGAGCGGTCGGGGTCCGGGGACGGCTGGATCGTCAACGGGCAGAAGGTGTGGACGAGTTCCGCGCACAGCGCCGACTACGGGATCCTGCTGGCCCGCACCGACCCGGACGCCCCCAAGCACAAGGGCCTCGGCTACTTCATCGTGGACATGAAGACCCCCGGGATCGACATCCGTCCGCTCAAGGAGATCACCGGCGAGGCCCTCTTCAACGAGGTCTACTTCGACGACGTGCCGCTGCCGCCGGACGCCCTGGTGGGCGCGGAGGACGGCGGCTGGAAGGTCGCCCGCAACACGCTGGGCAACGAACGCGTCCACATGGCCGACCAGATGACCTTCGACAGCGGCCTGGAGGCGCTGCTCGCCCGCTCCGCCGAACTCGAGGGCGGGTACCGGGTGCGGATCGGGGCCCTGGCCGCCGAGGCGCACGCGCTGGCCTGCATCGGGCTGCGCACCACGCTCCAGCAGGTCTCCGGACTGGAACCGGGCGCGGGCGCGTCCGTACGCAAACTCGTCCAGACCCCGCACCAGCAGCGGACCGCCGAGCTCACGCTCGAACTGCTGGGCCCGGCGGGCGCGGTGAGCGAGGGGGCGGGGAAGCGGGCCGTGCACGGCATGCTCATGTCCCGCTGCCTGACCATCGCCGGGGGCACCACGCAGGTCCAGCTCAACGTCGTCGCCGAGCGGATTCTCGGCCTTCCCAGGGACTGAAGACACCGAAGGGCAGTGGGGTCAGACATGAAGTCGTACATCGTGGGCGTCGGCATGACGAAGTTCGAGAAGCCGGAGTCGAGGGACTGGCAGTACTGGGACATGGTGAAGGAGGCCGGCGAGGCGGCGCTCGCGGACGCGGGCATCGACTACGGGCTCGTCGAGCAGGTCCCGGTCGGCTACTGCTTCCAGGCCTCGACGGCCGGCCAGCGGGCCGCGTACGAGCTGGGGCTGAGCGGGGTCCCCGTCTACAACGTCAACAACAACTGCGCGACGGGATCGACGGCGCTGATGATGGCCCGGCAGTTCGTGGAGGGCGGGATCAACGACTGCGTGCTGGCGCTCGGCTTCGAGAAGATGAAGCGCGGCGCGCTGGGCGGCGGTTCCGAGGGAGGGGCCCGCGGCGGAGCCGCTGATGAATTCAAGACCTCCCCGGTCGCCCGCCATTACGGGATCATGGCCGCCGGCCACGGCTTCGAGATGTCCCCGCCGACCGCGCAGATCTTCGGTAACGCGGCGCGGGAGCACATGAAGCTCTACGGGACCACGGCCGCGCAGCTGGCGGCGGTCGGGGCGAAGAACCACCGGCACTCGGCGAACAATCCGAACGCGCAGTTCCAGGACGTGTACACGGTGGAGGAGATCCTCGCGGCGAAGACGATCCACGAGCCGCTGACGAAGCTCCAGTGCTCGCCGACCTCGGACGGGGCGGCGGCGGCCGTGGTCGTATCGGAACGCTTCGTGGAGCGGCACGGGCTGGCCGACCGGGCGGTGGAGATCGTCGCGCAGTCCATGACCACGGACACGGAGGCGTCCTTCTCCTCCGGTTCCTGCATCGACGCGGTCGGCAAACCGATGACGGCGGCGGCGGGGCGGGCCGTCTTCGCGGCCTCCGGGCTCGGGATCGCGGACGTGGACGTCATCGAGCTGCACGACTGCTTCTCGATCAACGAGCTGCTGACGTACGAGGCGCTGGGCATGTGCGAGGACGGCGGCGCCGGGGAACTGGTGGAGTCGGGGGCGACGACGTACGGCGGCCGCTGGGTGGTCAACCCCTCGGGCGGCCTCATCTCCAAGGGCCACCCCCTGGGCGCCACGGGCCTGGCGCAGGCGGCGGAACTCGTCTGGCAGCTCCGCGGCCAGGCGGGCCCCCGACAGGTCCCCGGGGCGAGGGTGGCCCTGGCGCACAACATAGGGCTGGGCGGCGCGGCGGTGGTCACGCTCCTGCGCAAGTAGCTCCGCCGCCGTGCCGGGACCGCGCGGTCCGGCGGGGTCAGCCTTCGCCGGACGTCCGCCGGAGCTCGATCCGCAACGCCGCGAGGTCGCGTACGGACTGCACGGTCACGTAGGTCACCACCGACGTGCCGGGGGCCAGCTCACCGCCGGAGTCCACCGTTCCCTCCCACAGCGACGTGGACGCCTCGCCGCGTGCGGAGTACACGCTCAGGCCCGTCTCGACGCGCTGCTGCACATCGCCGGGGTTGGTGAGCACGACGGGGATCTTCGCCAGGCGCATGTCCTCGTCCTCCCACACCGCCTGGTGCGCGGTGGCGACCTTCTCGCTGCCTTCGCGGCCGGTGGCGACGGCGGGCCCCAGGCCGGCGCGCTGTGCATCGGTGAGGACGTCACCGGCGGGCCGCTTGGCGGGGGCCGCGGTGGCAACCGCGGCGGGGTCGCGGAGTTCGGCTTCCATGCTTTCGGCGAACGTCACCCCGCCCCACACCGTGCCGCCCGCGATCAGGCCCCCGATGAGCAGAACCGCTCCCACGCGTATGTAACGGGCCACGATCAGCCTTCCCATCTCTCGTCGAGGACCGGTCGTTGCGCTGTGATGACCGTCGGCTGGATCTTAGACTCCGCGGAGAACCGGGTACGGCCGAGAACGGGGTTACGGCCGAGGCGGGCGGTCAGACGCGGGCCGGGCTCAGCGGAGCCAGGCTCGGCATCAAGCGCAGCGCGTTGTCCCGGTTGACCGCGCGGCGGTGCGCCGGCGTCAGCGCGGGGTCGTCCGCCAGCGCCGGCAGGGCGATGTCCGTGACCATCTCCGCCGGGCACGCGGGCCAGTCGCTGCCGAAGAGGATGCGGTCGGGGTCCGCCATCGCGAGCAGGGTGCCCGCGGGGGACATGGGTCCGGCCGTGTCGTAGTAGAAGCGGCGCAGGTGGTCCCGGACCACCGCCGGCTCCACGGACGGGGTGAGCGCGCCCGCGAAGGCCTGTACGCGGGTGGCGATGTGGGGGAGGAAGCCGCCCGCGTGCGGCAGGATCACCGACAGGTTCGGGAACCGGTCCAGGGTGGCCTTGTGGATCATGTTCAGCGCGGCCCGCGTCGTGTCCAGGAGGAAGTCGCACAGGAAGTTCGGGATCCCCGGAACGGCCACCGCCGCCGGTCCTCCGGCCGCGCCCCCGCCGGGCAGCGGCAGGTTGTGCGGATGGGTGTCCACGACGGCGGACCGCTCGTCGAGTTCGGCGAAGAGGGGGTCGTAGGAGGGGTCGCCCAGGTAGACGCCCCCGTAGTTCGCCGTCACGTTCACCCCCACCGCCCCCAGCTCGTCGAGCCCGCGCCGCAGCGCCCAGCGCGAGACCTCCGGGTCGTCGAGGAACAGCGGGGCGTGGAACGCGAAGCGGCCCGGATGCGCGTCCGCCACCTCCGCCGCAGCCCGCAGGGTGACGGCCGTGGCCTCGCGGAGCTGCGCGGAGGTCGCGTACCGCGCCGGCAGCATCGGCTTGAGGACGGCGGTGGCGATCCCGGCCCGGTCCATCAGGTCCAGGGCCGCCGCGGAGTCCCAGCGCGCCCACGGCGGAAGGGCCTTCCGGTTCACCAGGCCCTGGCCCTCGGCCCACTCCAGCCACTCCGGGGCGCAGAAATGGTGGTGGACGTCGATCCGGTGGCGACTGCCGTCGTCCGGCGGGGTGAGGTCTGCGATGTCCGGCATGGGGGGACCCTACGGCCGCCCCGCGCGGGTGCTCGCGGGACAGGACGGGGACCCGGCCGATCCGCTCAGGCGGGCGTAGTTTCGGCCCCGAACGGGGTAATCCGTCTTTCCCGGCGTTTTTCGGCCCCCGGGCAGAGGGAGTCAGGTGGCTGGACAGTCGAGCCCCACGAGAGGTCTGAGCCCGTGACGACCGAACCCGCAGTGGCAGTCAGTGACGGCCTTCCCGTCGGCATCCCCGTCGACGCAGCCGTGGCGGCGGTGTCCATGGGCACGCCGGAGTACCGCACGTGCCCCTACCCGGTCTACCGGTCGCTGCGCGAGCAGGCCCCCGTCTGCAAGCTGACGACGCGCCACGGGGTGGACACGTATCTCGTCACCCGGTACGACGACGCCCGGCTCGCGCTGTCCGATCCGCGCATCGGCAAGGACATGCACGAGGGCATCGACATCTACCACGCCGTCTTCGGCGACACCTGCGACGCCCTCGACGACAACCTGATCTTCGCCGACCCCCCTCGGCACACCCGGCTGCGGCACATCGCCCACGAGGCCTTCACCCCGCGCCACGTCAAGCTCCTGCGCCCCCGCATCGAGCAGCTCGCCGGCGAACTGCTGGCCGAGTGCCCGACGGACGCCCCGGTCGACCTGATGACCTCCTTCGCCCTGCCGCTCCCCGTCATGGTCATCTGTGAACTGCTCGGCATCGTCGGGGACGAGCGCACCCAGGTCCTGAAGTGGTTCGGGCAGGTCACGCGGTCCCGGTTCAGCAAGGACATGGCCGATGACCTGGCCGCGGCCGAGCACTGGCTGCGGAACTACTTCACCGGTCTGGTCACCCGCAAGCGCGCGGAACCCGCGGACGACTTCCTCACGGTGCTGATCCGGACGCAGCACGAGGAAGGGGCGCTGACCGACGACGAACTCGTCTCGATGATGTGGGTCCTGCTCTTCGCCGGTCACAAGACCACCACCTACCAGATCGGCAACGCGGTCTTCTCCCTGCTCTCCCACCCGGACCAGCTGGCCCTGGTCCGGGCGGACCGGGGGCTGCTGCCGCAGGCGGTCGAGGAGCTCGTCCGGTACGAGTGCTCCGTGGAGACCTCCACGTTCCGCTACGCCCTGGAGGACCTGGAGATCGGGGGAGTGCCCATCCCCCGGGGCTCGCTGGTCCAGATCGCGATCTCCTCCGCGAACCGCGACCCGGAGAAGTTCCCGGAACCGGACACCCTGGACGTGACCCGGAAGGGGCTGCAGAGCACCCACCTCGGCTTCGGGCACGGCCCCCACTACTGCCTCGGTGCCCCGCTCGCCCGCATGGAGCTGGAGACCGCGTTGACGGCCCTGCTCGACCGGTTCCCCGACATGGTCCTGGCGACCCCGGAGGCGGGCCGCGAGGAGTGGCTCAAGGGACCCTTCCCCGCTTTCCGCGGCCTGGAGAGCCTGCCGGTCGCGCTGGACCCGTCGCGGACGGTCGACGACTGGACGGCGCCCGCCGCCGGCTGAGTCCGCCCTCCACGCCGTCCACGCGCTCACGGCCCCGCCCGCCCCGCGGATCCTCCGGAAGGATCCGCGGGGCGGGCGCATGTCGGGCAGGCAGGGCCTCTGAGGCCTGCGAGGTCTACGAGGCCTGCGGCGCCTGCGGGGCCTCCAGCGCCGGGTCGACCACCGTTTCCCCCCGGGAGGCGCGGCGAATGTCGTCCGCGAGGTCCTCGACGGGGCCGTCCCGCAGCACCAGGCCCGCCGCGCCGGCGGCGAGCGCGGCCTCCGGCAGCCCCGGATGGGCGGAGCCCGTCATCACCAGGATCCGGCATTCCGGGTCCTCCGCCAGGAGCACGGGGACGCGGTCCACCGACTCCGTCAGCGCCACCGCCGGGCGGGCCAGCGCCGAAGCCACGACCTCGATGTCCGGCTGGAGGCCGAGGAGGACCGCCAGGGCCGGGTTCGGCGGGTCCAGGAACACCCGCAGGGATCGGGCAGGGCGCAGGGAAACGGGCATTTCGTCCACCTGGTCAGAGTAGGCCCTCAGGCGTGCCACGCGCCGAACAGCGCCGCGAAGAAACAGACGGCGGCGACGGGCACCAGCCGCGGGGTCCCGTCCCGCCGCGCGGTGGTCGGCGCGGCATCTCCGGGTGACCTTGCTGTTCAGGGGCTCGGCGCGGCGGTCGGGCCGGTGAGCGGGCGGGAGGGAGGCCGGGTGGCTCCGACCGGCCCGCCGGGGAGGCACATCTGACGTGTAGTCAGCGGTCTTCCCAAGTGCTGGGGCGTGCGTTATACATTCCCTCACCGGCAACCTAGAACGCGTTCTAGAGTGCCGGTCCCGCATACGACCTCGGTGCGGCCGACGGTGCGGACGGCCGCGCCGAGGTCTTCCAAGGCGCCGCGCTCGCACAGTCGGTGCCGTACGGCCGGTTCACGACCGGTGCCGCGCAGCCGGTGCCCCGAAGACGGTGTTTCCAACACAGGGAGCAGCACGCCCATGCCGATCGATGCCGCCAAGGCCCTCGCCGCCGAACCCCGCCGGGGGAACATCGCCTGGGACCACAAGGACATCCAGCTCTACCACCTCGGACTCGGCGCGGGGACCTCCCCGAACAACCCCGGGGCCGCCACCGACCCGGACGAGCTGCGCTACACCCTGGAGTCCAAGCTCCACGTGCTCCCCAGCTTCGCGACCGTCGCCGGCGCCGGCATGGCCATGATGGGCGGCCTCGCCGCGCCCGGCATCGAGGTCAACCTCGCCAACGTGCTGCACGGCAGCCAGTCCATCGAGCTGCACCGGCCCATTCCGGTCACGGGACGGGCCGCCTCCACCGCCAAGGTCGCCGCCGTCTACGACAAGGGCAAGGCCGCCGTGATCGTCCTGCGCACCGAGGTCGCGGACGCCGACGGGCCGCTGTGGACCTCCGACGCGTCGATCTTCGTACGCGGCGAAGGCGGCTTCGGCGGCGACCGCGGCCCCTCCGTCAAGGCGGAGCAGCCCGAGCGGGCGCCCGACCGGATCGAGGAGCGGAAGATCCGCGAGGAGCAGGCGCTGCTGTACCGCCTCTCCGGAGACTGGAACCCGCTCCACGCGGACCCCGAGTTCGCCAAGATGGCCGGCTTCGACCAGCCGATCCTGCACGGCCTGTGCTCGTACGGCATGACCCTGAAGGCCGTGGTCGACACCGTCCTGGACGGCGACGTGTCCCGCGTCCGCTCCTACCGCACCCGCTTCGCCGGGATCGTCTTCCCCGGCGAGACCCTGCGGATCCGGATGTGGCAGGAGCCCGGCCGGGTCCTCGTCACGGTGAGCGCCGCCGACCGGGACGACGCCCCGGTCCTCGCCGACACCGTCGTCGAACACGGCTGAGTCGGACACGGCCGAGCCGAACGAGGCCGAGTCGAACGAGGCCGAGCGGACCCGGCAGCCGAAGCACGCGAAACCCCGCAGCCGCAGACACACAGAAGGAGCCGCACCGTGCGCGCAGCACTCCAGAGCGAGATAGGCCAGGACAAGCTCGAAGTCGTCGAGGACATGCGGGCCGTGGGCTTCGGCCCCGGCAAGGTCAAGATCCGCGTCAAGGCCACCGGCCTGTGCCACTCCGACCTCTCCGCGATGAGCGGCGTCCTCCCGCAGCCCGCCCCCTTCATTCCGGGCCACGAGGGCTCCGGCGTGATCACCGACGTGGGCGACGGCGTCACCAGCCACACGATCGGCGACCGGGTCCTGGTCTGCTGGCTCCCGCCCTGCGGCCACTGTCCCTCCTGCCGGCGCGGCCAGGGCCACCTGTGCCTGGAGGCCTTCGGCAACGTGGCCACCCCCAATTTCCAGCGCGGCGACAGCAGCATCTTCGGCTTCGCGGGCACCGGCACCTTCGCCGAGGAGATGGTGGTGCCGGCGGGCTGCGCCGTTCCCATCCCCGACGACGTGCCGTTCGACATCGCCGCCCTGATCGGCTGCGGAGTCACCACCGGCCTGGGGGCCGCCATCAACACCGCCAAGGTGGAGGCCGGTTCCTCGGTCGCCGTCATCGGCTGCGGCGGCGTCGGCATCTCCGTCATCCAGGGCGCCAAGGTGCAGGGCGCGGCCCAGATCGTCGCCGTCGACCCCGTCGCCTCCCGGCGCGAGGCCGCACTGCGCTTCGGCGCCACCGAGGCGGTCTCCCCGGAGGAGTTCGCCGACGCCAAGAACCGGATCACCGCGGGCGAGGGCTTCGACTACGTCTTCGAGGTCGTCGGCAAGTCCGCGACCACGAAGACCGCCTACGACATGACCCGCCGCGGAGGCTCCGTCGTCGTGGTCGGCGCGGGCGCCCTCGACGACAACTACTCGATCAACATGTTCTCCCTCTTCTTCGACGAGAAGAAGATCCTGCCGTCGATGTACGGCGGCGGCGACGTGCTCCGCTCCTACGAGCGCACCATCGCGCTGTGGCGGGCCGGCCGGGTGGACCTGGCGGGCCTGATCACGCACCGCGTGCAGCTCGCCGAGATCAACGACGCGCTCGACCAGATGCGTACGGGCGTGGCCCTGCGCACCTGCATCGAACTCTGACCCGTTTCGAGAGGAACCGTACGGATGTCACTGCCACTTGAGGGACTCGTCGCCATCGTCACCGGGGCGGGCCGCGGCCTCGGCCGGTCCGAGGCGGTCGAACTCGCCCGGCTCGGCGCGAGCGTGGTCGTCAACGACTTCGGGCAGCCCGGCCGCGACGGCTCCGGCGAGGCCTCGGCCGCTCCGGCGGAGGAGGTCGCGGCGGAGATCCGGGCCGCGGGTGGACAGGCGGTGGCGCACCTGGGCGACGTGGCCGACTTCGAGCAGGCGCGCGAGCTGGTCGAGCTGGCGGTGAACAGCTTCGGCAAGCTCGACATCCTGGTCAACAACGCGGGCATCCTGCGCGACCGGATGGTCTTCTCGATGTCGGAGCCGGAGTGGGACTCGGTCATCCGGGTCCACCTCAAGGGCCACTTCAACACGACACACTTCGCCTCCGTGCACTGGCGCGAACGCTCCAAGGCGGCCGGCGGGCCGGTCTACGGCCGGATCATCAACACCTCCTCCGAGGCCTTCCTCGGCGGCTCCGCCGGCCAGCCCAACTATGCGGCGGCCAAGGGCGGCATCGTGGGCCTGACCACGTCCACCGCCCTGGCGCTCGCCAAGTACGGGGTGACGGCCAACGCCATCTGCCCGCGCGCCCGGACCCGGATGACCGAGGACGTCTTCGCGGGCTTCCAGGTCCCGGAGGAGGGCAAGCTCGACGCCCTCGCCCCCGAGCACGTCTCCCCGCTGGTCGGCTACCTGGCCTCACCGGCCTCGGCGAAGGCCAACGGGCAGCTGTTCGTCGTCCACGGCGGCATCGTGGTCGTCATGGAGCGCCCGAAGGTGGCGGCGAAGTTCGACACCACCAAGGAGTCCTTCTCCTACGAGGAACTCGACGAAGTCCTCACCCCGCACTACGACTCCCGCCCGCCGAACGAGACCTTCGCGGCGGCCGAAGTCCTCGGCCTCAAGCACGACGGCTGACACCGTCCCCACGGGGCGGCGGGTCATCGGACCCGCCGTCCCGCAGGCGCGCCCGCCCACCGGTCACCGCAGGAGCGCGAAGGCCAGCGGCCCGTGCAGGTCGGCGGGCTCCCGGTAGTGCACGCCGGTCATTCCGAGCGCCACGGCGGCCTCGATGTTCTCCAGCCGGTCGTCGATGAACAGGCACCGGTCCACGGCCGCTCCCGCCCGCCCGGCGGCGATCTCGTAGATCTCCCGGTCGGGTTTGGCCACGCCCACCAGGGCGCTGCTGACCACGTGATCGGCGAGGTCCGCCAGCCCCAGCGCTTCCAGGTCGTCCTCCAGGTCGAGGGTCGCGTTGGTGACCAGGACCAGCGGCGTGCCCGATGCCCGGAGCCGGCGCAGCATCGCCACCACCGTCCCGTCGGCCGAGAACGGCGACCCGGCGAAGGCCCGGGCCAGCTCGTCCGCGCGGGCCGACGACACCCTGTCGTCCTGCGCGAGCTCGGCCGCGATCGCGTGGACCCACTGCTCCGGGGTCGTGAGCCCCAGGAGCAGCGGCCCGTCCAGGGCCGGTGCGTAGGCGACCGCCGAGGTCGTGCCCGGCGCGAGGCCGGCCGACGCCTCCAGTTCGGCCACGTGCGCCGTGTCGTAGAAGCGGATCACGTTGTCGAGGTCGCAGAGGACCGCGTCGTAGGGCTTGGAGTTCGTCACCGGGCTTGGATAGCAGACGCCCGGAACCCGGAGACGCTCACCCCAGCGGGGCCTGCTGCAAGGGGACCGGCCGGGCGGGTGCGGGCGGGAGGGGGATGGGGTCCAGTCGGACGGGCGGGGGAGGGGCGACCGGGAGGGTCATGCCCAGGAGTCCGCACGGCACTTCGGGGGTGGCGTACGGGAGGTGCAGGCGGCCCTCCGGGGTCCAGCGGCCCGTCGCGCCGAGCCAGCCGGCCGGGGCGCCGAGCCGGAACACGTGCCGGTCGGCGGGGCGCCACAGGGCCAGCCCGGCCACGGCGCCGCCGTAGCCGTCGCCGGCTTCGTCCACCCGCAGGGCCACCCCGCAGCTCTCCGGCATCAGCACCTGCCCCGGCTGCACCGCGAACGGCGTCGCCGTGGCCCCGACGGCCCGCAGGCACTCCGGGAAGCGGACCGGGCGGGCACTGCCCAGGACCCCCCAGCCGAGCCGGGGTTCGCCCGGCGCGTCCGAGCGGATCAGCAGCAGCCCGCTGTCGGGGTCGGCCAGGAGCAGCCGGTCGTTGCTGGCCTCCGCGATCTGGAGCAGCGGCGAGATCTCCCCGGCCCGCCGCAGGTCCACGGCCACGGCCTTGGTCACCGGCCCGTCAAGGCCGTCCAGTTCGCGGTCCAGTGCGAGCAGCCGGCCGGTCCGGTCCAGCCATACCCCGCCCGAACACCGCCCCGGGATCCGGGCGACGCGCTCCGGCCCGAAGGGGACCCCGGCCACCTGCCACACCGTGGTCGACGCGGCCCCCACGGCCAGGGCGAAGGCCCCGTGCCCGTCCGGTGACGGGGGCAGCAGGGTGACCCGTACGCCGTCCACCACGGGGATCGCGCCGAGCTGCAGCTCTCCGGTCCGGGGCCCCGCGCCCGCCTCGCCGCCGCCCGTCGGGTACAGCAGCGCGAAGGCGTGCCGCTCCGCCACCCGACGGTGGATCAGCACCCGCCCGTCGGCCAGCGGCAGCACCTCGCTGTCGGCCTCCTCGGGCTGCGCGAGGGGCAGGGGCACCGCGTACGGCTCGGGCCCGGTCAGCGTCCAGCGCTCCGGATAACGGGCCTCGCCGTCCCCGGCCAGCCGGGCGGCGTAGGACCCGTCCGCGGCGATGGTGAACGGGGTCGCGCTGGTCTTCTCGATGGCACAGACAGTCATCTGCGAGCACCTCCGCCGAGGAACGTAGTGATCGAGCTTCCCCCCGGACAACGCGACAATCCCCGCTTCACACATACGGGTGGCCGGGCGGCGGTTCGGCTGTGGAGGGGGAGGCGATTGTGCTGTGCGATACCAGGGCGTTTAGGGTGAGGGACCTGGTTAGGTACACCTAACCCGCTAATGCGGACCATTCGGTTCTCTTGGCGTGCCGCCCGCTCCCCACCCTCAGGAGACGTCCCATGTCCCTCCGACGCCGCGGATCTGCCGCCGTCGCCCTGGCCGCTGCCGCCGCACTCGTCCTCACCGCCTGCGGAGGCCAGGACGACAAGGCCGCGACGCCGGGCAAGGAGGCCCCGGCCGGGGGCACCGAGAAGAAGGCCGCGGCCCAGGGCGGCAAGGACTTCTCCGACGCGGCGAAGCAGACGGCGGCCTTCGGGACCACCGCCGCCGCGGGACAGTTCCCGCGCACGGTCACCCACGCCATGGGCTCCACCGAGCTCAAGGCCGCGCCCAAGCGGGTCGTCGTCCTCGACGTCGGCGAGCTCGACAACGTGGTCTCGCTGGGCTTGCAGCCGGTCGGCTACGCGCCCACCGAAGGCGACGAGGGCGTCCCCGCGTACCTGAAGAAGGACGCGGGCGAGCCCAAGTCCGTCGGCACCATCAACAACCTCAACCTCGAAGCGATCAACGCCCTCAAGCCCGACCTGATCCTCGGCAGCCAGCTCCGCTCCGCGGACAAGTACGACGCGCTCTCGAAGATCGCCCCGACCGTCTTCTCCATCCGCCCCGGCTTCCCGTGGAAGGAGAACTACCTCCTCAACGCCGCCGCCCTCGACAAGACGGCCGACGCCAAGGCCAAGCTCGACGCCTACCGGGCCAAGGCGGCGAAGCTCGGCGAGGACCTCGGCGAGAAGAAGCCGACCGTCACGATGCTGCGCTACATGCCGGGCAAGACCCGGCTGTACGCCGGCGCCTCCTTCATCGGCACGATCCTGAAGGACTCCGGCATCCCGCGCCCGCAGAACCAGCAGGTCGAGGACCTCGCGGTGGAGATCAGCCCGGAGCGCATGGACGAGGCCGCCGCCGACTGGATCTTCACCGGCGTCTACGGGGCCAAGGACAAGACCAAGCGCGACTCCGCCGAGGCCAACCCGCTGTGGAAGGGCCTGGAGGCCGTGAAGCAGGGCCAGGCCAAGGACGTCCCGGACGAGACCTGGTACCTGGGCCTCGGCGTGACCGCCGCCGACAAGGTCCTCGACGACCTGCGCGGGTTCCTCGTGAAGTAGCCGGCCGGGCCGCCCCGGCCCGCCCCGCGCTCCCGCCCCGGCCCGCCCCGCGCTCCCGCCCCGGCCCGCCCCGCGCTCCCGCCCCGGTTCCGCCGGGATCGGAGCGCCGGGCCGGTCGCCACGGACGGTAGCCTTGGCCTGTGCCCCGTCTCTCTGAAGTCATCGCCGCGCTGGACGCTCTGTGGCCCCCCTCGCGGGCCGAGGAGTGGGACGCCGTCGGCACGGTCTGCGGCGACCCCGACGCCGAGGTCTCCCGGGTGCTGTTCGCCGTCGACCCCGTCCAGGAGATCGTCGACGAAGCGGTGAAGCTGGGTGCCGACCTGCTCGTCACCCACCACCCCCTCTACCTGCGGGGCACCACCACCGTCGCCGCCGGCACCTTCAAGGGCCGGGCCGTACACACGCTGATCAAGAACGACATCGCGCTGCACGTCGCCCACACCAACGCCGACACCGCCGACCCGGGCGTCTCCGACGCCCTCGCCGGCGCCCTCGACCTGCGCGTCACCGGCCCGCTGGTCCCCGACCCGAGCGACCCCGCCGGCCGCCGGGGCCTAGGCCGCCTCTGCGAGCTGGACCGCCCCGAGACGCTGCGCGAGTTCACCGCGCGCGTCGCCGCCTGGCTCCAGCCGACCGCGCAGGGCATCCGGGTGGCCGGTGACCCCGACGCGATGATCCGTACCGTCGCGGTCAGCGGCGGCTCCGGCGACAGCCTCTTCGCGCAGGTCCGGGCCGCCGGTGTCGACGCGTACGTCACCGCCGACCTGCGCCACCACCCGGTGTCCGAGGCCCGCGAGCAGAGTCCGCTCGCCCTCGTCGACGCCGCCCACTGGGCGACCGAATGGCCCTGGTGCGAGCAGGCCGCGGCCCAGCTGGACGCCATCTCCGAGCGCAACGGCTGGGGTCTGCGGACCCACGTCTCGCGCACGGCCACCGACCCGTGGACGGCGCACGCGCCGTCCGTGACATCCCCTTCTCACCCTGGAGCCCCCAACTGAACGCCGAGCCCGCCGACCAGATCCGACTTCTCGACGTCCAGGCCCTGGACGTCCGGCTGTCTCAGCTCACCCACAAGCGCAAGATGCTCCCCGAGCACGCCGAGGTCGACTCGCTGACCAGCGACCTCGCCCAGCAGCGCGACTTCCTGGTCGCCGCCCAGACGCAGGCCACCGACGCCGCCCGCGAGCAGACCAAGGCCGAGCAGGACGTGGACCAGGTGCGCCAGCGCGCCGCCCGCGACCAGGCCCGCCTCGACTCGGGCGCGGGCATCTCCGCCCGCGACCTGGCCAACCTGCAGAGCGAGGTCGTCTCCCTCGCCAAGCGCCAGGGTGACCTGGAGGACGTGGTCCTGGAGGTCATGGAGCGTCTGGAGGGTGCGCAGGAGCGCGTCACCGAGCTCACCGACCGGGTCGCCTCCCTGGAGGCCAAGCTCGTCGACGCCACCGCGCGCCGCGACGCCGCCACCGGCGAGATCGACGCCGAGGTCGCGGGCATCGCCAAGGACCGCGAGGTCATCGTCACCACGATGCCGGCCGCGCTGATCGCCCTGTACGAGAAGATCCGCGTGAAGCAGGGCGGCGTCGGCGCCGCCCGCCTGTCGCAGCGCCGCTGCGAGGGCTGCCGCCTGGAGCTCGACCTCGCCGAGGTCAACGAGATCAAGGCCGCCGCCCGCGACGAGGTCGTCCGGCACGAGAGCTGCGGCCGCATCCTGGTCCGCATGGCCGACGCGGGCATCTGATGCCGCGGTTCGTTGTGGAAGCCGACGGCGGCTCCCGGGGCAACCCGGGGCCCGCCGGCTACGGCTCCGTCGTCCTCGACCCGGTGACGGGCGAGACGCTGGCCGAGCGCGCGGAGTACATCGGCGTCGCGACGAACAACGTGGCCGAGTACAAGGGCCTCATCGCCGGGCTGAAGGCCGCCCGCGAGCTGGACCCGGACGCGGTGGTCCTCGTACGCATGGACTCCAAGCTCGTCGTCGAGCAGATGTCGGGGCGCTGGAAGATCAAGCACCCGGACATGAAGCCGCTCGCGGCGGAGGCGGCGAAGGCCATGCCGCGCGCGCAGGTGACGTACGAGTGGATCCCGCGGGAGAAGAACAAGCACGCGGACCGGCTCGCGAACGAGGCGATGGACGCGGGCAAGCGCGGCAAGCAGTGGGAGCCTTCCGCTTCCTCGGCCGCCCTCGACGCCTCGGCGGCCCGCGCCCTGGCCGCCACCCCGCCGGCGGGCCCTCCGGGTGACGCGGCGAAGGGTGCCGCGGCCGTCCGGGCCGCGCTGGCCTCCGGCGGTGGTACGCGGACCCGGGCGGGCTCTACTGCGGGCGGGACGGCCCGCTCCGCACCGGCCGGCGCCGACACCCTGTTCGGGGACCCGGCCGACCTGGCGGGCCCGGTGCCCGCCGCCGCCCCGGCGCAGTTCCCGACGGTCCCGGCGACCCCGGCGGCCCCCGCTTCCGGGCCGGACACGGCTGCCGAGGCCGCCGGGACCGTCGCGTCCACCGGCACCGTTTCCGCCCCCGCTGCGGGACAGGGCTGGGGCCCCGACATGGGGACCCCCGCCACCTTCGTGCTGCTGCGCCACGGAGAGACCGCGCTGACCCCGCAGAAGCGGTTCTCCGGCAGCGGCGGCAGCGACCCGGAGCTCTCCGAGGCGGGCCGCCGCCAGGCCGCCGCGGTCGCGGAGTCGCTGGCGGCCCGCGGCACCGTCCAGACGGTGATCAGCTCCCCGCTGCGGCGCTGCCGGGAGACCGCGCAGGCCGTCGCCGACCGGCTCGGGCTCACCGTCACCGTCGAAGAGGGCCTGCGCGAGGTCGACTTCGGCGCGTGGGAGGGGCTGACCTTCGCGGAGGCGCGCGAGCGCCACCCCGAGGACCTCCAGGCGTGGCTGGACTCCCCGAGGGCCGCCCCCACGGGCGGCGGCGAGAGCTTCGCTTCGGCCACCCGCCGCATCTCGGCGACCAGGGACCGGCTGCTCGCCGAGCACGCGGGCCGCACGGTCCTGCTGGTCTCGCACGTGACGCCGGTCAAGATCCTGGTCCGGCTGGCACTGGGCGCCCCGCCGGAGGCCCTGTTCCGCATGGAGCTGTCGGCGGCCTCCCTGTCGGCGGTCGCCTACTACGCCGACGGCAACGCTTCGGTCCGCCTCCTGAACGACACGTCCCACCTGCGCTGAGCCACCGCGCCCGGCCGCACGACGAGGCCCCCCGCCCCGACCGGGCGGGGGGCCTCGTCGCAATCCCCGCGCCGCAGCGCGCCGCCGTTTGGTAGAACGGGGTCACGTGCGGACAGGAGGAGGGGCCCCGTGCAGCTGTACCCGTCCGGCTTCCGGTAGCACCCAGGAAGGCCCTGGGGTGCGACTGGAGGCTCTCCGTGTCCCGCACCGCCCACCACATTCCCGCCGAGCGCACCCCGTTCGCCGCCCAGCGGCGCGCGGAGCACGACATCCCCGGCCGGAGTCCGTACAGGGGGCCCTGGCGCCGCGTCGACCTGCGCAGCCTGCGGTACTCCGCCGCGGAGCTGCGTACCGCGGCGGAACAAGGCCGGCGCCCGCAACCGCGGGAGATCCGGCGCGCCTTCGACAGCCGGCGGTACTGCTGCGCCTTCGCGGGATCCCTGTCCGAGGCCGCCGCTTCCGCGGAGCGCGGCTCCCGGGCACGGGCCCGTGCCGCCTGCCGTGCCGCGCTGTACGACGCCGAGACGGTCATCGAGCCCTACCGGCCCCGCTACCGGGCCCACTGGGAGGCGTGACCAACGGCGGCGCCACCGGTACGACGAAACCCCCGCCCCGAACGAACGGGTGAGCGGGGGCTGTTCGCCGACAGACGAGCCGGCCTGTACGCCGGGTTCTGTCACCCGGTGACCTCGCGGTCGCCGGGGAGACGGCCATCCATCTAGGACCGGCGTTGCCGCCGGCCTCGTGCGGTCTACCCGCGAACTCGGGCGGGCAGCCCTCGAACGTTCGCGCAGGGCCGTTCGGAAACGGCCCCTCTTGACCTTGCTCCGGGTGGGGTTTACCTAGCCGCCTGAGTCACCTCAGGCGCTGGTGGTCTCTTACACCACCGTTTCACCCTTACCGGGGGCCGAAGCCCCAGGCGGTCTGTTTTCTGTGGCACTGTCCCGCGGGTCACCCCGGGTGGCCGTTAGCCACCACCCTGCCCTGTGGAGCCCGGACGTTCCTCGGCGGGATCCGGGGATCCCGACGCGGCCGCCCGGCCGACTCGTCTGTCGTGCCGCCCATCGTACCGGCTGCGTCATCACGGCTTGACCTTGACGCAACGGCAGGGTTTCTACTGGACCCGTGCGGATCGGAGAGATCGCCGCGCTCGTCGGGGTCACGACCCGGGCGATCCGGCACTACCACCACGTCGGCCTGCTCCCCGAGCCGGACCGGCGCCCCAACGGCTACCGCGCCTACGGCGTGCGCGACGCCGTCCGGCTGGCCCGGGCACGCCGGCTGACCGAGCTCGGGCTCAGCCTCGACGAGGTGCGCGACGTGCTCGCGGACGACGCGGGGCGCGAGCCGGCCGAGGTACTGGCCGAGCTCGACGCCGACCTCGCCCGCCAGCAGGCCGAACTGGCCGAGCGCAGGCGGCGCCTCGCCGTGCTGCTCGCCGCCCCGCCCGGGGAGACCGAGCCCGTGTCGCCCGTGCTCGCGGAGCTGCTGGCCAGGGCGCCCGCGACGGCCTCGCCGTCCGCCGCGCTCGACCGCGAGCACCTGAGCCTGCTCGACGCCTCGGGCGCCGTGGGGGAGGAGCTCTACACCCTGCTCGGGACGGTCGCCGCCGATCCGGCCGTGCTCGCGCTGTACGAGCGGCTCGACGAGCTCGCCGACGCGGCCGAGGACGATCCCCGGATCGGGCCGCTCGCCGGGGAACTGGTGGCCGCGGTGCCCGCCGAGGTGTTCGCGGCGGTGGCGGCGACGGAGGGGGCCGCCGGGCCGCGGGCGGTGCCGGGCTTCCTGGAGGCCCTGCTCGCCGAGTACGCCCCGGCGCAGGCGGAGGTCGTCCGCCGGGTGACGGAAGCCTTCACGGACAGCGCCGGGCGGACGAAGCGGGGCCGGGAATGAGCGCGATCCGGGCGGCACGGACCGGGGTGGCCGCCGTGCTCCCCGCGGAGCTGGCGCTGGTGGTCTGCGTGGCCGCCGGAGTGCGCCCGCCCGGCTGGGTGCTCGCCGCCGCCGAAGCGGTGGTGCCGGCGGTCCTCCTCCTGGAGGCGGGCGTCCTGTACTCCCTGTACGCCGCCTCGCGCGCCCGCGGCACCGACCCGGGCGAGGCCCGCCGCGAGGCCGTACGGGCCGTGGTCCCCGTGACCGTGCGCCGCCTCGTGCTCCACGAGCTGCGCGCGTCCGCCTCGCTGGCCCGCTGGGCGCTGCGGCGGCCGCCGCACGGGGCCCGCGCCGGAGACCACGCGGCCCCGTACACCGGACCGCAGACGGCCATGATGTACGGGCTGGTGTTCGTGTCGCTGATCGAGACGGTGGCGCTGGCCTTCCTGATCCCCTGGCCGGCCGTCCACCGGGTGGTGCTCGTCCTCGACGTGTACGGGGTGCTGCTGATGCTCGCGCTGCACGCGGCCTGCGTCACCCGGCCGCACGTGGTGGGCTCCGACGGGACCCTGCGCATCCGCTACGGAGCCCTCTTCGACCTGACCGTCCCGCGGGACGCGTTGGCCTCGGTCCGGGTGGACCGGCGCTACCCCGAGGGACGGCTCGTCACCCTCTCCGAGGACGGGGTGCTCGACCTGATCGTCGGCAGCCAGACCACCGTCACCGTGGAACTGACCCGCCCGCTCGCCTTCCGCCGCCCGCTCGGCGCCCGCGCCGAGGCCCGCGTCATCCGCTTCCACGCGGACGAGCCGCGCGCACTGGTCGACGCACTGCGGCAGCCCGTACCCCCGTGACGGGCTGTCGCAGTGCCGACCGTGTGCGCCGAGCGTGACAAGCCGGAGCGCGCCTGTCTTGTCGAAAACGGCACGGCTCGAAAACAGTGGGGCGGGCGCCCGGCTCAGCGGACCAGCGCGAAGGTGGCGGCCGCGACGGCCGCGCCCACCGCGGCGCCCACGACGACCTGCGCGAGGGTGTGGTCCTTCAGCTCGACCCGGGACCAGCCGACGACGGCGACCAGCGGGTAGGCGAGCAGCAGCCAGGGCCCGTAGGTCATGGCGAGCATGGCGACGCTCCCGGAGGAGACGGCCGCGTGCACGCTGATCTTCCAGGCGGGGGTCACGGCGAGCAGGGCCGCGAGGGTGACCAGCATGGCCGCGATCAGCGCGATCATCGTGCGGGGGGAGCCGAGGAGCGCCATCAGCAGGATGCCGGTGGCGACCGAGCCGATGATGAACACCATCACGGTGATGCGCTGTTGGCGCTGGCCGACGTGCCGGTCGGCCCAGCGGCCGCGCCGGATGCCGTACTTGATGAAGACCAGCGGGATGACGGCGGCGAACAGGCAGCCGAGGAGTCCCCAGCCGATCCCGGCGAGGCCGGCGGTGTGCCAGCCGATCAGGACGGTGTCGGCGATGATCCAGGTCTTGGGATCGAGCCCGTCGGTGATCAGGCGGGCGGATCGGGACTCGGTGGGCTGGGTGAGCGTGGCGGTCACGCCGTCGCCTCCTGGCTGGTCGTGGTGAGGAAGTCGTCGGCCACGGCGGAGTGGTAGATCCGGGCGAGCTGGATGAGTCGCAGTACTTCGGTGCTGAAGTCGAGTTCGTCGGTCCCGACGGTGGCCGCCGGCTCCTGCGTGCCGCGGACCGGCAGGACGCCGCGGGCCTTGCCCTCGCGGGCCGCCCGCAGCCAGAGGGCTTCGGCCGCCGGGCTCGTCGCCGGGTCGAATCCGGCCTCCAGGGCGGCGCGGTGCGCGCGCTCGCGGACGTCGCCGGCGGTGTAGGCGTCGAGGGTCAGGGCGGCGTCGCGGATCTCGATCACCCGCCGGTACAGCCGCAGGCGGGGGCTGCGCAGGACTCCGGTCTTCAGGACGATGTCGGGGGTCACCGCGGTCAGGTCCTGCCAGAGCGGCTGGAGCTGCCGGTGGTGGCGGCCGTCCTGGACGGTGCGCCAGGCCACGCCGAACGCCGGGATGCTGCTCCCGATGAGGATGAAGCCGATCGCCAGGTACTTCAGGGCGTCCGTGACGTTGTCGACCGCGGTGTCGCTGGTGTCGTCCGTGAGGCCCGCGAGACGGCTCGCGATGTACCCGGCCCGCAGCAGGGTGTAGAGCACGCCGACGGCGGTTCCGATGCCCATGAGGCGGACGCCGGTCCGCAGCCACAGGGCGCTGGCGTGCCGGGCGCTGCCCCAGAAGAGCCAGGTGGCGGTGGCCATGGCGATGCCGAGGTAGACGACGAAGAGGAGGTAGTAGACCGTCGCCCAGCCGTTGCCCGCGGTCTCCTCGAAGAAGTCGGTCATCTCGCGGGGCCGCGGGACGAAGAACACGAAGAGCACCGCCATGGCCGTCATCGCGGTCAGGGCGGCGTAGTGGCGGGCCCGCAGCCGGCGGCCGGTCTCCGGGCGGGCGATGGCGACGACGAAGTCGACGACCGCGCCGGCCGCGATCATGCCCAGCCAGTGCTTGAAGAGGGTGGAGAGGTTGTTGACTCCCGCCCAGTCGTCCAGGGTGCGCATCACGCCGGGGAGGCGGAGCGTCATGGAGACGGTCAGGGCGGCGAAGGCCGTCCACAGGGCCCGCTGTTTGACCGAGCGGACGGCGGAGGGGGCGCGCCAGACCGTCACCGTCCAGAGCATGGCCAGGATGGCGATTTCGAGGTGTTTCACTTCACGACCACGTATTCCGAACGGGGTGCCCGAGGGCGTCATGGAGCCGCACGAGACGGTCCTCGGCCTCACTGGAGGTCGACTGCGTCGTGTGGTAGCGGCCGGCCCGCTCGTGGATGAGCGTGGCCAGGGTCTCGGCCTGCCGCTCCTGCGGGCTGGCGAACTTGCTCCGCCCCATGAGGTGCGCCAGGCGGTCGATGTCGAGGCCGAGTTCCTCGTCGATCGATTCGCTGACGCGGGCGACGTTCCTGATCCGGGCCGCCTCGGTGCGGATGATCTCGGCCACGGGCAGCTCGGGGCGGTCGAGTCCGGAGACGGCCGTGTGCGTACGCGTCAGCAGGCGCTGGAAGTGCTCGGAGGCCCGGGCGATCTCCTGGTCCGACGCCTGTTCGGGGATGTCGAGTTCGGGAGCGACGTGGCCGAGCAGCATGTGCGAGATCTCGTGGAGGACGATCTGCACCTTGAGGATCTCGGCCGCGACGGCGTCGTAGAAGACGAGGTCGGCGACGTCCAGTCCGAGCCATATCCCGCAGGGCAGGGCCGGGTCGGGGGGGCCGTCGAGGGGCAGCAGGATCAGCGGCCGGCCGCGCTGCGCGGCTATGCCCTCGCAGAAGGCTTCGAGGTCGAACGGCCGGGGGATGACGAGCCGGTCCGCGACGGCGGCGCACTCCGCGTCGGCGCGCTTCCACCAGCGCATGGTCGCCCTCCCCGCCGTCGTCGCCCAGTCCGCACACCCGATCGGGTTTGAGAGTAACCGGAAGCGCAGCAGGGGCTCACTGAGGGCGGGTCGGTGGCCGGAATACGACTGCTCGGGTGAGGTGCGTGGCCGATTCGCGCCTCAGGACTCCTTGCCGCGGCGGCGCCGCGGCTTCACATCCGGAAGCCCTTCGGCCTTCCGGAGCTGCTTGAT
This sequence comes from Streptomyces sp. GQ60, assembly GCF_059758875.1. Taxonomy (NCBI): domain Bacteria; kingdom Bacillati; phylum Actinomycetota; class Actinomycetes; order Kitasatosporales; family Streptomycetaceae; genus Streptomyces; species Streptomyces sp. GQ60. Next base: position 578,703 of record NZ_JCAXEG010000003.1, on the reverse strand, counting down.
CAAGCCGGTGACGGACCGCATGGACCCGGCGGACAACCCGCTGAGACGGAAGGCCGCGGCCTTGACCTGCTCGTCCTCGAGGACCTGGGCGAACTCGTCGGCCGCGGCGGCCTTGCCCATCTCCTCGCGCAGCCGCATGATCCGCTCCTCGATCCGCTGCTCGATCGCCTGGGCGTTCTCGCCGTCGGCCAGGTATCCGACGGTGACGCCGAAGAAGTTGGCGATCGCGCGGATCGAGTCGATGCCCGGGTTCGGGTTGTTGTTCAGGCGGATGGTCTGAACGGTGCCGTGCGAGACGGAGGGTCCGGACAGCTTCTTGGTGCCCTCGGCGATCTCCTGGTACGTGTACGGACCGCGGCCCGCCGGATGGATCGTCTCGATCAAGAAGCCGAGGCGGTCACCCATGGTGTCCCGCCGGCCGGTGGGGGTCTCCTCACCCATCACCGTCACTGCTCCCGTCTGCTGCTGGATCCGATGGTCCAGTACTAAATCATCACCGGCATTATCTACTGGCCTAGATGGCTTTCGCCACACAGTGCAACGAAGTGCGTCTACCCAGCTAGCGGACCCCGGGGAATGTGACCCACGTCATATTGCCCTCGGGGTGCCCCGCGGGACCTTGACAGGGCATGTGTGCCGCGGCGTATCTTCGTCCAGCCGTCTAGCCCACTAGATGGAGCGGCGCTCAATCGCTCGACGCACCGCGTCTAGCCGACTGAGCGGCGGAACCGGTGGGCGCAGGACGGAAGGGGGAGGAGTCGCGATGCCGCCACGGCGGCAGGCTCCAGACGCAGGACCAGGGGGGCGGAGCGCTCGCCCGCGGGCTGGGGTACGGGGGTCCTCAGCCCAGGGCGGGCGAACCGCTCGCCGACGGGAGCCGACGCCCGCCGGCGGGGTCCGGCGGAATCCAACGGGGGAGCCGCCGCCGGACGGCACGGTCCGCCGCGCCCCGGGACGCGATCCGAGGCGCGCCCCGGGCCGCGACCCGCCGGGCGCGGCGGCCGGCCTGGGCCGCCTCTTTCGGATCTTGCCTGGCCCGCGCCGCCCGGCACCGCACCTCGCCGCACTGCCGGGGCACCCGAGTACGTCCAGTACGCGGGAGCCCCGGCAGCGCGGCGAGGCACGGCACCGGACGACGCGGGCCTGACGGCCAGATCCGAAAGAGCCGGCCTAGCCGGCCAGCATCACGCTGCTGACCCGGCCCGCCATCCGGTCCAGGGCCGAACCCGGCGCCAGGCCGCCCCGCAGCAGGACGAACCGGGACGGGGGCAGCCCCGTCATCGCCTTCACCTCGCGGCTCAGGTGCGCCTGGTCGTGATAGCCGCAGGCCGCCGCCACCTGTGCGGCCGCCGTTCCCGCCGCCAGCATCCGCAGTGCGTGCTGCAGCCGGAACACGCGGGCCATGGCCTTGGGGGAGAGGCCCACCTGTTCGCGGAACCGCGCCCGTACGGTCCGGGCGCTCCACCCCGTCGCGGCACTCACCCGGGCCAGGGAGCCGCTGTCCGTCCAGAGCCCGGAGAGGGCTCCGTCGACCTCGGGCGCGGTGCGGGGGCCGCCGTCGAGGCGGGCGTGGAACAGCGCGTCGAGCAGGGCGAAGCGCTCCGTCCAGGAGGGGAGCGCCCGGAGTCGTTCGGTGAGGTGGCCGCCCTGCGGTCCGAGCACCTCCACCAGGTCCACGTGGGCGTCCTCGAAGTGCCACATCGGGATGCCGAACAGCCGGTAGCAGCCCTGCGGGGTCATGTTCACCTCCAGCCCGTGCACGACCCCCGCGTGCACCCCGATCGCCGGCACCGTGCGCGGGCCGCTGATCATGGCCCGGGCGGCGGGCCGCGGCCGGGCCTCGGCGAGGTCCTCCGTACGGGAGACCCACAGGCCCTCGGAGAAGTTGAAGACCAGCGTCACGCAGCCGGTGGGCAGCTCCAGGCGGCGCCTCGGGGCGGTGAACTCGGTGTGGAACCCCGTGTAGTTGATGATGACCGACCGCAGTGCGGCGGCCGGCGGGCGGCGGCGCGCCGATCGGCGGCCCGCGGCGGCGGGCATCGCGCGTACGTCGAAGACGTCGACCGAGCCCATGTCCGGTCCCTCCCCCCGCTGTTGCGCGGCCGGTGATACCGCGCGGTCGGCCGATGATGCCAGGTCACGGGACGCGATGACCAGAGCGTTCCGCCAGCGGATCACCCCCGCCAGCGGATCACCCCCGACGGCAGCGCGGAGCGTCCACCGCCGACGCCCGCACTCCGCGCCGGCCTGGGCCGTCTCCTTCGGATCTTGCCTGGCCCGCGCCGCCCGGCACCGCACCTCGCCGCACTGCCGGGGCACCCGAGTACGTCCAGTACGCGGGAGCCCCGGCAGCGCGGCGAGGCACGGCACCGAACGACGCGGGCCTGACGGCAAGATCCGAAAGAGACGCCCTAGGCCGGCACGAAGAGCACCTTCGCCCGCCCCGGATCCGCCTCCGTCAGCCGGACCCTGATCCGGTCGCCCAGCGGTAGCTCCGCCGAGGCGGACTCGACGCGGCCGATCACCGCCGGGTCCGCCAGGTGGACCGTGCCGACCAGCGGCTCCCGGTCCTTGACGTCGATGACCGTCGCCTCGAAGGTCTCCCCGACGCGGTCCTTGAGCAGCGCCGCCTCCACCAGGTCCACGGACTCCCGCTCCGCCGAGTTCGCCAGCCGGGTTCCGTCCGACATCTCCTTCGGCAGGGCGTCGAGCGCCTCCAGCGCCCACCCCGGGGGCTCGGTCCCGGCGACGGCCGCCACGCAGAGCTCGCCCGTGTACCGGTCGACGAGCCGGCGCAGCGGCGCGGTGCAGTGGGCGTACGGGGCCGCGACCGCGGCGTGCAGCACGGGGTCCGGGGACTCGCCGCCGGTGAAGACCGTGTAGCCGGCGCCGCGCAGCAGGGTGGTGCACTCCTGGAGGAAGGCGGCGTGGGCGGACCGGTGCGGATCGAGCCCGCGCACGAGCTGCGCGTACGGGACGTGGTGCGGCCACTCGATCCGCAGGGCCTTCGCCGCCCGGCGCAGCCGCCCGACCGCTCCGTCGGGGGCGGACGGCAGGGTCCGCAGGATGCCGGTCCCGGCGGCGAGCATCAGCTCGGCGGCCGCCATGCCGGTCATCAGGGAGATCTGCGCGTTCCAGCCGTCGGCCGGGAGCGGAGCCCGGTAGGCGAGGCTGTACGAACCCCCGTGCTCCACGATCTCCTGCTCGGGCACGTTCAGCGAGATCCCCCCGCGCTCCGCCTCCAGGGCCTCGCGCAGCCGCCCGATGTCCCGCAGCAGGGCCAGCGGCTCCTCGGCGGTGCCCGCGTCGATGGCCTTCTGGACGCCGCCGTAGTCGAGCTTGGCCCGGCTGCGCACGAGCGCGCGGCGCACCCCGGTGCTCTCCACCCGCCCCTCGGCGTCCAGGTCGAGCCGCCACAGCAGGGCCGGGCAGGTCTGGTCGGGGAGCAGGCTGGCGGCGCCCTCCGAGAGCACGGCCGGGTGCAGGGGGACCTTCTCGTCGGGGAAGTAGAGGGTGGTGACCCGGCGGTGGGCCTCGGTGTCGATCGCGCCGCCGGGGGTGACGTAGGCGGCGACGTCGGCGATGGCGTAGTGGACCCGGTAGCCGCCGGAGGCGCGCTTCGCCAGGTGCATGGCCTGGTCCAGATCGCGTGAAGTCGGCGGATCGATCGTGAAGAAGGGGATGTCGGTGGCGTCGAAGTCCGGCAGGAGGGGGCCGCGTACCGCGCGCTCGGCCTCGGCGAGTACGGGCGCCGGGAACTCCTCCGGCACCTCCAGCTTCGTCCGCAGTTCACGCAGCGCGGCCCGCAGAGCAGCCCCGTCTGCGCCGGTCATGATCATATGACGGCGTGGCATGAGCCGAGCCTAGGGGGTGTCTTGCCGATCAGGCCGGATCAGGGAGCGGTGTCTGGTGTCGTGCGTCGCAAGGCCGAGGAGGGAGGCGACGCGGAGCGTCGTCGACCGACGAGAAGGCGGCGGGGCGCGGCACCAGACACCGCGAGCCCGGCCTGATCGGCAAGACACCCCCTACGGCCGGTGGGCCCGGGCGGCACGGCGAGCCGTCTACCCTGGTCGGGGGCCGCACCCCCGCTGCTGTGCCGCCCGTCCGAAGGAGAACCACCGTGCTCGTGCTGCTGCCGCCGTCCGAAGGAAAGGCCGCCGGCGGCTCCGGCGCACCGCTGAAGCCGGAGACGCTCTCGCTGCCGGGGCTGGCCGCGGCCCGGGCCGCGGTGCTGGAGGAGCTGGTCGAGCTGTGCGCGGGCGACGAGCTGAAGGCCCGCGAGGTGCTCGGCCTGAGCGAGGGCCTGCGCGGCGAGGTCGCCAAGAACGCGGAGCTGCCGACGGCGGTCGCCCGCCCGGCCGGGGAGATCTACACGGGCGTCCTCTACGACGCGCTGGGCCTGTCGACCCTCTCGCCCGCGGCGGCGTCCCTGGCCGGGGAATCCCTGCTGGTCTTCTCGGGCCTGTGGGGAGCGGTCCGGGTCGCGGACCGCATCCCCTCCTACCGGTGCTCGATGGGCGTGAAGCTGCCGGGGCTGGGGGCGCTGGGCGCGTTCTGGCGCGAACCGATGGCGTCGGTGATGCCGGAGGCGGCGGGGGAGGGGCTGGTCCTGGACCTGCGGTCCTCGGCGTACGCCTCCGCGTGGAAGCCCAAGGGAGAGGTGGCGGGCCGCACGGCCACGGTCCGGGTGCTGCACTCCCAGATGGTGGACGGGGTGGAGAAGCGGTCGGTGGTGAGCCACTTCAACAAGGCCACCAAGGGCCGCCTGGTCCGCGACCTGCTGTCGGCGGGCGCCGTCCCCGCGTCCCCGGCGGAGCTGGTGACGGCCCTGCGGGACCTGGGCTTCACGGTGGAGGCCGCAGCCCCCGCGAAGCCGGGCAAGCCATGGTCCCTCGACGTGGTGGTCACCCAGATCCACTGATCTGGGGCTGCGAGTGGGGCCCCGGCCGACACCCCGCCCCACCCCGCCCCCGTCCCCGACCCGGGCAGCTTCGAGGCCCTTCAGCCGTCCGGCGCCTGAGGACCGGGTCCGGGCAGCGCCCGGGGAACGGTGGAAGGGCGGGTAGGGGACTTCGCCCCCGCAGGGCCGACCTACCCGCAGTCGTGGGCCCACGCGGCGCGGGGGTCGGGGATACGCCCCGCGGAGGCCGCCCGCCCGGGGCTCGGCGGCGCCGGGCCGGTCAGGTCCGGGCGGCAGCCGTCAGCGGCCCAGGGGCCAGGCGACCGCGGCCGGGGTGTGGTCCGAGGCGCCGGCGTAGGTGGCGCACGCGTCCGTGAGGGTTTCCAGCAGGGTCAGCGGATCGACGAGCGGATGCTCCATGCCGCGGAGCCAGGTCACCGAGAGGTCCCCCGGCAGGGCGGCCGGCGGCACCAGTACGTAGCTGCCCCGGCAGTGCCAGCGCAGCCCGGGGTGCTCGTCCATCGTCTCGGGGTGGCAGTCCAGTTCGCAGGGCCACCACTCGTCCTCGTCCTCGGGCGTCCCCCGGGTCGCGGTGAAGAAGAGCATCCGGGCCTGGTCGCCCGTACCGCCGGACTCGGCGACCGGGCCGACCTCGATGCCGGCGGCCAGCAGGCGCTCCAGCGCGCTGTGCCCGGCTTCCAGGGGGACGTCCAGCACGTCGTGGACCATGCCGGTCGCGGTGATGAAGTTGGCCGCGGGCTGGTTGCGCGCCCAGCGTTCGACCTGCGCGCGGTCCGTCGTGGACTGCGTCTGCCAGGCGAAGGAGATGGGGTGTCGTGCGGGCGTCGGACAGCCGATCCGGTCGCACGAACACCGGTAGCCGGCGGGATGCGCGGCGGGCGAGATCGGCAGACCCGCCGCGGCGACGGCCAGCAGCAGGGCTTCGCGTTCCCGTGCGGGGTCCTCGGCGTCGGGTTTCGGCTTGCGGCGCAGCCACTGGGAAATCCTGCTCTGCTCGCCGCGTTTGACGCGGCCCGACTCAGACCCCATCTATCCCCTCACCTACACCATTGCCCCGGCAGACCCTCACATGTTCCCACCATCCTGGGCGCCGGGTGACCGCACCCCCCGACCAGGACTCCCACATAACCATAGAAATCGGCCATATGTTCTCGGCCATCAGAGGCTCATGACTTATCCCACCCCGGTCCCGACCGGCTCCCACCCCGGCCCTGCCGGGTCCCGCCCCTGGTCAGGGCCTCGCGCCGGCCCCGCCCAGCACCGAGTCCACCAGCGCGTCCGCATACGCGTGCGTGAGCGGCGCCGTGCGCAGCAGCCAGCGGTAGGTCAGAGGTCCGAGCAGCATCTCGACGGTCAGCCGCAGATCGGTGTCCGGCGGGAGCTGTCCGGCCTCGCGGGCCGACCGCAACCGCTCCTCGTACAGTGCGAGCTGGGGCTCCAGCAGCTGCTCGGTGAAGCGTGCCCCGAGCTCGGGATCGGTGGCGCCGGCCGCCGTCAGGGCGCGCGCGGGGGCCGCGTACCGCTCGTCGGCGAACTCGTCCACCGTCGCCCGCAGTACGTACTTCAGGTCGGCGGCCAGGTCCCCGGTGTCGGGGAAGCCGGTCCAGGCACCCTCGGACCGCGCGTCCCCGGCGAGCGCGACCGAGGCGTCCAGCAGGACCGCGGCCTTCGACGGCCACCAGCGGTAGATGGTCTGCTTGCCGACTCCGGCGCGGGCGGCGATGGCCTCGACGGTCAGCTTGTTGTAGCCGACCTCCCCCACCAGGTCGAGCGCGGCGTCCAGGATGGCCCGCCGCGAGCGGTCGCTGCGACGCGTGGCGTCCGGGGACCGGGGGGCGGAAGCGGGGAGAGGGCTGGAGCTCATTTCGGCAACTTATCAACCACGAACCGCTCGTCTTTCAGCCGTTCGGGAAACCACCCGGTCAGTTCACTGCGCCGTCCTCGTCGAGGAGAGACGATTCTCTTCTCATCACCGTGAGGAGCCTGCATTGCGCAGAGACGCCACACCCCGGCGCTACCTGATGTGCCCACCCGCGCACTTCAAGGTCACGTACTCCATCAACCCGTGGATGGACCCCACGAAACCGGTGGACCTGCCCCTGGCCATGGCCCAGTGGGAGGACCTCCGCGACCGCTACCTGGCCCTCGGCCACACCGTCGAGACCCTGGTCCCCGACCGCGGTCTGCCCGACATGGTCTTCGCGGCGAACGGCGCCCTCGTCGTCGACGGCCGGGTGCTGGGCGCGCGGTTCGCCCATCCCGAGCGGGCCGCCGAAGCGGAGATCCACCTCGACTGGTTCCGCGCCCACGGGTTCCAGGACGTTCACGAGCCGTCCCACGTCAACGAGGGCGAGGGCGACTTCGCCGTCACCGCCACCTACATCCTGGCCGGCCGGGGCTTCCGCTCCAGCCCGCTCTCGCACGACGAGGCCCAGGAGTTCTTCGGCCGCCCGGTCATCGGGCTCGATCTGGTCGACCCGCGCTACTACCACCTGGACACGGCCCTGTCCGTGCTCGACGGCGACGAGGTCATGTACTACCCGGACGCCTTCTCCGAGGGCAGCCGGGCGGTCCTGCGCCGGCTCTTCCCCGACGCGCTGATCGCGCAGGCCGAGGACGCGGCCGCCCTCGGGCTCAACGCGGTCTCGGACGGCCGGCACGTGCTGCTCCCGCAGGAGGCGACCGGACTCCTCGCGCCCCTGCGGGCGCGAGGGTTCGAGCCGGTCCCGATGGACCTGGGGGAACTGCTCAAGGGAGGTGGCAGCGTGAAGTGCTGCACGCAGGAGCTGAGGCCCTAGGCCGGCTCCTACGGGCCTGAGCCTCTCCTTGGGGCTCAGGCCCCCTGCGGAGGCGGCCACTCCTGGCCCCAGTCGGCGTCCCGCGCGGCCTTGTACAGGTCGCCGTGGCGCTTGGTCACGTTGACCCGGGTCTGGCCCTCGGACTCGGGTCCGCACAGCTCCAGCAGCACCAGCCCCTTCCGGAGCTGCGGCCTGCGCGTGATCCGGGAGGCGGCCGGCTCCACCGGGAAGCGGGTGGCGGCCACGTAGCTGAACTTCTCGTCCTCGTAGGACAGCGAGCCGCCCTTGACCAGGCGGTGCAGGGAGGAACGGCTGACCCGGGTCGAGAAGTGGCACCAGTCCTTGCCGACCTCGATCGGGCAGGTCCCGTCGTGCGGGCACGGGGCCGCGACCCGCAGTCCGGCCTCGATCAACTGGTCGCGGGCCTCGCGGATGCGCAGGTACCCCTCGGGCGTGCCCGGCTCGACCAGCACCACGGCCTGACCGGCCCGCGCCGCCTCGGCGACGACCTCGCGGCGGGCCTCCGGGGTCAGTTCGCCCAGGACGTACGAGACCGTCACCAGGTCCGCGTCGGGGAGCGCCAGACCGGCCCCGATGACGGTCCGCCGCCACTCGGCGGCCCGCAGCGTGGCGGAGGAGGAGGCCGCGGCCAGCTCCTTGCCGAGGAGCAGGGCCGGGTCCGCCCAGTCCAGTACCGCCGTCTCGCGGCGCCCGCCCCAGGTGGCGTCCGCCGCCCAGGCCGCCGCGCCGGTGCCGCCGCCCACGTCCACGTGCGAGGCCGGGGACCAGCCCGGGGCCGCCCCGGCGAGCCCGTCCAGGGCGGACCGTACGGCCTCGAAGGTGGCGGGCATCCGGTACGCCGCGTACGCGGCCACGTCGGAGCGGTTGCGCAGGACGGGCGTGTCGGTCGGGATCTCGCCGCGGTAGTTGGCGATCAGCCGCTCCACGGCAGCCGTGGCCTGCTTCTGCGGGAGGCCGTCGAGCAGGCCCGCGAGGGCGCTGCGCAGGGTTTCGGCGGTGGTGGTGGCGGTGTCGTTCACCCGCCAAGTTTACGGGGCCGGGCCGGCTGCGAAGCCCGTGCCCGGCCCCGGCCGGTCAGACCGTCGTGGGGCTCGGCCGCCAGGGGCGGCACAGGACGACGAAGCAGAGGACCGCGAGGAGGGAGCAGGCCGCCTGGACCACGGCCATCGGTACCGCCGTGTCCTCGCCGGCGATGCCGACCAGGGGGGAGGCCACCGCTCCGACCAGGAAGGAGGAGGTGCCGAGCAGGGCGGAGGCCGAGCCGGCCGCGTGCGGGGTGCGCATCAGGGCCTGCGCGTTGGTGTTCGGCAGCACCAGGCCCATCGCGGACATCAGGACGAACAGCCCGGCGCAGACCGCGAAGAGCCCGACCTCGCCGAAGACCCCGGCGGTCATGAGGAGCAGGGCGGCCGAGGCCGCCATGATGACCGCGAGCCCGTACCCCAGCACCTTGTCCAGGCTGACCCGGCCGACCAGCAGCTTGCCGTTGATCTGGCCCACCGCGATCAGGCCGAGGGAGTTGACGCCGAACAGCAGGCTGAAGGTCTGGGCCGAAGCCCCGTAGATCTCCTGCACGACGAACGGCGAGGCGGAGATGTACGCGAACAGCGCCGCGAAGGAGAACCCGCCGGCCAACGTGTAGCCGGCGAAGACCCGGTCGGCCAACAGTCCGCGCATGGTCCGCAGCGCGGCGCCGACCCCGCCGGTCTGGCGCCGTTCGGGCGGCAGCGTCTCGTCGAGCCTGCGCCAGACCAGGACGGTCAGCAGGGCCCCCACGACGGTGAGGACGAGGAAGACCCCCCGCCAGTCGGCGAAGCGGAGCACCTGGCCGCCGATGAGCGGGGCGACGATCGGCGCCGCGCCGGATATGAGCATCAGGGTGGAGAAGAACCGGGCCATCTCGACCCCGTCGTACAGATCGCGTACGACGGCCCGCGCGATCACGATCGCGGCCGCGCCGGCCAGGCCCTGGAGCAGCCGGAAGCCGATCAGCAGCTCTACGGTCGGGGCGAAGGCGCAGATGGCCGTGGCGAGGACGTAGACGACCATGCCGATGAGCAGGGGGCGCCGACGGCCCCATTTGTCGCTCATCGGGCCGATCACCAGCTGGCCCAGAGCCATGCCGGCCAGGCAGGCGGTCAGGGTGAGCTGGACGGTCGCGGCCGGGCTGTTCAGGGCCGTGGTCACCGTCGGCAGCGCCGGCAGGTACATGTCCATGGACAGCGGGGGGAGCGCGGTGAGCCCGCCGAGGATGAAGGTGACGAGCAGCCCCGTCCGGCGGGCGGCCGCCAGGGGGGCGGTGAGGGCGGGGGAAGGGGAGGGGGTCGAGTGCGACGCGTCGTGCGAGGACGCTGTCTTCGAGGGCGCTGTCACGGGGCCTCTCTCCGGCATACGGAAGCTCCAGTCCTATCGTCATTTCTCAGCACCCCTGCCGCCCCATGCTCTCAGCTATCGGAACGTTCCGGGACGGGCGGAGCGTGTGACGTAACCTGCGGCCCCATGAACGCACGTGTGAAGCAGATCGCCGTAGTGACCGGAGCCGGATCCGGAATCGGCCGCTCCGTGGCCCTCACCCTCGCCGCCGCCGGATGGGCCGTGGCCGTGGCCGGCCGCCGGACCGGGCCGCTGGAAGAGGCGGCCGAGGCGGCCAGGGCCGCCCACCCGGACGCCGACGTGCTGTGCGTACGGGCCGACGTGAGCGATCCGGACGACGTGGCGGCGCTGTTCGAGACGGTGCGCGAGCGCTACGGACGGATCGACCTGCTCTTCAACAACGCCGGCACCTTCGGCCCGGCCGGGGTCGCGCTGGAGGACATCTCCTACGAGGCCTGGCGCTCGGTGGTCGACGTCAACCTCACCGGCTCCTTCCTCTGCGCGCAGGCGGCCTTCCGGGTGATGAAGGCCCAGGACCCGCAGGGCGGACGCATCATCAACAACGGCTCCATCTCCGCGCACGTGCCCCGGCCGAACTCGATCGCGTACACCGCGACCAAGCACGCCATGACCGGCCTGACGAAGTCCCTGTCGCTGGACGGGCGCCCGTACGGGATCGCGTGCGGGCAGATCGACATCGGCAACGCGGCCACCGAGATGACCGAGCGGATGCAGACCGGGATCATGCAGGCCAACGGACAGCTCGCGGTGGAGCCCGTCATGGACGCGGCCGACGTGGCGCGCACGGTGCTGCACATGGCGGAACTCCCGCTGGGGGCGAACGTGCAGTTCGCGACGGTGATGGCGACGGCGATGCCGTACATCGGGCGCGGCTGACGCGTGCGCCGGCCGCGGCCGATCTTGTACCGCCCAAGGGGGAATGGCCGCCCGGGGGCCGGGGTTGTGGTGATCATGACTATCGACGTACTGAGCTACACCGCCTTCTCCGACGACCCGGAAGGCGGAAACCCGGCCGGGGTGGTGCTCGACGCGAGCGGCCTGGACGAGGCGGCCATGCTCGAGATCGCCGCCGAGGCGGGCTACAGCGAGACGGCCTTCCTCACCGCCCCGCCCGAGGGGCTCGGCGGGGAGCGGGGCCGGGCCTTCTCCGTGCGCTACTTCAGCCCGAAGGTGGAGGTCCCCTTCTGCGGGCACGCCACCGTTGCCACCGCCGTCGCGCTCGGCGAGCGGATCGGGCCCGGCGAGCTGCTGTTCGCGACCCCGGCCGGCACCGTGCCGGTGTCCGTGACCCGGGAGGGCGGCGGGCTGCGCGCCACCCTGACCAGCGTCGAACCGCACACCGAGGACCTGGACCCGGCCGACCTCGCCGAGGCGCTGGCCGCGCTGGACTGGCCGGCCGCCGACCTGGACCCGCAGTTCCCGCCGCGGATCGCCTACGCCGGCGCCCGCCACCTGGTGATCGGCGTCGCCACCCGGGCCCGGCTCGCGGACCTCTCGTACGACTTCGCCCGGCTGGAGGCGCTGTTGCGGCGCCTCGACATGGTCACCGCGCAGCTCGTGTACCGGGCGGGCCCGACGGAGTTCCACGTACGCAATCCCTTCCCGGTCGGCGGCGTCGTCGAGGACCCGGCGACCGGCGCGGCCGCGGCCGCCTTCGGCGCGTACGCGCGCGAGACCGGCCTGGTCCCGGCCGACGCGGTCCTCACCCTCCACCAGGGCGCCGACATGGGCCGCCCGGGCGTGCTCACGGTCGAGCTGCGCTCCGGCGACCCCCGCGTCCGGGTCGGCGGGGCCGGGACCCGGATCCCGTAACGACGGCGAAGGCCGCGCGGACCAGGTCCGCGCGGCCTTCAGGTGCCGCGCGGTGCACCCTTCGCGCCCCGGACGCGGGGCCGTTGCGGGCGCCCCGCGCAGGCCCCGTGACCGGGTCAGGCCGAGGTCAAGCCCCGGTGGCCGTGGCCGTTGCGTACGGCGGGACGGCCGGGCCCCGGTTCACCGGGCTCCTCGTCCCGTACGGGGACCACCAGCGGGGCCCCGGTGCGCGGGTGGGGGAGGACCTCCACCGGCTGGCGGTAGACCCGGCTCAGCAGCCCGTCCTCGAACACGTCCGCCGGCGGGCCGTCCACCGCGATCCGGCCGTCGTGCAGCACGGCCACCCGGTCCGCGTACGCCGCCGCCAGGCCCAGGTCGTGCAGGACCACCACGACCCCGTCCCCGGCCGCCGCCCGCTCCCGGCAGATCCGCAGCACCAGCTCCTGGTGGCGCAGGTCCAGGGCCGCCGTGGGCTCGTCGAGCAGCAGCAGCGGGGCCCGCTGGGCCAGTACGCGGGCCAGCGCGACCCGGGCCCGTTCGCCGCCCGAGAGCGCCGAGAACGGGCGGGCCGCGAAGCCCGTCACCTCGGTGGCGGCCATCGCCGCGGCCACCGCCTCCTCGTCGGAGTCGGCCAGTTCGGTGTCCGCCCAGGGTGCGCGGCCCATCCGTACGACGTCCTCCACCGGGAAGGGGAAGGCCAGCGCGGCCGATTGGGGGAGCACCGCCCGGCGCAGGGCCAGCTCGGGGGCCGGCCAGTCGCCCACCGGGCGCCCGTCGATCCGCACCTCCCCGGAGGCGGCCGGCAGGTCCGCGGACAGGGCCGCCAGCAGGGTCGACTTGCCCGCGCCGTTCGGCCCGACCAGGGCCAGCACCTCCCCGGCCCGCACGGTCAGCCCGATCCCGGCGAGCACCTCGCGCCCACCGAGCCGTACGCGCAGGTCCGCGACCTCGGCCAGCGGCGCGCCGGGGGCGGGCCGGGCGGGGACGGCGCGCCCCCGCCCGCGGAGCGCGGCGAGGCCGGAACGGAACCGGACGCTCATGCCCAGCCTCCTTGCTTGCGGCGGGTGCGGCGCAGCAGCCAGAAGAAGAACGGGCTGCCGAACAGGGCGGTCAGGACGCCGAGCGGCAGCTCGGCGGGCTGGGCGAGGGTCCGTGCGGCCAGGTCCCCGGCGACCAGCACCACGGCTCCGGCGAGGGCGCTGCCGGGCACCAGGAACCGGTGGCCCGGACCGTTGGCCATGCGCAGCAGGTGCGGCACGAGCAGCCCGACGAAGGCGATGATCCCGGCGACGGCGACGGCGGCCGCCGTGAGCAGCGCGACGACCAGGATCAGCGCGAGGCGCAGCCGCTCCACCTCCACGCCGAGATGGCGGGCGGGGCGCTCGCCGAGCGACAGCAGGTCCAGCTTGCGGGAGTACAAGGGGGCGATGACCAGGCCGGTCAGCGCGCAGGGCAGCACGGCCAGCACCTTGGGCCAGGTGGCCTGGGCGAGGGAGCCGAGCTGCCAGAAGGTGATCTGGTTCACCTGGCCGCTGTCCGCGAAGAAGATGAACAGGCCGATCAGGGCGCCCGCGAAGGCGTTGACGGCGATGCCCGTCAGGATGAGGGTGACGACCTCCGTCTTGGGGGGCTTGCCGCCGTTGCGGGAGAGCAGGTAGACGGCGCCGACGGTGATCAGTCCCGCGACGAACGCGCAGGCGGTGATGGTCCAGTTGCCGAAGAAGGTCAGGCCCAGCCCGATCGCGGCGACCGCGCCGACGGCCGCGCCCGCCGAGATCCCGATGACCCCGGGCTCGGCCAGCGGATTGCCGAACACCCCCTGCATCAGCGCCCCCGCGCAGCCGAGGCTGGCCCCGACGAGCAGGGCGAGTACCACGCGCGGCAGCCGTACGTTCCACAGCACGCTCTCCCCGACCCGGTCGAGGGGGGCGCCCCCGAGCCCGAGGCGGTGCCGCACCGACCCGACCACGTCCCCGAGCGGGATCTCGTAGGCACCCACTCCGGCGGAGACCAGCGCGAGCAGGACGAGTGCGACGGCCAGCGCGGCGGTGAGCCAGGCGGAGCCCCACCGCCGCCGGGGCGGTGCGCCGGCGGCGGTGGGGGCGCCCCGGGACGCCGACCGCCCGGGAGCGGGAAGGGGGCCCGCTCCGGGCGGCGTCCCGGGGGCTTTGGAGGAGAGGGACACGTCAGGAGGCCTTGCCGTAGAGCTGGGTGATGAGGGAGGTCAGGACCTGGTCGGTGCGCGGGCCGTAGTTGAGCAGGACCCCGTCGTCCACGGTGATCACCCGCCGGTCCATGCCCGCCGGGGTCTGGGCCACTCCCGGAATCTTGACCAGCCCGTCCACGCCGCCGACGGACTCCAGGCCCTTGGACATGACGAGGATGGCGTCGGGCGCGGCGGCCGCCAGGGCCTCGCTGGTGATCGGGGTGAAGTCCTTGCCGAGCCCCGACTCCGGGCCCGTGTCCAGTGCGCCGGCCGCCTCCAGCAGGGAGCCGGCGCCGGAGTCGGAGCCGCCCATCAGGTACACGGAGGCCGTGCCGCGCAGGTAGAGGAAGGCCACGCGCGGCTTCTTGCCCGAGGCGGGCAGGGTCTTGCGGGCGGCGGCGATCCGGTCGGCGGTGCGCTGGTTCAGCTGCGCGCCGGCCTCCTTGACGCCCAGTGCGGCGGCCACGGTGTCGGTGCGCTCGGCCACGTCCTCCAGGGATTTGGCCGGGGCCACCACCAGGAGCGGGACGCCCGCGTCGCGGATCTGCTGGATCGCCTCGGCGGGGCCGGAGGTGGTCTCGGCCAGCACCAGGGTCGGGCGCAGCGACAGCACGCTCTCGGCGGACACGTCGTGGCCCCGCGTCACCACCGGGAGCTCCGCGGCCTGTTCGAAGGTGGCGGTGATGTCCTTGGCGACGACCTTGGGACCGAGTCCGAGGGTGTGCACGATCTCGTTGAGACCGCCCGTCAGCGGCACCACCCGGTCCGCCGAGGTGACGGTGACCCGGGCGCCGTCCGCCGAGGCCACGGTCGCCGGAAGGACGGGCACGGGCGCAGGGGCGAGCGGTTCCACCCGGTCCGGGACGGCCGGGGCGCCCGCTCCGGTGGGGGAGGGGGCGGCCGTACCTCCGCAGGCGCTCACGCCGAGTGCCAGGACCACGGAGGTCAGGGCGACGGCGAAGCGGGACATGCGGGTTGAGGCGGCGGGCGTAGGCACGAAGGCACCGTCCTGATCGTCCGACTGGGGTGGTGGACCCGGTTCGCTGGGAGTGGGGACCCGGTTCGAGGTTCCGGGTGCCAGGGGGTTTCACACCCGGCCGAACGTAGCTTAGGTTAGCCTAACCTCGCTCGCTAGACCCTGGAGGGGACATTCATGTCGGCAAGACCCACCCGTGCGTCCGCCGTCGCCCTGCTGGCGACCCTGGCGGCTCTGGGGGCCGTCCTGCTCCCGGCGACCGCCGCCCAGGCCGCGGCCCGCACCGTGGAGGGCGGCCGACTCGACTGGGGCATCAAGTCCTCCTTCCAGAGTTACGTCACCGGTCCGGTGGCGAAAGGCGGGTTCAAGCTGAAGAACGGGGCCGCCACGGCCGGTGGCAGCCTGTTCCGCTTCCATTCCGCGAGCGGCTCCTACGATCCGGACAGCGGTTCCCTGGAGGCCTCCTTCAGCGGCGGCGTCTCCTTCCAGGGCCACCAGAAGGCGGACGGCACGTACGAGCTGGACATGAGCGTCAGCCGCCCCACCGTCAAGATCAGCAGCGGCGGCGGCACCCTCTACGTGGACGTCTCCAGCAAGGCCAAGGAGGGCGGAGCGGTCACCACCGCCTCCCAAGTGCCCTTCGCCAAGCTGAGCCTGGGCGGGGTGAACATGAAGGGCGGCGGCAGCCCCGTCGCCCTCGCCAACATCCCGGCCACCCTCACCGACCAGGGCGCCAAGGCCTTCGCCGGCTACTACGCGGCGGGCGCGCAGCTCGACCCGGTCTCGCTCTCCGTGGACGTCAAGGCCGCTCCCCCGGCCGCCGAACAGCCCGCCTCGCCGGCGCCCTCGCCGAGCACCCCGGCCGCCTCGCAGTCCCCGCCGGCCGCCGGGCAGTTCACCGACGCGGCCGTGGACTGGGGGGTGCGGCGCACCTTCCGCGAGTACGTCTCCGGCTCCATCGGCCAGGGCAAGTGGGAGCTGGCCGAAGGCGCCCAGGACGGCGGCGCGCTGTTCCGCTTCCCCCAGGGCAAGGGCGCGTACGACGGCGCGAAGGGCACCCTCGACGCCGCCTTCGCCGGGTCCGTGCACTTCACCGGCGCCCACCTCGACCTGAAGCTCTCGAAGGTCACGGCCAAGGTGGAGAACGGCAAGGGCGTGCTGTCCGCCGACGTCACCAGCGGCACGGACACCAAGCCCGCCGTCCCGCTCGTGGAGTTCGACGCCAAGGGCCTCACGACCGAGGGCGGCCTCGCCACCCTCACCGAAGCCCCGGCCACCCTGACCGAGGGCGGGGCGGCGGCCTTCAACTCCATGGCCGCATTCTCTGCGTACGGGTCCGGCACCGAGATGGACCCCGTCTCCCTCGCGGTCGCCCTCGACGCCGCCGCGAAGCTCCCGGCCCTGCCGAACCTCGGCTCGACGGCCACCCCCGCGGCCCCGCCGGCCCCGGCCGCGTCCCCGGCTCCGGCCGCCGCCGCGAAGGAGTCCTCGAACACCGGGCTGTACGCCGCCCTCGCGGTGGCCGTGCTCGTCCTCGCCGGCGGAGCGGCCTTCCTCGTCCTCCGCAACCGCCGCAAGGAACCGGCCCCGTCGACCCACACCGACCAGGTGCCGGCCCCGGCCGAGCACACCTCGACCGAGGCCCCGTCCCCGGCTGCGGGCGCCGAGACCCCGGCTCCGGCCCCGGGCACCGAGGCCACGGCGGCTCCGGCTCCGGCCCCGGGCGCCGAGGCTCCCGCCCCCGGCGCCTCCGAGTTCCCGGACTCCTCCGGGGCCGACGGAGCCGCCCCGCGCGGCTGACCCGCGCCCCGAACCCGTACCGCCCGCACGGCCCGTACCGGCGGGCCCCTACGGCCCGCATCCGCCGGGCCCCGCACCACCCCCGCTCCGCGGGCCGGGTCCGCCCGAAGCCGCCCGGCCCGCAAGCCCCGTACCGAACCGACCCGCAAGCCCCGCTGGACCCGTACCGCCAGGGCTCGGCTTCGCCCTGCCCCGGCAGGCCCCGCACCGCACTCTTCCGCCTCCTCACACCCCCGTTTCAGGAGACCCCGCCATGTCATCCACCCGTCGTCCCCTCGCCCTCGCGGCCGCCGCGGCCACCGCCGTGGCGATCGGCGCCACCGCCTTCGTCCTGCCCGCCACCGCGGCGGGCAGCGCACCGGCCGCCCCCGCTGCGCAGGGCACCCGCGCGGCGATCCCGGTCGTCGGCGGCACCCTCGACTGGGGTCTCCTGAAGAGCTACCGCACCTACGTCACGACCATCGCCCAGGGCGAGATCACGGTCGCGGACGGCGCGAAGAAGACCGACGAGGGCTTCACCTTCGGCTCGGCCACCGGCCAGTACGACCCGGCCACCCACCTCGTGACCGCCGCCTTCAAGGGGAGCGTCACCTTCACGTCGGCCGCGCACCGCTTCGAGGTGAAGCTCGCGAACCTGCGCATCGACACCGGCAAGAAGATGCTGATCATCGACGTCACGCGGGACGGCGTGCTCACGAAGGACGTCGGCTTCGCGAAGGTCGCCTTCACCGGGCCGTCGATGGAGGGCCTGGCCACCACCCTGACCGCCGACGCCGCCAAGCTCCTCGGCTCGGACGGCTACAAGGACAAGGCGGGCGACCCGCTGACTGCCGTACTGGAGTTCCCGCCGCCGCCCTCCCACAGCCCCTCCCCGTCCGCCTCCCCGTCCGCCTCCGCCTCGGCTTCCCCCTCGCAGAGCGCGTCCCCGTCGGCGTCGGTCCCGGCATCCCCCTCCCCGTCGAAGCCGGCCTCCCCCTCGCCCTCCGCCTCCGCCAGCTCCCCGGCGACCGGCGGCCCGCAGCAGATCCTCGGCGGCAAGCTGGCCTGGGGCATCAAGGAGTCCTTCCGCAGGTACGTCCAGAGCGCGGGCGGCACCGTCACCCCGGCGGACGGTGCGCTCGCGAACGGCGACAGCTTCGCCTTCGCCGGCGGCAAGGGCACCCTCGACACCAAGGCGCAGAAGCTGAACGCCACGTTCGAGGGCAACCTGCGCTTCCAGTACGCGGCCCACGGCATCGACATGACCTTCGGCAACATCCGCATCAACGCCCAGGGCGCCAAGGGCACCCTGGTCCTCGACGTGAAGACGGCCGCCGGGGTCAAGGCGGACATCCCCTTCGCCACGCTCGACCTCGGAGAAGCCGACTACAAGACCAAGGACGGCGTGCTCACCCTGAACGCCGTGCGCACCGCACTCACGGCCGAGGGCTCCGCGGCCTTCGCCAACGACACCACCGGCTCCATGTACCCGGCGGGCACCCGGGCGGACGACGTGAACCTGACCGTCTCCGTGGACAAGGACGCCGTCCTGCCCACGAGCCCGGCTGGCACCGGCGGCGCCGGTACCTCCGGCGGCACCGGCACCGTCGGGGGCGGCCTCGCCGCCACCGGCGCCGAGATACCGGCCGGCGCGCTGCTCGGTTCCTCCGCCGCCATCATCGCGGCGGGCGCGGGCGCGGTGTTCGTCGCGCGCAGGCGCCGCACGGCCCAGAACTGACCCGTGCTTCAATTCCGGCGTGAACGATCTAGACGTCCTCAGGGTCTTCTGCGCGGGTGACGGCAGCCACGGCAACGCGCTCGGTGTCGTACGCGACGGCCGGTCCTGCCCGGACGACGCCTCCCGGCAGGCTTTGGCGGCCGAACTCGGCTACAGCGAGACGGTGTTCGTCGACGATCCAGAGCGCGGGATCGTCGACATCCGCACCCCCGGCACCCGGATGTCCTTCGCCGGGCACCCGTTGGTCGGAGTCGCGTGGCTGCTCGACGTCGAGGAGCTCCAGCCCCCGGCGGGCGCCGTATGGGCGCGCGACGACGGGGAGTTCACCTGGATCACCGCCCGCCCCGAGTGGGTCGAGGGCAAACGCACCGAGCAGTACGCCGACGCCGCCGAGGTGGACGCGCTGCCCAGTCCGCCGCCCGGCGAGGGCTGGCTGTACGCCTGGGCGTGGGAGGACGAGGCCGCGGGCCGGATCCGGGCCCGCGGGTTCCCGCGCCGCCCCGACGGGGCGATCGCCGAGGACGAGGCCACCGGCTCGGCGGCGATCCTGCTGACGGCCGAACTGAACCGCGCCCTGAACATCACCCAGGGCGCCGGCTCCCAGATCCTCACCGCCCCGGGCCCGGACGGCACCGTGGAAATCGGCGGCCGCGTCCGCTTCGCCGACTGAGGCGCGGAGGCGGGGGGTCTGGGGCGAAGCCCCAGGAGCCTCGGGCGCAGCCAGGAAGGGGGGTGGACCCGATGGGCCCACCCCCCTTCACCGTCCAGCCCGCCGCAGGCGCTACGCGCTCAGCGGGAACTGCTCGCCCAGCTCGCGGAAGACCGCGCCGTTGAAGTCGAAGGCGCGCTTGCACTCGTCGATGATGCGCTGCTTCTCCAGGTCGTCCGCGGCGATCGCGTCCAGCAGCTCGCGGTAGGTCCGCTTGAAGGCGGCCGGGTTGGAGATGTCCGCGAAGACGTAGAAGCGGACGCCGTCGCCCTTGCGCTCGAAGCCCCAGGTCCGCTCCGCCTTGTCACGGATGATCTGGCCGCCGGAGAGGTCGCCCAGGTAGCGGGTGTAGTGGTGGGCCACGTACCCGCCCGGCCAGGAGGCGGCACACTCGGCAACCCGGGCCGCGTAGGCCTCGGTCGCGGGCAGCGCGACCAGGGTCTCGCGCCATTCGGGACCCCGCAGGTGGGCCAGGTCCCGCTCGATCTCGGCGAGGCGCATCAGCTCGGGCTGTATGAACGGGCCGGCGACCGCGTCGTCCTTGAGGGCCTCGGTGGCGTCCTCCAGGGCCTTGTACACGAACCAGAGCTGCTCGGTGTAGCGCGTGTACGCGTCCACCCCGAGCCGGCCGCCGAGCAGGTCGCTCATGAACGTCGAGGTCTCTGCCTCGGTGTGCTGCTCGTGCGAGGCGACACGAATGACGGTGGAGAAGGCGTCCAAGGCGGACCTCCGAGAATTCGGAAGAAAAGGGGGCCGGGTGTGGCGGCCGTGCCGCCACACCCGATCCTCCTACTTAGGCTTACCTAAGTCAATGTGTTCCCGACGCCTTGTCGGTAAAAACCTCCGCGAGGTGACTTTCCCCGGGTCAGGGGAGCGTAAGGATCTCCGCCCCGGTGTCCGTGACCACCAGTGTGTGCTCGAACTGCGCGGTCCGCTTGCGGTCCTTCGTGACTACGGTCCAGCCGTCCTCCCACATGTCGTACTCGTGGGTGCCCAGGGTCAGCATCGGCTCGATGGTGAAGGTCATCCCGGGCTCGATGACGGTGGTGGCGTGCGGGCTGTCGTAGTGCGGGACGATCAGGCCGGAGTGGAAGGACGAGTTGATCCCGTGACCGGTGAAGTCCCGGACGACGCCGTACCCGAAGCGCTTCGCGTACGACTCGATGACCCGGCCGATGATGTTGATCTGCCGGCCCGGCCGGACGGCCTTGATGGCCCGGTTCAAGGACTCGCGGGTGCGCTCCACGAGCAGCCGCGACTCCTCGTCCACGTCCCCGCACAGGTACGTCGCGTTGTTGTCGCCGTGCACCCCGCCGATGTACGCGGTCACGTCGAGGTTGACGATGTCGCCGTCCCGCAGGACGGTCGAGTCGGGGATGCCGTGGCAGATGACCTCGTTGAGCGAGGAGCACAGGGACTTCGGGAAACCGCGGTAGCCCAGCGTCGAGGGGTAGGCGCCGTGGTCGCACATGTACTCGTGGGCGACCCGGTCCAGCTCGTCGGTGGTCACCCCCGGCGCGATCAGCTTGGCGGCTTCTTCCATCGCCTGGGCGGCGATCCGGCCGGCGATGCGCATGGCCTCGATGGTCTCGGGCGTCTGCACCTCCGGTCCGGTGTACGGAGTGGGTGCGGGCTTGCCCACGTACTCGGGCCGGCGGATGTTTCCGGGAACGGAACGGACGGGAGTGAGCTCGCCTGGTACGAGCAGCGACTGGCCAGACATACGAGCGAGTGTATCGAGCGGGTATGGGGCAGCATGGCGACAGAGAGAGGAGCCTGACAATGGCCCTGTTCAAGAAGCGCCAGGTGGGCAAACCCGGCGAGTGGTACTACTGCCTGGTCCACAAGAAGGTCGAGGAAGGCCCCGAGTGCCCGGCGAAGGACCGTTTCGGCCCCTACGCGACACCCGAAGAGGCGAACCACGCCATGGAGACGGCGCAGGAGCGCAATCTCGAATGGCAGAACGACCCCAAGTGGAACGACAAGAGCCGCGAGAGCGAAGAGGGCACGGATACGGGTACGGCCACGCCGTAGCCGCTGCGGCTACCAGCGGCTGGGCGGCGGTGCGGCCAACTGGTCGGCCAGCCGCGCCAGCCGGTCCCGGAACCGCCCCGGCCCGCGCTGCACCGGCAGGCTGTTCTCCCCGGCCGCCGCACTGACCAGGTGCTGCACGGTGTCCAGGTCCAGTTCGGCGGCCCCGTCCGGCACGGACAGCACCTCGTGCGCGAGCGTCCCGAGATCAGGGTCCCCGCCGTCCAGGGACAGTACGGTCGCCCCCGCGCGGCGGGCGTCGTGCACCCGCTCCAGCAGTCCGTCCCCGGGCTGCTCCGGAGCCACCACCAGCAGGGTGTGACCGCGCCGGGCCCCCTCCAGCCGGCTCAGGCCGACCGACAGGTGCGGGGCGTCACCGGGCAGCACGTGGTGGCGTACGAGCGTGGGCGCCAGCTCCGGCAGCCCCGACCAGGCGGCCTCGTCGACCAGGTGCGCCGCCAGGTGCCAGGGCTCGTACTGCTCGGTCCCGACCAGCAGCAGGTTCCCGCCGGCCGGCACGACCGACCGCCGCAACGTCCCGGCGAACCGGCGCGCGGCACCGGGCCACTCCGTACCGGCGAGCACCTCGCGCAGCAGCGCGACTCTCACGGCGTCCATATCGGCATCCTGCCCCATGGAAGGGACAAACGGGAGCCGTTCCCCCCATCTCCCGCCCACCCGGGCCTCTCCCGCCCACCCGGGCCTCTCCCGCGCCCACCGGGCCCGGTCCGCCCACCCGGGTCTCTCCCGCGCCCACCCGGCCCCGGCCCGCCCACCCGGGCCTCTCCCAGCCCACCCCGGCATCTCACACCGTCCGCGCATTCGCCTCTGACGATCTCGCGGCTACCCTCGCCCCCATGACCTCCACAGACAGCACGCAGCAGCCCGCGAAGGCCCCCGCCAAGGACCCCTGGGACCTTCCCGACGTCTCCGGCCTCGTCGTAGGCGTCCTCGGCGGCACCGGCGACCAGGGCCGGGGCCTCGCCTACCGGCTGGCCCGCGCCGGCCAGAAGGTGATCATCGGCTCCCGTGCGGCCGACCGCGCGCGCACCGCCGCCGACGAGCTCGGCCTCGGGGTGGAGGGCGCGGACAACGCCGAGTGCGCGCGCCGCAGCGACATCGTGATCATCGCGGTGCCGTGGGAGGGCCACGCCAAAACCCTGGAATCGCTGCGCGAGGACCTCGCCGGCAAGCTCGTGGTCGACTGCGTCAACCCGCTCGGCTTCGACAAGCAGGGCGCGTACGCCCTCCAGGTCGAAGAGGGCAGCGCGGCCCAGCAGGCCGCCGCCCTCCTGCCGGACTCCCGCGTCACGGCGGCCTTCCACCACCTCTCGGCGGTCCTGCTCCAGGACGAGTCGATCGACGAGATCGACACCGACGTGATGGTCCTCGGCGAGGTCCGCGCCGACACCGACATCGTCCAGGCCCTCGCCGGCCGCATCCCCGGCATGCGCGGCGTGTTCGCGGGCCGCCTGCGCAACGCCCACCAGGTCGAATCCCTGGTGGCCAACCTCATCTCCACCAACCGCCGCTACAAGGCCCACGCGGGCCTGCGCATCACGGACGTCTGACCACCCGGCCCGCCGGCACCCTGGCCCTGGGCCACCCGCCCGTCCGCCCCCACGCGGGGCCGCCGGACAGGGTGGCCCCGCGCGTCCTCAGCCGCGCCGCCCGCCGCGCCCCTCGACCGGGCCCAGGTGCGCCACCACGCCGTGGTAGAAGCGCTCCACGGCATCGTCCACACTGCGGATGAACCCGGACTCCGTGTTCCCCCGTGTGTTCCCCATCCCCTTGAGCAGCGACAGCCGGAATCCGACGACGGCCGAGCCGTCCACGGGCAGCAGATCGCCCGGCTCGGGCCGCAGTCGCTCCAGCGTGCCGCGCGGCCCGCTCCCCGGCCCTGCCCCGGCACCCGGCACCGCCTCGAGGAGACTCTCCACGTGCAGGTCCGCCGGAGCCTCGGCGAGCA
This sequence comes from Streptomyces sp. GQ60, assembly GCF_059758875.1. Taxonomy (NCBI): domain Bacteria; kingdom Bacillati; phylum Actinomycetota; class Actinomycetes; order Kitasatosporales; family Streptomycetaceae; genus Streptomyces; species Streptomyces sp. GQ60. The sequence goes on along the minus strand of NZ_JCAXEG010000003.1, from coordinate 555,349 downwards.
GCTTCAGCAGCCGCTTCACCATGGCCAGCGGGTACGCGGCCTCCGGGGCCGGCACGTCGACGGACGTCCGCACCTTGGAGGTCCTGAGGTCGGCGCTCACCGCGATGACGCTGCTGGTCCCGTCGACGCGCAGCTCCGCGGAGAGCTTCCCGTCCGCGCACAGCCGGTCCGCCGCCGCGACCCGGCGGGCCTGCGGATCACTGCCCCGCCGGGCCCGCTGCACCGGCAGCGCCTTCTGCCCCAGCTCCCCGCCGAGGCGCAGACACACTTGGCGGACCAGCCGCTCCCAGCTCTCCACGACCTCCACCGTCCGGGCGTCCCCGAGGCCGAGGGTCTCGTCCTCGATGCCCTTGCGCACGGGCACCCAGGCGGCGCCCATGTTTTGGAACCCGTGGCAGCCGGACTGCTCGTGCCGCAGGTACTCCAGGAGCTCCTGCAGCAGCCAGGCGTGCGCGGCATTGCCCACGCCCTCGTGGCGGATCAGCAGGTGTGCCTGGTGGGCGACCTCGGCCCAGGACAGGTGCCAGAGGCTGACCTTGTGCTTGCGCCGGCCGTCCACCTTCACCTCCACCATGGGGCGGCCCTCCAGGGCCACGTCGTTGGAGAGGGTGATCACGGCCTCGTAACCGCGGCGCGCGGCGATGTCCATGTACGACTGGACCTGCTCCGCCTTGAGCGGGTTGCCGTTCGTCTTCGTCTCCACGAGCGCCGTCCACAGCTTCCCCGCGCGCTCCACCCGGATCACCCCGTCCGGGCGCCGCGGCGTGTCCCCGTGGGGGAGGGAGACCTCCGTGAAGGTCTGCATCCGGCCGGCGGGCGCGCCGAACCCCGCGGTGAGGCGGCGGCCGAACTCCGGCACCTGCGCCATGACCGACAGCAGGACCGAGGTGGCGCGCACCTCACGTTCCCTGTCGCTCTTGAGCGAGGGGACGGGGAACAGACGGGCCTGGCTCCACGAGTCGTTCTCGGCGAGGGACTTCTTGGCCACCTTGGGCAGGGTGACCTTCTTCCTGGTGGTACGGGGACCCCGGCCGCGGGTCTGCGCCGGTACGGCGACGGGCGCGGCCGCCTCGGCGGGCCCGGGCCCGGGCTCGGCGACGGGGTCGGTCGCGGGGTCGGTGGCGGACACGTCGGCGGCCGGGGCGTCCGCTCCCGTCGCCGTCGTCGTACCGGCCGCTCCGAGGCCCTGCGCACCTCCGGGCGGGGCGGCGGCCTCCTCCGGCTCCCGCCCAGCCCCTTCGGGTTCCTCGGACTCCTCCAGCACCGGGATGCCGAAGTCCGTGGCCAGTCCCGCGAGGCCGGTTTCGTACCCCTGGCCCACCGCGCGGAACTTCCATTCCTCGCCCCGCCGGTACAGCTCGCCGAAGATGAAGGCGGTCTCGACGCCCGCGTCGTCGATGGAGTAGCCGACCAGCGGTTCTCCGGTGCGGTCCGCGACCGTCATCCGCAGGTCGTCGAGGTCCCCGAAGCGCGCGCCGGCGTACCGGCTGGCCGCCACGACGATCCGCGCGACTCCCTCCGGGACCGCCGTCAGGTCCACGCTGATGCGGTCCTCGTCGCCGTTGTCCGTCGGGACCTTGCCCAGCAGCTGCACGCTCCCGTCGGCGGCCGACGGGTTGTTGTAGAAGTAGAAGTCGTTCTCGTCGCGGACCTTGCCGTTCTCGTCCAGCAGCAGCACCGAGACGTCGGCGTCACCCGCCCCCGAAGCGCTGCTCCAGCCCAAACTCACGACGACCGCCCCGGCGTCCTCACTGAGGGCGGTCAGGCTGACGTTCGCGCCCTTCGGGATCTCCTGCATGTCTTCCCCCCGGTCCTTCCGCACCCCCGTGCGCGGTGCGTCTCGGGCGAACCGTAGCGGTGGGGGGAGGAAAAGATCACGGGATGGCGGAAATCGGCCCGACGGGAGCACGCCGGGGCATGGGGGACACTGGAAGGGCTTGAACCGCTTCAGTGCCCCCGAGGAGCCCCCGTCATGCCCCGCCTTGCCGTGTTCGCCGTCGTTCTCTGCGTCCTCGCCACTGCCGCCGCCGTGGTCTCCTTCATCGAGGGCAGCCTGCTCGGGATCGTGTGGGTGCTGATGGCGGGCATCACGTCGAACATGGCGTGGTTCTACGTGCGCAAGGCGAAGATCGAGAAGGCCGCGGCAGCGGCCCGCGCGGCGGGCTGACCGGGCCGACCGGGCCGGCCGCGGGCTGATCGCGGCCCGGCCGCGGGCTACGGCGCCTGGCAGAAGCCGCTGGTGTCCTGCCAGAACTGGTAGAGGTCGCGGCCGCAGTACGCCTCCAGCTCGCTCACGCCCAGCGTCGACAGCAGCCCGTACACCGCGTCGAAGAAGTACGCGTTGATCTCCGGGATCCACAGCAGCGCGAACACGGCCAGCAGGCCGAAGGGCGCCAGCGGCGCCACCTGGCGGCGGACGCCGGGGGAGAGCCAGGGCTCGATGATGCCGTAGCCGTCCAGGCCGGGGACCGGCAGGAAGTTCAGGATCGCCGCCGAGACCTGGAGCAGGGCCAGGAAGGCGAGCGCGAAGCGGAACGGCGTCGGGACCCCGTCCAGCGCGTTCAGCCAGAACGGGGCCGTGCAGACGGCCGCGAAGGCGACGTTCGTCAGCGGGCCGGCCGCCGAGATGAGGCTGTGCCGCCACCGGCCCTCGATCCGGTCGCGCTCGGTGTACACGGCGCCGCCGGGGAGGCCCAGTCCGCCCATGATCACGAAGAGCACGGGCAGGACGATGCTGAGCAGTGCGTGCGTGTACTTGAGGGGGCTAGGTACCGGGCTGTTAGCCCCGTCTGACCTGCGCTGATGCCCGCTCAGCCTTGCGGGGTCGGGCAGAAGCCCGACTCGTCGCGCCAGAAGCTGTACAGCTCGCGGCCGCAGTACGCCTCCGGCTCGGTCACGCCGAGGGGGCTCAGCAGGCCGTAGACCACGTCGAAGAAGAACCCGTTCACCTCGGGGATCCACAGCAGCGCGAAGATGGCGATCAGGCCGAACGGCGCCAGCGGTTCCACCTGCCGGCGGACGCCGTGCGACAGCCAGGGCTCGATGACCCCGTAGCCGTCCAGGCCCGGGACGGGCAGGAAGTTCAGGATTGCCGCAGAGACCTGGAGCAGTGCCAGGAACGCGAGTGCGAGGCGGAACGGCCCCGGAATCCCCTCCAGGGCATCCAGCCAGAAAGGCGCCGTGCACACGACGGCGAATGCCACGTTGGTCAGGGGGCCTGCCGCCGAAATCAAGCTGTGCTTCCAGCGGCCCTGGATCCGGCCGCGCTCGATGTATACAGCACCGCCCGGCAGGCCGATGCCCCCGATGATGATGAAGAGAACGGGAAGGACGAAGCTCAGCACTGCGTGGCTATAGGCCAGGGGGTTCAGCGTCAGGTAGCCCTTCGCGCCGACGCTGAGGTCTCCGCTGTGCAGGGCGGTGCGGGCGTGCGCGTACTCGTGCAGGCACAGGGAGACGATCCAGGCCGCCGTGACGAAGAGGAAGACGGCCAGTCCGGTGCTGGTCGAGTACCCCGTCCACACGGCCCACCCGGTGACCGCCATGACGGCGAAGATGCCGAGGAACACGGGACTGATCTGCCGGTCGCCGCGGTCGTGACTGCGGTGGTGGCTACGGTTGCGACTGCCCTGGGGACCCATACGGGGAACCTATCCCGGAGGCGGCGCCCCGGGGGAGCTCCGAGCCGGAGACAATGGGCCGGTGCGTTACGCGATGCTCGGCACCACCCAGGCCCTCCGCGACGACGGGAGCTCCGTACCCGTCGGCGGGGCGCGGCTGCGCGCGCTCCTGACCGCGCTCGCGCTGCGGCCGGGGCGGGCGGTGCCGGTGGCCTCGCTCATCGACGAGGTGTGGGACGGGGACCCGCCGGCGGACGGCCCCGCGGCCCTCCAGGCACTGGTGGGGCGGCTGCGCCGGGTGCTGGGGCGCGAGGCGGTGGGCTCCGGGGAAGGCGGCTACTGGCTCGTCGCCGAGCGGGACGACATCGACCTCTACCGCTTCGAGCGGCTGGCGCGGGCGGCGGCGCGGGGCACCCCGGCGGAGGCGGCCGCCCTCTACGACGAGGCCCTCGCCCTGTGGCGGGGCGAGCCGCTCAGCTCGCTGCCGGGTTCAGGGCCGGAGGCCGCCCGCTGGGAGGCGCTACGGCTGGACGCGCGCCGGGGCCGCCTGGACGCGGCGCTGGCGCTGGGGGAGGCGGAGCGGGTCCTGCCGGAGCTCACCGCGCTGTGCGCGGGGCTGCCGCTGGACGAACCCCTGCAGGCCCTGCGCATCCGCGCGCTGCGCGACGCGGGCCGCCCGGCGGAGGCGCTGGCCGCGTACGACGAAGTCCGCCGGGACCTCGCCACCCGCCTGGGCACCACCCCCGGCCCCACCCTCCGCGCCCTCCACACGGCCCTCCTGACCGCCCCGACGGCGAGCCCCCACCCCGGTCCGACGGCGGGACCCGCCTCCGTCCCGACGGCTGGCCCCGGACCCTCCGGCCCGATGGCTGGACCTGTCTCCGGCGCGACGGCCGGCCCCGCCGGCTCGGGCCCGACGGCCGGACCCGCCTCCGGCCCGACGGCCGGTCCCGAGCCCCTTCCCGGGGCGCCGGCCGTACACGGTCACTCCGATGCCGCAGCCGGACCCGGGCCGTTTCCTCCGGCGCCGAGCGGCACGGGCAGGGCGGCGCCGACCGCCGGGGCCGTCCGGACCGACCAGCCCGCCCGGACGGGGCAGGGCGGATCCGCTCCCGACCGGGGGCCCGGCCACCCCGCCGAGGACTCGACGGGCCCGGCGTACCCTGCCGGGTCCGGCGTACCCGCGGGGTCCGGCGTACCCGCCGGGACCGGGCCGGGCCGCTCGGCCGCCCCGGCGGCCGGACCCGGCGGGCCCGTGCCCGGCCACGGCCACAACGGCCGGCCCGGCACCCCGGCCGAGCCGCACCGGCCCTCCTCGGTGCCGTCCGGGACCATGGGCGGGGACCCCCACGGGGCCGCCGCGGTGGTCGGGGGTGGTCAGGTGCCGCCCGGCTCCGGCCCGGGTGCGGGCAACCTGCGGATGCGGCTGACCACCTTCGTCGGGCGGGAGGAGGACATCCGGGTGATCGGGGACGACCTCGCCCGGTCGCGGCTCGTCACCCTGCTCGGACCCGGCGGCGCCGGCAAGACCCGGCTGTCGCAAGAGGCCGCCGAGGCACACGCGCGGACCGGCCGCGGTACGCCGGACGCACCCCCCGCCGCCGGCACCGGCACGCGCACTCCCGCCGGAGGACCCGCCTGGGCCGACGGGGTCTGGTTCGTGGAGCTTGCTCCCGTGGACGATCCGGAGGATGTCGCCGAGGCCGTGCTCGCCGCGCTCGGGGCGCGGGAGACCAAGCTGCGCGGCGGCTCCGCCGAAGAGATGCGGGTACTGACCGAGCGCGGCGGGGACCACCCGCTCGACCGGCTCGCAGAACATTGCGCGCGGCGCCGGATGCTGCTGATCCTCGACAACTGCGAGCACGTCGTCGACGCCGCCGCCCGCCTGGCCGAGGAGGTGCTCGCACGCTGCCCCGGCGTACAGATCCTGGCCACCAGCCGCGAACCCCTCGGCGTGCCCGGCGAGACGCTGCGCCCGGTGGACCCGCTGCCCGACCCCGTCGCGCTCCGGCTGCTCGGCGACCGCGGGGCCGCCGCCCGGGCGGGGTTCACCGTGGACGAGGACCCGGCCGCCGCCGTGGAGATCTGCCGTCGGCTCGACGGGATGCCGCTCGCCATCGAGCTGGCCGCCGCCCGCCTGCGGCTGCTCACCCCCCGCCAGATCGCCGACCGGCTGGACGACCGGTTCAGGCTGCTGACCGGCGGCTCGCGCACCCACCTGCCCCGCCAGCAGACCCTGCGCGCGGTGGTCGACTGGTCCTGGGACCTCCTCGACGAGCCCGAACGGGCCGTCCTGCGACGGCTGTCCGTCTTCGCCGGCGGCTGCGACCTCGACGCCGCCGAGGCCGTCTGCGCGGACGGGGGATACCTCGATCGCGCGGACGTCGCCGACCTGCTCGGATCCCTCGTGGACAAGTCCCTCGTCGTCGCCGCCCCCGACGGCCCCGCCGGGATGCGCTTCCGCCTCCTGGAGACCGTCGCCGAGTACGCGGCCGACCGCCTCGCCGAGGCCGGCGAGGACCGGGCGCAGACCGAGCGCCGCCACCTCACCCACTACCGCGAACTCGCCCGCACCACCGAGCCGCTGCTGCGCGGCCACGGCCAGCGCGCCGCCGCCGACCGGCTGGCCACCGAGTACGAGAACCTGCGCACCGCCCTGCGCCGCGCCGTCGCCGCCAAGGACGTGGGCGAGGTGCTCTGCCTCGTGCATTCCCTCGGCTGGTACTGGCACATGCACGACCTGCGCGCCGAGACCCGCCACTGGGCGGGTGCCGCGGCCGCCCTAGGCCCGGACCCCTTCGCCGCGCCCGTCGTCCCCGCCCGGCCCGTCTACCAGCAGATCGTCGACGCGCCCCCGCCCTACGAGGGCGAACTGCTCACCGAGGCCTGGCGCGGCATCCACCTGTTGTGCCTGGTCGCCCGCGACCAGATCAGCTCCACCTGGTCCACCCCCGAGGTCCGCGCCCAGGCCGAGGGCGTGGTCGCCGCCTACCGCCCGGGGCTGCCACAGACCTGCCGGGCCCCTTCCTTCCTGTGGATCTACGCCGTCATGATCTCCGGGGACGCCGAACTGCTCCACCGCGTCAGCGAGGAGACCGTCGAGACGGCCCGCGCGCTCGGCTACCGCTGGGAGCTGGCCTCCGCCCTCCAGCTCCGGGCCAACATCCTCGCCAACCGCGCCGACGGGGCCGGCGACGCGTCGCGCGACGCCGAGGAGAGCCTCGCCCTCTACGCGTCCCTCGGCGACGACTGGGGCTGCGCCGAAGCCCTCTCCGCCCGCGCCGAGGCCCGGGAGAAGCGAGGGGAGTACGCCCTGGCCGCCCAGGACTACCGCGCCGCGATCGAGTACGCCCGGCGGCTCGGGGCCAAGGCCCAGGTCACGGTGTTGCAGGTGCGGATGGCCGGCAACCTCGCCGAGGACGGCCACCTGGAGGAGGCCGAGGAGCTCCTCACCGGCCTGCTCGCCGGAGCCATCCACCAGTTCGGCAACGAGGCCGTGCCCGCCGCCCAGATGTTCCTCGCCTGCATCTACGGCCGCACCGGCCGGCTCCCCGAGGCCCGCGCGCAGCTCCAGGCCCTGCGCGAGGAGTTCGCCGTCGGCGCCTTCGCCATGTTCGACGGCTTCCTGCTCGGCCTGCTGGCCTGGATCGACAACGAGGAGGGCCGGTACGAGGACGCCGTCGCCCGGCTCCGCCAGGCGATGGAAGCCGTCCGGGACCCGCTCTCGATGATGCTCGCCCCCCACCTCCCGGCCGCGTACCTGATCACCGGAGCCCGCTCCCTCGCGCACCTCGGCGGCCGGGTCCGGGCGTACGACGCCGCGCGGCTCATCGGCGCCTACCGCGCGCTGCTGCCGCCCGCCCACTTCCCGGTCACCGTCGAGCGCGCGGACGCCGAGCTGGCCGAGCGCCTGGCCCGGGCCGCGCTCGGCGACGCCGCGTACGAGGCGGCGTACGCCGAAGGCGGCGGCCTCACCCTGGAGGAGGCCACCGCCCTCGTCTGACCCGGCCGCCTCAGCGGTACGGGGGTCCGCCCGGGACGCGATCCGGAACGGACCGGTCCACGGATCAGGTCTTCTGGCGGAACTTGCGCACGGCGAGCGGCATGGTCACCAGCGTGATGCCGACCGACCAGGCCAGGGTGATCCACACGGAGTTGCCGAGCGGGGTGTCGTTGATCAGGGAGCGGGCCGCGTCGGCCAGGTTGGACAGCGGGTTGACGTCGGTGAAGCTCTGCAGCCAGCCGGGCATCGTCGTCGGCGGGGCGAAGATCGAGCTGCCGAACTGCAGCGGCATCAGGACCAGCATCGCCACGCCCTGGACCGCCTGGGGGGTCTTCATGCTGAGGCCCAGCAGGATGAAGATCCACATCAGCGAGGCGCCGAAGACCGCCGACAGCCCGATGGCGAGCAACAGGTCGAGCACCGAGGACTTGATCGACAGGCCGAGCAGGAAGCCCATGCCGAGCAGGATCGCGATGGCCACCATCATCCGGCCGAGCTCGACCACGATCTTGGCGATGAGCACCGAGGAGCGGGCGATCGGCATGGACCGGAAGCGGTCCATCACGCCCTTCTTGAAGTCGTCGTTGACCCCGGTGCCCACGCCCATGGCGATGTTCATGCCCATCATCGCCATCAGGCCCGGGACCACGTAGTTGACGTACTCGTCCTGGTTGCCCTTGCCGGAGATCGCGCCGCCGAAGACGAAGACGAACAGCAGCGTGAAGATGACCGGCATGAACAGGACGTCGAACATCGACTCCGGGTCCTGCTTGATCTGCAGGACGTTGCGCCGTGCCAGCGCGCCGATGTGACGCAGGTTGCCCCGCAGCCCGATCCGGCCCTCGTCCGCCGGGACGGGCCCGGCGGCCGGGGCGGCCGCGGTGGGGCTGGGCTTCGTCGTGGTAACGGTGCTCATGCCGCGACCTCCTCGGTCTGCTGGTTGGGGATGGAGTCCTCGACGGTGGGCTTCTGTCCGGTGATGGACAGGAACACCTCGTCCAGGCTGGGCAGGTAGGTGCTGATGTCGGAGATCCCGTACCCGCGGGCGGCCAGCAGGCCCACCACGGCGGTCAGCTGCTCGTCGGCCAGGATCGGCACCAGCAAGGCGCCCTCGTCGGGCACGGCCTGGGAACCGGCCACCCCGTCCAGACCGGCCTCGGCCAGCGAGCGGGCCATGCCCGGCAGGTCGGCCGGGTCGGTGGGGCGGATCCGCAGCGTTCGGCCGCCGAGGCGGGCCTTCAGCTCGTCGACCTTGCCGTTGGCGATGACCTTGCCCTTGTCGATGACCGTCAGCTCGTTCGCGAGCTGCTCGGCCTCCTCCATGTACTGGGTGGTGAGCAGGACGGTGGCCCCCTCGGCGACCATCCGCTGCACCTCGTCCCACACCTCGTTGCGGGTACGGGGGTCCAGACCGGTGGTCGGCTCGTCCAGGTACAGCACGGCCGGGCTGCCGATCATCGAGGCGGCCAGGTCGAGCCGGCGCCGCATGCCGCCGGAGTAGGTCATCACGGCCTTCTTGGCGGCGTCCGTGAGGGAGAACCGCTCCAGCAGCTCGTCGGCACGGCGCCGGGAGTCCTTGCGGGACAGGTCCAGCAGCCGCCCGATCATGTAGAGGTTCTCCCAGCCGGAGAGCTTCTCGTCGACCGAGGCGTACTGGCCGGTCAGGCCTATGGTCCGGCGCAGCTGCCGGGGCTGGCGGACCACGTCGAAGCCGGCGACCCGGGCGGTGCCGGCGTCGGGGGTGATCAGGGTGGAGAGGATGCGGACCAGGGTGGTCTTGCCCGCACCGTTGGGACCGAGGACCCCGAGGACGGTTCCCTCGCGGACGTCGAGGTCCACACCATCGAGGGCTTTGGTCTCGCCGTAGTGCTTGACCAGTCCCCGGACCTCTACGGCGTGCGAGCCGTTCAGGGGATTCTTGTCGTTTCGCGTCATGTCCACCATGGGACCAGACGGCACTGACAACCCACCGACAAGCCGCCGACAAGCCACCGACAGCGGCCCACGGAGCACCGGCGGAGGTCCGCGGGCCGTCGGGCCGACGGACCTCCGCAGGTCGTCGGACTAGTGGAAGGCGTGCTCTTCCTGCGGGAACGTTCCGCCGACCACGTCCTCGGCGAAGGCCTTCGCCGCGTCGCCCATGGTCGCGCGGAGGTTCGCGTACTGCTTGACGAACTTCGGCATCTTCCCGCCGGTCAGCCCCATCATGTCCGTCCACACCAGCACCTGCGCGTCGCACTCCGCGCCGGCGCCGATGCCGACCGTCGGAATGTGCAGGGACCGGGTGACCTCCGCGGCCAGCTCGGCCGGGACCAGTTCCAGCACCACCGCGAAGGCGCCCGCGTCCTGCGCCGCCTTCGCGTCGCGCAGGAGCTGGTGCGCCGCCTCGTCGCCGCGGCCCTGCACCCGGTAGCCCATGGCGTTCACCGACTGCGGGGTCAGGCCCAGGTGGGACATGACCGGGATGCCCGACTGCACGATCAGCTCGGTCTGGCGCAGCGAGCGCTCGCCGCCCTCCAGCTTCACCGCTCCGACCCCGGCCTCCTTGACGAGCCGGGTGGCGCTGCGCAGCGCCTGCACCGGTCCCTCCTGGTAGGAGCCGAAGGGGAGGTCGCCGATGATCAGGGCCCGGCTGGTGCCGCGTACGACGGCCGCCGACAGCATGGTCATCTCGTCCATCGTCACCGGGACGGTGGTCTCGTAGCCGAGGTGACAGTTGCCCATCGAGTCGCCGACGAGCATGACCGGGATGCCGGCCTCGTCGAACACGGACGCGGTCATGGCGTCGTAGGCGGTGAGCATGGGCCACTTCTCGCCGCGTTCCTTGGCGAGGGTGAGGTCGCGGACGGTGATGCGCCGGGTGCCCGAGCCTCCGTACAGGGTGGCGGAGGAGGCTTCGCGGGCAGGCGAAACGGCATGCGTCATTGCAACTGCTCCTTGATGTTCATCTCGAGGCACCCTTACGGCGTCCCCGGACTCACCACCATGGTGGCACTCTCGGGGCCCCAGCGGGAAGTGGCACGGGGCCCGGCCCGCCCCGGCGGCCGGAGTACGGGCCAATGTGCGCGTTTGGTGACAAGCGGAACCCCGGGCGCCAGGCCGTTCGTCCTCCCGGACGTACGGCCGAGACAATCGGCGCGGAACGGTCCGTACATCGCCTAGGGTCAAGAGGCGGGGACGGAGCGCGAGCACGGCAGCGAGGGCAGTGGCATGGCACAGGCGTACATGACGGAGACGGGGAGCGACGGCTCGGAGCCCGAGCCCTCCCGGACGGGTCTCCGGCGCCGGCTGACCGACCTGCGGCGGGATCCGGGCATCTGGCGCCGCGGCGTCGTCCTCGCCGCGCTCTCCGTGCTGATCTCGATGGTCATGATCTTCCACGCCGAGCTGCCCAACGACATCGGCAACCTCGGCAGCCTCACCGAGACCTTCCTGCCCTGGTTCGGCCTGGCCGTCCCGGTGCTCTTCGCCGCCGCGCTCTTCCGCAAGTCCGCGACCGCGCTGATCGCGATACTGCTGACCGCCGCGGTATGGGTGAACCTCTTCGGCGGCCTGGTCACCGACAAGGCGCAGGCCGGCGGCAACCTCACGGTCGCCACCCACAACGTCGACGCCGACAACGCCGACCCCGCCGGCACCGCCGCCTCGGTCGCGAAAGCGGGAGCCGACGTACTGGCCCTGACCGAGCTCAAGGGCAGCGTCGTCCCCGTCTACGAGAAGGCCCTCAAGGGCACGTACAAGTACCACTCCGTCGAAGGCACCGTCGGAATCTGGAGCAAGTACCCGCTGGTCGCGAGCCGGCCCGTGGACATCAAGATGGGCTGGACCCGGGCCATGCGCGCCACGGTCCACACCCCCTACGGAGAAGTGGCCGCCTTCGTGGCCCACCTCCCCTCGGTCCGCGTCAAGCTCAACGCCGGCTTCACCGCCAACCAGAGGGACAACAGCGCCGACGCCCTCGGGGCCGCGCTCGCCGCGGAACCGCTGCGACGGGTCATCCTGCTCGGCGACCTCAACGGAACCGTCAACGACCGGGCCCTGTCCGAGGTCACCTCGCAGCTGCGCTCCACCCAGGGCGCGTCGGGCGACGGCTTCGGCTTCAGCTGGCCCGCGCAGTTCCCGATGGCCCGGATCGACCAGATCCTGGTCCGCGGGGTCACCCCCGAGGCCTCCTGGACCCTGCCCCGCACGGGCAGCGACCACCTGCCGATCGCCGCCCGGGTCACCGTGAAGCCGTAGGCGGGGCCGGGCAGGCCCGGGCCGGGACGGAACCCGGCGCCGGACCCGCTGCCTACGCCTGCTCGCGCCAGCCGTTCGTGATGGGCAGCCGGCGGTCCTTGCCGAAGCCCTTCGCGGAGATCTTCGTGCCCGGCGGGTACTGCCGGCGCTTGTACTCGGCGGTGTCCACCATCCGCAGGGTCTTGGCGACCAGCTCGGGCTCGTAGCCTGCCGCGACGATCTCCTCCAGACCCTGGTCGCGGTCCACGTACAGCGCCAGGATCCCGTCGAGCACGGGGTAGTCCGGCAGCGAGTCCGTGTCCACCTGCCCCGGGCGCAGCTCGGCGCTCGGCGGCTTCACGATGGAGTTCTCCGGGATCGGCGGGGTCTCGCCGCGCTCGGCCGCCGCGCGGTTGCGGTACTCGGCGAGGCGGAAGACGTCCGTCTTGTAGACGTCCTTGATCGGGCCGTACGCGCCCACCGAGTCCCCGTACAGGGTGGAGTAGCCGACGGCCAGCTCCGACTTGTTGCCCGGGGCCAGCACGATGTGGCCCTCCTGGTTGGAGAGCGCCATCAGCAGGGTGCCGCGCAGCCGGGACTGGAGGTTCTCCTCGGCGAGCCCGGTCAGGCCCAGCGCGCCCATGTACGCGTCGAACATCGGCTCGATCGGCACGGTCCGGAAGTTCAGGCCGGTCCGCTTCGCCAGCTCGGCCGCGTCGCCCCGGGAGTGCTCCGAGGAGTACTTGGACGGCATCGAGACGCCGTACACGTTCTGCGCGCCGATCGCGTCGCAGGCGACGGCGGCGACGAGCGCGGAGTCGATGCCGCCGGAGAGGCCGATCAGGACCGACCGGAACCCGTTCTTCCGGACGTACGCGCGCAGACCCACCACCAGCGCGTCGTAGATCTCCTCGTCGTCGTCCAGCCGGTCGGCGTACCCGCCCGTCACGACGGGCTCGTACGGCTCCACCGGCTCCTCGGTGAGGATCACACGGTCGATGCGCAAGCCGTCGTCGACGGCGCCCTCGACCGGGACGGCCGAGGCGGCCGGCAGGTCCAGGTCGACCAGTACGCAGCCCTCGGAGAACTGCGGGGCGCGCGCGATGACCTCGCCGGCGGAGTCGACGACGATCGAGTCGCCGTCGAAGACCAGCTCGTCCTGGCCGCCGATCATCGCAAGGTAGGCGAGGGTGCAGCCGGCCTCCTGGGCGCGTTTGCGCACCAGCTCCAGGCGGAGGTCGTCCTTGTTGCGCTCGTACGGGGAGGCGTTGATCGAGATCAGCAGCCCGGCCCCGGCGGAGCGGGTGGCGGGGACGCGCCCGCCCTCCTGCCAGAGGTCCTCGCAGATGGCCAGGGCCACGTCCACGCCCCGCACCCGGATCACCGGCTGGGTGTCGCCCGGCACGAAGTACCGGAACTCGTCGAAGACGCCGTAGTTGGGGAGGTGGTGCTTGGCGAAGCGCAGGACGACCTGCCCGCCGTACAGCACGGCGGCCGCGTTCTCGGGGGACCCGGCCGGGCGGCCGAGCCGGGGCGCGGCCTTCTCCGTACGGTCGAGGTAGCCGACGACGACGGGGAGGTCCCCGAAGCCCTCGGCCGCCAGCCGCCGCGCGAGTTCGAGCAGCGCCGTACGGGAGGCCTCGACGAAGGAGCCGCGCAGGGCGAGGTCCTCGACGGGGTACCCGGTCAGCACCATCTCCGGAAACGCCACCAGGTGGGCGCCCTGTTCGGCGGAGTGCCGGGTCCAGTGGACGACCGAGTCGGCGTTGGCGGCGATGTTGCCGACCTGCGAGTCGATCTGATTCAGAGCGAGGCGTAGTTGAGGCACGCGGCCCAGTCTAATCGTCTTTCTGACGCGATGTCCTGGGAGTCGCTGCGGTCGTCGCACTTCCCTCTGTTCCCACGGTCGCCGGTTCAGCCGATCGGGCCGCTCCAGATCGCGTCGTCGTACTCGGTGCCGGGCGAGATCTCGAAGTGCAGGCTCTTGGTGCCCTCGGGGACGACGAAGGCGAAGGTGCCGGTCATCGACTGGCCGGCCATGACGGAGCCCTTGAACATCTTCGGCACGGAGCCGTCGAACGCCATCTCGGCCTCGGCGCCCTGGTCGTCGCGGGCGTGCGGCAGGGCCAGGCCGACGTCGAGCGCGGCCCCCGAGTTGTTGACGATCTTCACCGTCACCTTGACCGCGTTGCCGTTGCGGGCCGCGGGCGGGAAGGCCGTCGAGGCGGGCTTGTACGGGACCGCGCGCTGCACGGTGACCTGGACGCCGTCGTCGTAGGTGTAGGGCGCGCCCCAGGCCAGGGCCGAGGTCTTGCCCGGGATGTCGGAGGGCGAGGGCTTGGGCGTCGGCGTCGCCGGGGCGCTCGGGAACGTCGGCTCGTAGTCGTAGTCATAGCCGTCGCCCGAGCGGTTGTCGGCGATGTTCTTGTCGATCTTGTCGACGACGGTCGTGGTGATGTACCAGCCGCCGACGGAAGCGCCGAGGCCGAGGAGGCTGAGGGCGGTGCCGAACGCGGCCATGGTGGCGCGGGGGGCGCCGCGGCGGGACTTGAGGACGGCCGCGATGCCGATGCCGACGCCGGTCAGGGCGAGGATGGTGCCGGCCCAGAAGAAGAAGGGGATCAGGCCGACGAAGATGCCGAACAGCCCGAGGAGCAGGGCGGCGAGGGCCAGGCCGTTCGCGGCGGCCGGCGGCGGCGGGAAGCCGGGCGCCTGCGGGCCGCCGGGGTAGCCGCCCGCGTAACCGCCCGCGGGCGTGGCCCAGGGGTTGCCGGGGACGGGGGCGGGGGCGCCGGGGGCGCCGTACGGGGCTCCCCACGCGGACACCGGGGGAGCGGTGGCGGCCGCCGGGGCGGGGGTGACCGGAGCGAAGGAACCGGGGGCGGGGGCCGCCTCCACGGGCTGCTGCCCGGCCGGGGCCGCTGCCGGTGCGCCGGCGCCGGCGTCCGCCGGGACGGCGTCCGCGGGCTCGGCCGGGGCGGCCGCAGGGACAGCCGGGGCGGCGTCCGCGGGCTCGGCCGGAACCGCGTCCGCGGGCGCTGCCGGGGTCTCTGCCGGGGTCTCGGTCAGGGCCGGGGCCGGGGTCAGGGGCTGGGGCGGTGTCAGGGCGGGGGGCTTGTCGAGGGACAGGGGCTGCGCGGGTGCCGGTATGGGGGCCGCCGCGGGTACGGGGGTCCCCGCGGGCTCCGTCGGCGGGCCGGACGGGGTGCTGGGCGGGTTCGGCGGGGTGCTCATACCGGCGGGAAGTCCTTCAGGTCGCAATCGGCGCGTGACGATCACCAGCCTGTCATGGAATTCGGGGGGCCCGTCGAGCATTTAGGCCCCCTGCGACACCCCGATGCCGGCCTGCGCACCCCGGGGCCCGCCCGGCGCGCGTGCCGCGCCCCCGAGCGGCGCGGTACGGCGCGTCCTGGCGGGCGGCCGCCGTGCGGCGACCCGGACGGCGCACGGCGCCCCGGGGAACGAAACGGGCCGACGGCACGTCCTCCATGGCGTGGGGTCGCGTCGGACGGCCCGGCGTGCGCATGCCCGCGACGCCGGGAACCCTACCCGGGGTGGGTACCCGATCGCCGGACCGAGCGCGGCCGCGTTTAGGATTAGTCACACTATGTCCATAAATGGCGCGCCGCTGAATCCTGTGAACCCCCGGGACCCCGGGGGCCCGCTCCAGCACGCGGAGCCCGTGAACTCCCGGAGACCCCGGGAATCCCGGAGTTCCGTGAACACCCCCTCCGCCGCGAGGGGTCCCGCCCCCACGGCCGGGACCGCCGCCCGCTCCGTCGCCCTCCTCATAGGGCTCGGCGCCGCCGCCTACACCGCGTGGGTGCTCGAAGTGGTCCTCTCCACGGGCCTCAACCCCATCGAGACGTACGTCAGCGAGCTCGCGGCCCAGGACCAGCCGCTCGGCGGTCTGTTCCGGGCCACCGACTTCACCGCCGGCCTCCTGGTCTTCCTCGGCGGCCTGCCGGCCCTGGTCCGCGTCGCCAGACGCGTGGAACCGCGGCGCCTCTGGTCCGTCGCCGGCTGGTCCGGGATCACCGTCTTCGGCGCCTCCACCGCGGCGGACGCCTGGCTGCCGCTGAGCTGCACGCCGACCGTGGACCCCGAATGCGCGGCGCGGGAGACCGCCGGGCTGGTCCCCGCCACCCATCAGGCGCACGCCGTCAGCAGCAGTCTCGCCATGACGGGGGCGCTCGTCGGGATCGTGGCCCTCACGCTGGCCGCCCGCCGTTACGGCCGCCTCGCGCCGCTCGCGCGCTTCGGGCCCGCGCTCGTCGTGCTCGAACTGCTCGCCACGGCCTGGACCCTGGTCTCCATCGCCCTCTTCACCGCCGGGCACGGCACCTGGGCGCTCGGCGCCGGGCAGCGGCTCCAGGTGCTGCTCGTGGCCGTCTGGCTGGGCCTGCTCGCGTACTCCGTCCACCGGGAACGCCGGACGTGAGCGGATCCGGGTCCGGGGCGGCCCCCGGGAGGTTCGTCCGCCCCTCGGCCGGCCCCGCCGGCCACGCCGCCGACGGGACGCCCCTGCACGTCCTGGTGGAGGGCTCCGGCCCTCCCGTCGTCCTCAGCGCGGGGCTCGCCATGGCCTGGTTCGACTGGGACCCGGTGGCGGAGCTGCTCGTCGCCGCCGGCCGTACCGTCATCCGCTTCGACCGTCCCGGCCACGGACTCAGCGCCCCCGCCGTGCGTCCGCCGTGCGCCGCCGGGGAGGCGCACCGGATCGCCGGGCTGCTGGACGCGCTGGGTCTGGGCGCCGAGCGCGTCACCGTGGCCGGGCACTCCATCGCCGGGTTCCACGCCGAGGCCTTCGCCCGGCTGTACCCCGGGCGCACCGCCGCCCTGGTGCTGGTCGACAGCAGCGTGGAGGAGCGGCCCCGTACGGTCCTGCCCGCCGGCGTGCGCACGGGCGCCGCCCGGGTGCTCGGGCGGGCCGTGACCGCCGCCGGGCTGCCGGCCGCGCTGGGCCCCTGGGCCCGGCGGACCGCCGTACGGGCATCCCGCGCGGGCGGCGCGGACCCGGCCGCGCGGGACCTCGTACGCCGCTGCTACCGGACCGGCCGGGTCTGGCGCGGAGCGCTGCTGGAGAACTCCCGCTACCCCGACACGGCCGCCGAGGTGCTGGCGCTGCGCGCGGAGCTGCCGCTGACCGCGCCCGCCACCGTGCTGGCCGGCCACGACCCCGGCGCGCGCCGCCCGGATCTGGGCTGGCTGGGCCGCCAGGCGGCACTGGCCGACGTGCTGGGCGCCCGCTTCGTGGTCGCGGAACCCGCCGGGCACCTGGTCATGCTGGACCGCCCGCACCAAGTGGCGCGGGCGGTCCTGTACGCGGTGTGACCGGATGCTCCGCAGGCTCGGGAGGCGGTATGGCCGCGGGTCCAGCTGCGGGTTCTAGCCGCGGGCGTAGACCTTCTCGGCCCAGCCGGCTATCTGCTGCTCGGACAGGTGCTTGGCCAGGTCGGCCTCGCTGATCATCCCGACGAGCCGCTTGTTGTCGATGACGGGGAGCCGGCGGATCTGGTGGCTCTGCATCTCCTCCAGCACCTCGGAGACGTCCGCGCCCGCGTCGATCCAGCGCGGGGTGCCCTGGGCCATGTCGCCGGCCGTGGTCGTCGACGGGTCGTGGCCCTTGGCCACACAGCCGATGACGATGTCGCGGTCGGTCAGGATGCCGCAGAGCCGTTCGTTCTCGTCGCTGATGGGCAGCGCGCCCACATTGAGCCGGCTCATCAGCTGAGCGGCCCGGTCCAGGGTCTCGGTGGCGGGGATCCACTGGGTCCCGCGGTGCATGATCTCTCCGGCGGTGGTCATCGAGTAAACCTCCTGAGCACGCCGTAGCGGCCGGGCGCGGGTGCGCCGGCCTCGGCGTCCTCATCCTCGGTCGCCCGTTCGGCCCCCGCGACTCCACACGGGTGACGGTGGGCCGTACGGGTGACCCCGCGGCTGTCGGCGCGGACCCGCCCGCGAACGCCGGCGGGCTGGAAAACCCAGCCCCGCCGGCGTTTTGAGGCGCAGGTCCGGGGGCGGAGCCCCCGGACGACGGTGCCGCTCGCGGACGACGGGTCACCCCGCGGCCGGCGGCTCCGCCCCGCGCTGCTTGAGCATGTCGGCCATCAGGTCGAGCTCCGACTGCTGGGCCTCGACCATGCCCTGGGCCAGGGCCCGCTCGGCCGCGTTGCCGCACTGGTCGGCACAGCCCTGGGCCATCGCGACGCCGCCCTTGTGGTGGTCGGTCATCAGCCGCAGGTAGAGCACCTCGGCGTCCCGGCCCTCGGCGGAGCCGAGCTGCGCCAGGTCCTCCTTGGTGGCCATGCCGGGCATCAGCGCGCCGGGCTTGGCGACGACCCCGCCCATGCCGTGGCCCGCCGTGCCGTGCGTGCCGCCACCGGCCCCCATCCAGGACATGGGCGGCTCGTCGGCGACGGTCTTCGGCAGTCCCCACATGTCCAGCCAGCCGTGGAGCAT
This sequence comes from Streptomyces sp. GQ60, assembly GCF_059758875.1. NCBI lineage: Bacteria > Bacillati > Actinomycetota > Actinomycetes > Kitasatosporales > Streptomycetaceae > Streptomyces > Streptomyces sp. GQ60. The sequence goes on along the minus strand of NZ_JCAXEG010000003.1, from coordinate 537,046 downwards.
GCCGCGCTGGTTGGCCTGGGTGTTGGCGATGTCGTAGGCGAGGCTCCGTACCGGCTCGTCCTTCGTGCGGTCGCGCACGATGAAGGACATCTCGACCGCCTGCTGGTGGTGCACGGCCATGTCCCGGGCGAATCCCGCGTCGGCGGAGTAGAGCCCCGGCGTACGGGAGGACGCGGGCGCGGAGTCGGCTCCCCCCGCGGTGGCGACCGTGGCCCCCACCGCGAACAGCAGCGCCAGGCCGACGGCCGAGCCCGCGGCCCAGTACGTACGGGTCACGGAGCCGCGACCGGGCGTACGGGTCACTTGTCGGCCAGCCCGTTCGTGCACGCGGCGCCCGGCTCGGGGGTCTGCGCGCCCTGCACGTACTTGGTGAGGAAGGCCGCCACCCGGGCGTCGTCCGCGTTGTCCACGGTCAGCTGCTTGCCCCACGCGCTGAGCATGATCGCGCCGGACTGCTCCTTGGCGGGGCTCATCAGCGTGTACGGGGTCTTGGCCACCTTGGCCGCGAGCTTCTCGACGTCGGCCTTGTCGGCCTTCTCGTTGTACGTCACCCACACGGCGCCGTGCTCCAGCGAGTGGACGGCATTGGTCTCGGGGATCGGGTTCGTGTAGACGTCGCCGTTGCAGTTCATCCAGCGGGGGTGGTGGTCACCGCCGACCGGCGGGTTCATCTCGTACTTCACCGGGGTCTCGACGTGCTTGCGGCCGAGCGTCTTGGCGTCCCAGGTCTGCTCGCCGGCGACCGGCGCCTTGGCGGCGGCCTCCTCGGCTTCCTTCTTGTTCTGCCGGTCGATCATCACCCACGCGCCGAAGCCGATGAGCCCGGTGACGATGGCGGCCGACGCGGTGATCGCGATGGCCTTGTTGCGCCGGTCGCGCGCCTGGTCGGCACGGCGCATCTCGGCTATCCGCGACTGGCGGGAGTTGTTGGTTTCGGACTTCCTGCTGGCCATGGCCCTGAATCCTTTTTGCTGAGGGGGGTGGAGTGGAGAACGCGCTACCTGAGCGCCGCCGGACCGGGACCGTCAGGTCCGCAGCACCTGGAGGGCGTACAGGTCGGGGCCGCGCGCGAGCGCCGAGGGGGGCCGGATCCACGCCGCGGGCGCGGGGCCCACGGCGGGCACGGGCGTCCCGCCGGCCGCCAGGGCCGCGGGCGGCGCCGGGGGCAGCAGTCCGGGGAGAACGTGCGAGAGCGGGGAGCAGCCGGGCCGGTCGTGCGGCGCCGCGCAGACGAAGCGCTGCGCCCCCGGCGCGTGGGCGGTGTGCCCGGCCCGGGCGACCGCCCCCGCGGCGGCCGGCTGCCCGACCCCGGCCGTCCGGCACAGGAACGCCGCGCCGGCCAGCACCCCGAAGGCCATCAGGAGGACGGCATGCCGGAGCAGCGGACGTCTCCGACGTCCCTGCTCGTCCCGCGCATGGCCCCCCATGGGCGCCGATGGTAATGCTCATGACCGGCCCGAGGTCAGTGCGGGGGTGCCACCGGCTTTCCGGGGTGCGTAATCTGGCGGAAACCACCGCTGGCGATACTGGGCCGGCCCGACTGTGCCCACGCCCCCGCGGCGGTGGTGCTCAGGCCGCCTGAACTGCGAGGATGAAGCCATGGACAAGCAGCAGGAATTCGTCCTCCGGACGCTCGAGGAGCGCGACATCCGCTTCGTGCGCCTGTGGTTCACCGACGTACTGGGCTTCCTGAAGTCCGTAGCGGTCGCGCCGGCGGAGCTGGAACAGGCCTTTGACGAGGGCATCGGGTTCGACGGCTCGGCGATCGAGGGGTTCGCCCGGGTCTACGAGTCCGACATGATCGCCAAGCCGGACCCGAGCACGTTCCAGATACTGCCGTGGCGTGCGGAGGCCCCCGGAACGGCTCGGATGTTCTGCGACATCCTGATGCCGGACGGCTCGCCCTCCTACGCGGACCCGCGGTACGTCCTCAAGCGCATCCTGAACAAGACCTCCGACCTGGGCTTCACCTTCTACACCCACCCGGAGATCGAGTTCTTCCTGCTGAAGGACAGGCCGCTGGACGGCACCCGGCCCACCCCGGCCGACAACTCGGGCTATTTCGACCACACCCCGCAGAACGTCGGCATGGACTTCCGCCGCCAGGCGATCACGATGCTCGAATCCATGGGCATCTCGGTCGAGTTCAGCCACCACGAGGGCGCCCCCGGCCAGCAGGAGATCGACCTGCGCTACGCCGACGCCCTCTCGACGGCCGACAACATCATGACCTTCCGCCTGGTCATGAAGCAGGTCGCCCTGGAGCAGGGCGTCCAGGCCACCTTCATGCCGAAGCCCTTCTCGGAGTATCCCGGTTCGGGCATGCACACCCACCTCTCCCTCTTCGAGGGCGACCGCAACGCCTTCTACGAGTCGGGGGCCGAGTACCAGCTCTCGAAGGTCGGCCGCTCCTTCATCGCGGGCCTCCTGAAGCACGCGGCCGAAACGGCGGCGGTCACCAACCAGTGGGTCAACTCCTACAAGCGCATCTGGGGCGGCTCCTCCCGCACCGCCGGCTCCGGAGGCGAGGCCCCCTCGTACATCTGCTGGGGCCACAACAACCGCTCGGCCCTGATCCGCGTCCCGATGTACAAGCCGGGCAAGACGGGCTCCTCCCGCGTGGAGGTCCGCTCGATCGACTCGGGCGCCAACCCCTACCTCACGTACGCCGTCCTGCTCGCCGCGGGCCTCAAGGGCATCGAGGAGGGCTACGAACTCCCGGCCGGCGCCGACGACGACGTCTGGGCCCTCTCCGACGCGGAACGCCGCGCGATGGGCATCGAGCCCCTCCCGCAGAACCTCGGCGAGGCCATCGCCCTGATGGAACGCAGCGAACTGGTCGCCGAAACCCTCGGCGAACACGTCTTCGACTTCTTCCTCCGCAACAAGAAGCAGGAGTGGGAGGAGTACCGCAGCGAGGTCACGGCCTTCGAGCTCCGCAAGATGATGCCGGTGCTGTAGCGGTAGCCCAGCCGGAATGTTCTGGCGCTCCGGGCCGACGGTCGACGACCGCCGGCCCGGAGGCGTTTCACCGCCCTGGGCCGTCCGGGGCCCCCGGACGCGGACTCCGAGGCCGAGTGCATCCCTGTCGGCGCGGTCGGCGGAATACGGGCGGGCATGCTCTACGGCCTGGCATATTGCGCGGAAATACCAGCCGACATGCAGTTCATTCACGATGGAAAATATGAAAAGTGTGACTGTCTGGAGAAAGTGAAGGCGGGTCCGTTGTGAAACGCAGGTAATGCTTCGCGCGGGTTGCGCAACGACACGGCGAAAAAGGCGGGTCAACTCGACCTGACCGTGGCAATCTGCTCGCCATTGCAAGGTTTTTCGAGCGGAGGTAAACGGTCCGTGGGCTTCAACGTCAATCCCACCGTCAGCAGGCGTCGGCTGGGTTCGGAGCTGCGTCGGCTCCGGGAGATGAGGGGTATGACGACGCCGCAAGTGGCGGCGAGCCTGCTGATCTCCCAGCCCAAGATCAGCCTCATGGAGAACGGCCGCCGCCTCATCAAGCCGCGCGACGTACGCGATCTCTGCGGGCTGTACGGAGTCCAGGACCGGCGGCTCGTCGACCGTCTGATGCGGCTGGCCGGCGAATCGGGGCGGCAGGGATGGTGGAACGCCTACGGCGACATTTCCTACGGCGCCTACATCGGCCTGGAAGCAGAAGCCGCGGTGATCCGGTGCTACGAACCCCTGGTGATCCCCGGCCTGCTGCAGAGTCCCGCCTACGCCCGGGCGGTCATTGCAGGAACGATCCCTCAGATCACGCCGGAACAAGCCGCCACCCGCCTCCACGTACGGCTGCGGCGCCAGCACCGGCTGGGCTCGGCGGGCAGCCCGCTGCGCTTATGGGTCGTAGTGGACGAGTCGGTCCTGCGACGCGTCGCGGGGAACCGCGAGGTCATGCGCGAGCAGCTGGAGCATCTGACCCGCCTCGGAGCCCAGCCGAACATCACCGTGCAGGTCCTCCCCCACGAGGTGGGGGCGCACCCCGGTGTCTCCGGACAGTTCGCGCTGCTCGAGTTCGCCCACGCCGCCGACGTCAGCGTGGTGTACCTGGAAAGGTTCACCGGCGACATCTATGTGGAGAAACGATCCGACGTCGGGATCTACAGGGAAATGTACGCCCACCTGCAGGCCCGGGCGCTGAGCCCGGACAGTACCAGGCAGTTCATCGACGAAGCCATCGCGGGGTACATCGGCGAGGAATTCCGGAGAGGTGCCCGAACGCCGGCTCCCGTGAACCCGTGAATCCGTGACCCGTGACCCGTGACCCGTGACCCGTGAACCCTGAATCCGTGAACCCTGTGCGGCAGGCGGCCTGACTTCGGGGGCCGAGCCCCTGGGTGCGTGTCCAGGGGCCCGGCTGTGGCGACTAGTCCTGTCGAGTCGCCGTACCGCGGCGGTTCCTCTTCATCGCGAAGAGAGCCGCGCCTCCGACGAATGCCAGCGCGGCCGCGGAGGCGGCCATGATGCCGCTTTCGCTGCTCGTGCCGTTAGTGGCGAGGGCGGGTGATGCCCCCTTCGGCTGCTGACCGGTGGTGGCGCTCACCGGGGCGAAGTTGACGCTCTTGACCGGGTTGCCGGGAAGCGCGTCACCCCGAGCGGCGTCCGGGCCGCCCGGCAGATGGTCGGCCCACGGGGGCTTGCCCTGGTCGTGGTCGTCGTGACCGTGGCCCGGCTTGCCGTGGTCGTGGTCCGGGCGACCGTGACCCGGCCCGCCCTCGTCGCCGTCGTGGTGGCCCGGGTGGCCGTGGCCGTGATCGCCCGAGTCGCCCTTCTCGCCCTTGTCGCCGCGGGGCCCCTTGGGTCCGGCGGGTCCCGCGGGGCCGGCAGGTCCGGCAGGTCCGGCAGGTCCGGGAGGTCCCGCGGGTCCGGCGGGTCCGGCGGGTCCGGCGGGTCCGGCGGGTCCGGCGGACCCGATGGGTCCGGGCGCACCGGTCGGGCCGGGTGCACCGGGGGCGCCAGGGGCGCCAGGGCTGCCGGTCGGGCCGGGTGCACCGGGTGCACCGGGGGCACCGGGGGCGCCAGGGCTGCCGGTCGGGCCGGGCGAGCCGGTGGGGCCGGGCGAGCCGGTGGGGCCGGGCGAGCCGGTGGGGCCGGGCGAGCCGGTGGGGCCCGGCGAACCTGTCGGCCCGGGCGAACCTGTCGGCCCGGGCGAACCTGTCGGCCCGGGAGGCCCGGTCGGGCCGGCGGCGCAGGTCGGCGTCGTGATGGTGTTGTCGTCCAGTGTGACCGCGCCTTCACGTGCCAGGGCGCGGCCTTCGATCTCGGCGTTGTTGTTCAGCGTGATGGACTGCAGGGCCAAGATCGTGCCCTTGAACTGAGTGGTCGTGTCGAGGGTGGCGGAGCTGCCCACCTGCCAGAACACGTTGCAGGCACTGGCTCCGTTGATGAGGGACACGACACTCGCGGGAGCCGTGGTCAGGGTCGAGGGGATCCGGAAGATGAAGACGGAGTTGGGGTCGTTCTGCCCGTCGAGAGTGACCGTTCCGGTGAGTTGAACGAACGAAGGGGCCGTGTAGACGCCGGGCGCCAGCGTCAGTCCGCCGATCTCGGACGAAGCGAGCACGTTCCCGGGTCCCCGGCCTGCCGCGTCGTCGTAGGCGATGACGAGGTCGGCCTTCGCCTGGCCGGCGGCGGCGTTGGGGAAGACGCGCTTCACGCCGTTGACGATGCCCGGGGGGAAGCCGGTCACCGAGGTGCCCGGATAGAGCCCCAGGTCGCCGTTGACGACGGTGTTGCCCGTGTTGGTGACCGTCGAACCGGCCAGGATCCCGTAACTGGTGGCGGTCCCCAGTCCGACGGGGGCCTCTGCGGCATGGGCGAGGGTCGGGGCCAAGGTGGCCGCCGCCAGGAACGCCGCCGGGAGCAGGGCAAAGGCTCCCCGTTTGAGCAGCGTGTGCTGAGTGCTTGTGCCGGGTGGGGCCGTACGGAGGACGTTCCACGCCATAGCAGGACCTTTCTTGTTGCTGGCCAGGGCCGTCGGCCCGTTGCCTGCACCCACACGCGGGCTCCCTGAGAAGGGGGATCGGCTTCGCGTCAGAGGTGGTGACGGGTTGTCACGCAGGGAGCATTACCGCATATTGCAGAGCAATAGACCGTAAATGGGAAAAAGCGGCTGCATGAGTGACACGGCGTCAGGAAAGGGCGCTCCACCGCCCCCGGTGTGTCCGGCGGCAGGGCCGGCTACGCCGGTGGTACCGCGCGGTGCCAGGTGGTGCGGGTCGGGGTGGGGAGGGAGGTGGCCACGTGGAGTTCCGCGTCCAGGCCCAGGACCACCGTGGTCAAGGCGCCGCCCGGTTCCTGGATGCCTGCCGGGGCGCCCGCGTAGAGCATCTGGGACTCGTTCCACGCCGGCGGGCCGCCGAGGCCCGTCGTGCTGACGGTGCCCGAGTCGGCGCGGCCCGCTATGAGGCGGCCCGCCACGCCCACCGCGCCGTAGCCCGCCCGGCCGCCGGCCTCCGTGACGCTGGAGACCGCCGGCTTCGCGCCGCCGGCCGCCGCCGTGACCAGGGCGGTGCGTACGACACCCGAGTCCGGGCGCCGGAAGTAGAGGCGGACGCCCGCGGCCTCCGGGGCGGCGGTGAGGGGCACGGTGGTGGCCGGGAGCCCGGTCGGGAAGGGGCCGGCCAGCGGGGCGTCCGGGGCGGGCTGGATCCAGACCACCACCGACTGGGTGGTCGCGGCGTAGACGTGGCGGCGCCCGGCGGCGTCGACGGCCGCCACCGGGTCGGACTGGAGGTCGGCGCCCCCCAGGTGCTGCCAGCCACCGAAGGCGCCCGAGGGCTCCTGGGTACGGGCGAGCAGGGCGCGCCGGGAGTCGCGGACGTACACCGTCAGCCGCCCGTCCGGGTCGGAGACGGCCGAGGGCGCGCTGATCGAGGAGGTGCCGGGCCCGTCGCCGGGCTCCGGGGTGCCGAGCGAGACCCACGCCCCGAACGGACCGCCGGGCACGGACTGGACGGTGTGGACGATCTCGCGCCGGTAGTCCTCCGGCCGGTCGCCGAAGACCGTGCGGGTGGTGAGGACGGCGACCCTCCCGTCGGGGAGGCGGGTGGTGGTCGCGCCCGGGTCGATGCCGGTCCCCGGCAGCAGTACCGGGCCCTGCCAGGCGGCGCCGGGGCCGGTCCCCGCCCCGCGGCTCCAGACGGCCATCTGGCCGTCGAGCACGGCGAAGGCGTACAGCCGGCCGGTGGTGCCCTGCGCCAGCCAGGAGGAGTGGTCGCCGCGGACGTAGCGCAGTGAGTAGGCCCAGTTGCCGCCGCTCGGGCTGCCCGCCACCTTGCGGTCGCCGCAGCCGGAGGGCGAGCCGCAGTAGTTCTGCCTGTCGTGCCAGCCGTACGTCTTCAGGAAGCCGATCTTCTTCTCGGCCGTCTGCGGGTCCAGCGTGTGCGGCAGGGTGCCGTTGTGGTAGCCCAGGTAGTTCTGGACCGTGAAGCGCGGCCGCTGCCCGACCGGGACCCGTGCGGCGTACGCCGCGGCCCCGGCCTGCGCGAACCGGGCCGCGTACATGTGGTCCTGATGGTCGGTGAGCCTGCCGGAGTCGAGGTACCGGCCCGGTGTCGGGTCCTGCATCCGTATCGTCGTCGGCTTGTACCGCTCCAGGACCCCCGATATCGCCGCTATCACCTGGTCCTTGGTGTACGTGGGCGGCTGCGCGACCGGAGTGCCGGCGGCGAGCTGCGGGGCGAGCGCCGGTATCCGGCCGTTCCACAGGCCGCGCAGGCTGTCCGGGTTGTCGGCGACGGGGGCGCGGGCCTCGCGCAGTTGCAGCCAGACCAGGTTGACGTGGGGCTTCGCCACGAGGACGTCGAGCTCGGCGTCGCCACCGCCCGCGGTGGGGATGACCGTACGGCGCCACGGGCTGGTGCGGTCGCCGGTGGCCATGTGGGCGTAGGCCGAGCGTATGCCGTTCTGGCGGGCTTCCGCGTAGTGGCCCCGGTCATGGGGCTGCTCGGGGTCCTTGGCCGCACGGCCGTTGGCCTGGTTGCGGCCGTCGGCCTCGCCCGAGGTGAGGTACAGGGTGGTGACCGGGGTGCCGGCCGCGAGGGAGCGGCTGACGTCCGGGTTCATGAAGAACAGGTCGTCGTCCGGGTGGGCGACGACCTGGACGACCGAACCGGCCGTGGTGCTCGCCGGGAGGACGGCCGAGGCATCGGTTCCCGGGACGGCCTCGGCCGCGGTCTGCTGGCCGGAGGCAACGGCGAGCGCGCCGGTGACCCCGATGGTCAGCATCGGGACCACGGTCGCGAGGAGGAAACGTCGGCGGGATACGGGCATCGGCTACGCCTTGGGTCGTTCCGGCAGGAAGAACCGCGTGAAGCTGTCGGTCTGTCATTGAGAGGTCATTCCGGGCGACTTGGTTCACCCGGCTGGCCGATGACTTCCGATGTGTGGAAACGGCCGCCCGGGAGCGGGTCGCGTGGGCGCTTCGTACGTGTCCGTGGTCACGGGAAACGCCCCCCGGGGGGCGTTGACTGGTTCTCGTCGACCTCGTGCCGACCTCGTGCCGACCACTTCCCGGCTCTGCGCCGCGATCGGCAGCGCCGGAGCCGTCGGTTCCGGCGGCCGGGCTGCCGTGCCGGTCGACGGGGAGCGAACCCCGTCCCGGCGCAGGTCCGCACATAGCCCGACAAGCCGTCCCACCCTGCGCGCGGTGAGTCGAACGCCTGCTCCGGCTAGGCTCTCCCCGGGCGGACGCACGGATCCTGCCGACGGCGACACCCGCCGAAGGCGGCACCCCGCGCAACCGCCCGGCCAGGGCAGAGGCAGCGGCAAGGGCAGGCCGACGTACGCGGGAGGCGGCGGGATGACAGTCCCGGGACGCAGGAGCAGTACCTTCAGCCGGCTGCTGCGCAGCGGGTTCACCGACCCCTCGGCCGCCGCCCGGCTGCTCGACACCGACGCGCTGGCCGCCGTACGCACCGATCCGGTGCTCCTCGACGCCCTCGGCGCCACCGCCGATCCCGACCTCGCGCTCCTCGGGCTCGTCCGGATCGCCGAGGCGCAGGCCCCCGAGGATCTGCCCGTCCTCCTCGACACCCTCGTCAGCGCCAAACCCCTGCGCGACCGCCTCCTCGGCGTACTCGGCGCCTCCGAGGCCCTCGGCGACCACCTCGCCCGCCACCCGCGGGACTGGCAGGCCCTCGTCACCTACGAGGCGGCCGATCTGCACCCCGGCCTGCGCGAGTTCGAGAACGGACTGGCCGGCGCGGCCGACCCCGTCACCCTGCGCGTCGCCTACCGCCGCTGCCTGCTCTCCATCGCCGCCCGCGACGTCTGCGGGACCATAGACGTAGCCCAGACCGCCGCCGAGCTCGCCGACCTGGCCACCGCCACGCTCCGCGCGGCCCTGCGCATCGCGACCGCCGCCGCGCCCGAGGACGCGGCCGTCTGCCGGCTCGCCGTCATCGCCATGGGCAAGTGCGGCGGCAACGAGCTGAACTACGTCTCCGACGTAGACGTCATCTTCGTCGGCGACGCGGCCCCCGGAGCGGACGAGGGCAAGGCCGTCCAGGCCGCCACCCGCCTCGCCGCCCACCTCATGCGGATCTGCTCCGAGACCACCGTCGAGGGCACCATCTGGCCCGTCGACGCCAACCTCCGCCCCGAGGGCAGAAACGGTCCGCTCGTCCGCACCCTCGCCTCCCACCTCGCCTACTACCAGCGCTGGGCCAAGACCTGGGAGTTCCAGGCCCTGCTCAAGGCCCGCGCCGTCGCGGGCGACGAGGCGCTCGGCGCCGAGTACATCGCCGCCATAACTCCCCTCGTCTGGCAGGCCGCCGAGCGCGAGAACTTCGTCTCCGACGTCCAGAAGATGCGCCGCCGGGTCGTCGACAACATCCCCGCCGCGCAGGTCGAGCGCGAGCTGAAGCTCGGCCCGGGGGGCTTGCGCGACGTCGAGTTCGCCGTCCAGCTCCTCCAGCTCGTGCACGGCCGCTCCGACGCCACCCTGCACTCCGGCACCACCCTCGACGCGCTCCAGGCCCTCGCCGCCGGCGGCTACGTCGGGCGCGCCGACGCTGCCCAACTGCACGACGCGTACCGCTTCCTGCGGGCCATGGAGCACCGCATCCAGCTCTACCGGCTGCGCCGCACCCACCTCGTCCCCGAGGACGAGGCGGACCTGCGGCGCCTGGGCCGCTCGCTGGGCCTGCGCACCGAACCCGTCGCCGAACTCAACAAGGCCTGGCGCCGGCACGCCTCGGTCGTCCGCCGCCTGCACGAGAAGATCTTCTACCGGCCGCTCCTCGACGCCGTGGCCCAGCTCGCCCCCGGCGAGACCCGGCTCTCCCCGCGCGCCGCCGGCCAGCGCCTCGAAGCCCTCGGGTACGCCGACCCGGCCGCCGCCCTGCGCCACCTCGAAGCCCTCGCCTCCGGAGTCACCCGCGCCGCCGCCATCCAGCGCACCCTGCTGCCCGTGCTCCTCGGCTGGTTCGCCGACTCCGCCGACCCGGACGCGGGCCTGCTGAACTTCCGCAAGGTCTCCGACGCCCTCGGCAAGACCCCCTGGTACCTGCGCCTCCTGCGCGACGAGGGGGCCGCCGCGGAGAACCTCGCCCGGGTGCTCTCCGCCGGACGCCTCGCCCCCGACCTCCTCATGCGCGCCCCCGAGGCGGTGGCCCTGCTGGGCGACCCCGAAGGCCTGGTTCCCCGTACCCACGAGGCCCTGGAACAGGAGGTGCTCGCGGCCGTCGGCCGCGCCGAGAACCCGGAAGCCGCCGTCGCCGCCGTCCGCGGAGTCCGCCGCCGCGAGCTGTTCCGCACCACCGCCGCCGACATCATCGGCTCCTACGGCACGGAGGACAGCCCGGCCGAGGAGGACCACGGGGCCCTGGTCGACCGGGTCGGCCGCGCCGTCTCCGAGCTCACCGCCGCCACCGTCGCCGGAGCCCTGCGCGCCGCCGTCCAGGGCCAGTGGGGCAACACCCTGCCCACCCGCTTCGCGGTCATCGGCGTGGGCCGCTTCGGCGGCCACGAGCTCGGCTACGGCTCCGACGCCGACGTCCTCTTCGTCCACGAGCCGCGCGAGGGCGTCGACGAGCAGGTGGCCGCCAAGGCCGCCCACAACGTCATCGCCGAGATGCGCAGGCTCCTCCAGCTCCCCACCGCGGACCCGCCGCTGCTCATCGACGCGGACCTGCGCCCCGAAGGCCGCTCCGGCCCCCTGGTCCGCACCCTGCCCTCCTACGCCGCCTACTACCGCCGCTGGTCCCTGACCTGGGAGTCCCAGGCCCTGCTGCGCGCCGAACCGGTGGCCGGCGACCTCGAGCTCGGCCGCCGCTTCATCGACCTGGTCGACCCGCTGCGCTACCCGATGGAAGGCCTCGGGGAGGACGCCGTCCGCGAGATCCGGCGCCTGAAGGCCCGGATGGAATCCGAACGCCTGCCCAGGGGCGCCGACCCCACCCTGCACACCAAACTCGGCCGCGGCGGCCTCAGCGACGTCGAGTGGACCGTCCAGCTGATCCAGATGCGGCACGCCTGGGCGGAACCGGGCCTGCGCACCACCCGCACCCGCGAGGCCCTGGCCGCCGCCCACGCGGCCGGCCTGATCCCGACCGAGGAGGCGCAGATCCTGGACGAGGCCTGGGTCCTGGCCACCCGGGTGCGCAACGCCGTGATGCTGGTCCGCGGCCGCGCGGGCGACACCTTCCCCTCGGACGCCCGCGAACTGGCGGCGGTCGGCCGCTACCTCGGCTACCAGGAGGGCCGCGTCGGCGAGATGCTGGACGACTACCGCCGCATCACCCGGCGCGCGCGGGGCGTGGTGGACGAGCTGTTCTACGGGGGGTAGTACGGGGGTAGTACGCCGTCGCGACGCCCGGGCAACCCCTCACTCGGTACGCCGAGCCGTGACATCCACCCGGCCGCAGGCACCTACGCGTGGAAGGGCCCGTGGGGGCGGCGGTGGCGGCCCCCACGGCGCGGGGTCCCGGTGCCCCGATCTCCGCCCGGGCGGGCGGCTCATCGCTGCGGCGCCCCGTCCCGCAGCTCCAGCCGGTCGCCGGCGAACGCGGCGCGGAAGCGGGGGTCGTGGGAGACGGCGACCACCGCTCCCGGATAGCCGGCGAGTGCCTGCTCGACCTCCTCCACCAGCGCGAGGGACACGTGGTTGGTCGGCTCGTCCAGGACGAGGACATCGGCGGGCCGGGTCACCAGGCGGGCCAGTTCGAGGCGCCGCCGCTGCCCGGCGGACAGGGCCGCGACCGGTACCGGCAGGTCCTCCTCGCGGAACAGGCCGAGCGTCAGCAGTTCCTCCGCGTGCTCCTCGGGCGGCCCGGGCAGTCCCGCCGCGAACGCGGAGAGCAGCGGGAGCCGGACGGGGGAGTGGGGCAACTCCTGTGCCAGGTAGCCGAGGCGTACGTGCTCCGCGCGGCGGACCGTGCCCGTGTCCGGGGCCAGATCGCCGGCCAGGACCCGCAGCAGGGTGGTCTTCCCGGCCCCGTTCGGCCCCGACACCAGCAGCCGCTGCCCCGGCCGCACGCTCAGGGCGGGGAGGCGGAGCCGGTCGCCGACCCGGATCCCGGAGAGTTCGAGCAGCGGCCCCTCGGGGGCGGCGCCGTCCCGCTCGGGAGCAGCGATCCCGGCGCCGAAGCGCAGCGGCACCGGCGGCGGCGCCACCGGCTCGGCGCACAGCCGTTGGAGGTGCCGGCGGGCGGCCCTGACCTGCCCGGACAGCTTGGCCTCGGAGGAGCGGCGGTGCTTGCCGAAGCCCTGGCCGGGGTCCTTTCCGGTGCGGTCGAGCCGCTGGCCCGCCGCCGCGACCAGGCCCTCGGTGCGTGCCATGTCCTCCCGCCACTCCGCGTACCGCTGCGCCCAACGGCCGCGCGCGGCGGCCTTCGCCGCGAGGTACCCCGCCCAGCCGTCCCCGTACCGCACGACCGTGCGCAGGTCCCGGTCGACCTCCAGGACCGTGCTGGTGATCCGTTCCAGGAAGTCCCGGTCGTGCGTGACGACGACGAGCGTGCCCCGGTGGGCGAGCAGCCGCTCCGCGAGCCAGTCGACGGCCCGACGGTCCAGGTGGTTGGTGGGCTCGTCCAGGAGCAGGAGTTCGGGCGCGGCGGCCAGGACGCAGGCCAGCGCGAGCCGGCAGGCCTCGCCGCCGGAGAGCGAGCCGATGGTGCGGTCCCGGGTGAGGTGGGCGAGGCCGAGCGCGTGCAGCGCGGCGTCGGTGCGGGCGTCGGCCTCGTAGCCGCCGCGCTCCTCGTAGGCGGTCAGGAGTTCGCCGTACGCGTGGAGGGCCGCGGGATCCGGTTCGCCGCCGGAGCCGAGGGCGTTCTCGGCATCGTGGATGCGGGCAGCCAGCTCCCGCAGGTCGGCGAGGGCGAGGTCGACGGCGTCCTGGACGGTCCGTCCGGGCGCGAGGTCGAGGGTCTGGGCGAGGTGTCCGGTGCCGCCGGGGAAGGCGGTGGTGACCTCGCCGCCGTCCGGCTCCTCGGCCCCGGCGAGCAGCCGGAGCAGCGTGGACTTGCCGGAGCCGTTCTCGCCGATGACGGCGGCCTTCTCACCGGGCCGTACGGTCAGCGAGACCTGGTCGAGCACGACCCGGTCGCCGTAGGCCTTGGTGACGTCGGACAGCGCGAGCTGGGAGCGCTGGGACTGCTGGTGCTTCTGGGCGCGCGAGCGCATGGGGGATCCCCTCGGGGTACTCGGTCTTCTTCCTTCTCCTTCTGGGTGCGGGCAGCGCGGACACGCGGCGCAGGGGCAAGGCCCTCACGCCGCGTCCGCGCCGCTGATCAGCGGAAGAAGTAGTACGAGTACGAACCCATGGGCCCAGGTTACTGCGAGGCGAGTCGTTTCGTCTCGCGGATTTCGGCTCGCTGCGGGCCGAGGCCTTCAGCTCGCGCTGCGGGCCGAGGCCACGGCCTCCGCGACCGTCCGCGCCATCGGCGTCGTGGGGCGGCCGATCAGCCGGGCGAGGTCGCCGGAGGTGCCGGCCAGGCGGCCGCGCTCGATGGCGAGGTCCACGTCGACGAGGGTCTCGGCGAACCGCGCCGGGACTCCCGCGCCGGTGAGGACCGCGTGGTGGGCCTCCGGGGTCACGGCGTTGTACGCGATCACCCGCCCGGCGGCCTCCGCCACCGCCGCCGCGTACTCCGCGAAGGACCACGCCACGTCGCCGCTCAGCTCGTACGCCCGGCCGAGGTGGCCCTCGCCGGTCAGCACGGCCGCGGCCGCCTCCGCGTAGTCGGCCCGTGCCGCCGAGGCGACCCGGCCCTCGCCCGCGTTGGAGAGGACCGCCCCGTGGGCGAGCACCGGTGCCAGGTTGGCGGTGTGGTTCTCGGTGTACCAGCCGTTGCGCAGGAGGGTGTACGGCAGACCGGAGGCGAGGATCAGCTCTTCGGTAGCCCGGTGCTCGGCGGCGAGGTCGAAGTCCGCTTCGGGTCCGCCCAGGATGCCGGTGTACGCGAACTGCGCCACTCCGGCCGCCTTCGCCGCGTCGATCGCGGCGGAGTGCTGGGCCACTCGCTGTCCGACCTCGCTGCCGGAGATCATCAGGACGCGGTCGCCGGACCGGAAGGCCCCGGCGAGGGTTTCGGGCGCGTTGTAGTCGGCGACGCGCAGTTCGACGCCCAGCGCGGCGAGCGGGGCGGCCTTCTCCTTGTCGCGGACGACGGCGGCGATCTCCCCGGCGGGGATCCCCTGGGCGAGCAGCTCGTCGATGACGAGACGGCCGAGGGCTCCGGTGGCTCCGGTGACGACGATGCTCATGACGGGTTCACTCCTGATCTGGGCCTTGCTCCCGTTTCCGGGCTTTGCACTCACCGTATGGTGGGCGCTAACGAAACGGCAGTACCCACTTTGAAGTAAGGTACTGGCATGGGAGTAAGTGAGCAGTGGACCCCGGCCGAGGCCATGTGCCCCCACCGGCTCGTTCTGGAGCACGTCACCAGCCGCTGGGGCGTCCTCGTGCTGGACGCCCTCCTCGACCGCTCGTACCGGTTCAGCGAACTGCGCAGGGAGATCGCGGCGGTCGCCAAGGTCAGCGAGAAGATGCTGACCCAGACCCTCCAGACGCTGGAGCGCGACGGCTTCGTGCACCGCGACGCCAAGCCCGTCATCCCGCCCCGCGTCGACTACTCGCTCACCCCGCTGGGCCGCGAGGCCGCCGAGCGGGTCCGCGCCCTCGCCCACTGGACCGGCGTCCGCATGGACGACGTGCAGCGGGCGCGCGAGGCGTACGACGAGGCGAAGCGCCAGGCCGCGGCGTACCTGAACTAGCGGCTCCTCATGCGCCGATGCGGACCAGCGCGAGCGTGATGTTGTCCGGGCCTCCGGCCTCGGTGGCGGCCCTCCAGAGCTCGAAGGCGGCCTTGCCGTCGTCGTGCACCCGCAGCAATTCGTCGATGGCCTCGTCGGGCACCGGGTCGGTCAGTCCGTCGCTGCACACCAGGTAGCGGTCGCCCGTGGACAGCGGGAACGTCGCCACGTGGGGGGTGAGGACGTGCTCCGCGCGGGTTCCGCCGAGGGTCTGCGTCACGGCCGTCGTGGTGCGCTGCCCCGGCTCCGGCGGCGGGCTGTCGTCCACGCTGACCTGGCGCAGCCCGTCCGGGGCCACCCGGTACACCTTGCTGTCGCCCACGTTGAACGACAGCAGCGACTCCTTCATGACCAGGGTGCCGGCGATCGTGGTCCCCATGGCGGTCAGCTCCGGACGGCCCGCGGTGGCGGAGTGCACCGCCCGGTTGCAGAGGTTCAGCGCGTCCGCGACCGCCTCGACGCCGTCCAGCGTCGGGCCGAGCAGGGCGAGTTCCCGTACGACCAGCTCGCTGGCGACCTCCCCGGCAGGCTGCCCGCCGAGCCCGTCGGCGACCGCGACGACGAGCGGTTTGCCGAGGGGGAACAGCAGCGTCTGCGGGCTCCGGGTCGTGGTCCCGCACAACGTCCACGGCCCGACGACGAGGCTGTCCTCGTTCTGCTCGCGGACCAGCCCGACATGACTCAGGGCGGTCACGGCTATGTACGCCACCACGACGTCCCGCCTCTCCACGACGGCAGACGCGTTGCTATCCGGTCGCCACCATTGTCGCGCCGCTCGGCTCGCGGCGCCTGGCCTGCCACCGTCCGGCGGACGACCGGCGGACGACCGGCGGACCGCCGCAAGGTCGCAGACCTCCGTCTACGCGACCCACGGCGGCACCCCGCTGCCGTAGCGGGCTAGGCAGACCCCGACCGCCCTGCCCCCTCCCGCTCCGCCCCGCCCCGCAGCCCCCGCGCGTACGCCAGGAACGCCGTCAGGCCCACCTCGAAGGCGGCCTCCGCGCGGCCCGCGCCCTGGGCGGCCAGGGCCCTGGCGAGCAGGGGGGTGCGGGGGGTCGGCTCCCACATGGCGTCCGGGGCGGCGAGGTCCAGGGCCGAGCCCAGGACCAGGTTCTCCAGGCCCGTGAGCAGTGGCATCACCTGCTCCGCGGCGAAGCCGGCCCGCAGCAGCAGGGCCACGGCCCGTTCGTACTGGGCGAGCACCGCGGGCGCCCGTACCGGGGTCGTCATCAGCAGCGGGATGGCCCGCGGATAGGCGGCGAAGGCGGCCCGGTACGAGCGGGCCCAGGCCTCCAGCGCCCGGTCCCAGGGCTCCGGCGAGTCCAGCGTGCCGCCGTCGATCCCGGCGCACACCCGCTCGCGGATCAGCTCGATCACCCCGGCCCGGCCGTCCACGTGGTGATACAGCGACCCGGTCTGCACCCCGAGGGCGCGGGCGATCTGCGGCACGCTGAACTCGCCCTGCTCTGCGAGCAGTTGCAGACCCGTAGCGCCGATCCGCTCCCGGTCGAGCAGTGGGGTGCGTGGCCGCGCCATCGTATTTCTCCCGCCGTCAGGTCTTCCCGTACGCCAAAACCGGAGGCTACATTGCCGCAAACCGAAAGCCTTTAGGTTCTCGGCTCCCGCCGCCTGCCGTTCGCAGAAGGGTGCTCCCGCATGCCCGAAACGCCGAAGCCGCCGAAGCGACCGAAGCCGCCGAGAACCACCGGTACCGAGCTGCGCCGCGGCGCGCTCGGTACCGCCGACATCTCCTTCTTCGTCGTCTCCGCCGCCGCCCCCCTCACCGTCATGGCCGGCGTCGCCCCCGTGGCGATCCTCCTCGGCGGCGTCGGAGCCCCCGCCGGCTACCTCCTCGCCGGCCTCACCCTCGCGGTCTTCGCCGTCGGCTTCACCACCATGAGCCGCCACGTCCGCAGCGGCGGCGCCTTCTACGCCTACATCGCCCGCGGCCTCGGCAAGCGCGTGGGCATCGGCGCCGCCCTGCTCGCCCTCATCGGCTACAACGGCATGGAGATCGGCGTCTACGGACTCCTCGGCACCACCACAGCCGACACCGGGCGGGCCCTCGCCGGCCTCGACATCCCCTGGCTGCCCGTCTCCCTCGCCGGCCTCCTCCTCGTCTGGTACGGCGGCTTCCGCTCCATCGACTTCGGCGCCAAACTGCTCGGCGTCCTGCTCGTGGCCGAGACCGGGATCCTCGTCCTGCTCGCGGGCGGCGTGCTCATCGAGGGCGGCGCCCACGGCCTCTCCCTCGGATCCTTCGCCCCCGGCGCGGTGCTCGTCCCCGGCACCGCCGCCGTCCTGGCCTTCGCCTTCGCCGCGTTCACCGGCTTCGAGTCCACCGTCATCTACCGCCGCGAGGCCCGCGACCCCGACCGGACCATCCCGCGCGCCACCTACATCGCCGTCGCCTTCCTCGGCCTCTTCTACGCCTTCGTCGTCTGGACCGTCATCCAGGCCTTCGGATCCGAGGAAGTCCTCGCCGCGGCCGCCGAGGACCCCGCCGGCCTCTTCTTCACCGCCATCACCACCTACGTGGGCCCCTGGGCGGCCGACCTGATGCACGTCTTCATCGTCACCAGCGTCATCGCCTCCCTCCTCGCCTTCCACAACGCCATCAACCGGTACGCGCTCGCCCTCGCCGAGGAAGGCGTCCTGCCCGCCGCCCTCGGCAGGATCCACCCGCGCCACGGCTCCCCGTACGTCGCGGGCGCGGCGCAGACCGCCCTCGGCGCCGTCATCGTCCTCGGCTTCGCCCTCGCCGGGGCAGACCCGTACCAGCAGCTCCTGCTCTGGGTGAACACCCCCGGCATGATCGGCCTCATGGCCCTGATGCTGCTCGCCGCCATTGCCGTACCCGTCTACTTCCGCCGCGTCCGGCACGCGGAGGGGCCCTGGCGGACCCTGATCGCGCCCGTCGCCGCCGCCGTGCTGCTGGCCGTCGCGATCTGCCTGGTCGTCTCCAAGGTGGCCCTCTTCACGATGGCCTCCCCCACCGTGAACACCCTCCTCGTGGCACTCGTCCCCGCCGTCTTCCTCGCCGGGCTCGCCCTCGCCCAGCGCCTGAAGACCCGCCGCCCCGAGGTCTACGCCCGATTCGCGGAGGAGCCGGCCGGGGCAGCGGCGCCCGCGGCCCCCGTAGCACCCGCAGCGCACGGGGACTCCGCGGCGCCCGTAGCGTCGGCACAGGCCGCGTGGCCCGCACGGCCCGATGGCCCGCAGTAGCCGCAGCACCCGTAGAACCCGCAGCACCCGTAGAACCCGCAGCACCCGTAGAACCCGCAGCACCCGTAGAGCCCGACCAGCCCAACCGTCCCCAAGGAGCAGAGCCGTGCCCGCTGCCGACACCGTCCTCACCGGAGCCCGCGTCCGCACCCTCGACCCCGCCCGCCCCGAGGCCCGCGCGGTGGCCGTCCTCGGCGGCGAGATCGTCGCCGTCGGGGACGAGGCCGACGTCCGCGACTGGCGCGGCCCCGGCACCGAGACCGTCGACCTCGGCGGCGCCACCCTCACCCCCGGCCTCACCGACGCCCACAGCCACCCCGTCTGGGGGATCGAGATGGCGACCGGCACCGACCTCTCCGCCGTCCGCGACCTCGACCAGCTCCGCGCCGCCCTGCGCACCGCCGACCGGGGACCCGGCGGCTGGGTCACCGGCTTCGGCCTCGAC
This sequence comes from Streptomyces sp. GQ60, assembly GCF_059758875.1. NCBI lineage: Bacteria > Bacillati > Actinomycetota > Actinomycetes > Kitasatosporales > Streptomycetaceae > Streptomyces > Streptomyces sp. GQ60. Next base: position 518,106 of record NZ_JCAXEG010000003.1, on the reverse strand, counting down.
CACAACGCCTTCGGCGGCCGCCCCGTCGACAAGGCCCTGATCGAGGAGGCCCTCGCCGGAGCCCCCGCGTTCCTGCGCCTCTACGACGGCCACTCCGCCCTCGCCTCCGGCGCGGCCCTGGCCGCCGCCGGGATCACCGGCCCGCGCACCTTCGCCCAGCGCTCCGAGATCGTCTGCGACCCCGACGGGCGGCCCACCGGCCACCTCGTCGAGCACGCCGCGATGGCCCTGGTCGGCTCGCTCGCGCCGAAGCCCACGTACACCGAGCGCCGGCAACGCCTCACCCGGCTCCTCGGCGACATGGCCGCCACCGGCCTGACCGGCGCCCACGTCATGGACCTCGGCGACGGGGACGTACCCGCGCTGCTCGCGACCGCCGAGTACGAGGGCGACCTGCCGCTGCGGCTGAACCTCTCACCCTGGTGCATGCCGGGAGCCACCGGCGAGGACCTGGACGAGCTGATCGAGCTCCAGCGGCTCAGGGGCCGCCACTGGAAGGTCGGCGGGGTGAAGTTCTTCATGGACGGCACCGTCGAGGGCGGTACCGCCTGGCTGGAGCACGCCGACTGCCACGGTCGGGGCACCGAAGCCTTCTGGCCCGACCCGCGGGCCTACGCCGAGGCGGTACGGGTCCTCGACGCGGCCGGGGTGCGCACCGCGACCCACGCCATCGGCGACGCCGCCGTCCGGCACGTCCTGGACACCGTGGAGTCACTGGGCCCGCGCGGCCGGATGCGGCACCGGATCGAGCACATCGAGACGGTCCCGGACGGCCAGCTGAAGCGGTTCGCGGACCTGGGGGTGATCGCCTCGATGCAGCCGCCGCACACCGCGTACACCAGGGCCGACCACAGCGACGAGTGGTCCAGGCGGCTGGGGGAGGAGCGGGCCGGCCGCGCCTGGCGCTGCCGGGACCTGCGCGAGGCCGGCGCGGTGCTCGCCCTCGGCTCGGACTGGCCCATCGCCCACTACGACGCCCGCCAGGTCCTGGCCACCGCCCGCGACCCGCGCGGCGCGGCCTCGGCCGGTACGGGGGCCTGGACCGGGGCGGCCCTGAGCGGGCTGATGGCGTTGGAGGGCATGACCTCGCACGCCGCGCTGGCGGCGGGGGAGGGAGCGGTGGCGGGCCGGATCGCGGCCGGCTTCCGGGCGGACCTGACCGCCTTCGGCCTGGACCCGGTGGACGCCGCGGCGGACGAGCTGGCCGGGGCGCCGGTCCGGCTCACCATGTCGGGAGGCCGGATCACCCACAGAGAGGGGTGAGCGGGTGGACGGGCCGGGCTCAGCGCTGGAAGCGGGCCAGCGCCGGATGGTTCAGGAGGGCCGCCGCCACCGGGTGGCGGCCGGTCTCCTCGGGCCGGCGCGGCAGCCGGTGCGGGAGGGATCCGTACCAGGAGCGGGAGACGGCGTAGCCGAAGGCCAGGCAGAGCATGCCGCCGACGGCGTCGAGCCAGAAGTGGTTGGCGGTGGACACGATCACGACCAGTGTCGCCGTCGGGTAGAGCAGGCCCAGGATCCGTGCCCAGGGGGCGGAGGCGACCGCGAAGATCGTCAGCCCGCACCAGAGCGACCACCCTATGTGCATCGAGGGCATGGCCGCGTACTGGTTCGACATGTGCTTGAGGTTGCCCGAGGCCATGGAGCCCCAGGTGTGGTGGACCAGCACGGTGTCGATGAAGTTCTGCCCGTTCATGAGCCGGGGCGGCGCGAGCGGGTAGAAGTAGTAGCCGACCAGGGCCACGCCCGTGGTGGCGAAGAGGACGAGCCGGGTGGCCGCGTAACGCCCGGGATGAAAACGGTAGATCCAGACCAGCACGCCGATGGTCATGACGAAGTGGAGCGTGGCGTAGTAATAGTTCATGCTCACCACGAGCCAGGTCACCGAATTGACGGCGTGGTTGACCTTCTCCTCCACGGCGATGCCGAGCGCCTGCTCCGCCTTCCAGATCCAGTCGGCGTTCGCGAGCGCGGCCGCCTTCTGCTCCGGCACGGCGTTGCGGATCAGCGAGTACGTCCAGTAGCTGACCGCGATCAGCAGGACCTCGAACCAGATCCGGGGCCGCCGGGGGGCACGCATCCTGGAGAGCAGGGCACGCTCGGACGACTCCGGACGGTGCTGCTCCTCGGTCACGGGGGGTGACGAGACGTCCGTCCGGGTATCCAGTGTCTTCACGCTCGCTTCACCCATAGGAAAAGAGTCTGCCAGACGCGGACTCGCCTTCGATCATCCCCCGGGACGGTCTTGGCCGCAGCCCCTCCGCCTCCCGGACGACCCGATCCCTTGTGTCCCTAGGGGAAGGTACGGAGTCGCGCCTCAGGGGCGCGCGGCGGCCCGGCCCTGCTGCGGGCCCGAAGCGGTCGAGCCGCGGACCACGAGCTCGGGGAGGAACACGAACTCGCTGTGCGGGGCCGGCGTACCGCCGATCTCCTCCAGCAGGGTCCTTACCGCGGCCTGGCCCATCGCCTGCACGGGCTGGCGGATGGTGGTCAGCGGCGGATCCGTGAACGCTATGAGCGGGGAGTCGTCGAAGCCGACCACCGACACGTCCTGCGGGACCTTCAGCCCCTGCTGCCGGGCCGCCCGGATCGCGCCGAGCGCCATCATGTCGCTCGCGCACACCACCGCCGTGCAGCCGCGCGAGATCAGCGCGGCCGCGGCGGCCTGGCCGCCCTCCAGCGTGTAGAGGGAGTGCTGGATCAGCTCCTCGACCTCCTCCTCGCCGAGTCCGAGCCGCTCCTTCATGCCCAGCCGGAAGCCCTCGATCTTGCGGAGCACCGGCACGAACCGCTTGGGCCCGACGGCCAGCCCGATCCGGGTGTGCCCGAGTGCGGTCAGGTGGGTCACGGCGAGCTGCATCGCGGCCCGGTCGTCGGGGGAGACGAAGGGGGCCTGCACCTTGTCGGAGAAGCCGTTGATGAGGACGTACGGGACGCCCTGGCCGCGGAGTTGGTCGTAGCGGCCCATGTCGGCCGTGGTGTCCGCGTGCAGCCCGGAGACGAAGATGATCCCGGACACCCCGCGCTCGACGAGCATCTCCACGAGCTCGTCCTCGGTGGACCCGCCGGGCGTCTGCGTGGCCAGCACCGGGGTGTACCCCTGCCGGGTCAGAGCCTGGCCGATGACCTGGGCGAGCGCCGGGAAGATGGGGTTGTCGAGCTCGGGGGTTATCAGGCCGACGAGTCCCGCGCTGCGCTGGCGCAGTCGTACGGGGCGTTCGTAGCCGAGCACGTCGAGGGCGGCCAGTACGGATTCACGGGTGCCTGCGGCCACACCGGGCTTGCCGTTGAGCACGCGGCTGACTGTGGCTTCGCTGACCCCCGCCTGGGCTGCGATGTCGGCTAGCCGTGCGGTCACGGGATTGGACTGTACCGGTCGGACGTTCACCATGACCACCACGTGCACGAATCCGGGGGAAGCCGGACGGTGCGGCCGTCCGTATCCACCGGGGCGCTGGACAGGACGGGGCGTCCGGGCGAGGGAAGTTCGAGCGGGACCGGCCGGGTGTTGAGCGTGCACGCGAAGCCGGGGCGGGTGAAGAGCAGCACCCCCTCGGGCGAGGGGAGCCACTGCATCCCGCCCCCCGCGGCCCCCGCCTCCGGCGCCCCGAGGCCCGGCATCGCGCGGCGCAGTTCCAGGGCGGCGCGGTAGAGCTCCAGGGTGGAGTGGGGGTCGCCGGTCTGCGCGGCGACGCTGAGCCCGCCCCAGCCGGCCGGCTGCGGGAGCCAGCTCCCGGCCGGCCCGAAGTCGTACGGGGGCTCCTCGCCGGACCAGGGGATCGGCACCCGGCAACCGTCGCGCAGCCCGTCCTGCCCGGCGCTCCGGGCGAAGGCCGGGTCCTGGCGGGCGGCGTCCGGGAGCTCGGTCACCTCGGGCAGGCCGAGCTCCTCGCCCTGGTAGACGTACGCGGACCCGGGCAGGGCCAGCATCAGCAGCGCGGCCGCCCGCGCCCGGGCCAGGCTGCCGTAGCGGGTGCGGTGCCGTACGACGTCGTGGTTGGACAGCACCCAGGTGGTCGGCGCGCCCACCGAGGCGGTGGCGGCAAGGGACTCGTCGATGACGGTCCGCAGCGCGGTGGTGTCCCACGGGCAGTTCAGGAAGCGGAAGTTGAAGGCCTGGTGCATTTCGTCGGGGCGGACGTACAGGGCGAGCCGCTCGGAGGTGGGCGCCCAGGCCTCGGCGACCCCGATGCGCGGGACCTCGTAGGAGTCGAGCAGCCTCCGCCAGGAGCGGTGGATCTCGTGGACGCCGTCCTGGTCGAAGAAGGGGAGCGGCTCGGTGCCGATGAGGGTGGCCTGCGCGCAGCGGCCGATGTCCGGCAGGCCCGGGGCCTTGACCATGCCGTGGGCCACGTCCACCCGGAACCCGTCGACGCCGAGGTCGAGCCAGAAGCGCAGGACGGCGGAGAACTCCTCGGCGACCTCCGGGTTCTCCCAGTTCAGGTCGGGCTGCTCGGGGGCGAAGAGGTGCAGGTACCAGGCGCCGTCGTGGGTCCGGCTCCAGGCGGGTCCGCCGAAGACCGACTCCCAGTCGTTGGGCGGGAGCTCCCCGGAGGGTCCCCGGCCGGGGTGGAAGTGGTAGCGCGCCCGGGCCCCCGGCTCCCCGGCCAGCGCCGCGCGGAACCAGGCGTGCTCCTCGGAGGTGTGGTTCGGGACCACGTCCACGATGACCCGCAGCCCCAGCGCGTGCGCGGCGCGGATGAGGTCGTCGGCGTCGGAGAGGTCCCCGAAGCGCGGGTCGACGGCCCGGTAGTCGGCGACGTCGTAGCCGCCGTCCGCCTGCGGGGAGACGTAGAAGGGCGTCAGCCACACCGCGTCGACCCCGAGCCGGGCCAGGTGGGGGAGGTGCTCGCGGACCCCGCGCAGGTCCCCGATCCCGTCGCCGTCACTGTCCGCGAAGGAGCGCACGTACACCTGGTAGATGACGGCATCGCGCCACCAGCCGCCGCTCGCGGTGGCGTTGCTGGAAGCGCTTGCAAGCCGGGAGGCGGTCAACTCGTGGGTCATATCGGGTCAACGCGTGTACGCACCGCCTGGTTGCGGGCCCGGAGACTCGAAGAGGGTTCGAACTAACAGCAAGCTGCGGCAACCGTACGGACACACGGATGTAACGATCACCGCTTCTTGCAGAAAATTGCCGCAAGGTCTTTCGGTCGGCTTTCAGGCTTGTTACGTTCTCGGCAACTCGGGACCGCGAGGCGCGGCCGGGATCATCGAAGGAGTTCATATGCGGCGTGGCATAGCGGCCACCGCGCTGGTCGCGGCTCTGGCGCTCGCGGCGACGGCTTGCGGCGGTGACACCAAGGACGGCAGCGGCGGCGCCAAGGCCGACGGGGAGCTCTCCGGCACGGTCACGTGGTGGGACACCTCGAACGACGCCGAGAAGGCGTCCTTCCAGAAGCTCGCCGAGGCGTTCACGGCCAAGCACCCCAAGGTGACGGTCAAGTACGTCAACGTCCCGTACGGCGACGCGCAGAACAAGGTCAAGAACGCCTTCAGCAGCGGCTCCGAGGCCCCCGACGTGATCCGCGCCGACGTGGGCTGGGTCGCCGACTTCGCCTCCCTCGGCTACCTCGCCGAGGTCCCGGCCGAGACGGCCAAGAAGATCGACGCCGAGTTCCTGCCCCAGGCCGCGGCCAGCGGCAAGTACGAGGGCAAGACCTACGGTGTCCCGCAGGTCATCGACACGATGGGCCTCTTCTACAACAAGAAGATGCTCGCCGACGCCGGCGTCCAGCCCCCCACGACCCTGGAGGAGCTGAAGACCGCCGCGGCCGCCATCAAGGCCAAGACCGGCAAGGCCGGCCTCTACCTGCGCGGCGACGACTCCTACTGGTTCCTCCCCCTCATCTACGGAGAGGGCGGCGACCTCGTCGACGCGAAGACCAAGACGGTCACCGTCGACAACGCGGCGGGCGTCAAGGCCTTCAAGGCCGCCCGCGACCTGGTCACCTCGGGTGCGGCGATCACCAACGCCACCGACGGCTGGACCAACATGCAGACCGCCTTCAAGACGGGCGAGGCCGCGATGATGATCAACGGCCCCTGGGCCGTGGCCGACACCTACGCGGGCGACCAGTTCAAGGACAAGGCCAACCTCGGCATCGCCGCGGTCCCGGCCGGCTCCGTCAAGGCGGGCGCCCCGCAGGGCGGCCACGACCTCGCCGTCTACGCGGGCTCCAAGAACATCGCCGCCGCGAACGCCTTCGTGGACTACATGACCTCGCAGGAGGTGCAGGTCCAGTCCGCCAAGGAGCTGAGCCTGCTCCCGACCCGGACCGCCGCCTACGAGCAGCCCGACGTCAAGTCCAACGAGATGGTCACCTTCTTCAAGCCGGCCGTGGACAAGGCCGTCGAGCGCGCCTGGATCCCGGAGAACGGCGCCCTCTTCGAGCCGCTCAAGGTCGAATACACCAAGGCGGTCACCGGGGCGTCGAGCCCGGAGGACGCGGCCAAGGCGGCCGGCGTCGAATTCCGCAAGATCCTCAAGGGCTGGAAGTAACGAACCATGGCTGCTCACACCAGCCAGTCGGTGGCGAAGGCCGCGGGCAGCGAGACCGGTCCTGACGCCGGTCCCGCCGCCCGCGGCCGGAGCCGCAGGACTGACAGCAGGGCCGGCGGCAAGGCCGGAGGGGGCAACCGCCCCGGGCTGAAGCGGGCCCTGGCCACCCACTGGTACGCCTGGGCCATGATCACCCCCGTGGTGCTCGTGCTCGGCGTGATCATCGGCTGGCCGCTCGTCCGCGGCGTCTACCTGTCGCTGACCGACGCCACCGAGCGCAACGTCGGCCGCACCATCGGCGCCAACCACATCGAGGCCACGTACCAGTTCATCGGCCTCGACAACTACGCCGACGTCCTCGCCGACCCGGTGTTCCTGCAGCGGCTGGTGTGGACGGTGGTGTGGACCGTCGCCTGCGTGTCGGTCACCTTCGCGCTCGGCCTCGGCCTCGCCACCGTGCTCAACCGCGAGTTCAAGGGCCGCGCCGCCTACCGGATGGCGCTCATCCTGCCCTGGGCCGTCCCCGGATTCGTCTCCGTCTTCGCCTGGCGGTTCCTGTTCAACCGCGACAACGGCATCCTCAACAAGATCCTCGAAGGCGGCGGCATCTCCGCCGTCCCGTGGCTCGACGACCCGACCTGGGCCAAGATCGCGGTCATCGCCGTCAACGTCTGGCTCGGCGTCCCCTTCATGATGGTCGCCCTGCTCGGCGGCATGCAGTCGATCCCCGGCGAGCTCTACGAGGCGGCCGAGATGGACGGGGCGAGCCCGTGGCAGCGGTTCCGCCACATCACCCTTCCCGGCCTGCGCACGGTGAGCATGACGGTGATCCTGCTCTCCACCATCTGGACCTTCAACATGTTCCCGGTGATCTTCCTGCTCACCCGGGGCGGCCCCGGCGACTCCACGGAGATCCTGGTGACCCAGGCCTTCCGCGAGGCGTTCGTGACGAGCCCGCGCGACTTCGCGGTCTCGGCGACCTGGGGCGTACTGATCCTCCTGCTGCTCACGATGTTCGCGCTGGTCTACCGGCGCTCGCTGCGCAAGCAGGGAGAGGTGTGGTGACCGTGACGACCAACTCCGCGAGTTCCGCGAGTTCCGCGAGTTCCCCGAGTTCCGTGAGTTCAGTGAAGGCGGCCGCCGGCCGCCCGCGCGGCACCCGCTCCCCGCTCGCCTCCGCCGGCCTGCACGCCACCCTGACCGTGGCCGCCGTGATCGCCGTCTTCCCGGTGCTGTGGGTCCTGCTGACCTCCCTCAAGCCCGCGAAGCACGCCATCTCCACGGACTTCGTCAAGGAACCGACCCTCGACAACTACGGCTACCTGCTGGAGTCGACGTCCTTCCTCTCCTGGTTCGGCAACTCCGTCCTGGTCGCCGGCATCACCACCGTCCTCGGGGTGTTCATCGCCGCCACCACCGGATACGCCGTCAGCCGCTTCAAGTTCCCCGGAATGAAGCCGCTGATGTGGACCCTGCTCATCACGCAGATGTTCCCGATGGCCATCCTCATCGTCCCGCTCTACAACCTCATGGGAGACCTGGGGCTGCTGAACCAGCCGCTCGGCCTGGTGATCACGTACCTCACCATCGCCGTGCCGTTCTGCGCCTGGATGATGAAGGGCTTCTTCGACACCATCCCGGTCGAGATCGACGAATCCGGCCGCGTCGACGGGCTCAACCCCTTCGGCACCTTCTGGCGCCTCATCCTGCCGCTCGCCAAGCCCGGCCTCGCCGTCACCGGCTTCTACGCCTTCATCACCGCCTGGGGCGAGGTCGCGTACGCCTCCGCCTTCATGGTCGGCGACGAGAACCTCACCCTGGCCGGCGGACTGCAGACCTTCGTCACCCAATACACGTCCAACTGGGGTGCGATGAGCGCCGCTTCCATCCTCATCGCCATCCCCGCGGCGTTCTTCTTCCTCTTCGCCCAGCGTCACCTCGTCGCCGGGATGACGGCAGGCGCGACCAAGGGCTGACCCGCCCCCGCGCGCACGGGCCGACCACCCGGTGCCTGCCCCCTCTCACCCCCGGCCCGACCCATTCAAGGACGACATGACCCAGCACCTCGCCGCCGAACCCTCGCTGGACGGCCTCCCCACCTCCACCGGCACCCAGCCCGGCTGGTGGAGAGAAGCGGTGATCTACCAGGTCTATCCGCGCAGTTTCGCCGACTCCAACGGAGACGGCATGGGGGACCTCGAAGGCATCCGCAGCCGACTGCCCTACCTCAAGGAACTCGGCGTCGACGCCGTGTGGCTCAGCCCCTTCTACGCCTCGCCGCAGGCCGACGCGGGCTACGACGTCGCCGACTACCGGGCCATCGACCCGATGTTCGGCAGCCTCCACGACGCCGACGCCGTGATCCGCGAAGCGCATGAGCTGGGCCTGCGGATCATCGTGGACCTGGTTCCCAACCACTGCTCCGACCAGCACGAATGGTTCAAGCAGGCGCTGCGCGAAGGTCCGGGGACCCCGCTGCGCGAACGCTTCCACTTCCGCCCGGGGCGGGGCGACGGCGGCGCGGAGCCGCCCAACGACTGGGAGTCCATCTTCGGCGGACCCGCCTGGACCCGGGTCGCCGACGGCGAGTGGTACCTGCACCTCTTCGCGCCCGAGCAGCCCGACTTCAACTGGGAGCACCCGGCGGTCCAGGACGAGTTCCGCTCGATCCTGCGCTTCTGGCTCGACCTCGGCGCCGACGGCTTCCGCATCGACGTGGCCCACGGCCTGGTCAAGGCCCCCGGCCTGCCGGACCTCGGCCGCGGCGAACAGCTCAAGCTGCTCGGCAACCAGGTGCTGCCCTTCTTCGACCAGGACGGCGTCCACGAGATCTACCGCTCCTGGCGCCGGGTCCTCGACGAGTACGCCGGCGACCGCATCGGCGTCGCCGAGGCGTGGACGCCCAGCGCCGACCGGACGGCCATGTACCTGCGGCCCGACGAACTGCACCAGGCCTTCAACTTCCACTACCTGAACACCGGATGGGACGCGCAGGCGCTGCGCGCCACCATCGACGAGTCCCTGGACGCCATGCGCCCGGTGGGCGCGCCGACGACGTGGGTGCTGTCCAACCACGACGTGGTGCGTCATGTGACGAGGTACGGGGGAGGGGCGGAGGGCCTGGCCCGGGCGCGGGCGGCCGCGCTGCTCATGCTGGCGCTGCCCGGATCGGCGTACGTCTACCAGGGCGAGGAGCTCGGCCTGCCGGAGGTCGTCGACCTCCCGGACGCCGTCCGCCAGGACCCGGCCTTCGCCCGCGGCGCCGGCCAGGACGGCCTGCGCGACGGCTGCCGCGTCCCGATCCCGTGGTCGGGCACCGAAGCCCCGTACGGCTTCGGTGAGGGCGGCAGCTGGCTGCCGCAGCCGGCCGACTGGGCGGGCCTGAGCGTGGCCGCGCAGACCGGCGACCCGGCCTCCACCCTGGAGCTGTACCGCGCCGCGCTGCGCCTGCGCCGCGCGCACCCGGAGCTGGGCGCGGGCGACGCGGTGGAGTGGCTGGAGGCCCCGGCGGGCGTCCTGGCCTTCCGCCGGGGGGACTTCACCTGCACGGTCAACACCACGGCCGAGCCGGTACGGATGCCCGCGCCGGGCACCGTACTGCTGGCGAGCGGGGACCTGCCCGACCCGTCGGAGCTGCCGGCCGACACGGCGGTGTGGTGGCGGGGATGACCTCCCCGCTGCGGCTGACGGACATCGCCGCGCAGGCCGCGGTCAGCGAGGCGACCGTCAGCCGCGTGCTCAACGGCAAGGCGGGCGTGGCGTCCGGCACCCGGCACAGGGTGCTGGCCGCCATGGACCTGCTGGGCTACGAACGCCCGGTCCGGCTCCGCAGGCGCAGCAACGGCCTGGTCGGTCTCCTCACCCCGGAGCTGACCAACCCCATCTTCCCGGCGTTCGCCCAGGTCATCGAGCAGACCCTGGCGGGCCACGGCTACACCCCGGTGCTGTGCACGCAGACCCCGGGCGGCGCCACCGAGGACGAGCTGGTGGAGCAGCTGGAGGAGCGCGGGGTCACCGGCATCGTGTTCCTGTCAGGCCTGCACGCGGACTCCTCGGCCGACCCGTCCCGCTACCAGCGGCTCGCGGCCCGGGGGGTCCCGTTCGTCCTCATCAACGGCTTCAACGAACAGGTCCAGGCCCCCTTCATCTCCCCGGACGACCGCGCGGCGGCGGAGATGGCGGTCCGCCACCTGGAGGACCTGGGCCACCGCAGGATCGGCCTGGCCATCGGCCCGACCCGCTACGTCCCCTCGGCCCGCAAGGAGGCCGGCTTCGTCGCCGCCCTCCCGACGGCGGCGGCCGACGGCCTGATCCAGCGCACCCTGTTCACGGTCGAGGGCGGCCACGCGGCGGGCGGAGCCCTCCTGGACCGGGGCTGCACGGGCATCGTCTGCGGCAGCGACCCGATGGCACTCGGCGTCATACGGGCGGCCCGCGAGCGGGGCCTGCGCGTCCCGGAGGACGTCTCGGTCGTCGGCTTCGACGACTCCCCGCTCATCGCCTTCACCGACCCCCCGCTGACGACGGTCCGCCAGCCGGTCCGCGCCATGGCCACGGCGGCGGTGGGCGCCCTCCTGGAGGCGGTCGCCGGCACCCCGGTGCAACGCACGGAATACGTCTTCCAGCCGGAACTGGTGGTCCGGGGGTCCACGGGGCAGGGGCCGACGCCATCGTGACGGCGCCGGTGCCGCCATCGTGACGGCGCCGGTGGCCCGCCCGGCGCTGTCCGGCCCTGGAGCGCCAGAGGCCTGCCTCCCCGGTTCCGGGGAGGCAGGCCTCTGGCATGCCCGGCGGACGGTGGCGAAAAATCATGTTATGGCCCCTTCTGTCCCGCCTCTGGAGCGCTATTCTGAAAGCAGGTCTGCGGGATGAGCGAGGGAGTTCAACCGGAGTAGCCGACTTTGGCGGAGAGCTTTTGAGGCCGCCGGGGCCGACGTCGACGGTCGGGCTGAGAGGCCGGAAGGTCGCAAGACCGGAAGGCGACCCCCACTACCTGATCCGGGTAATGCCGGCGCAGGGAGCCCGTCTCGTAGGCCGTTTCTGCATGTCCGGGGTCAGTAGGCTGCGGGTTGGTCGGTGGCTGCGTGGGGTGCCGGGCGGCGTCCCGGCAGTCGAGCGTCCTTCCGTGGTGGGACGGTCCGTCAAGGGCGCTCCCTGCGGTCGCGTCGCTGCGCGATGGCCTTCGGCCACCCTTGACGGACCGTCCCACCACGGAAAAACACAAGACTTCCGGGATCCCCCGGGGAATGGCCGGGGGGAGGACCTGGGAGGAGCGGGCCCGTCTGAGATGCGCAGCCCTTCTCCGGCCGGCGGTCATCCGTACACGCCCCCGGCAGGACCGTGACCCCGGCCGGAACAGACGCGCGGGGCGGTCAGAGCATCCAGGGCCGGGCGCCTGGACACCCTTCCCGTGACCTTTGACCGCCACCACGAGCGAGAAGGGGACGGGAGCGACCTCAGGGTCGGTGGGCGCGACAGATCGCTACACACTCTCGCTCGGCTCAGCGACAGCGGGCCGTCTTGGGCTGGGAAGCCTCTGCGTACGACCGTTGGCCCTCGCAGGCGCCCTCTGTGTGGTCAGTCGGTGCTGGCGACGATGACGGCTAAGACTCCGAGGGCGATCAGGACGTAGAGGATCTGCCGCAAGCGCTCGGTCACCGGTCACGCGCCCGAATCGGCCGGCACTCCGGATCCGTCCGCTCGTGAGTGTGCTGGTCTGGGCGGGCGCCGGACATTGAATGCCCGGGGATTGTCTCGTAGTCCTCACCCAGGATCGGTCGGTCGCAGAGGCAACAGAAGCGGGTTGCTGGGCGCTCGGAGTCACTGAGAACTGACGTCAAGGCCCGCGCAATTCTGGCCAGGCCGCGGGCGTGATTCCAATGCGCGTTCGGTTCGGAAGTCCGTGGGCCTACCGCTGAGGTGTACTCCCATTCCTCGACCGCATTGGAGGCTCGCGGGCCCCGCCGGCTCTGGGGAATGCGTTTCACGGCATCGTGGAGTTGCTGACCGCAGGTGATGAGGTCATCGACGAGCTGTGCCACGCCCTCAGCGGACGGGCGCTCCGGATACGGGCCAAGAGCCGCGGTGATCAACTCCTGGATGTTCCTGCCTGCTTGCGTCGTCACCGTTTACCCCGGTTCGTCAGCGCGTTCTGTGGTTGTAGGTGGATGATGTCGCTGCACGCAGATGGGCGGATAGGCCATCGCGTGGCCATCGATGGCCACGTGGCGGCCATGGCCGGGGATACGCGCGATGACATCTCACACTGGGGCCATGGGCCACCGAAACGACACGCTCAGGGCGGCCCGACTTCGGGTCGGATGGCGCAGCATGGACGCCGCTGCGGCGGCACTCAGCCTTCACGGGCAGCGGTTCCTTGACGACCGCTCGTACGAGGTGTCCGCACGAACGTGGCGGCGTTGGGAAGGCACCAGCCCGGGTTGGCCGTCGGAAGAGACGGCGGCCGTGCTGCACGATGCTCTCGGCCGATGGCCCGAGGACCTCGGTTTCCGAGTACCTGTCGGCTGTGTCCGACCTGAAGCCCACCCAGAGGACGACGTGAAACGCAGGACGTTCGTATCTGTCACGGCGGCCGCGCTCATGCCCGGACCCGTTGCCACGCAGCATGTCGACCCAGCCCTCATCGACTACTTCCAGCAACAGCTGGAAGGTCACTACCGCGCCGACATGTTTCTTGGCCCTCATGATCTTGTCGGCACCGTCAGCGCGCAGTTCCAGCTCATCGACAAGCTCGTCCGCAGTGCGAAGGGAGAGACTCGCCGCGGACTTCTTCGCGTGGGTGCCGCATACGCCGCGCTCGTCGGCTGGCTCTACCAGGACGCCGGAGACCTTGGCGCGGCCGCGTTCTGGCGTGGCGTAACGCAGGAGATCGCGGCCCGCGCCCGGGATCCGCACCTTGTCGGGTACTCACTCGTCAACCTCGCCCAGGTTCGCACCGACCTCGGTGACGGGCACGGCGTAATCGACCTGTGCGAGGCGGTACTTGATGACGGTCGCATCGTCCCCAAAGTACGGGTCATGGCGATGCAACAGCAGGCCCACGGTGCGAGTCTCACGGGTGACCGGACCGCCGTCGACCGCCTGATCGACGCTGCGGGTGGGCTCATCGCCCGCGTGGACGACGACCTGCCGTGGGGTAACGCCTGTCGGCGCACGCCGGGCTACCTTGAGGTGCAGCGAGCCACCTGCTACGGCCGTCTGGGCCTGGGCCGGGAGGCGGAGTCGTTGTGGTCGCAAGTCCTGGACGCGGTTCCCGCGACCGCCCGGAGGGACCGCGGCGTGTACCTCGCCCGGCACGCCACGGCGGCCGCCGTGGCCCGGGAACCAGAACAGGCACTGGAGATCGCTCGCGCGGCAGTAGAGATCGCGACAGAGACCCGGTCCGCGCGCATGCTGCGCGAACTGCACGCGCTGGAGCGGGAGATGAGGCCGTGGCACGATGCTCCGGTAGGCCGGGACGTCGCGGAGGTCCTGGCGCCCGTGAACGAGGGGAGCTGACATGGGTGTACCGAAGCCGTTGTCCGACGAGGCGATCGCCGAGCACCTGGCCGGGCTGCCGGGGTGGGAGCGCAAGGGCGATGAGATCACCCGAACCTACGAGATCCGCTACCACGCGGCCGTCGCCGCGATCGTGACCATCGCGGACCGGTCCCGACGTATCCAGCACCATGCTGACCTGGACCTCCGCATCGACAGTCTGCGCGCGTCGATCACCACGCATGATGCCGGCCACCGCCTGACCCACGCGGACTTCGACCTCGCACACCGCATCGACGCCATCGTGGCCGCGCACCAGGCACTCCCGCTGGACTGACCCCGGACGCACGAGAGCACCCCCCTTCGGATACCCGAGGGCCGAGAAGGGCCGTTGTGCTGGACGGCCTCGAGGTGTTTTCGCCATGCGCTCCGTCGCTCGATGCATGGATCTGACACCCCGCTCCCATGGATTCAGCAGGCACGGCGGAAGACGGCGTAGCCCCGCGACGGGGTGGGGGCTTGGCAGTCCAGGGGGAATCTGTGGGCGAGGCTGACACCGCCGAGACAGCCGTGGAGATGGTGGTGGACCGGGGCAAGGCTAGAAGAGGCCGGCTGACCAGTGCTGCGGGAGGTTCCCGACGATCGTGCGCAGCCATGGGCTGCGCACGGCCGGTAGCCGGGCCAGGGCGTGCCGGAAGGCTTTTTGGTCCGGCTGGAACAGGCAGTTGGGGCGCGGTGGAAGTGGATCGTCGCGGAGGGCGTCGTGGGGCATGCGGCCCGAGGCGGGAACGGGTAGGTAGGGCGGCGGAAGGGCCATCCACAGCCACACCCCCAGCGGCACCGGCACCAGGTGGGCCGATGCGGCCAGGCCGGTGGGTGTCCACGGCAGACCCGTCTGCGGATGGACCGGGACGATCAGGATGTCCATGGATGCGTCGGGCGCAGGCTGTCCCGGTCCGGCAAGGACGGCGCGCCGCATCGGCGGTCCCGTCGGAAGCAGTGCGTCGAGGGCGCGTTGGAACACGTCCGCGACAAGGCCGCTCGGAACCTTCACCGGGCGCCCTTCGGAGGCTGACAGCAGGTGGGCGAGCGCTTGGCCGGCCGCGGCCTCCCAGTGCGGACTCCACGACCAGTAGTGGTCCAACCCGAGCCTCCCTCCGTATCCTCCCCATCTGCCAATCGGCTCGTACGGGGGTATGCCCTCCCCTTCCTCCAGCAGTTCCTCCCAGGAAGGCGGTTCGGCGTCGACACCGTCGACGAGGAGGCGGCGCACGGCGTCTGGAGCGAGCCACACCGCTTGCCAGAGCGAGCAGTCGTCGATTCTGCTCGCCACGGCCAACCCGCACGTCAGGCAGGCCAGGTTGGGGCCGTCACTCCCGTCGAGCCCGCAACAGGAACCGCTGTGCCTCTCGGGCATCAGTCGCGTACCGCGGGTGTCTCCGGGTGCGATCACGATCGTCTCGGCCGAGGTCTGTGCGTGGGCCGGTGCGTGGATTCCGCGGGCCTCAGCCCCTCCGCCGGATCGATCAAGCGGTCGCCAAGGCTGGCCCCAGGGCTCCGGCGACACGGCGAACGTCCCCGGCTCCATGAGTACCGGCATCCGGGCCCCGTTCCCGTACTTCTGATGGGCATGGACAGGGAGACAGACCTGCGACAAAGGGACGGTCAGCTCGGCATCACACCTCGCGCAGACGAAAACGAACAAGGACCCCTCCCGGTGGGAAACAGACGCATCGTTGCACCTCGGTGGCCACCGGCCAATGCGTTTTCTGGTCCGCTGGGGTGCCTGTCCCCTGTCCGGCCACAGACGGTCGGTAGCCACTAAGCCGAGTGGGAGCGTGTAGCGATCTGTCGCGCCCACCGGCCCTGAGGGTCTTCTCATCCACCTCTCGCTCGTGGTGGCGGTCGACGGTCACAGGAAGGGTGTCCGGGCGCCCGGTCCTGGATGCTCTGATCGCCCCGCGCGTCCGTTCCGGCTCAGCTTTCCGGTCCTGCCGGGGCCGTGTGCGGATGACCACCGGCCGGGGCGGGCGCGGGCATCTCAGACGGGGCCGCTCCTCCCTACTCCTCCCCCCGGCCATTCCCCGGGGGGATCCCGGGAGTCTTGTGTTTTTCCTTGGTGGGACGGTCCGTCAAGGGTGGCCGAAGGCCATCGCGCAGCGACGCGACGTAGGAGCGCCCTTGACGGACCGTCCCACCACGGAAGGACGCTCGACTGCCGGGACGCCGCCCGGCACCCACGCAGCCACCGGCCGGCCCGCAGCCCAAGTGCCCCCGCCCCCGACTCCGTCCGGAAACAATTCTGCAATCTCTTGCGCAAGGTCTTGCAGCCGTTCCGCCTGGCACCTACGGTCGCTGCAATCCCCAACTCGGCCGTGACCGGTCCCCACCCGGTCCGTGCCTCTCCGCCAGGAGGAACACCGCATGTCAACCCGTGCTCGCGCCGTCAGAGCCGCCGCCGCGCTGCTTTCCGTATCCGCCGTCACCGCCGTGGCCGCCCTCGCCGTCGTAGGGGGGTCCGCCCAGCCGGCCG
Source organism: Streptomyces sp. GQ60 (assembly GCF_059758875.1). NCBI lineage: Bacteria > Bacillati > Actinomycetota > Actinomycetes > Kitasatosporales > Streptomycetaceae > Streptomyces > Streptomyces sp. GQ60. The sequence continues at coordinate 501,577 of NZ_JCAXEG010000003.1, read as the reverse complement.
TGGCCGCCGCGCCGGGTGAGAAGGACGTCACCGCCGTCATGTTCGAGTGGCGGTTCGATGCCGTGGGCAAGGCCTGTGCGGAGAGCCTCGGGCCCGCCGGGTACGGCTACGTCCAGGTGTCGCCCCCGCAGGAGCACATCCAGGGCAGTCAGTGGTGGACCTCGTACCAGCCCGTCAGCTACAAGATCGCCGGGCGGCTGGGTGACCGGACCGCCTTCAAGGCCATGGTCGACGCCTGTCACGCCGCCGGTGTGAAGGTCGTCGCCGACTCCGTCATCAACCACATGGCGGCGGCGGACGGGACCGGGACGGGCGGGAGTTCGTACACGAAGTACAACTACCCCGGCATCTACTCCGGCGGCGACATGGACGACTGCCGGTCCTCGATATCGAACTACGGCGACCGCGGGAACGTCCAGAACTGCGAGCTCGTCCAGCTCGCCGACCTGGACACGAGTGAGGACTACGTGCGCGGCCGCATCGCCGGCTACCTCAACGACCTGCTCTCCCTCGGCGTCGACGGCTTCCGGATCGACGCCGCCAAGCACATGCCCGCCGCCGACCTCGCCAACATCAAGTCGCGGATGTCGAACCCCAACGCCTACTGGAAGCTGGAGGCGATCCACGGGGCGGGCGAGGCCGTCTCGCCGAGCGAGTACCTCGGGAGCGGGGACGTGCAGGAGTTCCGCTACGCGCGGGACCTCAAGCGCATCTTCCAGGGCGAGAACCTCGCCTACCTGAAGAACTTCGGGGAGGCGTGGGGGCACATGCCCTCCGGCCAGTCCGCCGTCTTCGTCGACAACCACGACACCGAGCGCGGCGGTGACACCCTCAGCTACAAGGACGGGTCCTCCTACACGCTCGCGAGCGTCTTCATGCTGGCGTGGCCCTACGGGTCGCCCGACGTGCACTCCGGCTACGAGTGGACCGACCGGGATGCCGGCCCGCCCAACGGTGGTGCGGTGAGCGCCTGTTACGCCGACGGGTGGAAGTGCCAGCACGCCTGGCGGGAGATCTCCTCCATGGTCGGCTTCCGCAACTCCGCGCGCGGCCAGGCCGTCACCGACTGGTGGGACAACGGCGGGGATCGCATCGCCTTCGGTCGGGGCGCCAAGGCGTACGTGGCCATCAACCACGAGTCCTCGGCGCTGACCCGGACGTTCCAGACCTCCCTCGCGGGCGGCGACTACTGCGACGTGCAGAGCGGCCGCACGGTCACCGTGGACTCCGGCGGGCGGTTCACCGCCACCCTCGGCGCCGGGACGGCCGTCGCCCTGCACGTCGGCGCCCGCGGGTGCGGAGCCACTTCCACCCCCAGCCCCACTCCCACCCCGACGTCCACCCCCGCCACCGCCGGTGCTTCCTTCGCCGTCAACGCCACCACCGTCGTCGGCCAGAACGTCTACGTCACCGGTGACCGCGCCGAGCTCGGCAGCTGGAACACCGGCGCCGCGCTCAAGCTCGACCCGGCCGCCTACCCCGTCTGGAAGCTCGACGTCACGCTCCCGCCCGGCACGGTCTTCGCGTACAAGTACGTCCGCAAGGACGCCGCCGGGAACGTCACCTGGGAGAGCGGAGCCAACCGCTCCGCCACGGTCCCCGCCAACGGCAAGGTCACGCTGACCGACACCTGGCGCAACTGACCCTCCCGCCCCACCCCGTCCCGCACCCGAGGAGATCCGCCTTGATACGCCCCGCCCTCGCCGGCGCCGCGGGAGTGCTCGCCGCCACCCTGGCCGTGACGCTCCTGCCCGCCCTGCCCGCCGCCGCGGCGGCCGCCGCCAAAGCGCCACCGGCCCCGCCGTCCGACGCCAAGCTGGCCGCCGAGTCCGCACGGCACGACCTGACCCGGGAGCAGTTCTACTTCGTGCTCCCGGACCGGTTCGCGAACGGCGACCCGCGCAACGACCGGGGCGGGCTGACCGGCTCCCGGCTGGAGACCGGCCTGGACCCGACGGACAAGGGCTTCTACCAGGGCGGGGACCTCAAGGGGATCACCGACCGGCTGGACTACATCAAGGGGCTCGGCACCACGGCCATCTGGATGGCGCCGATCTTCAAGAACCAGCCGGTGCAGGGGACGGGCAAGGACGCCTCGGCCGGCTACCACGGATACTGGATCACCGACTTCACCCAGGTCGACCCGCACTTCGGGACCAACGCCGATCTGGAGCGGCTGATCGACAAGGCGCACGGGAAGGGGATGAAGGTCTTCTTCGACGTCATCACCAACCACACCGCCGACGTCGTGGACTACCGGGAGGCGTCCTACGGGTACCTGTCCAAGGGCGCCTTCCCGTACCTGACCAAGGACGGCGTGCCGTTCGAGGACTCCGACTATTCCGGGGGCCGGGGGAAGTTCCCGAAGACCGACGGCGACTCCTTCCCCCGTACCCCGTTCGTCCCCGCGGCGAAGAAGAACCTGAAGGTCCCGGCCTGGCTCAACGACCCGACGATGTACCACAACCGGGGCGACTCCACCTTCGCCGGCGAATCCTCCGACCAGGGCGACTTCTTCGGCCTCGACGACCTGTGGACCGAGCGTCCCGAGGTGGTGGAGGGGATGGAGAAGATCTACGAGAAGTGGGTCGAGGAGTTCGACGTCGACGGCTTCCGGGTCGACACCGTCAAGCACGTCGACACCGGCTTCTGGACCCAGTGGGCCACCGCCCTCGACGCGTACGCCGCCCGGCAGGGCCGCAAGGACTTCTTCATGTTCGGCGAGGTCTACTCCGCCGACACCGCGATCACCTCCCCGTACGTGACCCGGGGCCGGCTGGACGCCACCCTCGACTTCCCGCTCCAGGAGGCGATCCGCTCGTACGCCGCCCAGGGCGCGGAGGCCGGGCGGCTGGCCTCCGTCTTCGGCGACGACTACCGGTACACCACCGACAAGGCGAACGCCTACGAGCAGGTCACCTTCCTCGGCAACCACGACATGGGCCGCTTCGGGACCTTCCTGAAGCAGGACCGGCCGGGGGCGGGGGAGCAGGAGCTGCTGGACCGGTACCGGCTGGCCAACGAGCTGATGTTCCTGTCCCGGGGCAATCCGGTGATCTACTCCGGCGACGAGCAGGGCTTCACCGGCGCGGGCGGGGACAAGGACGCCCGCCAGCCCCTCTTCGCCTCCCGGGCGGCCGACTACCTGGACGACGACCAGCTCGGAACGGTGCGCACACACGCGAGCGATGCTTACGATCCGGAGCACCCGCTCTACAAACAGATCAGTGCTCTCGCGAAGCTGACCAAGGACCACCCGGCGCTCCGGGACGGCGTCCAGAGTGAACGTTTCTCCAACGGTTCGGCCTACGCCTTCGCCCGCACCGACACCCGCACGCGCACCGAGTACCTGGTCGCGGCCAACAACGCCACCGAGCCCCGCACCATCGAACTCGACGCCCCGGCCGGCTCCCAGTACCGCACCCTCTACGGAGGCACCGCGCTGCTCCGCTCCTCGGCCGCCGGCAAGCTGACCGTCCCCGTCCCGGCCCTCGGCTCCGCCGTCCTCCAGGCGATCGCCCCGGCCGCCAAGCCCACCGCCGAGCCGGCCCTCACCCTCAAGGCCCCGGCCCCCGGCGCCACCGGCACCGTCGAGCTGTCGGCCGAGGTCTCGGGCGACCCCCTGAGCCGGGTCGTCTTCGCCGCCCAGACCGGCACGGACAAGTGGCGGGTCCTCGGCTCCGCCGACCACGCCCCGTACAAGGTCACCCAGTTCATCGACGCCGACGTGGCCGCCGGCACCCCGCTGCGCTACAAGGCCGTGGTCGTCGACTCGCTCGGCCGCACCGCGAGCGCCCTCGCCGCGTCGGCCGCGGGGCAGACCCCGCCCGCCGAGGTCCCCACCGCCACCCAGCGCGACTACGCGATCGTCCACTACAACCGCCCCGACGGCGACTACGCGAACTGGCGCCTGTTCGCCTGGGGCGACATCGCGGAGGGCGAAGCCACCCCCTGGCCCGCCGGGCACGACTTCACCGGCCGCGACGCCTACGGCGCCTTCGCCTACGTGCGCCTCAAGCCCGGCGCGAGCAGCGTCGGATACCTCGTCATCGACAAGGACGGCACCAAGGACGTCGCCGCCGACCGCACCATCGACGTGACGAAGACCGGCGAGATCTGGCTGGAGCAGGGCAAGGAGCCCGCCCGCACCGACCGCCCCGCCCACCCGCCGCAGGACCAGTCGAAGGCGGTCCTGCACTACCAGCGCCCCGACGGCGCCTACGAGGGCTGGGGCCTGCACGTCTGGACCGGCGCGGCGACGCCCACCGACTGGTCCAAGCCGATCCTCCCCACCCGCACCGACTCCTACGGCGCCGTCTACGAGGTCCCCCTCGCCGCCGGAGCCACCAGCCTCAGCTACATCCTCCACAAGGGCGACGAGAAGGACCTCCCGTCCGACCAGTCCCTCGACCTGAAGAGCAACGGGCACGAGGTGTGGATGCTGGGCGGCAAGGAGAAGTACCTCCTGCCGCAGCCCGCCGGCAGCGCCGCCGCCCTGGACCTCACCAAGGCCCAGGCCGTCTGGATCGACCGCGACACCGTCGCCTGGAACGCCCCGCCCGCCGCGGCCTCCCTCCAGCTCCTCGCCTCCCGCGAAGGCGCCGTCAAGGCCGAGAACGGCACCCTGACCGGCCGGGCCCAGTGGCTGCGCCTGGCCAAGACCGAGCTGACCGCCGCCCAGAAGGAGAAGTACCCGCACCTGGCCGCGTACGCCGCCTTCACGGTCGACCCGCGCGACCGGGACCGCGTCCGCGAAGCCCTGCGCGGCCAGCTCGTGGCCAGTGCCCGCGCCGCCAACGGCGCCGTCCTCGCAGCCACCGGCGTCCAGCTCGCCGGGGTCCTCGACGACCTCTACACGACGCAGGCCGCCCTCGGCCCCGTCTTCAAGGACGGCCGCCCCACCCTCTCCGTCTGGGCCCCGACCGCCCAGCAGGTGACCCTCGAACTCGACGGCGGCCGCACCGTCGCCATGCGCCGCGACGACACCACCGGCGTCTGGTCGGTGCGCGGTGAACGCGACTGGACCGGCAAGCGCTACCGCTACGCCGTCACCGTCTGGGCCCCCAGCACCGGACAGGTGGTCCGCAACCTGGTCACCGACCCGTACTCCACCGCGCTGACCACGGACTCCGCGTACAGCCTGGCCGTGGACCTCACCGATCCGAAGCTCGCCCCGGCCGGCTGGCGCGAGCTGAAGAAGCCCGCGCCCGTCCCCTTCACGTCCGCGCAGATCCAGGAGCTGCACATCCGCGACTTCTCGGTCGCCGACCGCACCAGCGCCCACCCCGGTCAGTACCTGGCCTTCTCGGACACCGCCTCGGCGGGCATGCGCCACCTGCGCGACCTGGCCGCCGCCGGAACCTCGTACGTCCACCTCCTGCCCGCCTTCGACATCGGCACCATCCCCGAGAAGCCCGAGGACCGCACCGAGCCCGCCTGCGACCTGAAGGTCTACGCCCCCGACTCCGAGGAGCAGCAGGCCTGCGTGTCCGCCGCGGCCGCGAAGGACGCGTACAACTGGGGCTACGACCCGCTGCACTACACGGTCCCCGAGGGCTCGTACGCGAGCGACCCGAACGGCACGGCCCGCACGGTGGAGTTCCGCCGCATGGTGCAGTCCCTGAACGGCGCGGGCCTGCGCACGGTCATGGACGTGGTCTACAACCACACCGTGGCCGCCGGCCAGTCCGACAAGTCGGTGCTCGACCGCATCGTCCCCGGCTACTACCAGCGGCTGCTGGCCGACGGCTCCGTCGCCACCTCCACCTGCTGCGCCAACACCGCCCCCGAGAACGCCATGATGGGCCGCCTCGTCGTGGACTCGGTGGTCACCTGGGCCAAGCAGTACAAGGTCGACGGCTTCCGCTTCGACCTCATGGGCCACCACCCGAAGGCCAACATCCTGGCCGTGCGCGCCGCCCTCGACGCGCTGACGCCCCAGAAGGACGGGGTCGACGGGAAGAAGATCGTCCTCTACGGGGAGGGCTGGAACTTCGGCGAGGTCGCCGACGACGCCCGCTTCGTCCAGGCCACGCAGCGGAACATGGCCGGCACCGGCATCGCCACCTTCTCCGACCGCGCCCGCGACGCGGTCCGCGGCGGCGGACCCTTCGACGAGGACCCGCGCGTCCAGGGCTTCGCCTCCGGCCTGTTCACCGCCCCCAACACCGCCCCGGCGAACGGCACCCCGGAGCAGCAGCGCGTGCGGCTCCTCCACGACCAGGACCTGATCAAGGTCGGACTGACCGGCAACCTCGCCGCGTACGCCTTCACGGACTCCACCGGACGCGCGGTCAAGGGCTCCGAGGTGGACTACAACGGAGCCCCGGCCGGGTACGCGGCAGCTCCCGGCGACGCGCTCGCGTACGTCGACGCCCACGACAACGAGACGCTCTTCGACGCCCTGGCCTTCAAGCTCCCGGAGGGCACCTCGCCGTCCGACCGGGCCCGCGCCCAGGTCCTGGCCATGTCCGTGGCCGCCCTCTCCCAGGGCCCGGCCCTCTCCCAGGCGGGCACGGACCTGCTCCGCTCCAAGTCCCTGGACCGCAACTCCTACGACAGCGGGGACTGGTTCAACGCCATCCACTGGAACTGCGGGGACGGCAACGGCTTCGGCCGCGGCCTGCCCCCGGCGGCCGACAACCGCGCGAAGTGGCCCTACGCGAAGCCCCTGCTGGCAGCGCCCGCACCCGGCTGCGCGGAGATCGGCGGCGCCTCGTCCGCGTACCGGGACCTGCTGAAGATCCGTACGACGGAACCGTCCTTCGCCCTCACCACCGCCGAGGCGGTCCAGGCGAAGCTGGCCTTCCCGCTCTCGGGGCCCCAGGAGACCCCGGGCGTGATCACGATGGCCCTGGGCGACCTGGTGGTGGTCTTCAACGCGGCCCCCACCGCCCAGACCCAGCGGGTCCCGGCCCTCACGGGCACGGCCTACGCCCTCCACCCGGTCCAGGCCTCGGGCACGGACCCGGTGGTCCGGCAGGCGGCGTACGACCCGGCGAAGGGGGAGTTCGCCGTCCCGGCCCGCACGGCGGCGGTCTTCAAGCGGGGATGACGGTGCGGGGGCGGCTCAGGCCGAGTTGACCAGAGTGAGCTGATCCAGCCGCTTCTCCAGCAGGATCACCCCGTACACCCGACCGTTCCCGTCCTCCTTGTGGGGGAACTCCCCGACCACCCGGTAGCCCGCTTCACGGTAGTACGCGAGCAGCCGGGGGTTGGTGGAGACGCAGTCCAGCCGCGCCCGTTCGCGGCCGGTCCTGGCGATCCGCCGCTCGAAGTGTTCGAGCAGCCGCCGGCCGGCCCCGGCGGGCGCGGCCTCGCGTTCGACCATGAGGCGGTGCACGTAGCCGGCCACGGGAGGCTGGATGCCCCAGGCCTCCTCGTCGGACCACCACAGCTCGTAGGCCCCGACGGCGTGCCCGTTGCCGTCCGAGGCGATCCACACCTCGCCCGCGCGCATGACCGCCCGGAAGTGCGCGGCGTCCTTCTCCCCGGGCTTCCACTGCTCGATCCCGTGCGCGGCCATCCAGCGGGCGGCCTGGTCGTACAGGGCCACCAGTGTGCCGGCGTCCTTCTCCTCGGCCTGCCGGAACACGATCCCGTCGTCAATGATCACGCGGGCATTATTGCGCGCTATTCGATCAAGGACGGTCGATCAACGCGGACCGGGCACCGAGGGGCCGGATTCCGTGGGGCTGGGTCCGGAGGGGCTGGGTCCGGAAGGGCTGGATCCCGTGGGGCTGGGTCCCGTGGGCACCAGGGCCACCAGCCGTCCCACCAGTTCCCCGAACGGCCCGTCGGCGGGCTCGTCCACGAGGATCCGTACGAGGATGCCCGCCATCTCCGCGTCGTAGGCGGCGCTCACCGCGGCCAGCGCCGCGAAATCGTGCACGAGCTGCAACTCCAGCTCGGCGCGCGGGATCCGCCGGCCGTCCAGCCAGATCAGCGCCGTCGACTCGGCCAGCGACACCCACGACCGCACCACGAGCTCCAGCCGGGCGGGCGGGGCCTGCAGGTCGACGCCCAGGTGCGAGAGGATCTGCTCGTACGCCGCCTGCCGCACCTCGTCGATCATCGCGTTGGCCCGGCTGCTGCCGACCGCCGGACCGCCCCGCATCAGCGCCGAGAAGCCGGGCCCGTGCTCGTCGACGAAGGCGAAGAACCGCCCCATGACCCGGAGCAACCGGGCCCCGAGCGGCCCTTCACGGGGCTCCACGAAGAGCAGCGCGAGCTCGTCGGCCGCCCGCCGCAGCGCCGCCTCGTACAGGCTCAGCTTGCCGGGGAAGTAGTGGTAGACGAGCGGCCGCGATATGCCCGCGGCCGCCGCGATCTCGTCGATGGAGACGTCGTCGGGGGACCGGTGGCTGAACAGCTCCAGCGCCACCCCGATCAGCTGCTGCCGCCGCTCCTCGACACCCATCCTGCGCCGCACCCCGGTTGTCATGCGGACACCATACTGCGCACCCCCGTCGGGGCCGCCTACAGGTCGAGGACCAGGCGCTCCGAGGCCGCGCGGGAGACGCACAGGAGCATGGAGTCCTCGCGTTCGCCGTCCGTGAGGAGGGTGTCGCGGTGGTCGATGTCCCCTGCCAGGACCCGGTGTTGGCAGGTGCCGCAGAAGCCCTGCTCGCAGGAGTACGGGGTGTTGGGGAGCTCCCGGCGGACGGCGGTCAGGGCCGATTCCGCCGCCGCCACCTCCACGACCCGCCCCGAGCGGCGCAGTTCCACCGTGAACGGCTTCGAGTCCCCGCCCGCGGCCGCCGCGGCGAACCGCTCCAAGTGGACCGGGGTGCCCGCCGGCGCGGCCGCCTCGACCGCCGCCATCAGGGGGGCCGGGCCGCAGCAGTAGACCAGCGTGTCCGGGCCGAGCGCGCCGAGCCCGCTCAGGCCGGGGAGGCCCGCCTCGTCCTCGGGGACCACCGTGACCCGGTCCCCGAACCGCGCGAGTTCGCCCAGGAAGGGCATCGAGGCCCGCGAGCGGCCCCCGTAGACCAGGGTCCAGTCCGCGCCCGCCGCCGTCGCCGCCCGGAGCATCGGGAGGACGGGGGTGATGCCGATCCCGCCCGCGACGAACGCGTAGGACGGGGAGGGGACGAGGGGGAAGCGGTTGCGGGGCGGCCGGACCGGGAGCTCCGCACCCTCCACCAGCTGGGCGTGCGCCTCGCGCGAGCCGCCGCGGCCGTCCTCCACGAGCCGGACCGCGATCGTGTAGCGGCCCCGGTCGGCGGGGTCGCCGCACAGGGAGTACTGGCGGACCAGCCCCGACGGGAGCTGCACGTCCAGGTGCGCACCCGGGGCCCACTCCGGGAGCTCCGCCGATTCCAGGGTCAGGGACAGCACCCCGTCCGCCGGCTCCGTACGGGAGACGATCAGCGCCGGGATCCACCGGCGCGGCGAGTACCCCGAGACCGGGGTCTCCAGGGCGGGCAGCGGCCAGAGGGGCGATCCGGAGTCGATGCGCCGGCCGATCGCGCGCTTCGCCAGCCAGGCGGCGCCCGCGAGCGCGGTCACCTTGAGGGCGCGCCTCATCCGCGGGCACCGCCGTTCGCGCCGGGGGAGGAGGCCAGGTAGGCGACGGCCTGCGCCGTGGAACCCTCCTGCGAGGGGTGGTAGGTGCGCGAGAGGTAGGTCGGGATCGACTTCAGCATCGCGCCCGTGGAGGGCAGGGTCCCCCTGCGGCCCGAGCGGTAGAACTGGCCCACCGAGGCCTTGGACCCGGGCGGGAGTCCGGGGTCGTGTTCCATGAAGTAGCGCGATCCGCGCTGCCACAGGAAGACCAGCGCCGTGAAGGCCGTGGCCCAGGTGCGCGCCCGGCGGCGGTAGTTGCCGTCCAGGTGCATGAACAGGTCGAAGGCCACCGACCGGTGCTCCACCTCCTCCGCGCCGTGCCAGCGCAGCAGGTCCAGCATCACCGGGTCCGCGCCGCGCCGGTCCAGTTCGTCGGCGTTGAGCACCCAGTTGCCCAGGAAGGCCGTGTAGTGCTCGATCGCGGCGATCATCGCCACCCGCTCCATCAGCCACCACCTGCGGGGCCTCCCCGGCGGCAGCGTCCGGTCGCCGAGCAGCTTCTCGAAGAGCCAGTCGATCTGCGCCGTGTAGGGCGTGGGGTCCAGGCCCAGCCGCTTCAGGTGCGGGAGCACGTCGTCGTGCGCGCTCGCGTGCATGGCCTCCTGGCCGATGAACCCCACGACGTCCTCGCGCAGTCGCTCGTCCGTGATGTACGGGAGCACCTGCTTGTAGACGTGCACGAACCAGCGCTCGCCCGCCGGGAGCAGCAGGTGCAGCACGTTGATGGTGTGGTTGGCGAAGGGGTCGCCGGGCAGCCAGTGGAGCGGGGTGTCCTCCCAGGAGAAGGACACGTTGCGGGCCTTCAGATCTATGTGTTCGGACGCCACGGGGGCGGGCGACGCGGGCGGCGTATTAGACATGGCGTCAATGTACTGATGGGTAGAGGGGAGGGAAACCCCTCTACCGTCACTTCCTTCGCCCCCCGGAGCCGGGACGGGACTCGTCCCGGCGCCGGGCCGGGACTCCCTCGCGGCGCCGGGCCGGGACTACCTCAACACCCCCGCCTCCGAGCCGTCCGTGAGCTTGCCCGTCAGTTCCACCTGCGCCCCCGCCGGAGCCTTCACCGCCAGCCGGTTGCCCACCGCGACACCGCTCACCTGGCCACCGCCCACGGTCAGTGAAGCGAACTGCGCACTGCCCGCGGCCAGTACGTACCACTGCCCGGCCTTCGACTTCCACAGCACACCGGCCAGCACCCGGGGCTCCCGCGGCCCGCACGCCGGCGAGCCCTCCGCCTTCGCCGCCTGCGCCGCCAGCGGCGCGCCCGGGGCCAGGAACTGCGCCTGCACCCGGTCCGCCGTGCCCTGCCAGGTCTCCGCCCGGGTGCACAGCCACGTCGCCGTGCCGTCGCCCTCCGGCAGCGGCTGCTTCGCGTACGTCCACGCGTTGACCGTACGGACCCCGTGCGAGCGCACCGAGGGCAGCAGGCACGCGATCCGCGACCAGTCGCCCAGCTCCGCGCCCTCCGTGACGTTCCGCTCGGCGCCGGGCGCCCCCGAGGTCAGCCGGGCCGGGGTCAGCTCGCCCAGGTCGGTGATCAGCCGGGTCGCCCCGTCACCGGTCACGGCCAGGGCGTTCCAGCTCGTACAGGTGCCGTCCGGGGCGGGACTCGGCACCGGCGGAGTGATCCCGTCCGGAGTCAGCTTGAGCTCCGCCGGCGCGCCCCCCGGCTTCAGCAGGTCCCGCTGCGCCGCGCCCGTCACCCAAGGAGCCGTCAGATAGCGGACGTTGCCGTCGACGCGGCTGAGCACCAGGGCCGCCGCCGTGTCCGCCGAGGCGCCGTCGGTCCGGGCGAAGTCGAGGGCGGCGATGTCGGTGCCGGAGCGCGGTTCGGCGTACCGCGCCACGCGCAGGCCGTCGTACAGCAGCACCACCACGGCCTGGTCGACGGTACCGGCGAACAGCAGCTGCGGGGGCCCCATCGGCGGTCCGGACGGGGTCCCGGGCGTGGCGGAGACCACGACCGTGCGGCCCGGCCGGGCCCAGACGGCCAGCGCCCGCCGCAACAGCGCGGTGTCGTCGACGCGGTCGCCGCGCGCGGGCCAGCCGGAGTAGTCGGTACGGGAGGACGTGCGCCAGACCGTGGGGGCCACCCGGACCAGCTGCCCGGGATCCAGGGCCTGCTCCGCCGCCGCGTTCTTCGCGTAGATCGGGGCGGCCGCCCCGTCGGCCCCCCACCCGCCGCCGGGCAGGGACAGCAGCACCCCGCACACCGCGAGGGCGATCCCGGCGGCGATCCCGGCCCGCACGAGACGGCGGCGGCGCAGCAGGTCGGTGGGCCGCGCCTGGAGCACGCAGGGGTCGAACTCGGGGGAGGCGAACAGCTCGTCGGTGGACGGATCCCCGGACTCCGCCACGGCGGCGGCCGGGTTGGCCACCCCCGCCTCGGTCAGCACCCGCAGCACCTCGGGTTCGGGCAGCCGCTCCAGCGCCCGCAGGACGCACGCGGCCCGGCCCGGCCCGTCGAGGGTGGCCAGCCACTGGTCGAGCGCCAGCTCCTCGGCCCCGCCCGAGCGCGGGAACAGCCGCAGCCCCCACACCTGGGGGAGCAGCGGCGGCAGTTGCGCCCGCCGGGGCAGCGCGCGGAACGTCAGCGGGACCCCCGCCTCCAGCGCGGAGCGCAGCACGCGCAGGCGTACGTACGCGTACCCGGACTCGGGCCCCGCCCCGCCGCGCTGCCCCGGAACCCCGCCCTGCACCGCGGCCTGCGCGGCGGCCACCCCGGCCCGCCGCCCGCGCGGCAGGGCGCGCTGGGCCAGCGAGTGGGCGGTGAGGACCCGCCGATTGCGTCCGAGGGCGGGCGGCAGCACCAGGTAGGCCAGCCGCACCAGCCGCGGATAGTGCTCGACGATGGCGGCCTCGGCCTGCTCGACATCGGGTGGGAGGGGGCGGGTGGCGGTATCCGGCGCAGTCACGTTCAGCAGAACGAGCGAATGGTCGGATGGTCACCGGGTCCCAGCGCGCATGTTCGGGCCGGTCCTCCGGGAGGGGCCGCACGGGTCGGCCCGCACGGGTCGGCCCGCCGGGCCGACGAGGTCCCGCCGCAGGGCTCAGACGACGAGGCGGGCGCGCAGTGCCTCGACCGTCTCGTCGGGGACGCCCAGACCCTCGCGCACGTACTTCTCCATCGAGCCGTAACGCGTGTTCACCTCGTCGAGCGCGGCCTCCAGGTAGTAGGGGAAGACGCCGATCAGCGACAGCGCGATGTCCGGGTCCCCGCCGGCCGCCGTGAAGCCTTCGATCATCGGGCCGAAGGCGATCCGCACCGCCGGGTTGACCGACAGGTACTCGGCCATCAGCGTCTCGTCGTCGGCGCCGAGCAGCGACAGGATCACGGTCGCGCCCCAGCCCGTACGGTCCTTGCCCGCCGTGCAGTGGAAGAGCAGCGGCCCGGACCGCGGGTCGGCGAGCTCGGTGAGCAGCAGACGGTACGCGGACTGCGCGGAGGCGGAGCTCACCAGCGAGCCGTAGAGGCTGATGAACAGGGCCCGCACCTTGCCGCCGCCCAGGTGCTCCTCGGCCACCGCCGGGTCGGACAGGAGGTCCTTGAGGTGGGCGGCGGGAATCTTCCCGGGGCCGCCGTCGCCCCCGGCGTCGGCCGTCATCTTGTCGGCCAGGGCGTCGGCTATGAGCAGCCGGGCGCCGGGCGGCATCCGGTCGGGGTGTTCGCCGCGCTCCGGGCCGCTGCGGAAATCGATGACGGTGCCGATGCCCAGCGCGGCCACCGCCCGGTCGACGTCGAGGTCGAGCCGGTCGAGCTGGCCGGAGCGCAGCACCAGGCCCGGCCGGACGCTGCGGCCACCGGCGAGCGGGGTGCCGCCGAGGTCCCGCAGGTTGGCGACGGTTTTGGCGGGGATGACGGTCATCGTGGGGACTCCAACATGATCAGAGAAACGTGATCAGACAATCGAATGATCGGAGAACTGGACGGCTCAAGATGAAGCACGCTGGGTGACGCGTGTCATCCTGATGATTTTCGGAGATTTCGGTCCGGAAAGGTAATCGGCGGCCAGCGAGACCCCGAGGCCGAGCCCCAGGGCCACCAGGTGCCCGGCGTCGGTGAAGGTCCGCTCCCGCCGCAGCACCGGCCGGACGGCGAGCGCCAGCAGCCCGACCCGGGCGGTGGTGCGCACCGGCCCGCGCGGAAGCCCCGAGGTCAGCGCCCCGAGCACGGTGTTGAACCCGTAGCTGGTGCCCACGTCCAGCGCCCGCCGGGTCTGCTGTGCCCGCCAGGTGTGGGGGCGGGCCGTCGGGCGCAGCACCCCGTAGACCAGGAGGGTGGCCGTGACGTGCCCGAACAGGAAGGCCGCGGCCGTCCACCAGGCCCCGTAGGCGTACTCGGCGTACCCGAGGACGGCCGCCAGCAGGAGGGCGTACGGCAGCGGCATCGGCTCCTCGACGAGGAAGGCGCTGGCCGCCAGGGTCTCCCAGCGGCCGGCGTCCAGGTTGTCGGCGTTGGTGGAGCAGCGTCGCAGCAGCCGCTCCCGCGCCTGCGGATCCAGCCGCTCCAGGGCGTACGCCCCGAGCTGGACCGTGCCCGTGTACACCGTGCTCAACGGGACCGTCAACGGCAGTGGGCTCATCGGACCATGATCGGCCACGGGGGTGCCGTACGGCGAGGCGGGGGCCCGTGGCAATATGCGCAGGTCATGCCAGTCAGCCCCGCGCCGATGCGCGCCACGCGGGCCGCGGTTTTCGCGGCGGTGGCCGTCGCACTGGGCGCCGCGGGGCATTCGTACATGTCAGGTACGGATCTTCCCGCACTGGGCCTTCTGTCCGCATTCGGACTGACCGGAGGGCTCGCCTGGCTCTCCGCCGGGCGCCGGCGCGGACCGCTCTCCATCGCCGGGGCGCTGCTCGCCGTACAGGCGGTCCTGCACCTCGTCTTCTCCGTTTCCGTTTCCGCCTCGGCCGGCAGCCGGCATCGGGCGGGCGCGGACGCGGGTGCGGGCGGGAGTTCGGGCGGGAGTTCGGGCGCGGCGCCGGGCATGGGCATGGGTATGGGGGGCGCGGAGGCCGGCCTGGAGGGCGTGGCCGCCGGCGCCGTGCAGGGCGTGCACGGCACGCACGCCGTGGACGCCATGGATGCCGTGGACGGCATGAGCGGCATGAGCGGGATGGCAGGCATGGGTGACATGGCCGCGAGCCACGCCCACGACGGGCTCGGCATGATCGCCGCGCACGTCGTCGCCGGGCTGTTCTGCGCGCTCTGGCTGGCCTGGGGCGAGGCCGCCGTCTTCCGGCTCGCCGCCGCCCTCGCGGCCGGGGCGCTGCTCGCCGCCCGGCCGCTCTCCCGGGTCCTCGCCCTGCTCCGGGCGCGCGGGATCGCCGTACCGCCGGCCCGGCCCTTCCGGCCCGCCGGGTACGAGCGGCCGCGCACCCTGCGCGGTGCCGTGCACGCGCACACCGCCGAGCGGCGCGGGCCGCCCGCGCGCGGACGGATCCGTACCACGGCCCCCGGCCGTCCTGCCCGCGCCTGACCGAACGGCGCACCTCCCCGGGGCCCGTCGTCTCAGTGCCGCCGCCTCGCCTTCGGGCGACGGCGGCCCCGGGACGACGGGCCCCGGGCGAGGGGGCGAGACCTGGGGCCGCTCACCCATGTCTTCGCCAACACCTAGGACACCCATGTCTCTCGACGAGGTCGGGGAACTCCGCGCAGCGGACCCCGACGCCCACGACGACCCCGAAACCCCCCTGGCCGTGGCCGAGCCCGCCCCCGCCCGCGCGCCCGGCACCTGGGCCGCGCTGCGGCCGCTGATCCTGCGGCTGCACTTCTACGCCGGCTTGCTGATCGCCCCGCTCCTGCTCGTCGCCGCCACCACCGGCCTGCTCTACGCCGGCTCCTGGCAGGCCGAGAAGATCCTCTACGCCGACGAGCTCACGGTCGACCGCGTCGGCGCGAGCGCGCAGCCGCTCAGCGCGCAGGTCGGCGCGGCCGCGAAAGCCGCGCCCCAGGGCGAGGTGACGGCCGTGTGGCCCGCGCCCGAGGCGGATGCCACCACCCGGGTGATCATGGAGAGCCCGGGTCTCGCCGAGGGCGAGACCCTCACCGTGTTCGTCGATCCGTATACGGCCGAGGTCCGCGGGAAGCTCACCACCGTCGGGGACGCGCTGCCGTTGCGGGCCTGGCTGAGCGAGTTCCACTCCAGCCTCCACCTGGGGGAGTTCGGCCGGAACTACAGCGAGCTCGCCGCGAGCTGGCTGTGGGTGGTCGCGCTCGGCGGGCTCGCCCTGTGGATAGGGCGCAAGCGCGCCCGCAAGGCCGCACTCGTCGTGCCCGACCGCGCGGCGACCGGTCGCCGCAAGACCCTCTCCTGGCACGGTTCTGTCGGCGTCTGGATCGCGGTCGGCCTCGTCGGCCTCTCCGCCACCGGCCTGACCTGGTCGAGGTACGCCGGCGAGAACATCGGGGAGCTCCAGGACCGCCTCGGCGGGAGCACCCCGGCCGTGGCCGCCAAGCTCACCGGCGCGCCGTCCGCCGACGCGGGCGGCGAGCATGCCGGGCACGGCGCGGCCGACGGAGCGCAGGAGGCGATGCCCGCTCCGGTCGATGGCATCGGCATCGACGGGGCGGTGGCCGCGGCCCGGTCCGCCGGGGTCACCGAGTCACTGCGGATCACCCTGCCCGCCCAGGGCAAGGGCTACGTGGTCAAGGAGCAGGACAAGCAGGTGCCGGTGCACCTGGACGCGGTCGCCGTGGACCCCGCCGACGGACGGGTCATGGACGAACTCCGGTTCGCCGACCACCCGCTGCTCGCGCAGCTCACCCGCTTCGGCATCGACCTGCACATGGGCCTGACCTTCGGGCTCGCCAACCAGGTGGCCCTGGCCGCGCTCGCGGTCCTGGTGATGTTCATGGTCATCTGGGGCTACCGCATGTGGTGGCTGCGCCGCCCGACCAAGGAGCGCACGCTCTCGGCCGGCCGCCCCCAGCCGCGCGGGGCGTGGCGGAAGCTGCCGGTGACGCTGCTGCTGCCGTCGGCCGCGGCGACGGCCGTCGTGGGGTGGTTCGTGCCGATGCTGGGCATCAGCCTGCTGGTGTTCCTGGCGGGGGACCTGGTGCTGGGCTTCGTCGCGGCGCGGCGGACCGCGAAGGCCTAGACAGCGGCGGCCCGTTGGGCCGGGACCCCGCCCGACGGGGTCCCGGCCGTCCCGGTCCCGGTCAGCCCGTCTTCCACGGGGTGAGCGTGGTGACGTAGTCGGGCATGGGGACGATCGCCCCCTTGCTCTTGGCGGTCACCACGTCGGTGATGCGGAGCATCGCCAGGTTCCCGTCGCTGGTGACCGTGCACAGCACGGTGCCCTTCGCGAGCTCCTTGCCCTGTTCGAGCTGGGAACTCGACAGCTTGGAGGCCAGGGTGTTCGTCGCGACGGCGTCCTTGCACTCCTCACGCGTGCTGCCCGGACTCTTGCCCGCGGCCGTCAGGAAGGCCAGGCCCGCGTCGCTCCAGTCCTGGTAGGTCAGTTCCATTCCCTGGACCTTGCCGATCTCTCCGTCGGGAAGGACCTTCGGGGCGTCCAGGTCGACGTGGGTTCCCGTGTTGGAGGAGGGCGTGCGCAGGGTCAGCGGCTTGTCCTGGAAGACCACCGTGTAGGCGGAGGCGGAGGCGGAGGCGGAAGTGGAGGCGGAGGCCGAGGCCTTGGCTCCGGACGGGGCCGCGGCGGGTTCCGGGCCCGAGGGCGCGGGCGTGACCGGGCCCTCCTGCCGGGCCTCGTCCTTGCCGGAGCTGTCGCCGTCCACCAGCTCGACCGCGAAGCCGCCGGCGAGGACGGCCAGGACGAGGCCGCCGACGACCAGAGCCCCCTGCACACGTGTCGGAGCCGTGACCGGCACCGGGGCCTGCGCAGGAGGGGGAGTCGGACGGCCGCCGGACCAGGCCGACGGTGGACCGGTGGGCCGTGGCGGCGCGTCCACCGTCGGCTCTCCGTACACCCCGCCGAAGGTGCCGGACCCGCCCGGGCCGGACCCGCCCGCGGCTGCGCGCGCACTCCCGCCCGAGTCCGCCACCGTCGGCGCCGGCGGGTTCTCCGCGGCCCGCACCCGGCGGGCGATCTCCTGGCCGACCGGCTCCGGGAGCCAGCCGTCGAAGTCGTTCAGCGGCCGCCCGGCGAACAGTTCGCACAGCGCGGCGAGCTCGTCCGTACCGATCCGCGCCGCCGGATCCGCCGTCAGGCAGCGTTCCAGCAGCGGCCGCAGTTCGACCGGGTAACCGCCCAGGCCCGGAGGCAGCCGGTCGGTGTTGGCGATCCGCACACCGAGGGCCGTCGCCCCGCCCTCCCCGTACGGGTGCCGCCCGGTGGCGGCGACCGCCGCGATGAGCCCGACCGCGAACAGGTCGCTCGCGGTGGTGACCTCGGCGCCCAGCGCGTGTTCGGGGGACGTGTACTGCGGAGTGCCGATGGCGCCGCCGGTGCGCGTGAGCTGCGTGCTGTCGGCGGCCCGGGCGATCCCGAAGTCGATGACGTACGGCCCGGCCGCGCCGAGCAGGAGGTTTGCGGGCTTCAGGTCGCGGTGCACGACGCCCGCGGCGTGGATGGAGCCGAGGGGCGGATGGAGCCGAGGGCCCGCGCAGTGCAGCCGATCAACTGGAAGACGGTGGGCAGCGGGAGCGGACCGTAGGCGTTCAGGGCGTCGTGCAGCGACAGTCCCGGTACGAACTCCGAGGCGAGCCACGGCGCGGTGCCCGTGGTGTCGTGGTCGAGGACGGGGACGAGGTGGTAGCCCTGCACCCGGCGCGCGGCCCGCACTTCGTGCTCGAACCGGCTGCGGAAGTCCGGGTCCTGCCCGAACTCCCGGCGGATCACCTTCAGCGCGACCGGCTGTCCGCCGCGCGTGCGCGAGAGGTAGACGGTGCCCATCCCGCCCTCGCCGATCCGGGCGATCAGGCGGTAGCCGGCGGTCTCGCGGGGTCCTGGGGCTCAAGTGGGGCAAGCACGCTGCCCGTTCCGATGGTCACGTCGGAAAATCCTACGGCAGGAACCGGGGCTGATCAGCACGGACGTACGAGAAATCCCCTTTGCGGCAGCGGAGTTGATGAACCCGTCCATCAACCCGTCCGGCCACCCATCCGACCGGGCCCGTACTCCGGTCCCTCTCGCGAGTACGGGCCCGCAGTCATGTCCGCGGGTCGGCCATCGTCCCGGTCAGGGGGCGTACTTGTACCCCACCCGGCGTACGGTCTGGATCGCGCCGCGGTGGGAGGCGCCCAGCTTGCGGCGCAGTCGCGCGACGTGGACGTCGACCGTGCGGCCGTCGCCGACGTGGCCGTAGCCCCAGACGGTGGTCACGAGCTGGTCGCGGCTGTGCACCCGGTGCGGGTGCGCGACCAGGTGGGCCAGCAGCTCGAACTCCAGGTACGTCAGGTCCAGGACCTCGCCGTCCACCTCGGCGGTGCGCTGCGCGGGGTCGATGCGGACCAGGGCGTCGCCGGTGACGGCCGCCGAGCCGGGTGCCGGGGCGGCGGGAACGGACTGCGGGGAGAAGCCGATCGGCGGCTGCTGGTCCGCCGGTACGAGCACCAGGTAGCCGACCATCGGCGGCTGGCCGGGGAGGGCGGGCAGGGTGTGCGCGGGAGCAGGCAGCCAGGTGGCGCCGGGCGGCAGGAAGTCCGCTACGCGGGCAACGGCGCCCACCTCGTCCCGGTCCACGGCCCGCAGGCGGTGGCGCGGACTGGGCGGGAACGTCGGGTAGGCCAGGGGAGCGGTCGCAGCGGAGGCGGCAGAAGCGAAGGAACGGGTGTTCGTCATGAGTGGTCAGCTCTTTCACGCGGAGTGGTCGGCAGGAGACGTACGTAAAGGCGTCGTCTTGTGTCGTACCGCGCAGACCGAAGGCCTCGGGGGAGGTCGGTTGGAGGTCCCGGAGGCTTTAGAGGGCCGGCGCGTTCTTCGCGCGGCAACACACCCGGTCGAAATCGTGGTCCTGACGGGAAGGCCAGAACGGCTCGAGGTCGCTGCGACCGGTCGAGGTGTGCGAGTGGCTGGCCATGGCTCCATTCAAGCAGATGCGCGGGCGCCGGGGCAGATCCCGTCTCACGCAGTGGAGCGGAATCCCATATTCCGTGATCATGCCGTGAACGCACCATTGCAATCCCGACGAACCGTCACCCACCCAGCTGCTCCTACGACTCCACCCCCGCGACCCGTATCGCATCGTGGGTGGATCCGTCCCACGCAGCGCGGCGCCCGCCCTCCCCGAGGGGAGGGCGGGCGCCGGGGTGGTGTCAGGGGTGGGCGGCCGGGGTCAGACCAGGCCGTCCTTCTCCAGGGCGGTGCAGCAGGTGTCCGTGATGAGGCGGGTCACCACGTACGGGTCCACGTTCGCGTTCGGGCGGCGGTCCTCGATGTAGCCCTTGCCGTCCTTCTCCACCTGCCACGGGATGCGGACGGAGGCGCCGCGGTCCGAGACGCCGTAGCTGTACTCGTTCCACGGGGCCGTCTCGTGCAGGCCCGTCAGGCGCTCGTCGATGCCCGCGCCGTAGTTCTTGACGTGGTCCAGCGGCTTGCTGCCCTCACCCAGGGACTCCGCCGCGGAGATGATCGCGCGGTAGTCCTCGCGCATCGCCTTCGTGGAGAAGTTGGTGTGCGCGCCCGCGCCGTTCCAGTCGCCCTTGACCGGCTTCGGGTTCAGCGTCGCGGAGACGTTGAAGTCCTCGGCGGTGCGGTAGAGCAGCCAGCGCGCGATCCACAGCTGGTCGGAGACCTCCAGGGGGCCGACCGGGCCGACCTGGAACTCCCACTGGCCGGGCATGACCTCGGCGTTGATGCCGGAGATGGCCAGACCCGCCGCGAGGCAGTGGTCCAGGTGCTTCTCGACGATGTCGCGGCCGAAGATCTCGTCCGAGCCGACGCCGCAGTAGTAGCCGCCCTGCGCGGCCGGGAAGCCGTTGACCGGGAAGCCGAGCGGGCGGGTGCCGTCGAAGAAGGTGTACTCCTGCTCGATGCCGTAGATCGGCTCCTGAGCGGCGAACTTCTCGGCGATCGGACGCAGCAGTGCGCGGGTGTTCGACTCGTGCGGGGTCATGTCGATGTTCAGGACCTCGCACAGCACGAGGAGGTTGTCGCCGCCGCGGATCGGGTCCGGGCACGAGAACACCGGCTGCAGCACGCGGTCGGAGGCGTGGCCCTCGGCCTGGTTGGTGCTCGATCCGTCGAAGCCCCAGATCGGCAGCGCGTCGCCGTCGCCAAGGATCTTCGTCTTGGAGCGCAGCTTCGCAGTCGGCTCGGTTCCGTCGATCCAGATGTACTCAGCCTTGTAGCTCACGGGCCCCATCCTTCGGTGCGTCGCTCCGGCGCAGACTCTGCGGGTGCTGCGTTGCGTCCTGCGGATCGCGTACGGCGGTTCACGTCCCTGTGGCTCGCGTACTGCGAATTCGTTCTGCGGTGTAGACCGCAGAGTGCCCGCTCGCGATTTCTCTTCCGTTGCCCGTGTGTGAACCCCGTGTTACCGAGGTTTGCGCCGCAGGTGGGCGCGGGCGAGAGGGTTGGCGTCCGGACGCCCGTCCGAGTGGGGCAGACTGGGCGGGTGAGCATTTCGTACGATTTGACGTCCGCCGGAGATGCCGCCGCAGAGGCCGCTTCCGGACCCCGACTCCGGGTCGGGCTGCTGGGCACCGGCCCCTGGGCCCGCCGCACGCACGCCCCCGCCCTCGCCGCGCACCCCGGCTCCGAGTTCGCGGGAGTCTGGGGCCGTCGCCCCGAAGCCGCGGCGGAGCTGGCGCGTGAGTACGGCGTGAAGGTGTACGAAGACCCCGACGCGCTGTTCGCCGACTGTGACGCCGTCGCCTTCGCCCTGCCGCCCGACGTGCAGGCCCCGCTCGCCGTGCGCGCGGCGGCCGCCGGCTGCCATCTGCTGCTCGACAAGCCCGTCGCCACCACCCCGGCCGCAGCGCGCGCGGTCGCCGCGGCCGTGGCCGAGCACCGGGTGGCCTCCGTCGTCTTCCTCACCCTGCGCTTCGCCGAGCCGACCGCCGGCTGGGTGGAGGAGCAGGCGCAGCGCACGGGCTGGTTCACCGCCGCCGCGCACTGGCTCGGCGCGGTCTTCCCGCCCGACGGCGAACCCAGCGCCTACGCGGACTCGCCCTGGCGCAAGGCCAAGGGCGGGCTGTGGGACGTGGGCCCGCACGCCCTGTCCGTACTCCTTCCGGTCCTCGGCGACGTCACCGCGGTCAGCGCCACCCGCGGACCCGCCGACGTGGTCCAGCTGGCGCTGCGCCACAGCTCCGGCGCGGCCAGCACCGCCGTGCTCAGCCTCAGCTCCCCGCGCGCGGCCGCCGGGGTCGGGCTGGAACTGCGCGGGACCGCCGGCGTCTTCGGCATGCCGGAGTGGAGCAACGTTCCGGGCGCCTACGGCCGCGCCCTGGACGCGCTCCTCACCTCGGCCCGCACGGGGGTGCCGGACGTGCGGGGGGCGGAGTTCGGAGCCCGGCTGACGGAGATCCTGGCGGAGGCGGAGGGGCAACTGCCGGAGTAGCGCCCGCCCCCGCCGTGCGGGGCGGGGGCGTTACTTGATGACCGCGTTGGCCGCGATGATGGCCAGCCCGATCGTGGCGTCGGCGACCCCGATGAGCAGCGCCGAGGCGAGCTTGTAGCCGACCCGGAGGGCCACGAAGGCGCCCCAGGCGAACAGCATCGCGGTGTTCACGCCGAGCCCGATGGCCGTGACCCCGTGCGAGTCCCAGCCGGTGAGTCCGGCGACGAGCAGCAGCAGGACCGTGGGCAGGGTGGCCGCGATCATGGGCCACTCGTTCCACAGGGCCCGCCCGAGGATCCGCCACCGGTGCCCGGCGGAGCCGGCCTGGTGGGTGCTCATGTGGTGCGAGTACCCGTGCGCGAGTCCGGCGGTGGCGGCGGTGACGAGCACCCAACTGGCGTCGTAGAAGGGGGTGTACTCCCCGCCCTTCTGGTCGAGCGCGGCCAGCAGCCCGGAGGCGAGGACGGTCCCGTACACCCCGCCGAACATCCAGTCGGCGCCGAGCCGGGGCGGGGGAAGGGCGGGGATCGGAGACACCGGGACGACCGTCGCCGACGGAGGTGCCGGCGGCTCGCCGGGCGCGGTGGATCGCGGGTGCTGCTGCTCGTTCACTGTGAATCCTTTGGTGCGGTACGTCCCCTTTGTGCTGAGCCCACCCTACGAGGCGCGGGATGGGGCCGGGACGAAGGCCCTGAGCAGGAGCGGCGCACGGGGGCGGCGCACCGGCGGTGGCGGGGCGGCACGCGGACGGCGGCGCGGACGGCGGCGGGGACGGGTGCGGACGGTGGCCGGGACGACGCGCCCCGGTGGCCCAGCTGCGGAATACCTTGGATCGCGGGCGACTTGAACCCCGCATGGCAACTCTTGGACTCATCGGAAGCGGCAACATCGGAAGCACCCTCGCGCGGCTCGCCGTGGACGCGGGGCTGGACGTGGTCCTCAGCAATTCCAGGGGACCGGAGACACTGGAGGCACTGGTCACCGAGCTCGGCCCGCGGGCCCGGGCCGCCACCCCGGCCGAGGCGGCGGCCGCCGGCGACTGGGTCGTGGCAACCATCCCGCTCAAGAACTACCGCGAGCTGCCCGCCGACGTGCTGGCGGGCAAGGTCGTGCTCGACACGCTCAACTACTACCCGCAGCGGGACGGCGTCTTCCCCGCCCTGGAGGCGGAGGAGTCCACCACCAGCGGGCTCGTCCAGGAGCACCTGTCCGGGGCGCGGGTCGTCAAGGTGTTCAACAACATCTACTTCAAGCACCTGCTCTCCCTCGCCCGCCCGGCCGGCTCCCCGGACCGCTCGGCCCTGCCGATCGCGGGCGAGGACCCGGCCGCCCGCGCGTCCGCCACCCGCCTCCTCGACCTGCTCGGCTACGACGCGG
Organism: Streptomyces sp. GQ60; assembly: GCF_059758875.1. Classification (NCBI taxonomy): domain Bacteria; kingdom Bacillati; phylum Actinomycetota; class Actinomycetes; order Kitasatosporales; family Streptomycetaceae; genus Streptomyces; species Streptomyces sp. GQ60. The sequence goes on along the minus strand of NZ_JCAXEG010000003.1, from coordinate 478,164 downwards.
TCGACGCGGGGGAACTCACCGAGAGCTGGCGCTTCCAGCGCGACACGCCCGTGTACGTCCTCCCGTACGCCGCGGGCCCGGCCGGTCCGAACGGCCTCGCCGACACCCCGGCAGCCGTCGCCGACGTCGAGACGGTCCGCGCCGCCCTGGCGAAGGCGGTCCGGCCGGCGGGCTCCGCCGGCTGAGGATCCTGCCGGCCGGAGCCGGCCCCGCGGGCGTCTGCTGCGGCGCCCGCCCGGCCCGGACGGCCCGGGCCGGCACGACCCCGCCGCCCTCCAACTGCGGGTGCACCAGCGACGGGTGCCGGCGGGGGAGTACGGGTCCGGGCCCGGGCCCCGGCTAGCGGGGGCCGGTCGTGCGGGAGAGGGCTTCGCGGACGGCCTCCTCCGTGCGGGCCACCACCGCCGTGCCGTCCTCGGCCGTGATGATCGGACGCTGGATCAGCTTCGGGTGCGCCGCGAGATGGCTGATCCAGGCCCCGCGGGCGGCTTCGGTCTCCGCGCGCGGCAGGTCCCGTACACCGGTCTCCTTGGCCAGCGGGTCCGTGGTGCGGGTGATGTCCCAGGGCTCCAGGCCCAGCCGCCCCAGGACCTCACGGATCTCGGCCTCGGAGGGCACGTCCTCCAGGTAGCGGCGGACGGTGTACTCGGCGCCCTCCGCGTCCAGCAGGGTCAGCGCGCTACGGCACTTCGAGCAGGCGGGGTTGATCCAGATCTCCATGCCGAAAAGCTTAGCGAGGCGCCGTCTGGCCAGGTCCTTTGTCAGTGGTCGCCGGTAAAATCTAAGGAGAAGGACAGGACGCCAACTACCGTTTGGGAGGCTGTAGATGGCCACTGCCATGACCCTGCACACCATCGGGCCCGTCAAGAAGAAGCCGCTGCCGGCGGGGCTTCCCCGCGAGTGGTACGAGAGCCACAACCGGCGGCTGAAGGCGATGCGGCTGGCGATATCGCTGCTCGACTCGGGCACGTACGACGCTCAGCGCGCCACCAACCGCAAGATCCGCACGATGGCCGTCCGGACGGGCATCCGCCGGCCGTCGAACGTCACCTGCAAGCTGGTCCGCTCCTTCATCCGCGAAGCCGGGTAGGCGGGGCGGAGGAGGGCCGGGCGGGGCCGGCAGGTCTCAGCCCGCGTCGGGGACCTTCGGGAAGCTGAAGCCTTGACTTCCGCTCCCCGCCCTACAGGGCGGGGATTCCTGCCACGGTCGTGCGACCGTCTCGGTGGGTTCCTGCTTCACCGCGCTGCGCCGGGACGAGTCCCGGTCTTACTTGCGCTCCACAGGCTGACACCGCCAGTCCGGCGGCCTTGGCGACGTTGACCGCCGCGTTGATGTCCCGGTCCAGGACGGCCCCGCATGCCCTGCATTCCCACACGCGGATGTGCAGGGGTTTGGGGCCGTCCTTGACGCCGCACACGCAGCAGACCTGAGAGGTCGGCTCGAATCGGCCGATCCGCACGAAGGCGCGCCCGTACCGGGCCGCCTTGTACTCCAGCATCCAGATCCCGTAAGGACTGTTGGAGCACCACGGCGGAGACCGTGCCGAGCCATTCCCGCTCCCCAGTCTTCTTCGCCTCGGTGATCAGCAGCTTTGATAGGTCCCCGGCCTTAGGGAATGCCTCGCCTGCGGCACGGGCGGTCTCGCGAGCCCGGAGGGCATCGTTGTAAACCACCCGCGCACACCCGAACGCCCTCGCCAGCGCCGCGCGCTGAGGACCGTTCGGGTACAGGCGGAAGCCGTACCGAAGCTGCATGCCGATCACCGTACTGAGGTTGGGCTGTGGTCAGTGCCGAGCCCACCTGGAGCGGGGCGGGAGCCTTGATCTGCTGGTTCTGTGCCGAATCCGGTTCCGCCACGGCCTCTTCCCCGGCCGGGCCGACCACGATCGCGCCGGTGATCAGGGCGACGGCTCCGGCCGCCGCGACGACCGCCGTGATCCGCTGGTTGTGCTTGTACGGTGCGCGCATCGAATGGGCCTCGGATTCCGTGCTCGGAGGGCTGGAAGACTCGAGCAAAACACGGAAATTGACCCATATGGCCGCTTGTCATCGTGTGGTCATGTGTTCAGTACGGCGTGGTCATCGTGCGCCGGGGCGTCCAGGGACAGCACCAGCAGGGCCACGTCGTCGCGCGGCCCGCCCCCGGTGAAGGACCGCAAGTCCCGCCACACCGCAGGGGCCAGCCCCGCCGGGTCCGCCGCCAGCACGGGCACGCGCGCGGCCAGCGGGTAGAAGTTCCCCGCCGCGTCGCGGGCCTCCGTCACCCCGTCCGTATACATCACGAGCCGGTCCCCGGGGACGATGCGGAGCTCGGCCGGCGCCCCCGGGGTGGGACCGGCCAGGCCCAGGCCCAGCGGAGGCCCCGGGGCCACGTCGACCTCCGAGACCGTGAAACCCCGTAGCAGCAGGGGCGGCGGATGCCCGCACGACACGATCCGTACGACGTCCAGCCCGGGCGGGAACTCCAGCAGCACCGCCGTCGCGAAGAGCTCCGGGTGCGCCACCGACTCGGCCGCCGAGTCCGCCAGCAGCCGCCGGTCCAGCCGGGCCGCCACCGTCGTGAGCTCCGCGTCGTCCAGCACCCCCTCCCGGAAGGCGCCGAGCAGCGAGGCCACGGTGCCGACGGCGGCCAGGCCATGGCCCTGGACGTCGCCGACCAGCGCGCGCACGCCGTAGGGGCCGACCCGTACGTCGTACAGGTCGCCGCCGACCAGGGTGCCGTGCTGGGCCGCCCGGTAGAGGCCGGAGCAGCCGACCGCGCCGACCCGTTCGGGGACGGGCGGCAGGACCGCGAGCTGCGCCGCCTCCGCGACGGTGCGCACGCTCACCAGCTGGGCGTCGCGGCGTTTTCGGACCCAGGCGACCATCACGCTGAGCAGGCCGATCGCCGCCACGGTCGCGAGGTCGGAGCCCCGGGCGTGGGCGATCCCGAGGGAGGGCAGCCCGATGAGGACCAGCACCACTCCGGCGAAGACGGCCGTCCCGCCGGCCCCGTAGGCGAAGGCGGCCACCGGGGGGAGCCCGGCCAGGAAGTAGCCCAGCTCGACATCGCCCGGGGTGATGCGCTGCACGAACACCAGCACCACCAGGGCCACCGCCGGCGCGAGGCGGGCCCAGCGCGGCGGCGGCGCCCCGCGCAGCCAGCCCGGCTCCTCGCGTCTGCGTCTCACCCCTCCACCCTGATCCCGGGACCGAAGGCGCGCACGCCGGGTGGCTCCTTCCGGCGGCGCCCGCGACAGTGGTGGCGTGACGGAAGCGGATGGTGCGGCGCGGAGCGCGCGGATCAGTACCCGGCTGAACTGGCTGCGCGCGGGGGTGCTCGGCGCGAACGACGGGATCATCTCCACGGCGGGCCTGGTCGTCGGCGTGGCCGGGGCCACGACCTCGCGGACGGCGATCCTGGCGGCGGGCGTCGCCGGCCTGCTGGCGGGCGCGCTGTCGATGGCGGCGGGGGAGTACGTGTCGGTCAGCTCCCAGCGGGACTCGGAGAAGGCCGCGCTGGACGTGGAGCGGCGCGAGCTGGAGGAGTCGCCGCAGGAGGAGCTGGAGGAGCTGACCGGGCTGCTGGTGGGCAGGGGGCTGAGCGAGCCGGTGGCGCGGGAGGCGGCGGAGCAGCTGACGGAGCGGGACGCGCTGCGGGCGCACGCGCGGGTGGAGCTGGGGATCAACCCCGACGAGCTGGCCAACCCCTGGCACGCGGCGGCGGCGAGCCTGGTGGCGTTCACCGTGGGGGCGCTGCTGCCGCTGCTGGCGATCGTCCTGCCGGGGGCCTCGGAGCGGGTCCCGGTGACCGTGGTCGCGGTCCTGCTGTCCCTCACCCTGTGCGGAGTGCTCAGTGCCCGGCTGGGCGGGGCGCCCGCGGCCCGGGCGATCCTGCGCAACGTCGCCGGCGGCGCGCTGGCGATGACGGTGACCTACGCGGTCGGCACCTGGCTGGGCGCAGCCACCTGAGGGTCGGGGAGCCCTCTGCCGGGGCTCCCGGACCGGACGGCCCCGCGCGTGGGGGCCCGCTGCCAAGATGGGGCCCATGCGTATCGCAGTCACCGGTGCGACCGGGCTCATCGGCAGCGCCCTCGGGCGGTCACTGAAGGCCGACGGACACGAACTCGTCCGCTTCGTGCGGCGGGAGCCGGCCGGGCCCGGCGAGGCGCGGTGGGACCCCGCGCGCGGGTACGTGGACCCGGCCGGGCTCGCCGGGTGCGAAGCCGTCGTGCACCTCGCCGGGGCCGGGGTCGGAGACCACCGCTGGACGGCCGCCTACAAGCGGGAGATCCGCGACAGCCGGGTCAAGGGAACGGCCGCCATCGCCTCGGCCGTCGCCGCGATGGCCGACCCGCCCGCGACGCTCGTCTGCGGATCCGCCGTCGGGTACTACGGCGACACGGGGGACCGGACGGTCGACGAGGACTCCCCGGCCGGGGAGGGGTTCCTGCCCGAGGTCTGCGTGGAATGGGAGGCCGCCGCGGCGCCCGCCCGGGAGGCCGGGGTCCGGACCGTGTTCGCCCGTACCGGACTGGTCGTCGCCGCCGAGGGCGGGGCCTGGGGGAAGCTGTTCCCGATCTTCAAGGCGGGCCTGGGCGGCCGCCTCGGCGACGGCCGCCAGTACTGGTCGCACATCTCGATGCACGACGAGATCGCCGCCCTGCGCCACATCGTCGACACGCCGGCCCTCACCGGGCCGGTGAACCTGACCGCCCCCGAGCCCCTGACCAACCGCGAGGTCACCGCCGCGATGGGCCGGGTCCTGCACCGCCCGGCGGTGTTCGCCGTGCCCGCCCCGGTCATGCGCGTGGTGCTCGGGGAGTTCGCCCAGGACGTGCTGGGCAGTCAGCGGGTGCGCCCCGCCCGGCTGATGGAGTCCGGGTTCGTCTTCCGGTACCCCGGGATCGAGGAGTCGATCAAGGCCGCGCTGGAGGCCTGAAGCACCCCGGGGCCCGGACCTGAAGGCCCCGGGGCTCCGGGGGGAGCGCCCCGGCGCACGCGTGCGACCGTACGTGAGCCGAATGCGACCGCCGTGCGACCGGAGTTGACCGGGTTACCTGTAATGGGCCGACCAACTCTGGTTCCGCCGGACCCCGTTGGGGGAAGGAGGTTCCCCACACAGCCGGGCCGACCTCGGGGAGGGGCACGTGCTCAACAGCACACACGCACACCACGCGGACGTGGTCATCGTAGGAGCCGGAGTCTCCGGACTCGCGGCAGCGCACCACCTGATCGCGGCCGGAGTCACGGTCATCGTCCTGGAGAGCGCCGACGCCCCCGGCGGCCGGATGGCCACCGAAACCGTGGACGGCTTCCGGCTCGACCGGATCGGCCAGCTCCTCAACACCGCCTACACCGAACCGGCCCGCACCCCGGGCCTGGAAGGCCTGGTCCTCAAGCCCTTCGCGCCCGGCGCCCTCGTCCACAGCGACGGCCGCACGCTGCGCGCCGGCGCCCTCACCCCCGCCCGCGCCCTGACCAGCGGTTCCCTCGACCAGGCGCGGATCGGCGCGGCGCTCGCCCGCCTCGCCGCACTGCCCGAGGAACGCCTCCTGGCCCGCCCCGAGCGCACCGCGCACGCCGCCCTGAGCTCCAGGAGCCTCGGTACGACGCTGCGCCCGCTCCTCGCCGCGCTCCTGCGCGACCCCGCGCTCACCACCTCCAGCCGCGTCGCCGACATGGCCCTGCGCACCTTCGCGCGCGGCTGCCTCGCCGTACCCGAGGGCGGCGCCGCCACCCTGCCCGGACTGCTCGCCGCCGCACTGCCGCCCGGCACCGTACGGACCGGGGTCCGGGTCCGCTCCGTCGCCACCAACCTGGTCACCACCGAGGAACACGGCGACTTCAGCTGCCGCTCCGCGGTCCTGGCCACCGGCGCCCGGGCCGCCGCCGAACTGCTTCCCGGACTGCGCGTGCCCGACTTCCACCGGGTCACCGTGATGCACCACGCCACCACCACCCCGCTCCCCTGGGACGGCTCGCTGCTCCTGGACGGTGACCCGGACCGGCCCGTCGCCCACACCGCCGTGATGAGCGCGGTCGACCCGACGCGCGCCCCCGCCGGCCGCAGCCTGGTCACCACCACCGTGCTCGGCCCGCCGCCGCCCATCCGGACGGTCGCCTCGCGGCTGGCCCGGCTCTACGAGACCGCGACCCGGGACTGGGAGCTGCTCGCCGTCCACCACACCCCCGAAGCGGTCCCCGCCATGCCGCCGCCCCAGGACACCCGGCGCACCGTCCGGGTCCTGGCCGGGCTGTACGTGTGCGGCGACCACCGGGACACCAACACCGTCGAGGGGGCCCTGCGCTCCGCCCGCCGCGCCGCCGCCGCCGTCCTGCGCGACTTCGGCATCCCCGTCCCCACCACCCCGGAAGCCGCCCTCCCGGCCGCAGCCTGACACCACCCGAAGCCGACGGCCCGACGGGCGACCACCCTCCCGGGGGGGCTGGTCGCCCGCCGGGCGAAATCAGCCCCGCCGGCGTTTGGGGCGCGGGGTCCGGGGCGGAGCCCCGGGAGCGGACCCGCAGGGGCACCACCGCGCGGCCACCCGCCGGGCCCGGGGGCGCAGCCACCCGCAGCCGCCCCCGCAGCCGACCCGCAGGGTCAGGACAGCGCGGCCACCCGGTCCCGATACCCCCGCACCGCCGACGCGTCCCGAAACGGCTCCAGCCGCCGCTCGAAGTCCCGTACGTACTCCACCGCCCGCACCGACCGCATCTCCATCGCCTGCTGCGCCGCCTCCGCACCCAGCGCGCACGCCTGGTCCAGCTCGCCCAGCCCGAGCCGCGCCGTGGCCAGCACCACCCGGCAGAACAGCCGCGAGCGCGCGTACGACGGCGCCCGGAGCTGCAACGACCGCTCCGCGTGCTGCGCAGAGGCCCGGTACTGCTGAAGGTCCCGGTGGCAGTGCGCGAACTCGTCCGCGAGCTGCGCCTCGTCGTAGTCCCGCGCCCAGTGCGGTACGTCGTCCCCCGGCCGGGCCGCGCCCAGCGCCCGCTCGGCCCGCACCAGCGAGGCCGTGGAGGCCCTGACCTCCCCGAGCACCGCGTGCCCGCGCGCCTCCGCCGAGTGCAGCAGCGCCTGCACCACCGGTGGCGGCCCGGAGCCCACGCCCTGCTGCGCCACCCGGGCGAGCTGCACCGCCTCCCGGCCGTGGCCGAGGTAGACCGCCTGCCGGCTCATCGTGATCAGCACGTACGCCCCGTACGGCCGGTCCCCGGCGGCCTGGGCCAGGCGCAGCGCCTGGACGAAGTAGCGCTGGGCGAGCCCGTGCGCGGCGATGTCGTACGAGGTCCAGCCCGCGAGCCGGGTCAGATCCGCGGCGGCGGAGAACAGCCGGCGCCCCGTGGTCTCCCCGTAGGTGCCGCGCAGCATCGGCTCGGCCTCGTGCTCCAGGTACCGCACCAGGGCCTGGCGGGCGTGGCCGCCCCCGTAGGCGTGGTCCAGGGTGCGGAACAGCTCGCCCACCGATCTGAGCGCCGCGATGTCACCGCCCGTCACCCGCTGTCCGGGACCGCGGTCGATCTGCCGCTGCCGGGGCACCGAAGCCCGTCCGGGCAGCGGACGGCTCTGCTCCGGACGGCCCTGTTCGGGAACGCGCAAGGCGGCCTGGTCCGCGCCCCGGCCGACCCGCTCGTCGGCCCGCCCGATCAGCCAGTCCCGGCTGGGCACCACCAGCCCGGCCGGGGTGAAGGCGATCTTGCGCAGCTCGGCGTGCGAACCGGAGTCCTTGCGCCACAGCCCGCTCGCGATGTCGACGGCCTCCTCGGGGGTGGCCGCGAACTCCAGCCCCGCGTACACCGGGGCGCACGCGTCCAGGCCCAGGTCCTGGGCGGACAGCCGTCGCCCCAGGCGCCGGGTGAACACCTCCGCGATCAGCGCCGGGGTCGTGCCGCGCGGCTGCTGCCCGCGCAGCCAGCGGGTCACGGAGGTCTTGTCGTACCGCAGATCGAGACCGTGCTCCAGACCGAGCTGGTCGACACGGCGGGCGAGCCCGGCGTTGGAGAACCCGGCCTCGGCGATCAGTGCCGAGAGCTGCCGGTTGGGGACGCGCTGGGCAGGTCGTTCCGTCATCGGCTCCACGGTCTCCTGACGTGACGGACCGGAGTTTCGGCCCTGTGATCGGCGTGAATGTAGCGGCGAACCTCGCCCAGACCGCCCTCTCTGTCCCACATTCATCCGATCGTGTGCAGAACCGGTGGGTCTCTTTACGGACCGACCCCCTCCACCCGCGTACGCTGCGCCCCATGACCCGCCGGCCCACCGGGGAACTTCCCCCCGGCAACTGCGAGCGCCCCGACGGCGACGACAGCCACGCAGAGTCCACGGCCCCGCCGCACGTGCCCGTACCGGCCGCGCCCGAGCTGACCGAGGCGGAGTGCCGGCGCTGCGGGACCTACATCGCGGGTCTCGACGGGCGCTATGCGTGCGGGGTCTGCGGCTGGGTGAACGACCACTCCGAAGGGCACCGCCGGCTGCCCCGGGCGGACGAGGACCCGGACCGGCCGCCGAAGGGCCGCAGGCGGCCGAAACAGCTCCCCGGACCCCCGTATCCCGGGCCCCGGCCGGTGCCCGGGACGGGCGGCTGACGGGGCACGCGGGGGCCGCCGTACCCTTGCCTGGTGCGATAGGTGCACACAGCAAGTTCGTCGGCAGGTTCAACGAGGAGGCGCCGCGGTGGCTGAGCTTGGGTTTGTCCGCATGGGCTTCGGCCCGGAGGCCGTCGAGTACACGGTGGCCTGGGAAGAGCAGCGCCGGGTGCACGCGGCCCGCTTCGCGGACGAGATCGAGGACACCTGCCTGCTGCTGGAGCACCTGCCGGTCTACACGGCCGGCCGGCGCACCGCCGACAGCGAGCGTCCGCTCGACGGCACGCCCGTGGTGGACGTGGACCGCGGCGGCAAGATCACCTGGCACGGGCCGGGCCAGCTGGTCGGCTACCCGATCATGAAGCTGCCCCGCCCGGTCGACGTGGTCGCCCACGTCCGCCGCCTGGAGGACGCGCTGATCCGCACGGCCGCCGAGTTCGGCCTGGAGACCACCCGCGTCGAGGGGCGCAGCGGGGTCTGGGTGCTCGGCGACCCGGTGGCGGAGCGCCCGAAGATCGGCGGACTCTCGCTGGACTTCGACCCGAGGCTGCACGACGAGGAGTTCGACCCCCGGCTGAACGGCCCCGAGTACGCCCCGTCCAACGCCGGCCAGCGCCGCGAGGACCGCAAGCTCGCCGCCATCGGCATCCGGGTCGCCAAGGGCGTCACGATGCACGGCTTCGCGATCAACGTGAACCCCGACAACACCTGGTTCGACCGGATCGTCCCCTGCGGGATCCGGGACGCCGGTGTGACCTCGCTCTCCTACGAGCTGGGCCGCGAGATCACCATCGCCGAGGTGCTGCCGGTGATCGAACGGCACCTGAAGGACGTACTGGAGCAGGCGGAGCTGCGGCCCCGGGAGATAGAGCCCGCCGTGGGTTCGTAGGCCCGGTACGGCCCGGGGGAGGGGCCCGGGAATGGGCCCGGCCCCCCGCAGGTTGGCCGACGTAAGAGCGTATGAAATTACGGGCGTACCCTGGTGGGCGCCGAAGAATCGAAGTCACAGGGAGCCGGTCGTGTCCGCAGTCGCACCCGACGGACGCAAGATGCTGCGCCTCGAGGTCCGTAACGCCCAGACCCCCATCGAGCGCAAGCCCGACTGGATCAAGACCCGGGCGAAGATGGGTCCCGAGTACACCAAGATGCAGGCCCTGGTGAAGGGCGAAGGACTGCACACGGTGTGCCAGGAAGCCGGCTGTCCGAACATCTACGAATGCTGGGAGGACCGCGAGGCCACCTTCCTCATCGGTGGCGACCAGTGCACCCGGCGCTGCGACTTCTGCCAGATCGACACGGGCAAGCCCGAGGCGCTGGACCGCGACGAGCCCCGCCGCGTCGGCGAGTCCGTCGTCACCATGGACCTGAACTACGCCACCATCACGGGCGTCGCGCGCGACGACCTGGCGGACGGCGGAGCCTGGCTCTACGCGGAGACCGTGCGCCAGATCCACCAGCAGACGGCGGGTCGCGAGAGCGGCCACACCAAGGTCGAGCTGCTCGCCCCGGACTTCAACGCCGTCCCGGAGCTGCTGGAAGAGGTCTTCGCCTCCCGCCCCGAGGTCTTCGCCCACAACATCGAGACGGTGCCGCGCATCTTCAAGCGGATCCGCCCCGGCTTCCGCTACGAGCGCTCGATGGACGTCATCACCCGGGCGCGGGCCTACGGCCTCATCACCAAGTCCAACCTGATCCTGGGCATGGGCGAGGAGCGCGAAGAGGTCAGCCAGGCGCTGAAGGACCTCCACGAGGCGGGCTGCGAGCTCATCACGATCACCCAGTACCTGCGGCCCTCGCCGCGCCACCACCCCGTCGAGCGCTGGGTGAAGCCGGCCGAGTTCGTGGAGCTGGCGCAGGAGGCCGAGGAGATCGGCTTCTCCGGCGTCATGTCCGGCCCGCTGGTCCGGTCCTCGTACCGCGCGGGCCGTCTTTACCAGCAGGCGATGGAGAAGCGCGCGACCGTCTGACGGCCGTCCGCACGCCAGGCGTGTGAGGCCTGAGTGGCACGCGAGACGCGTGGTGCCAGGGGTATGTGAACTGGCGCACAAAGTCTTACTTACGGGTAACACGCACTGATGCGGCCCCTAGGCTCTTCCTTGGAAGGCTCTAGTGGGCCGCATCAAGGTTTCATCACTGTTTGACCAGTCGGTCACGCCCTGGTAACACCAGTCAGTGACGATAGTTCGACGCACCGCACACACGCTTGGCACCCCCGACGTGAGCTCCGTGAAAGGGTCGACACCATGCAGGCCGCGCCCGTACGCGCCATCGCCATCCCGTCCTTCACCGACGCCGTCCGCGGCCTGGAGTCGCTGCTCATGAGCGGCGCCCGTCGGAATGCCTGGACGGCCGTCCTCGAAGACCGCCGCAGGGCCAAGGACCGCGTCGAAACCGAGCACGTACTCGAGGCCGCGGCGACCCGCACCGAGAAGGCCACGTAAACTTCGCTGCATGGCGAGGAAGTCAAACGCAGAGACTGCTGCGAACCCCGGGCGACTGAAGCAGATCGCCCTGACGTACAAGATGACGCGCAAGGCCGACCCGAAGGTCGGTCTGATCGTCGCGGGCGTGGGAATCGTCACCTTTGGTGTCTTTCTTGCGATCGGCTTCCTGATCGACCACCCGGTCTACCTGGGCATCCTGGGCTTCCTGGTGGCGTTCCTGGCGATGGCGATCATCTTCGGACGGCGAGCCGAGACGGCCGCCTTCGGACAGATGGAGGGACAGCCGGGCGCGGCCGCGGCCGTACTGGACAACGTCGGCAGGGGCTGGAGCACCACCCCCGCCGTCGCGATGAGCAAGCAGCAGGACATCGTCCACCGGGCCGTGGGCAAGGCCGGCGTGGTCCTGATCGCCGAGGGCAACCCGAACCGGGTGAAGCCGATGCTCGCGAACGAGAAGAAGAAGCTGGCCCGGATCATGCCCGACATCCCGGTCCACGACTTCATCGTGGGCAAGGGCGAGGGCGAGGTGCCGCTCAAGAAGGTCCGTACGACCCTCATGAAGCTGCCCCGCGTGCTCTCGGGTCCCCAGATCACCCAGGTCAACGACAAACTGCGGGCCATGGGCGACTTGCTGAGCAACATGCCGATCCCGAAGGGCCCGATGCCCAAGGGGATGCGCATGCCGCGCGGCGGAAAGATGCGCTAGTCAGCTTTTCGTATACGACACAGAGGGGCGCCCCGGGCCGACGGCCCGGGGCGCCCCTCTGTTTTCGTTCTCGTCTCAGATCCTGACCTGCACGGCGCGGCTGAGGCGGTCGTGCAGTCCGCGGCCGTCGCGGTCCCAGACGAGGGCCGGGATCAGCAGGGCGAGGAGTGCGGTGCGCACCACCACCCGGCCGAAGCCGAGCCGGCCGCCGTCCTGCGAGACGACCCGGAGGCCCAGGATCCGCTTCCCGGGGGTAAAGCCCACGGTGCCGACCGTCAGGACCACCAGGGTGACGAAGACCGCCAGCGTCCAGTTGCCGGAGCCGTTCCAGTCACGGCCCGTGATCAGGCCGTACGCGATCAGCTGGCAGGCCAGCCAGTCGATGGCCACGGCTCCGAGCCGGCGGCCGAAACGGGCCACCGAGCCGGGCCCCTGCTGCGGCAGGCCGAGCTGTTTGCCGGGGTACCCGAAGTCGGCACCCATCTCCTCGGCGGCCTCGCGGGGGCCGGAGAGCCAGGATCCGATTGCTTGCCTCTTGTCCACGCGAACACGGTACCTGTGCGGCTCGACGCGGTTCCGGCGGGACCCTGGTTAACTTGTGCGAAACAAATGGGTCATGCTTGAGAAACCCCGTCTGCTTATGGTCGGGTCAGCGTGCGGCACCGCACTGACGCACCACTAGCTATAAAACCCGCCCCTGCCCCGGGGCCGGGAGTAGGAGGAGTTGGATGTTCAAGAACGCCGACGAAGTGACGCAGTACATCAAGGAGAACGACGTCAAGTTCGTTGACGTCCGCTTCTGCGACCTGCCTGGTGTGATGCAGCACTTCACCATTCCGGGGCGGGCGTTCGACCCGAACGAGGAGCTGGCCTTCGACGGCTCCTCGATCCGCGGCTTCCAGGCGATCCACGAGTCCGACATGGCGCTGCGCGCCGACATCACCACCGCGCGCCTGGACCCGTTCCGCAAGGACAAGACGCTCAACATCAACTTCTTCATCCACGACCCGATCACGGGCGAGGCCTACAGCCGCGACCCGCGCAACGTCGCGAAGAAGGCCGAGGCGTACCTCGCCTCCACCGGCATCGCCGACACGGCGTACTTCGGCCCCGAGGCCGAGTTCTACGTGTTCGACAGCGTGCGCTTCGCGACCTCCGCGAACGAGAGCTTCTACCACATCGACTCCGAGGCCGGTGCCTGGAACACGGGCTCCGAGGAGAACAACCGTGGTTACAAGGTCCGCTACAAGGGTGGTTACTTCCCCGTAGCCCCGGTCGACCACTTCGCCGACCTGCGCGCCGAGATCTCCCTCGAGCTGGACGCCCAGGGCCTCCAGGTCGAGCGCCAGCACCACGAGGTCGGCACCGGTGGCCAGGCCGAGATCAACTACAAGTTCAACACGCTGCTCGCCGCGGCCGACGACCTGATGCTCTTCAAGTACATCGTGAAGAACGTCGCCTGGCGCAACGGCAAGACCGCGACCTTCATGCCGAAGCCGATCTTCGGTGACAACGGCTCGGGCATGCACGTGCACCAGTCGCTGTGGGAGAACGGCGTCCCGCTGTTCTACGACGAGGCCGGCTACGCGGGCCTCTCGGACACCGCCCGCTACTACATCGGCGGCATCCTCAAGCACGCCCCGTCGCTGCTCGCCTTCACCAACCCGACGGTGAACTCGTACCACCGCCTGGTCCCGGGCTTCGAGGCGCCGGTCAACATGGTGTACTCGCAGCGCAACCGCTCCGCCGCGATGCGCATCCCGATCACCGGCTCGAACCCGAAGGCCAAGCGCGTCGAGTTCCGCGCCCCGGACCCGTCCTCGAACCCGTACCTGGCGTTCGCGGCCCTGCTCCTCGCGGGCCTCGACGGTGTCAAGAACAAGATCGAGCCGATGGAGCCGATCGACAAGGACCTCTACGAGCTCTCCCCGGACGAGCACGCGAGCGTCCCGCAGGTCCCGACCAGCCTCGAGGACGTCCTCAAGGCCCTGGAGGAGGACCACGAGTACCTCCTGGCCGGCGGTGTCTTCACCCCCGACCTGATCGAGACCTGGATCGACTACAAGCGCACCCACGAGATCGCCCCGATCGCCCAGCGCCCGCACCCGCACGAGTTCGAGCTCTACTTCGACCTCTAAGCCGTGCCGTGCTGACGCACTGATCGAACGAAGCCCCGCTTCCCTCTTCGAGAGGGGGCGGGGCTTTCGTCGTGGGGCCGCGCGGCCCAGGTGTACGGGGGCCCGGCGAAGTCCGAGCGGCTCCCGCGGCGGGTGCGCTCAGCGCATCAGGGGCATCGCGCCCGTGAGGTCGCGCAGGCAGCGGATCGCGAGTTCGGACGGGGAGCCGGGGCCCGAGGGCGGGGTGTCCGTGGTGGACCAGAGTTCCAGGGAGATGCGGATCGCGTCCGTGGCCGCCGCGGCGAGGAGGCGGACGGCGAGGGGTTCGGCGTCCGGGCCGGCGAGCCGGGCCACGACCGGGACCAGCCGCTCCTCGGAGTCCTGGTTGACCCGGTACCAGACGGCCCGCAGTGCCTCGTCGGTCGTGGCGGCGCGCAAGAGGCCGCGGGTGACCTCCAGGCCCTCGTCGAGTGCCTGGGGGGCCGTGAGGGAGCGGGTGACGGCGCGCTCCACGGCCTCGGTGAGCGGGGTGCCCGGGTCCTCCTCGGCGAGCAGCGCGCGCCAGGCGTCGCCGCCGCCCGCGAGCAGCGGGGCGACGGCCTCCTGCTTGTTGCGGAAGTAGCGGTAGAACGTGCGCAGGGCCACGCCGGCCCGGTGGGCGATGTCCTCGGCGGTTGTGCCGTCGGGGCCGTGCTCGGCGAAGAGTTCGCAGGCCGCGCGGGCGATGTCGAGCTGGGTGGCCGCCTTGCGGCGCTCGTTCAGCGACTGGGCTCCGGGCCCGGCCTGGGGAGAGTACGGACGAGGGGATCTCACCGGGGAAGGATACCTCGGCCCCGAGGCGTAATTGCGTGTTTTGACAGGGTGGCAAAACGTGTCATCACGGGAGTACGCTCGCCCCCATGAACCGTTACGAAGGACGTCGCGTCCTCATCACCGGCGGCGGCTCGGGCATCGGCCAGGCCACCGTCCACCGCATCCTCTCCGAGGGCGGCCGGGTCCACACCGTGGACGTCAACGAAGCCGGTCTCAAGGCCACCGCCGACCGGGCCGCCGCCGACGGTCACGCGGACCGCCTCACCACCGCGGTCCTCGACATATCCGACGAGGCCGCCGTCAAGGCGGGCGTGGCCGCCGCGGTCGACACCCTCACCGGCATCGACGTACTGGTCAACGCCGCGGGCATCCTGCGCTCCGCGCACACCCACCAGACCACGCTCGAATTCTGGAACAAGATCATCTCGGTGAACCTGACCGGTACGTTCCTGGTCATCCGCGAGTCGCTCCCGGCGCTGCTGGCGGGCGACCAGCCGGTCGTCGTCAACTTCAGCTCGACCTCGGCGTCCTTCGCCCACCCCTACATGTCCGCGTACGCGGCCAGCAAGGGCGGCATCCAGTCCATGACCCACGCGCTGGCCGCCGAGTACAGCAAGCAGGGGCTGCGCTTCGTCGCCGTCGCGCCCGGCTCCATCGAGAGCGGCATGACCACCGGCACCGGCCCCGGCCTGCCCGACGACACCGACTGGAGCCTGTTCGCCAAGCTCGCCCCCGCCCTCGGCCAGGGCTTCGCCGGCCCGCAGACGGTCGCCGGCGTCGTCGCCATGCTGGGCTCCGAGGACGGCGCCTTCATCACCGGTACGGAGATCCGCATCGACGGCGGCACGCACTACTAGGCCGTCTACGCGGTCAGCCCCTGAAGCGGTCCCACAGCCGGGGGAAGCGCTCCGCGAGCACGGCTTCGTTCTCGAAGTCCAGCGCAGCGCCCTCCGGCTCCGCCGCCTGCAGCGGGATCCCCAGATCCGGCGCGACCGACCCGGTCAGCTGCTCGTAGGCCTCGTCCGCCGCGTACCCCAGCTCCTCGCCGTCCCCGTCGATCTCCTCGTCGAACTCGTCGAGGAGCTCCGCCAACTGGTCCGGGTCGTGCACCGCGCCCTCGAAGACCTCCCGGCCCTGGCCGATCAGCCAGCACCGGAAGTAGTCGAAGGCGTCGTCACTCGCCCCGTCGAGCAGCACCCACGCGGCGCCCCACAGGTCCCAGGTGTACGCCCGGTTGTACCGCGACTCGAAGTGCCGGGCGAAGTCCAGCACGGAGTCCGGGTCGAGCTGCGCCAGCCGCTCCACGAGCAACTCCGCGTGTTCCTCGGGGTCGCCCTCGGCGGCCTCGCGGGTACGGTCGACCAGCTCCCAGAACTCCGTCTCGTCCATCACCGCTCAAGCATCACGGGTACACCCCCTCGCCGCCACCGCGCGTACCGCGAAAGGCCGGTCCGAGCCCCCCGCACGGCCGCATGCTCGGACAGGGAACCGGCGAACGGCGACCGGGAGCGGGCGGGAAGGGGCGCGGGGATGCGGGGGGAACTACTCGGGGGCCGATACCGGCTCGGGGAGCGCCTCGGCGGGGGAGGCATGGGCGAGGTCTGGGCCGCCGAGGACGTGCGGATGCGCAGGCCGGTCGCCGCCAAACTCGTCGACGTCGCACCCGGCCGGTACGCGGACCACGTCGAGCGGCGCTTCGTCCACGAGGTGCGCTCCGCGGCGAACCTCCCGCACCGGCACACCGTGACCGTCCACGACTGCGGCGAGGCCGAGGTGGCGGGCCGCCGGACGCTCTACCTGGTCATGGAGCACGTCGACGGGCGGGACCTGGGGGAGGTCTTCCACTCCGGCCCGCGCCCGGCCTGGTACGAGGTCGTCGACTGGGCGGGCCAGATCGGCTCCGCGCTCGTCGCCGCGCACGGGCGCGGCATCCTGCACAGGGACATCAAGCCGCAGAACGCCATGCTCACCGGCGAGGGCGTCGTCAAGGTGCTCGACTTCGGCCTCGCCAAGATCCTGCGCGAAAGCCTGCGCCTCGGCGAACTCACCGCCGCCGGCACTGCGCTGGGCACGCTCCCCTACATGTCCCCCGAGCAGTGCCGCGGGGACCCGGGCATCGACCACCGCACCGACCTGTACAGCCTCGGCTGCCTGCTCTACGAGGGCTTCACCGGGCGCCCGCCCTTCACGAACCCGGCCCCGCACGCCCTGCTCCGACAGCAGCTCTACGAGGCTCCGCGCCCGCTCACCGCCCAGAACGCGCCCGGGGTCCCGCCCGGCATCGCCGACCTGGTGGCGGGCCTGCTCGCCAAGAACCCCGCGCACCGCCCGCCGGACGCCGCCGCGGTGGTGGCCCGGCTGCACGCGGAGCTGCCTGGCGCGGGGCCGCGGCCGGGCCCGCGGCCCCGTACGGCCGAGGCCGACGAGGAGGCCGCGGGGGCGCTGCGCGCGCAGATCGAGCGGGACGTCCGGCACGTGCGCGAGCAGGCAGCCGAGGACGTGACCAGAGCGCGGGCGGCTGCCCGGAGGCTGCTCGACGAGACCCGGGCAGCCGCCCGGACCGTGCTGGACGACGCCAAGGCCCGGGCCGACGTCATCGTGCGGGAGGCGGAGGAGGAGGCCCTGCGCCTGCTCGACGAGGCCAGGGCGCGCGCGGACCGGCTCGCGTCCGCTACGGCCCCAGCCGGAGAACCGCAGCCGTAGAACGCGGAAGGCGGCCCGCCCCCGAAGGGGTGGGCCGCCTCACGGACGGACGCGCGGGGCCTTACAGGCCGTAGCGCTCCCGGGCCTCCTTGATGGCGGACGCCGGGACCTCGCCGCGGCGGGCGAGCTGGGCCAGCGCGGCCACCACGATCGACTGGGCGTCGACACCGAAGTAGCGGCGGGCGCCCTCACGGGTGTCGGAGAGGCCGAAGCCGTCCGTGCCCAGCGAGGTGTAGTCCTGCTCGACCCACTGGCTGATCTGGTCCGGGACCTGACGCATCCAGTCGGAGACTGCGAGCACCGGGCTGGTGACGCCCTCCAGCGCGCGGGTGACGAACGGGGTGCGCATCTCCCCGCGCAGCAGCGCCTCGTCGCACTCCAGCGCGTCGCGGCGCAGCTCGCCCCAGGAGGTGGCGGACCAGACGTCGGCGGCCACGTTCCAGTCGGCGGCGAGCAGCTTCTGCGCGTCGAGGGCCCAGTGGATGGCCGTACCGGAGGCCATCAGCTGGATCTTCGGGGCGTCGGCGGCCGGAGCCGCCTCCGCGAGGTCGGCCGCCGTGTTGAAGCGGTACAGACCGCGCAGGATGCCCTCTTCCACGCCCTCCGGCATGGCGGGCTGCGGCTTCGGCTCGTTGTAGACCGTCAGGTAGTAGAAGACGTCTTCCGGCTTCTCGCCGTACATCCGGCGCAGACCGTCCTTGACGATCACCGCGATCTCGTACGCGAAGGCCGGGTCGTAGTTGAGCGACGCCGGGTTCGTGGACGCGATCAGGTGCGAGTGGCCGTCCGCGTGCTGCAGGCCCTCACCGGTCAGGGTGGTGCGGCCGGCGGTGGCGCCGACGATGAAGCCCTTGCCGAGCTGGTCGGCGAGCTGCCACATCTGGTCGGCCGTGCGCTGCCAGCCGAACATCGAGTAGAAGATGTAGAACGGGATCATCGGCTCGCCGTGCGTCGCGTACGACGTACAGGCGGCGATGAAGTCGGCCATGGCGCCGGCCTCGGTGATCCCCTCGTTGAGGATCTGGCCGTCCTTGGCTTCCTTGTAGTACATGAGCTGGTCGCGGTCGACCGGCTCGTACGTCTGGCCCAGCGGCGAGTAGATGCCGGCCGACGGGAAGAGGGACTCCATGCCGAAGGTGCGGGCCTCGTCGGGGACGATCGGCACCCAGCGCTTGCCGGTCTCCTTGTCCCGCATCAGGTCCTTGACGAGCCGGACGAAGGCCATGGTGGTGGCCATCTCCTGCTTGCCGGAGCCCTTGAGCAGCGGGGCGAAGGAACGGTCCGCCGGAGCCGGCAGGGCCACGTGCTTGACCTTGCGGGCCGGGGCCGGGCCGCCGAGCGCCGCGCGGCGCTCGTTCAGGTACTGGACCTCGGGGCTGTTCGCGCCCGGGTGGCCGTACGGGACCTGGCCGTCGGCGAAGGCGCTGTCCGGGATCGGGAGGCCAAGGAGGTCACGCATGTCCTTGAACTCGTCGATCGTCAGCTTCTTCATCTGGTGGTTCGCGTTCTTCGACTCGAACCCGGCGCCCAGCGTGTAGCCCTTGACGGTCTGCGCGAGGATGACCGTCGGAGCACCCTTGTGCTCCAGGGCGGCCTTGTACGCGGCGTAGACCTTGCGGGGCTCGTGGCCGCCGCGGGAGCTGTGGAAGCACTCCGCGATCTTCGCGTCGGACAGCACGCCGGCGAGCTGGACCAGCTCGGGGTTGGCGCCGAAGAAGTGGTTGCGGATGTAGGCCACGTCGCGGGTCGCGTACGTCTGGAACTGCGCGTCGGGTACCTCGCGCAGGCGGCGTACCAGGGCGCCCGTGGTGTCGAGCTGGAACAGCTCGTCCCAGGCGGAGCCCCACAGCGACTTGATGACGTTCCAGCCGGCGCCGCGGAACTGGGCTTCCAGCTCCTGCACCACGCGGAAGTTCGCGCGGACCGGACCGTCGAGGCGCTGCAGGTTGCAGTTGATGACGAAGGTCAGGTTGTCGAGCTGCTCGCGGGAGGCCAGGGCCAGGGCGGCGGTCGACTCGGGCTCGTCCATCTCGCCGTCGCCCAGGAAGGCCCAGACGTGCGAGTTGGCGGTGTCCTTGATGCTCCGGTTCTGCAGGTAGCGGTTGAAGCGCGCCTGGTAGATCGCGGAGAGCGGGCCGAGGCCCATGGAGACCGTCGGGAACTCCCACAGCCACGGCAGGCGCCGCGGGTGCGGGTAGGACGGCAGGCCGTTGCCGCCGGCCTCCTGGCGGAACTTGTCGAGCTGCTGCTCGGAGATCCGGCCGTCGAGGAAGGCGCGGGCGTAGATGCCGGGGGAGGCGTGGCCCTGGATGTAGAGCTGGTCGCCCGATCCGTCGGCCTCCTTCCCGCGGAAGAAGTGCTGGAAGCCGGTCTCGTACAGCCACGCGGCGGAGGCGAAGGTGGCGATGTGGCCGCCGACGCCGTACTTGGAGCCGCGGGTCACCATGGCGGCCGCGTTCCAGCGGTTCCACGCGGTGATCCGGGCTTCCATCGCCTCGTCGCCGGGGAACTCGGGCTCCGCGGAGGTGGGGATGGTGTTGACGTAGTCCGTCTCGAGCAGCTTCGGCAGGGCGAGACCGGCGGCCTCGGCGTGCTGAAGGGTGCGGCGGAGCAGGTATTCGGCGCGGCGCGTACCGGCGGCCTTGGCGACGGCGTCGAGGGAGGCCGCCCATTCGGCGGTCTCCTCGGTGTCGCGGTCCGGGAGCTGGTCGAGCTCGCTCGGAAGCTTTCCTACGGGGTCGGACATCGGTGTGCGCCGCCTTCCGGATAAAGGAGAGGTGGTGAAGAAATCCCTGACGGGCAGGACAGGGTCGTTGGACCCGGGTGGGGTCCGCGGATGACTGTAAGGCGCTGATCGATGATCGATCAAATAAAAGTGACGAAGAAACGTCCATATGACAAAAGTCGGCACCGGGTGCCAGGGAAATGGGCACCCAGTGCCGGGCAAATCAGGATAAGGCGGGCGGCGGAGCCGGTCTCGAAGGGCGAGATCAAGCCCGCGGCGCGCACCCCAGAACGTGCCGCTTCACGAGCAGTCCGATGTCCGGGTCCTGATTGCGGAAGGCGTCCACGAGGGCCTCGTGCTCTTCGGCGTAGGACTTCTGGACGGTTCCCAGCCACCGGATGGACAGGGCCGTGAAGACCTCGATGCCCAGGGACTCCCAGGTGTGCAGCAGCACGCTGTTCCCGGCGGCCCGCACCATCTCGCGGTGGAACCCCACGGTGTGCCGCACCTGGGCCGTGCCGTCCGCGCTGCGGTCGGCCTCCCACAGGGCCGCCACGTGCGGTTCCAGGGCCGAGCAGTCGGACGCCAGCCGGGGCGCCGCCAGCTCTGCCGCGATCTGCTCCAGGCCCGCCCGGACCGGGTAGATCTCCTCCAGGTCCGCCGCCGACAGGTTCCGCACGCGCACGCCCTTGTTCGGCGCCGACTCGATCAGCCGCAGCGTCTCGAGCTCGCGCAGGGCCTCGCGTACGGGTGTCTGGCTGACCTCCAGCTCCACCGCGATCCGGCGCTCCACGATCCGCTCGCCGGGCTTCCAGCGCCCGCTGACGATCCCCTCCACGATGTGCTCGCGGATCTGCTCGCGCAGCGAGTGCACGACGGGTGGGGTGATCATCGGGGCTTCATCTCCTGGGGGACGTGCAGGGGCGTGCGGGCCTTGATGCGTAGACAATACGGCGGCGCCGCTCGTCGCGATGCGTTCCTGGTCAGAGGCGCAGCGTGAGGCTGGTTACAACCGTCAACCGGAGGGGCCCAGGGTACGACGACGGCGCCCCCGCCCGGGACGTGCAACCCGGGCGGGGGCGCCGTGCGCGACAGTCGTGAAGCGCTGCCGCGATGAGCCTTACAGGCCGAGCTCGACCTCGAACTCGCCGGCCTCGAGGATCGCCTTGACGGCCGAGAGGTACCGGGCCGCGTCCGCGCCGTCCACCAGGCGGTGGTCGTAGGACAGGGTCAGGTACGTCATGTCGCGGATGCCGATGTTCGTGCCCTCGGCGGTCTCGATGACCACCGGACGCTTGACCGTCGCGCCGATGCCCAGGATGGCGACCTGGTTCGGGGGCACGATGACCGTGTCGAACAGCGCACCGCGCGAGCCGGTGTTGCTGATGGTGAAGGTCGCGCCCGACAGCTCGTCCGGCGTGATCTTGTTGCCGCGGACCTTGGAGGCCAGGTCGGCGGTCGCCTTGGAGATGCCCGCCAGGTTGAGGCCACCGGCACCCTTGATGACCGGGGTCATCAGGCCCTTCTCGGAGTCCACGGCGATGCCGATGTTCTCCGAGTCGAAGTAGGTGATGGTGCCCTCGTCCTCGTTGATCCGGGCGTTGACGACCGCGTGGGCCTTCAGCGCCTGGGCCGCGGCCTTGACGAAGAACGGCATCGGGGACAGCTTGACGCCCTCGCGGGCGAGGAAGCCGGCCTTGGCCTTCTCGCGCAGCTTCATGATCTTGGTGATGTCCACCTCGACCACGGAGCTGAGCTGCGCCTGCGAGTGCAGGGCCTTCATCATGTTGTCGCCGATGACCTTGCGCATGCGGGTCATCTTGACCGTCTGACCGCGCAGCTCGGACACCGCGGCGGCCGGGGCCTTCGCGGCCGGAGCAGCAGCCGGCGCCGGAGCGGCGGCGGCGGCCTTGGCGGCCTCGGCGGCGGCCAGGACGTCCTGCTTGCGGATGCGGCCACCGACGCCGGTGCCCGAGACCGCGGACAGGTTGACGCCGGACTCCGTGGCGAGCTTGCGCACCAGCGGGGTCACGTAGGCACCCTCGTCACCGGCGGAGACCGGGGCGGCGGGGGCGACCGGCGCGACCGGAGCCGGGGCGGCGACCGGGGCCGGAGCGGCCACGGGGGCCGGAGCGGCAACCGGAGCGGGAGCGGCAACCGGAGCCGGAGCGGCAACCGGAGCGGCGGCCGGAGCCGGGGCAGCCGCGACCGGGGCCGGGGCGGCGGCCGGAGCCGGAGCGGCGGCGGCCGGAGCGGCCGCGGGAGCCGCGCCCGCCGCGCCGATGACGGCCAGACGCGCGCCGACCTCGGCGTTCTCGTCCTCGGCGACCAGGATCTCCAGCAGGACGCCGGCGACCGGGGCGGGGATCTCGGTGTCGACCTTGTCGGTCGAGACCTCGAGCAGCGGCTCGTCGGCCTCGACCGACTCGCCGACCTGCTTCAGCCAGCGGGTGACGGTGCCCTCGGTGACGGACTCGCCCAGGGCGGGGAGCACTACGTCAGTGCCGGAGGCAGCCGGTGCGGCGGCCGCCGGGGCCGCGGGGGCCTCGGCGACGGGGGCCGGAGCGGCCGGAGCCTCGGCGGCCGGGGCCGCGGGGGCCTCGGCCGCGGGGGCCTCGGCCGCGGGGGCCTCGGCGACCGGGGCCGCGGGGGCCTCGGCGGCCGGAGCCTCGGCCGCGGCCGGCGCGCCCGAACCGTCGTCGATGACGGCCAGCTCGGCGCCGACCTCGACGGTCTCGTCCTCGGCGACCTTGATGGAGGCCAGGATGCCCGACACGGGGGACGGGATCTCGGTGTCGACCTTGTCGGTCGAGACCTCGAGCAGCGGCTCGTCGGCCTCGACGCGCTCGCCCTCGGCCTTCAGCCAACGGGTGACAGTGCCCTCAGTGACGCTCTCACCGAGCGCCGGAAGGGTTACGGAAACCGACATGGTTTCAGTTGCTCCTAACGAATGTGCGGAAGTGGTCGTCGCGCCCAGTGACGATTAGTCGTGTGCGTGCAGCGGCTTGCCGGCGAGTGCCAGGTGCGCCTCGCCCATCGCCTCGTTCTGCGTCGGGTGCGCGTGGATGAGCTGCGCGACCTCGGCCGGCAGGGCTTCCCAGTTGTAGATCAGCTGGGCCTCGCCGACCTGCTCGCCCATCCGGTCACCGACCATGTGGACGCCGACCACGGCACCGTCCTTGACCTGGACGAGCTTGATCTCGCCCGCGGTCTTCAGGATCTTGCTCTTGCCGTTGCCCGCCAGGTTGTACTTGAGGGCCACGACCTTGTCCGCGCCGTAGATCTCCTTGGCCTTGGCCTCGGTGATGCCGACGGAGGCGACCTCGGGGTGGCAGTACGTGACGCGCGGGACACCGTCGTAGTCGATCGGGACGGCCTTGAGGCCGGCCAGACGCTCCGCCACCAGGATGCCCTCGGCGAAGCCGACGTGCGCGAGCTGGAGGGTCGGGGCGAGGTCGCCGACGGCCGAGATGGTCGGCACGTTGGTCTGCATGTACTCGTCGACCACGACGTAGCCGCGCTCCATCGCGACGCCCTGCTCCTCGTAGCCCAGGCCCTGGGAGACGGGGCCGCGGCCGATCGCGACCAGCAGCACCTCCGCCTCGAAGGTCTTGCCGTCCGCGAGGGTGACCCGTACGCCGTTCTCGGTGTACTCGGCCTTGTCGAAGAAGGTGCCGAGGTTGAACTTGATGCCCCGCTTGCGGAACGCGCGCTCCAGCAGCTTGGAGCTGTTCTCGTCCTCGACCGGTACGAGGTGCTTGAGGCCCTCGACGATCGTGACGTCGGTGCCGAAGGACTTCCACGCCGAGGCGAACTCGACGCCGATGACGCCGCCGCCCAGGACGATGGCCGACTCGGGCACGCGGTCCAGGACCAGCGCGTGGTCCGAGGAGATGATGCGGTTGCCGTCGATGTTCAGGCCCGGCAGCGAGCGCGGCACGGAGCCGGTCGCCAGGAGCACGTGGCGGCCCTGGATGCGCTGGCCGTTCACGTCGACGGACGTCGGCGAGGAGAGGCGGCCCTCACCCTCGATGTAGGTCAGCTTGCGGGAGGCGACCAGACCCTGCAGGCCCTTGTACAGGCCCGCGATGATGTCGTCCTTGTACTTGTGCACACCCGCGATGTCGATGCCCTCGAAAGTGGCCTTGACACCGAACTGGGCGGCCTCGCGGGCCTGGTCCGCGATCTCACCGGCGTGCAGCAGAGCCTTCGTGGGGATGCAGCCGTTGTGCAGGCAGGTGCCGCCGAGCTTGTTCTTCTCGATCAGGGCAACGTCCAGACCCAGCTGGGATGCGCGCAGCGCTGCGGCGTAACCGCCACTGCCGCCGCCGAGGATCACTAGGTCGAAAACGGTGCTGGCGTCGTTCGCCACGTCACGTCCTCCATGCATGTGCGCCGAGCACCGGTCCTCTGTGACCGGGCGGCGGCTGGTATACGGCCGCTTTTTCTTCGGCCCTGTGGTGGGGGCCCTGTCCTGCCGAGAACCCATCTTCGCATTTGTCGGCGGAACGCGGGACGCCGGGCCTGCCCTGGGGCACGTCGTTCTGACCTAACCACGGGTTACCGCAGCGTAGAAACCTACGGATTTCGTTGGCAGCGAACAGGCCCCGGCCATGATCAGAAAATCTGATCATGGCCGGGGCCTGCGTGGAGCTCGGCTTCTGGGCGTCAGCCCAGGTCGCCGGTGGCCGTGCGCTCGGCCAGGCGGACCAGGGTGCGGACGGCGGAGCCGGTGCCGCCCTTGGGGGTGTAGCCGTACGGGGCGCCCTCGTGGAAGGCCGGTCCCGCGATGTCGAGGTGGGCCCAGGTGATGCCCTCGCCGACGAACTCCTGGAGGAAGAGGCCGGCCACCAGGCCGCCGCCCATGCGGACACCCATGTTGGCGATGTCGGCGGTGGGGGAGTCCATGGTCTTGCGCAGGTCCTCGGGGAGCGGCATCGGCCAGGAGGCCTCGCCGACCTCCTCGGCGATCTCGTGGATCGAGGTGCGGAAGGCGTCGTCGTTGGCCATGATGCCGAAGGTGCGGTCGCCCAGGGCCATCACCATGGCGCCGGTCAGGGTCGCCACGTCGACGATCGCGTCCGGGTTCTCCTCGGAGGCCTTGGTCAGCGCGTCGCCCAGGACGAGGCGGCCCTCGGCGTCCGTGTTGAGCACCTCGACGGTCTTGCCGCTGTACATGCGCAGCACGTCGCCGGGCTTGGTGGCCGAGCCGGAGGGCATGTTCTCGGCGAGCGCGAGCCAGCCGGTGACGTTGACCTGGAGGCCGAGCTTGGCGGCCGCGACCACGGAGGCGAAGACGGCGGCGGCGCCGGCCATGTCGCACTTCATCGTCTCGTTGTGGCCGGCCGGCTTCAGGGAGATGCCGCCCGAGTCGTAGGTGATGCCCTTGCCGACGAAGGCGAGGGTCTTCTCCGCCTTGGGGTGGGTGTAGGAGAGCTTCACCAGGCGCGGCGGGTTCTCGGAGCCCTTGCCGACGCCCATGATGCCGCCGTAGCCACCCTTGACCAGGGCCTTCTCGTCCAGGATCTGGACCTTGATGCCGTTCTCCTTGGCGGCCGCGCCGGCGACCGCCGCGAAGGCCTCGGGGGTGAGGTCGTTCGGCGGGGTGTTGACGAGGTCACGGGCGATGTTGATCTCGGTCGCGACGATCGTGGCGCGCTCGGCCGCGGCCTTGTGCTCCTTGTCGCGCGGCTTGGCGCCGAGCAGGGCGATCTCGGCGAGCGGCTGCTTCGGCCCGTTGTTCTTGGTGCCGTCCGAGGACTTCTTCTCCCCGCCCTGGTACGCGGTGAAGGCGTACGCGCCCAGCAGCGCGCCCTCGGCCACGGCCGTGACGGCGGAGGCGTCGTCGAGGGGGAGGGCGAAGGCGGCCTTCTTGACGCCGTGCAGGGCGCGGGCGGCGGCGCCGGCGGCGCGGCGCAGGGCCTCCTCGTCGTAGGACTCGTCCGCGTCCGGCAGGGAGCCCAGTCCGACCGCCAGCACGACCGGGACCTTCAGGCCGTCCGGCGCCGGCAGCTTGGTGGTCTCGCCTTCGGCGCCCGAGGCGCCGAGCGCGTCGAGCACGGCGGCGAGCTTGCCGTCGTACGCCTTGTCCACGGCCTCGGCGCCCGCGGCGACGACGGGGCCCTTGGGGCCCTTCGCCACGCCGACGACGAGGGCGTCGGCGCGCAGCGTCGCCGGTCCGGCAGTGCTGAGAGTCAGAGCAGTCACGGTGGTGAATTCTCGCTTCCGTTTTGGTGGTGTGGGCCGAGTGGGTGGACGGCCGTCCGTAGCGATCGTATTCGGGCCCGATGGCCGCCGGAAACGAGCCTACGCGCCCGCACTCGCCCGCACGCCACTCGAAGGTTTGGCAAGTTGTTCGATCAAGAGGCTGTCAGGTTCACCCATCTGTGGCCTGTGTTGCAGGTTTGCCCCGTAGGCCTGACGAGGTCCGAAACACTCGAACCACTCTCGCAAGGGGACGCGGGGTTCCTTTGCATCATTTCCACAGAGCCTCCCCGGTCTGGCTCAACGCCACATGCCGAAGTCGAGGATCTGCGGGGGGAAAGGCCGAAATGGTCCACAAGAACCGGATGAACAGGCTCGCCGCCGTCTGCCTCGCGGCCGCCATAGCATCCGTCGCCGTACCCGGATCGGCCGCGCAGGCGGCGGTGACACCGCGGGTCGACCTGCGGGTGCTCGTCGTCGACGACGGCGGGAGCTCCGTCGAGGCGATCACGGCGGAACTCCGCGACACGGGGGTTCCGTACACCCGCATCGACCTGGGCAGCGGGAGCCGCCCGGTGGTCAACGCGGCGTTCCTCGCCGACACGGTCGACGGGCGGCCGCGCGCCAAGTTCCAGAGCGTGGTGCTGCCGAACGAGAACCCGTTCGGGGCGGGCTCGGCCGAGATGGCCGCGCTCACCGCGTACGAGACGGCGTACGGGATCCGCCAGGTCGACGCCTACACCTGGGCGCACCCGGGCGTCGGCCTGGAGTACACCGACAACGGCGGCTTCAGCGGCACCCTGGACGGCACCCAGGCCGCGGTCACCGCCGCCGGCAAGGCGGGCCCCTTCGCCTACCTCGGGGGGCAGGTGGCCTTCGAGGACAACTCGCCGCTGATCCCGGAGAGCTACGGGTTCATGGCCAAGCCGCGGCCGGGCTACACCAGTTACCTGGACGCCCCGGTCGGCTCCGGACGGGCCTCGCTCGTCGGCGAGTACACCCACGACGGGCGCAGCGAACTGGTCGTCACCTTCGGCTACAACCAGTACCAGCAGCAGTTCCGCCTGCTGGCCCGGGGCATCGTCGAGTGGATGACCCAGGGCGTCCACCTCGGCCAGGAGCGCAACTACTTCGCGGTCCACGTCGACGACGTCTTCGCCCCGGACGCCCGCTGGAACAAGGAGCTCAACTGCACCCCGGGCGACTACGCCTGCGCCGGCGGCGAGGGCCAGGAGTCCTCGATCCGGATGACGGCCGCCGACGCCGTGTACGCGGCGCAGTGGCAGACGTCCAAGAACTTCAAGCTCGACATGCTCTTCAACGGCGGCGCCGGTGAGGAGTGGAAGGCGGAGAACGGCGGCGTCGACGCCCTGACCGCCCAGCTCGTGGCCGACCGGGCGAAGTACCGGTGGATGAACCACACCTACACCCACCCGTTCCTCGGCTGCGTCCAGGACACCACCACCGTCCCGTGGAGCTGTACGAAGAACAGCGCCGGCGCGATCAACTGGATGAGCCGCGCCGAGATCTCCGCGCAGATCCGGGACAACAACAACTGGGCCGCTTCCAAGGGCATCGCCATCGACCGCACCGAACTGGTCACCGGTGAGCACTCCGGCCTCAAGACCCTCCCGCAGCAGCCCCAGGACAACCCGAACCTGGCCGGCGCGCTCGCCGACAACGGCGTGAAGTGGGCGGGCAGCGACAACTCCCGCGAGCCCGCGCAGCGGGCCGTCGGCGCCGCGCTGACCGTCCCCCGGCACCCGATGAACGTGTACTACAACACGGGCACCAACGCCGAGATGGCCGACGAGTACAACTGGATCTACACCAGCAGGGCCCACGGCGGAAGCGGCATCTGCGAGGACAACCCCGCTACCTCCACCTGCCTGCCGGCCCCGCTCGACGCCCAGACGGGCTACCTGGACCACATCGTCCCGGCCGAGGCCAGGACCGCCATGCGGCACGTCCTGAACAACGACCCGCGCCCGCACTACGTCCACCAGTCCAACCTCGCCGAGGACCGCACCCTCTACCCGGTGCTGAACCAGGTCCTCGACACCTACCGCACCCTGTACGCGCCCTCCGCGCCGATCGTGAACCAGAGCATGAAGGACACCGGCGTCGAGCTCCAGCGCCGCGCGGCCTGGAACGCGGCGGTCGCCGCCAACCAGGTCACCGCCTACCGCATCGGCAAGGTCGTCACCGTCAAGGCGCCCTCCGGCGTCGTGGCCCCGGTCACGGCGCCCACCGGCACCAAGAAGCAGCTCTTGCTGGGCACCGCGGACTTCGGCACCGCCTACGCCGGGTCCCGCTCCACCTGGACGGCTCCCGAATTGCTCCAGAGCGCCGTCACGCTCCACATGCCCTGACGCTCCACCGCTCTGACGCTCCACCGCTCTGACGCTCCACCGCTCTGCTGCTCCACCCGCTCCACCCGCCCCGACCACT
Source organism: Streptomyces sp. GQ60 (assembly GCF_059758875.1). Classification (NCBI taxonomy): domain Bacteria; kingdom Bacillati; phylum Actinomycetota; class Actinomycetes; order Kitasatosporales; family Streptomycetaceae; genus Streptomyces; species Streptomyces sp. GQ60. The sequence goes on along the minus strand of NZ_JCAXEG010000003.1, from coordinate 449,429 downwards.
GCGGGCACGCAACAAGACAGCCACGCGTACCACCTAGCGCCGGCGCTCCGCGAACCACGGGCGCCGGCCCCTTTTCCGTCCTGGGGGGACACACCGCATGAGCCATGGGCGCCATGTCACCATGCTCACCGAAGGCACCTACCCGCACGTCCACGGGGGCGTCAGCACGTGGTGCGACCAACTGGTCCGAGGCATGCCGGAGGTCGACTTCAACGTCATAGCCTTGACCGGCTCCGGACGTGAGCCGGTCACCTGGGAACTGCCGCGCAACGTGTACCGCCACACCAGCGTCCCCCTCTGGGGTGCCCCGCCGGCCCGCAGACTGCGCTCCGGCCTGCGGGGGAAGGCCAAGCGCGGTTTCGCCGAGACCTACGAGACCTTCCTGCTCTCCCTGCTCGACCCCGCTCGCGGCGGATTCTCCGAATCCCTGCGCGAGCTGGCCCTGCTGGCCCGCTCCGGGCGGCTCGCCGCGGCCCTGCGCTCCGAATCGGTCCTGCGCCTGCTGATGACCGTCTGGACCCGCCCCGGCCTGGTCACCGCCGCCGCCGAGCCCACCATCCACGACGCGCTCACCGCCACGGACCTGCTGGAACACGCGCTGCGCCCCCTGTCCGTGCGGATCCCGCCGGACAGCGTCGCGCACGCCGTCAGCAGCGGACTGGCCACCCTCCCGGCGCTCGCGGCCAAGTACCTCGACCAGGTGCCCTTCCTCCTCACCGAGCACGGCATCTACCTCCGCGAGCGCTACCTCGGCTACCGCAGCGCCGAGCAGCGCTGGCCCGTCAAGGCGCTCATGCTCGGCTTCTACCGCGAGCTCAACACCGAGGGCTACCGCCAGGCCGACCTGATCACCCCGTGCAACCAGTACAACCGCCGCTGGGAGGAGCGCGGGGGCGCCGACTCCGAGCGGATCCGCACCGTCTACAACGGCGTCGACCCGCACGCCTTCCCCGAGGCCGGTCCCGAGCCGGAGGTCCCCACCCTGAGCTGGTGCGGCCGGATCGACCCCATCAAGGACCTCGAAACCCTCATCCGCGCCTACGCGTTCATGCGCGAGGAGCTCCCGGACCTGCGGCTGCGCCTCTTCGGCCCGGTCCCGGCGGGCTGCGAGGAGTACAAGCTCAAGCTGGAGAAGCTCGCCGCCGAGCTGGGGGTGGGCGACGGGATCTCCTACGAGGGCCGCATCGAGGAGGTCGCGCGCGCCTATGCGGCCGGCTCCATCGTGATGCTCTCCTCCATCAGCGAGGGCTTCCCCTTCTCGATCATCGAGGCCATGTCCTGCGGCCGCACCACCGTCTCCACCGACGTGGGCGGGGTCCGCGAGGCCGTCGGCGACACCGGCCTCGTCGTCCCGCCGCGCGAGCCCGAGACCATGGCCCGCGCCACCCTCGCCCTGCTCCGCGACGACGAACGCCGGGCGGAACTGGGCCGGATGTCCCGCAAGCGGGTGGTGGAGAAGTTCACGCTCCACCAGTCCGTGGACGGCTTCCGGCACATCTACCGTGAGCTCGCGGGCCAGCCCGTGCTGCCCGTCCACGCGGGCGACGAGTGGACCCAGCGCCTCGCCGACCCCTGGTACAAGGAACTCGCCGCCGACGGGAGCCTGTGGTGAGCGGATCCCTCTGGCTCAAGCCGCCCGGCCCGGACGGGGCCTGGGTCCCCGTGGGCCACGCCGCGGCCGCCGGGCGCGGTACGGCGCCCGGCGCGGACGCCCCGGACACCCTGCCCGGCATCCCGCGGCCGCGCCGCGAGGGGCCGGCCGCCGACCCGATGGACGAACTCGCCGAGCGCCTCGACGCGTTCATCGCCGCCGCCGTCCACCCCGACGAGATCGCCGCCGTCCTGGAATCCGACGGAATGACCGACGAGCACATCCGCCTCGCCTACGGGCGCCAGGACTCCTTCGGCCTCGCCGAGGAGCTCTATGCCCGGGTGCCGCGCTCCTTCCCGGAGCCCGACCGGGTCCCCGACCCCTGGAAGGTCCCCCTCAGCGCCTGCCTCCTGCGCGGGGTGATCTTCGCCCTGCCCGGGCTCGCCTACCTGCTCGGCGCACCGCTGCTGGACGGGCCCAAGGACCGGCTGGGGCTGCCCGCCGGGACGCTCACCCTGCTCGCCGGGGCGCTCATCGGCTGGGTCTGGGACCAGACCCTGTCCCACCGGGCGTACTCCTGGCTCGGCCTCGGCGACCGGGCCGCCGCCGGGCGGACCCTGCTCGCCGGAGCCCCCGCCGGGGCCCTCCTGGGGACCGCCGCCGCGCTGGCGGTCCCCGGCGGACCCCCCTTCTCCTACGCCTTCGCCGCGGGCCAGGCCCTGTACGTCGGGGCCGCCACCGTCCTGCTCGTCCTCGGGCGGGAGCGGCTGCTGCTGGCCGCGCTCGCACCGATGGCCGTCGGGGCGCTGCTCTCCCTCCTCCTGGAACTGCCCGTCCCGGTGCGGGTGTTCCTGCTGGCGGCCTCGCTCGTGGCCGCCTGCGGCCTGGCCGTACGGGAACTGCCGCTGGCCGACGGCGTACGGGCCCTCGTGCTCCGCGTCCGCGGCTGGACGGAGCACCGGCCGGGCGAGCGGGGCCCGGTGCGCTGGCAGATGCTGCGCGGCGCCGAGGAGGAGTACGCGCCGCGCGGACCCCGGCTCGGGGACTCCGTCCCCTACGGGGTGTTCGGCCTGGGCACCGGCCTGCTCGTGCTGTACGCGGCCCTCGGCGAGGTCCTCGCCGGCGGCCCCGCCGAGGCGGTCGCGGCCCCCTCGGCGGTGGCGCTCACCCTCAGCATGGGCCCCGCCGAATGGCTGCTCCACAGGTTCCGCAGCGGCAGCCTCGCCGGCCTGCGCGCGGCCCGCTCGCCCCGGCAGTTCTGGCGGCGGATGCTCGCCACCCTGGCCCGGTGCCTCGCCACCTACCTGGCGGTGCTGCTGGCCCTCGGCGTCACCGGCACCCTGCTCTGGCCCGGCGCGCCCGGCCTGACCGGGGTCCGGGTCGCCACCCTGCTGCTGCTCGGGGCCGTGATGTGGACCGGGCTGCTCCTGCAGTCCTTCGGGGCGGTCCGGCCCGCCGCGGTGGTCTGCGCCTCGGCCGCCGTCGCGCAGAGCCTGGCCCTGCTCCTGGGCCTCGGCCAGCCGCGCGCCGTGCAACTGGCCGTCGCCGGGGCCGCGGCGCTCGCCCTGGGCACCCTGGTCTGCCTGCTGCTGGGCCGCGCCACGGCCCACCGCTGACCCCGCCCACCGCTCACCCCCGCCCGTCACCGCCGTCGCACGTGACCCCGTACGAGAAGAAGGACCTCATGCTCCTGGTGCCCCTCTACGAGCACCCCGCCGACCGCCCCGAGTACTGGGAGCGGCTCATCCGCGCCGCGGGCCGGCTGCACTCCGTGGTGCTCAACCCCGCCAGCGGGCCCGGCGAGGCCCCCGACGAGCGGTTCGCCGCCGTCGCGACACGGCTGCGGGGGGCCGGCGTGCCCGTCCTGGGGTACGCCGACACCGACTACGGGCGCCGCCCGCACGCCGCCGTGGTCCAGGACCTGCTGCGCCACCGTGACTGGTACGGCACCGACGGGACCTTCCTGGACCAGGCAGCGGCCGGCCCGGAGTTCCTGCCGCACTACCGGCGGCTCGTCGTCGCGGCGCGGGCCGCCGGGGCCCGTACCGTCGTCCTCAACCACGGAGTGCACCCGCACCCGGGCTACGCCGAACTCGCCGACCTGCTCGTCACCTTCGAGGGGCCCTGGGACGCCTACCGGGACGCGGCCGCGGTTCCCCCGTGGACCGCGGACCACCCCGCCCACCGGTTCTGCCACCTCGTCTACGCCGTCCCGCCGGGCGCCCCGGCCGCCGAACTGGCCGAGCGGCTGGCGGTCCAGCGGGGGGCGGGGGTGCACTGCGCGGTCCCGGGGACCGGCGCGCACCCGTGGGGGACCCTGCCGTACGCCCTGGAGGCCACCGGATGAGACGCCCATCCACCCGCTCGTCCGTCCGCCGCAGCCGCCTGCTGGTCCACGGCGTCGTCGCGATGCTGCTGCTCGCGGCCTGCACCTCCGGCCCGGACGGGGACGACGAAGCCCGGCCCGACGACCTCTCGCCCGCCCCGGCGCCGGGGGAGCGCTGGCAGCCGGCGCCCGGCGTGAGCTGGCAGTGGCAGCTCACCGGGAAGCTCGACACCTCGGTCAAGGCGGCGGTCTACGACATCGACGGGTTCACCACCACCAAGGAGCAGGTTGCCGAGCTGAAGGCAGCCGGCCGGCGGACCATCTGCTACCTCTCCACCGGCGCCTGGGAGGACTTCCGGCCGGACGCCGGGGCCTTCCCGCCGTCGATGCGCGGGGAGGGCAACGGCTGGGAGGGCGAGCGCTGGCTCGACATCCGGCGCCTCGCGGAACTGGAACCGCTGATCGCCAAGCGGTTCGACATGTGCCGGGACAAGGGCTTCGACGCGGTGGAACCGGACAACATGGACGCCTACCGCAACACGTCGGGCTTCCCGCTCACCGCGGGCGACCAGCTGAACTACAACCGGCTCATCGTCCGCCTCGCGCACGACCGCGGTCTGTCGGTCGGGCTCAAGAACGACCTGGACCAGATCCCGGAGCTGGTGGGCGACTTCGACTTCGCGGTCAACGAGCAGTGCGCCCAGTACGACGAGTGCGAACGGCTGACCCCGTTCATCGCGGCGGGCAAGGCCGTCTTCCACGTGGAGTACGAGCTTCCGGCGAGCCGGTTCTGCCCTGCCTCGCGCGAGCTGAAGCTCAGCTCGCTGGAGAAGAAGTACGACCTCGGCGCCTGGCGGAAGGCCTGCTGAGCCCCCCGCCGGGCCCCTGCCGCCGGCCGCCGCGGGCAGGGCGACAGCGGTTGCCGCTCAGCCCACCGGAAGGATCGCGTGCACCCGGTAGCCGCCACCGAAGCGGGGGCCGGCGAAGCAGGAGCCGCCCAGGGCCACGGCCCGCTCGCGCATGCCGAGCAGCCCGTGCCCGCCGCCGGCATCGCCGGGCTCCGGCGAGGGGTCCGCCGCGGAGCCGCCGTCGTCCAGCACGGTCACCTCCACGGAGCCGCCCACCCGCACCACGCTGACCTCGGCGCCGGCCCCCTGGCCGGCGTGCTTGCGGACGTTGGTCAGCGCCTCCTGGATCACCCGGTACGCCGCCAGGTCCACGGCGGCCGGCAGCGGAACCGCGGCGGCCGGGCCCAGCTGGACCATCACCTTCACCGGGAGCCCGGCGTTGCGGAAGGTGTCCACCAGGTCGTCGAGGACCGCCAGACCGGGCGCCGGCTCGGTCGGCGCCTCCGGGTCGCCGGACTGGCGCAGCAGCCCGACGGTCGCCCGCAGTTCGTTCAGGGCCGAGCGGCTGGCGTCCCGTACGTGCGCCAGGGCCTCCTTGGCCTGGTCCGGGCGCTTGTCCATGACGTGTGCGGCCACCCCCGCCTGCACGTTGACCAGGGCGATGTGATGGGCCACCACGTCGTGGAGGTCCCGGGCGATCCGCAGCCGCTCCTCGGCCACCCGGCGCCGGGCCTCCTCCTCGCGGGTCCGCTCGGCGCGCTCGGCCCGCTCCTGGATGGCGTCGATGAACGCCCGCCGGCTGCGCACCGCGTCCCCGGCGGCCGCGGCCATGCCGGTCCAGGCGAAGATGCCGAGGTTCTCCTGCGCGTACCAGGGCAGTGGTCCGGCCAGCATGGCCACGCCCGTCAGCCCGGCCATGGTGAGCAGGCCGAGCTTCCAGGTGGTGGGCCGGTCGGTGCGGGAGGCCACCGTGTACAGGGCGATCACCGTGCACATGGCGACGGGCGCCCGGGGCTCCCCGGTGGTCAGTTCCAGCAGCGACAGCCCGACGGTCACGGCCAGCACCGCGCGGGGCCGCCGGCGCCGCAGCACCAGGGCGCCCGCGCCGGCGACGATGAGGACCAGCGAGAACGGCTCGGGGGTGCGGGTTCCGAAGGTCGGCCCGTGCTCCCCGTGCGGGTCGGCGAAGGACCCGACGACCATGGCGACGAGCGCCCCGAACGCCAGCAGGGCATCGGTGGCCAGCGGATGGTCCCGCATCCACTGCCGCGTGGGAGCGAGCGGCCCGAGGTGTGTCGTCACCCCGATACGGTACGGCCCCGTGCGCGTTCTCAGACCCGTGGCGGCGGTACGGGGGGCGTCCCGGGCGGCGCCGGCGGCGGGGCCGGGGGCGGGGTCGCGGCCGGGGGCCGCCCCAGCGGGGCGCGGGAGCGCTCGGGGCCCCACTTGGCGCGGACCAGGCAGATCAGCATCACCGAGGCGATGGCGGCCAGGTGTTCCTTGCCCGCCAGGTTGTCCTTGAAGAGCAGCTCGGCGATCATGACCAGGATCACGGCGGAGCCGGTCAGGTAGGCCCGGTAGCGCCAGCAGACGTAGACCGCGAGCCCGACCACCGCCGCCGAGGGCCCGGTGTCGACGACGATCCTGTCCGAGGCGGGCAGCCCGAAGGGGTGGTCCGGGCCGAGCGAGAGCCCGATCCGCGCGTACGTGGTCCCGGCCAGGGTGGCCACGTAGCCGATGACCAGCGTGCGCCACCAGCCGATGCAGATCTCCGAGATCCCGAAGACGAGCAGGATCTGCCCGAGCGCGCCCCACACCGGCAGGTCCAGCGCCGGGACGAACAGCGACAGCGGGGTCCGCAGCAGGGCCAGCCAGAGCGGGTCGACGGCCTTGACCGACCCGAGGTCCTGCACCGGCTGGAAGCCCCATGAGGTCTGCTGCACGATCTGGAGGACCGCGGTCAGACAGACCGCGCCGAGGGTCATCGGGATCGCCCGCCACCTGTCGCGGACGAGCGCGTCCCGGACCGTGCGGTACAGGGGCCCCCACTCGCGGCGGGCGAACCGCCGCAGTGAGGCAGTGGTCAACGCTTGCTCTCCAGATGTCTGCGGTGCATCCACTTCGGCAGCCCGGGCGCTTCCAGGAAGCCCTCGGCCCGGCCCGCCGCGATCCCGATCCGCAGCAGGTCCGAACTCTTCTCGAAGAGCATGAACCGCGGTTCCCAGATCGGCCGGTATTTGGCGTTGGCCCGGTAGAGGGACTCGATCTGCCACCAGCGCGAGAAGAAGCTCAGCAGCGAGCGCCACAGCCGCAGCACCGGACCGGCGCCGAGCTTCGATCCGCGCTCGAAGACGGACCGGAACATCGCGAAGTTCAGCGAGACCTGGGTGACCCCGATCTCCTTTGAACGCTCCAGGAGTTCGATGACCATGAACTCCATCAGGCCGTTCTCGGAATCCCGGTCCCGGCGCATCAGGTCCAGCGACAGGCCCTTGGGACCCCAGGGCACGAAGGACAGCACGGCGCGCAGACCGCCCTCGCCGTCGAAGCACTCCAGCATCACGCACTGGCCGTCGTCGGGATCGCCCAGCCGGCCCAGTGCCATCGAGAAGCCGCGCTCGGTCGCGCCGTCGCGCCAGTCGTCGGCGCGCAGCAGGAGCACGTCCATCTCCTCGGCCGGGATGTCGGCGTGGCGGCGGATGCGGACGGTGTACCCGGCGCGCTTGACCCGGTTGTACGCCTGGCGGACGGTCCGCATGGCGCGGCCCTCCAGGGTGAACTCGTCGGTCTCGACGATGGCCTCGTCGCCCAGTTCCAGAGCGTCCAGTCCGTGCCGGGCGTAGATCTGCCCGGCCTCCTCGCTCGCGCCCATCACGGCGGGGACCCAGCCGTGTTCGCGGGCCTCGGCCAGCCAGGGCTCGATGGCGCCGGGCCAGGCCTCGGGGTCGCCGATCGGGTCTCCGGAGGCCAGCGAGACCCCGCCGACGACGCGGTAGGTGACCGCGGCCTTGCCGGTGGGGGACCAGACGACGGACTTCTCGCGGCGCAGCGCGAAGTAGCCCAGCGAGTCGCGGTCGCCGTGCCGGGCGAGCAGCAGGCGCAGCTTCTCCTCGTCCTCCTCGCCGATCGGGTCGACGGCGCGGCGCGAGCGGAAGGCCGCGAACAGCACGGCGAGCAGCAGCAGCGTCGACATGACGTTGATCGCCACGTCCACCCAGCCCGGGGTGGTGATCGTGTGGTACGCCTTGTCGTCCGGGGCCAGGGTGACCAGCCGCATCACGCCGTACCGCCAGCGGGCCAGGAACGTGGCGTCCGCGGCCTCCGGGTCGGTGTTCGTCGCGCCGACGAGCAGGGCCGCGACCAGCGAGGTCACGAGCAGGCCGACGGAGGCGACCAGGCTGGCCAGCAGCGGGTTGGAGCGGTCGCCCTTGGCGTAGAACTCCCGGCGGCCCAGCAGCAGGGAGCCGACGAAGAGCGCGGTCAGTCCGAAGGCCACCCAGTTCTGGGGGTGGACGCGGAACTCCGGATAGCAGAACTCGTACGAGCCCCCCGAGCACGGGGTGAAGGAGGCGACGGCGGCCATGGCGAAGGCCGCCAGGAGCAGCCCGCTCAGCACGAGGTTCAGGATCCAGGCCGCGCGTTTGCGGCGGCCCATGGTGACGGTGAGCAGGAGCGAGAACGCCGCGGAGGCGAAGCCCGCCGTGAGCAGGTACGGGGTGTAGAAATCGGCGGTGCTGTGCCGGCGCAGGTCCTGGCCGAGCGAGAACCACACCGCGCTGAGCAGGTTGACGAAGGTGACGGCGCGCAAGTACCACACCGCGAAGGTGGCGCTGCGCCGCGAGCGGACGCTTCCCCGGCCGGTTTCCCGGACGTTCCCCCGGCCGGCCCCCTCGACGTTCGCCGGGCTGCCGCCCCCCGGCTTGTTTCTGCCGTTCGGATCCCCACCGGTTCCTCGGTCGGTCTTCCGATCGGTCTCTGCGCTGGTCAAACGGACCTCTCCCATAAAAAGCGATGATATGGGGCATCGCGGTCCGTGCTTCGCTCCGGAGGACCGCCGCCTGGTCAGGACCGCGGACCCCGGTGGCTCATTCGGTGGGCTCGGCCACTCTCCCCCAGACTTCCTCCGGGGGGACCCCCGGGGGGAGTTCCGCCGCGAGTGCGGCGGCCGCCTGGACGAGGGGAAGAGCCAGCAGCGCCCCGGTTCCTTCTCCCACAGTGACGCCGTGGTCGAGCACGGGGTTGAGCGCCATCCGGTCCAGCGCCTTGGCCTGGCCGGGCTCCCCGCTGGCCTGCCCGGCCAGCCACCAGTCCGGGGCGCGGAAAGCGGCCCGCTGGGCCACCAGCCCGCAGGCCGCCGAGACGACCCCGTCGAGGATCACGGGGGTGCGGCGCACCGCGCACTGGAGCAGGAAACCGGTGATCGCGGCGACGTCGGCGCCGCCGACGGCGGCGAGCAGCGCGACCTGATCCCCGAGGACGGGCCGGGCGCGTCGCAGCGCGTCGCGGATCGCCGCGCACTTGCGCATCCAGGTCAGGTCGTCGATCGGCATGCCGCCGCGGCCGGTGACCACGGACGCGTCGGTGCCGCACAGGGCGGCGACGAGGGTCGCGGCGACGGTGGTCCCGCCGACGCTCAGGTCGCCGAGGACGACCAGGTCGGTCCCGGAGTCGGCCTCCTCGTCGGCGATCTGCATCCCGAGGCGCAGCGCGGCCTCGGCCTCCTCGGTCGTCAGCGCGTCCTCGACGTCGATCCGCCCGCTGCCGCGCCGGACGCGGTGCTTGGTGATCTCCTGGGGCAGCAGGTCGAGGTGGCAGTCCAGGCCGGCGTCCACGATCCGTACGGAGGCGCCGAACCGCCCGGCCAGGACCGCCACCGGGCTCCGGCCGTCGAGGACCGCCCGCACCAGCTCGTGGGCGCTGCCCGCGGGACGCGCGGAGACCCCCTCGGAGGCCACCCCGTGGTCGGCGGCGAACAGCACGACGCGCGGCCGCTCGATCGGCTTGACCGGCACCTGCCCCTGCGCGGCGGCGAGCCACTCGGCGAGCTCGTCGAGCCGCCCCAGCGCCCCGACCGGCACGGCCAGCCGTTCACGGCGTTCCTCGGCGTCACGCCGGACGCCCCCGTCGGGGCGCTCGATCAGATCGGAGAAGTCGTCGAGATTCAGCGTGGTCATTTGCCAGAGGGTACAGCGGCCCCCCGCGGCGCCCGAACGGTCCGTGCGCCGCGTTCCGTTGCAGGTGCCCGCGGTTACTGCTTCAGGACGAGCGCCTGGCCCGCGACGACGAGGAGCACGTGCTCGCACTCCCCGGCGACCCCCGCGTTCAGCCTCCCCAACTCGTCCCGGAACCGGCGCCCCGACGCGGTCGCGGGGACCACGCCCGAGCCCACCTCGTTGCTGACCAGCACCACCGGCCTTCGGGTCGCGCGGACGGCGGCCACGAGCGACGCGGTCCGTTCCCGCAGCTCCGCGGCGCCCTTGTCCGCCCAGACCGCGTCGTCCCAGGCCCCGGCCCGGTCCATCGCCTCCGTGAGCCACAGCGCCAGGCAGTCGATGAGCAGCGCCGGGCCCTCCTCCTCCAGCAGCGGCACCAGGTCGCAGGTCTCCACCGTCCGCCAGGAAGAGGACCGGCGCTCGCGGTGCAGCCCGACCCGCGCGGCCCACTCCGCGTCGCCCTCGCGCGTACCGCCGGTGGCCACGTAGACCACCTCCGGGTAGCCGGTCAGCCGGCGCTCGGCCTCGTACGACTTGCCCGACCGGGCGCCGCCCAGGACCAGGGTCCGCCGCGGCACCTCCGGCGCCGGCCGGTACTCCCCGGCGGCCACCGTGGTCCCGTCCGCCACCGTCCGCGCGCCCGCGGCCGCGCACCGGCGCTCCAGTTCCGCTCCCGGCGGGGTGTCGTGGTCCAGGTGGACGGCGATCACGTCCGTCGCCGGCCCCACCGCGCCGCTGGCCCGCAGCCTCGCCAGCGCCTCAGGGCGGCCGACGACGTCCGCGAGGACCACGTCGTACGGGCGCCGCCCGCTGGTGCCCGACGTCCCGGCGGGGGCCCCGCCCGGCGGCAGGTACAGCATCCGGGCGCCGTCCGGCCCGGTCACCTCGTACCCGGTGCCCGGCGCGTCCATCGGCACGGCCCGCACCCGGTGCCCGGAGATCACCGCGAGCTCCCGCCCGTCCGGCACCCGCCCGGCCGCCGGCAGCCCCGGCGGCAGCTCGACGGGGGGACCGTCGTGCGGGTGGGTCAGCAGGACCTGCCGTACGGCGGCCAGCGAATGCCCCGCCCGGGCGCCCGCGAGCACCGCCCCGGGGGTCAGGTCCAGCAGCAGCGCCCCGTCCACGAGCACGGAGGTGGCGGCGCGCGCCCGGGGCCCCACGGAGAGCGCGCACGCGGCGCAGGGACAGCCGGGGCGGGGCAGTCCTTCGGGTGTGCCGGTGCCGAGCAGAGTGAGTTCCACAGGATGATCCTCCCGCGTCGCCGGGAGTGCTGCGCGCCCGGTCGGGGGGCAGACGGTGGCGTAGCGCAAGCCAGGGCTACGTGCGCAACGCCCAGCGAATGGCGCTCCTGGCCCTCGCGGGCGGCGCCTTGGCGACGGTGGGGCTGATCATCGGCCCTTGAGGGCCGTCTAGGGACGACAACCCGCAAACGTCAGTAGTCTGCGGGCACACTCAAGGCGACAAGCGTGTGAGAAGCGGACGAGCAACGGAGGCGGACATGGCGTGGACGTGGCGGTTCGAGGCGGCCGACGGCAGTGAGACGAGCCCGTCGGTGGTGCCGGAGGAGTTCACCACGCAGGGGGACGCCGAATCCTGGATCGGCGAGTACTGGAAGGACCTGCTGGAGGGCGGTACCGAACAGGTGAAGCTCTCCGACGACAACGGGGTCCAGCTCTACACGATGAGCCTGCGCGAGGCCGCGGAACTCTAACCGGAGCCGACCGGCTCGGCACGGTTCCGACCGTTCCGGCCGGCCCCCGGGTACGCGAGAGCCCGGACCCCTCAGGGGGTCCGGGCTCCGCCGTGTCACGGACGCCCGCGGGCTCAGCCCCTTACGCCGCACAGGTGCAGCAGCGCGGCGACCCCGCGGTAGGGGTCCGTCCGCCCGGCGCGGTCCTCGGCGGCGAGCAGCCGCTCCAGTTCCGCCTCGCCCGGGAGCTTGTCCCCGGCCTCGGTGCCGTCGGTGAAGACGCGTACGCCGTACCAGGTCTGCAGCGGGGCGCCGATCCCGGACAGGGTCGCGGTGAGCGTGGCCAGCCGGTCGGCGCGCACGTCCAGGCCCAGCCGGTTCGTGTAGTCGACGCTGTCGAAGGCCGCCAGGGCGGCCGCCCAGTCGCCGTGCAGGCCGGGGCGCATGGCGAGGGCGTCGCCGTTGCGCACCAGCAGGGACAGCAGTCCGCCGGGGGCCAGCATCCGGGCGAGCCCGGCGAGCATGGCGTCCGGCTCGGGCACGTACATGAGGACGCCGTGGCAGAGCACCACGTCGAAGCTGCCCGGCAGGAAGTGCACGCCGGTCTCCCGGCCGTCGCCCTCCATGAGGCGGACGCGGTCCTGGATCCCGGCGGGCTCGGCGGCCAGCACCTTACGGGCGACGGCCAGCATGGCCGGATCCTGCTCCAGGCCGGTCACCTTGTGCCCGGCGCGGGCCAGGCGCAGCGCCTGGGTGCCCTGGCCCATGCCCACGTCGAGGACGCGCAGCCGCTGCCCGACGGGGAAGCGGTGCGCGATCTGCTCGTCGACCTGACGGCCGACGAGCTCTTGGCGCACCGCGTTGCGGAGCCCGCCCAGGCCTTCGAGCCAGAGACGGGCCCCGTCCGCGAATCCACCCCCGCCGAACGCTCCGGGCGTTCCTCGGCTCAGGGCCGTTCCCCGCGCTTGACCTGCGGCTTCGGCAGACGCAGCCGGCGCATCTGGAGGGTGCGCATCAGGCCGTACGCGACGGCGCCGCGCTTGGGCTCGTCCGGGAAGCGCTCGTTCAGGGCCTTGCGCAGGCGGATGAACATGCCGACGGAGTCGACGAGGATCAGCGCGATCACGCCGAGCCACAGCAGCAGCGCGATGTTCTGGATGGACGGCACCCGCACCATGCTCAGCACCAGGATGAGCACGGCCAGCGGCAGGAACATCTCGGCGACGGAGAAGCGGGAGTCCACGAAGTCGCGCACGTACCGGCGCACGGGACCCTTGTCGCGGTTGGGCAGATAACGCTCGTCGCCATTGGCGAGGGCCTCGCGCTGCTTGGCCATCTCGACCCGGCGGCGCTCACGAGCTCGCTTGGCATCCTCCTTGCGGTTGCCGGTCGAGGCCACCACGGCCTTGCGCTGCGACTGGGCCACAGCACGCTTCGGCGTCGGGCGGCCCTTCGGGGCCTGAGGGTCACGGGACTGCGAGAGGTCGGCGCTCACCTTGTCGGTGGCGGCGTCCTTCTCTTCCTTGGAGGATCGGCTACCAAACACAAAACCCAAGGGTACGTGGTTGTGGGCACGGGCCCCATCCCCGCGGGGAACGATCCGGCAACGGCGGGCGTCCTCCTGAGGGGAGCACCTACTCCTTACGCCTGACACGGCCGACGATCAGTCGTCCTGGAGGAGGAGCGCATCCCCGCTCGAACAGTGCGGTAATAGAGACAGGGCCCGTACTGTGGGTCTTGTTGGTGACCTGGAGCGAAGTCCGTCTAGAAGGGGGCGCGCGAAGCCCATGAGCGGTGTCATGAAGCGTATGGGGATGATCTTCCGCGCGAAGGCGAACAAGGCCCTGGACCGGGCCGAGGACCCGCGCGAGACCCTCGACTACTCGTACCAGAAGCAGCTCGAACTGCTTCAGAAGGTGCGCCGCGGCGTCGCCGACGTGGCGACCTCCCGCAAGCGGCTGGAGCTGCAGCTCAACCAGCTCCAGGGCCAGTCCAGCAAGCTGGAGGACCAGGGCCGCAAGGCCCTCGCCCTGGGCCGTGAGGACCTGGCCCGCGAGGCCCTGTCCCGCCGCGCCTCGCTCCAGCAGCAGGTCAGCGACCTGGAGGTGCAGCACCAGACCCTCCAGGGCGAGGAGGAGAAGCTGACCCTCGCCGCGCAGCGGCTCCAGGCCAAGGTGGACGCCTTCCGTACGAAGAAGGAGACCATCAAGGCCACCTACACGGCCGCCCAGGCGCAGACGCGGATCGCCGAGTCCTTCTCCGGCATCTCCGAGGAGATGAGCGACGTCGGCCTCGCCATCCAGCGCGCCGAGGACAAGACGGCGCAGCTCCAGGCCCGCGCCGGCGCGATCGATGAACTGCTCGCCTCCGGGGCGCTCGACGACCGGAGCGGCCTCGGCTCCAAGGACGACATCCAGGCCGAGCTCGACCGCCTCTCCGGCGGGACCGACGTGGAGCTGGAGCTCCAGCGCATGAAGGCCGAGCTGGCCGGCGGCACCTCCGCCGAGCAGCAGGCCCTCGAGGGCGGCGCACCGGGTGCCGGCCAGCAGTCGCAGACCCAGCACCGGTTCGACAAGCAGTAGGACGGGGCCCGTCATGATTGTCCGCATCATGGGGGAAGGCCAGGTGGAGCTGGCGGACAGCCACTTCACCGAGCTCAACGCGCTGGACGACGAACTGCTCGCGGAGATGGAGAGCGGTGACGAGGAGGGCTTCCGGCGCACGCTGGGCACCCTGCTGGACGCCGTACGGCAGCTCGGCAAGCCGCTGCCCGACGAGGCGCTGGAGCCGTCCGAGCTGATCCTGCCCGCCCCCGACGCCTCGCTGGACGAGGTGCGGAAGATGCTCGGCGACGACGGGCTGATCCCGGGCTGACCCCCGGCCCGGTCCCGACCGGTCCCGGCCGGTCCCGGCCGGTACGCGGCCGTACGACGTGAACGCGAGGGCCCGCCCCCATCGGGGACGGGCCCTCGCGCCGTCGCCGTACCGGCCGCCGGCTCAGTGCGGCTCCTTCTCGGACGCCTGCCGCTCCGGGTCGGGCGTGCCGCCGATGAAGTTCTCGAACCTGCGCCGCGGCGAGGCCCACCGGCGGTCGTGGTGGAAGGCGCGCAGCTGGGCCTTGGCGCGGGCCTTCGGGCGGTTCGCGTAGAACTTCTTCGCGTACGGAGAGCCGGGCCGGGCGAGGCGGACCGAGCCGATCAGTGCGACGAAGGGGATGACCGTGCCGAAGAACGCGGTGCGCGGTTTGCCCTTCCACAGGGCGATCAGGGCGAGGAAGAAGTTGGTCGCCGTGTTCATGGCGACCAGGCCGCGGTTGTGCCGCTCGTCCTCGGTGAGGTCGTTGACCCCGAACGGCAGGAAGCCGCCCAGCACCAGCGCCACGACCGCCGCCGTCAGGACCACGATCTCCACGCTCTTGCGCCCCTGCTCGCTCCAGTAGACGTCGTCCAGGTGCAGGATCAGCGCGAACTCGTCCAGCACCAGCCCCGCGCCCAGCCCGAAGATCACGGCCGACAGGCCCGCCCCGAAGCTGTGCCGGGCGCTGCCGATCGCGCCGAAGCCGCCGATGATCACGAGGATCACTCCCGGGACCACGTGGTGGATGTGCATCCCGCCCGGCGTGACGTTCTTGAAGGGCCCGCGCCCCGCCCGGATCATCCGGGTGATCACGCGGGTGACCAGGAAGGACAGCACGAAGGCGAGCAGCGCGAGGAGCAGCGGGAGCTTCCCCGGCTCCACAATGTTGCGATACCACCAGTGACCCATGCCACCACCTTCCGCTTTGGGGCGTTATGGGTAACTTACCGGTCCCGTCGAGCGGGTAGCGTTCGCGCCGATGACAGATTCGTACGACGGCCCGCCCCTGACCCCGCCCCCGGACCGGGCCTCGCTGCTCGACGGGGTCCGCTTCGCCTTCGGCACGCTCACCGTGCTGCCCGCGCGCATCACCCGCTGGGACCGTCCCGCCGCCCGCACCGGCATGGCCTGCGCCCCGCTCGCCGGGCTCGCCGTGGGGCTCCTCTCGGCCGCGCCCGGGGTGCTCCTGCTGCTGTGCGGCGGCGGCCCGCTGCTCGCCGCGGCCGTCACCGTCGCCGTGCCGGCCGCCCTGACCCGCGCCCTGCACCTGGACGGCCTCGCCGACACGGTGGACGGACTGGGCAGCGCCAAGCCGGCCGACGCCGCGCTGCGCATCATGAAGCAGTCCGACATCGGCCCCTTCGGGGTGGTGGCGCTGGTGTTCGTGCTGCTGGTCCAGGTCGCGGCGCTGGCGAACGTGTACGCCGACAGCTGGACCCGGGGCGCGCTGGCCGCCGTGGTCGCCGCCGTCACCGCCCGGCTCGCGATGACCCTGGCCTCCCGCGACGGGGTCCCCCCGGCCCGCCCCGAGGGGCTGGGCGCGGCGGTCGCCGGAGTGGTTCCCGGCGGCGCCGCCGGGACGGTCGCCGCGCTGGTGGTGGCCCTGTCCGCCGCCGCCGCGCTGCCGCTGGGCCTGCCGGCCGCCGCGCAGCACGCGGCTGCGGTCCTGGCCGCCCTGCTGGTGGCGGAGGCCTTGCTCCGCCGCTGCGTACGCCGCTTCGACGGGGTCACGGGCGACGTGTTCGGAGCCCTGGCCGAGGTCTCGGCGACGACGGCCCTGGTGGTACTGGCCCTGGGCTAGGCCGTCTCTTTCGGATCTTGCCTGGCCCGCGCCGCCCGCCCGGACCCCGTCGCGGGACGACGTAGGGTCAGGGCGTGGAAACGACCCCGAACCAGGCCCAGACGCCCATCCGGGTGCTCCTCGCCGACGACCAGGCCCTGCTGCGCAGCGCGTTCAAGGTGCTCGTCGACTCCGAGGCCGACATGTGCGTCGTCGGGGAGGCCTCCGACGGGGCGCAGGCCTTCGAACTGGCGCGCACGGAGCGGCCCGACGTCGTGCTGATGGACATCCGGATGCCCGGCACCGACGGCCTCGCCGCCACCCGGCTGATCAGCGCGGACCCCGAACTGGCCGCGGTACGCGTGGTGATGCTGACGACCTTCGAGGTGGACGAGTACGTGGCGGCGGCCCTGCGGGCGGGCGCCTCCGGGTTCCTCGGCAAGGGCGCCGAGCCCGAGGAACTGCTCAACGCCATCCGCGTCGCGGCGGCCGGCGACGCGCTGCTCTCCCCGGCCGCCACCAAAGGGCTCATCGCCACCTTCCTCGCGCAGGGCGGCGGCGCCGTGGCCACGCCCGCCGCGGGCGCCGACCACGTACAGCGCCTCGCCGCGCTGACCGTCCGCGAGCGCGAGGTCCTCGTCCTCGTGGCGGCCGGCCTGTCCAACGACGAGATCGCCCGCCGGCTGGAAGTCAGCCCGCTCACCGTCAAGACCCACGTGAACCGCGCCATGTCCAAACTCGGCGCCCGCGACCGGGCGCAATTGGTGGTCATCGCCTACGAATCGGGACTAGTCCGGCCCAGGGCCGACTAGTTCGGGGGAGTTCCGAGCAGTTCGCAGTAGCCCCGCCTACTGCGGACGCGGTATGCCCCGGATAAGGACGGGACCTGGGGCCGACGTGGCCGGGCCCGTGTGCGGGAGAGGCTGAGGGAGCCCGCGCGTGCCCGAAGGCACGGCCCCGTCATGCCTCGTAGACGTCACCGCGTCCCTGCAGAGAGATCCCCATAGCCATGTTCCGGCTGTCCCGCTTCAGCCTCGCCCAAAGGGCGCTGATCGGCCTCGTGTCGCTCGTCGCGCTCCTCTTCGGCGCCATAGCCATCCCGCAGCTCAAGCAGCAGCTGCTGCCCTCCATCGACCTGCCGATGGTGTCCGTGCTCGCGCCGTACCAGGGCGCCTCGCCCGACGTGGTGGAGAAGCAGGTCGTCGAACCGATCGAAGCCATGCTCAAGGGCGTCGACGGCATCACCGGCATCACCTCCACCGCCAGTGAGGGCAACGCCCTCATCATGGCGACCTTCGACTACGGCGACGACGGCACCAAGCAGCTCGTCGCCGACGTCCAGCAGGCCGTCAACCGGGCCCGCGTACGGCTGCCCGCCGAGGTGGACCCGCAGGTGATCGCCGGTTCCACCGACGACATGCCCACCGTGGTCCTCGCCGTCACCTCCGACAAGGACCAGCAGGCGCTGGCCGACCAGCTGAACAAGTCGGTGGTCCCCGCGCTGGAGGACATCGCCGGCGTCGGCCAGGTCACCGTCGACGGGGTCCAGGACCTCCAGGTCACCGTCACCCCCGACAACGCCAAGCTCGCCGCCGCCGGCCTCGACGGAGCGGCCCTGGCCCAGGGCCTCCAGGCGGGCGGCGCCACCGTCCCCGCGGGCTCCTTCGACGAGGGGGGCAAGAACCGCACCGTGCGCGTCGGTTCGGGCTACACCTCGCTCGCCCAGCTGGAGGACCTGCGCCTCACCGCCGGACCGGGCAAGCCCGCCGTCCGCCTCGGCGACGTGGCGGGCGTGAAGCAGGAGCCCGCCAGGGCCGACTCCCTCACCCGCACCAACGGCAAGCCCAGCCTCGCCCTGGTCCTCACCATGGACAAGGACGGCAGCGCCGTCGCCATCTCGGACGCGGTCAAGGACAAGCTGCCCGAGCTCCGCTCCACCCTCGGCTCCGGCGCCGACCTGACCGTGGTCAGCGACCAGGGCCCGGCCGTCGCCAAGTCCATCTCGGGCCTGACCACCGAGGGCCTGCTCGGCCTGGTCTTCGCGGTCGTCGTGATCCTGGTCTTCCTCGGCTCGCTGCGCTCGACGCTGGTCACCGCGGTCTCCATCCCGCTGTCCGTCGTCCTCGCGCTGATCGTGCTGTGGACCCGCGACCTCTCCCTCAACATGCTGACGCTGGGCGCGCTCACCATCGCCATCGGCCGGGTCGTCGACGACTCGATCGTGGTCCTGGAGAACATCAAGCGCCACCTCGGCTATGGCGAGGAGCGCCGGCACGCGATCATCACCGCGGTCAAGGAGGTGGCCGGCGCGGTCACCTCCTCCACGCTCACCACCGTCGCCGTCTTCCTGCCGATCGCCTTCGTCGGCGGCATGGTCGGCCAGTTCTTCGGCCCGTTCTCCATCACCGTCACCGCGGCCCTGCTGGCCTCGCTGATCGTCTCCCTGACGGTCGTGCCTGTGCTCTCGTACTGGTTCCTGCGCGCGCCGAAGGGCGTCGTGGAGGGGGACGCCGCGAGCATCGAGAAGGCCCGCCGCGAGGCCGAGGAGAAGGAGTCCCGCAGCAAGCTCCAGCAGTTCTACGTCCGGGCGCTGGACCTGGTCACCCGCCGCCGGCTCGCCACCGTGGCCGTCGCCGTCGTGGTGCTCGTCGCGACGCTGGGCATGACCCCGCTGCTCAAGACGAACTTCTTCGACCAGGGCGAGCAGGAAGTCCTGAGCATCAAGCAGCAGTTGGCGCCCGGCACCTCGCTGGCCGCCGCCGACGAGGCGAGCCGCAAGGTCGAGAAGGTCCTCTCCGAGACCGACGGGGTCAAGGATTACCAGGTCACCGTCGGCTCCTCCGGCTTCATGGCCGCCTTCGGCGGCGGTACGGGCTCCAACCAGGCCTCGTACCAGGTCACGCTGGAGGGATCGGACAAGACCGAGTCCGCCAAGAAGACCATCGAGACCGCCCTCAAGGGGATCGAGGGCATCGGGGAGACCACCATCGCGGCCGGCGACGGCTTCGCCAGCCAGAACCTCAGCGTCGTCGTCAAGGCCGGCGACGGGGCCGTACTCGCCCGGGCCGCCGAGCAGGTCCGCGCCGAGGTGGCGAAGATCGAGGACGTCACCGACGTCCAGAGCGACCTGTCCCAGTCCGTGCCCCGGATCTCGGTCACCGCCACCCCCAAGGCGGCGGAGTTCGGCCTGAACCAGGCCGCGCTCGGCGCCATCGTCGGACAGGCCGTACGCGGCAACCCGGCGGGCAAGGCCGTACTGGACGACACCGAGCGGGACATCGTCATCAAGTCCGCGCAGCCGGCCGCCACCCTGGCCGAGCTGCAGGCGCTGCCGGTCGGCCCGGTCAGGCTCGGCGACATCGCCGAGGTCAAGGAGGTCCCCGGCCCCGTCGCGATGACCCGGATCGACGGCGCCCGCGCCGCGACCATCAGCGCGAAGCCGATCGGCGACAACACCGGCGCCGTCAGCTCCACCCTGCAGTCGAAGATCAAGGCCCTGGACCTGCCCGCGGGCGCCACGGCCTCCATCGGCGGCGTCGGGGAGGACCAGAGCGAGGCCTTCGCACAGCTGGGCCTGGCCATGCTCGCGGCCATCGCGCTCGTGTTCATGCTGCTGGTCGCGACGTTCCGCTCGCTGGTCCAGCCGCTGATCCTGCTGGTCTCCATCCCGTTCGCCGCGACCGGCGCGCTCGGCCTGCTCCTGGTCACCGGCACCCCGCTCGGCGTCCCGGCCCTGATCGGCATGCTGATGCTCATCGGCATCGTCGTGACCAACGCGATCGTGCTGATCGACCTGGTCAACCAGTACCGGGCCCAGGGCTACGGCGTGATCGAGGCGGTCGTCGAGGGCGGCCGCCACCGGCTGCGCCCGATCCTCATGACGGCACTGGCGACGATCTTCGCGCTGCTCCCGATGGCGCTGGGCGTCACCGGCGAGGGCGGCTTCATCTCGCAGCCGCTCGCGGTGGTCGTCATCGGCGGCCTGATCAGCTCCACCCTGCTCACCCTCCTGCTGGTGCCGACCCTCTACACGATGCTGGAGCTCCGCAAGGAGCGCCGCAGCGCGAAGAAGACGGCCCGCCTGACCGTGGCCCCGGCCCCGTCCGCCTCCGCGGAGGACGACAGCCCGGTCAAGGTCTGACCCGCGCGGGAACGCGTACGCCGGGAACCCGGACACCGGGAACCCGGACACGCCGAAGGGCCGCCCCTCACAGGAGGGGCGGCCCTTCGGTCGTCGCTGCCGGGTCCGGCTACGGAAGCGCGAGCATCCGCTCCAGGGCGAGCTTGGCGAAGCTCTCGGTCTCCTTGTCGACCTGGATCTGGTTGACGAGGTTGCCCTCGGCCAGGGACTCCAGGGTCCACACCAGGTGGGGGAGGTCGATGCGGTTCATGGTCGAGCAGAAGCAGACCGTCTTGTCGAGGAAGACGACCTCCTTGTCCTCCGCGGCGAAACGGTTCGCCAGGCGGCGTACGAGGTTCAGCTCGGTGCCGATGGCCCACTTGGAGCCGGCCGGAGCCGCCTCCAGCGCCTTGATGATGTACTCGGTGGAGCCGACGTAGTCCGCGGCCGCCACGACCTCGTGCTTGCACTCGGGGTGGACCAGGACGTTCACGCCGGGGATGCGGGCGCGCACGTCGTTGACCGAGTCGACGGAGAACCGGCCGTGCACCGAACAGTGCCCGCGCCACAGGATCATCTTGGCGTTGCGGAGCTGCTCGACGGTCAGGCCGCCGTTCGGCTTGTGCGGGTTGTACAGCACGCAGTCGTCCAGGGACATGCCCATGTCGCGGACGGCGGTGTTGCGGCCCAGGTGCTGGTCCGGGAGGAACAGCACCTTCTCCCCCTGCTCGAACGCCCACTCCAGGGCCTTCTTGGCGTTGGACGAGGTGCAGATCGTGCCGCCGTGCTTGCCGGTGAAGGCCTTGATGTCGGCCGAGGAGTTCATGTACGAGACGGGGACCGTGGCTCCGGCGATACCGGCCTCGGTCAGCACGTCCCAGCACTCCGCGACCTGCTCGGCGGTGGCCATGTCGGCCATCGAGCAGCCGGCGGCCAGGTCCGGCAGGACCACCTTCTGGTCGTCCGAGGTGAGGATGTCCGCGGACTCGGCCATGAAGTGGACGCCGCAGAAGACGATGTACTCGGCCTCCGGCCTGGCGGCCGCGTCCTTGGCGAGCTTGAAGGAGTCACCGGTGACGTCGGCGAACTCGATGACCTCGTCACGCTGGTAGTGGTGGCCGAGGATGAAGACCTTGTCCCCGAGCTTCTCCTTGGCGGCGCGGGCGCGCGCCACGAGGTTCGGGTCCGACGGCGAGGGCAGGTCGCCGGGGCACTCCACCCCGCGCTCGCTCTTGGGGTCGGCTTCGCGGCCGAGCAGCAGCAAGGCAAGGGGCGTCGGCTGGACGTCCAAAGGCTGGTTGTCCAAAGGCTGGGCGGTGGTCACGACACGCACCCTTTCTGTTCTGCGACAAGGGACTTCTGAAGCCACTCTGAAGCCATCGCTTCGACTTCTCGTCTGATTGACGCTATCTATCATAACTGCTTCACGTCACTTTGACGATGCCGATAGTGTCGATGTGACGAATTCGCCCGCCCGGCGCGGGCACCTCGCGGGGACCCACCACCCCGCGGGTGTGTGCGAGCATGGAATTTCTGAAACACGCGTCGGGTCCCGGAATGAATCCGCGGTCCCGCTCGTTGCCACCGACGGCAAGAGTCCGACGTTTCCCCGCCTCGAGTGGGGAGCCGCCCACTTCGGGAGTGAATGCAGATGTCCGTACAGGACGAAAAGACCACCGTGAGCGACGGCATCCTCCTGTCCGACGCCGCCGCCGAGAAGGTCAGGACCCTGCTGACGCAGGAAGGCCGCGATGACCTGGCGCTGCGCGTCGCCGTCCAGCCCGGCGGCTGCTCCGGCCTGCGCTACCAGCTCTTCTTCGACGAGCGCTCCCTCGACGGCGACGTCGTGAAGGACTTCGACGGTGTGAAGGTCGTCACCGACCGGATGAGCTCCCCGTACCTGCACGGTGCGTCCATCGACTTCGTCGACACCATCGAGAAGCAGGGCTTCACGATCGACAACCCGAACGCCACGGGCTCCTGCGCCTGCGGCGACTCCTTCAGCTAGGCCCAGGCCGCCCGGCTGGTTGGTAAGTCGCGGCTGAGCTCGTAGGGC
Source organism: Streptomyces sp. GQ60 (assembly GCF_059758875.1). NCBI lineage: Bacteria > Bacillati > Actinomycetota > Actinomycetes > Kitasatosporales > Streptomycetaceae > Streptomyces > Streptomyces sp. GQ60. Next base: position 426,949 of record NZ_JCAXEG010000003.1, on the reverse strand, counting down.
CACGAGAGGGGCCCGCCCGCGGACATCCGCGGGCGGGCCCCTCTCGCACGTCCCGGCGCCCCCTACTGGCGGGGAACCGCCTTGCCCGTGGTCGCGTCGATCACCTTGCGGTCGCCGAGCGGCTGCTGGAGCGAGGCCGTCACCGTCATCTCCTGCGCCAGCATGATGCAGGCCTGCCCGGGCTTGTTCGGGGTGTCCGTGATCTTCACCATCACCGACTCCGGCTGCTCGCGGACCTCCAGGGCGTACGCGCTGCACACCCCGCCCCAGAAGTTCACGGTCAGCGTCCGGTCGGCCGAGGAGTACGAGAACCCGGGCACCGTCTGCCCCTTCGCGGGCGGGTCGACCGGGGTGGGCAGGTCGACCGGGGGAGTCTCCTCCGTCAGGGCCGCCGGCTGGGCCACCGTGTGGCCGGGGCCGCCGTCCTTGCCCGCCACCTCGAACAGCCAGGCCGGCACCAGGCCGCGGGCCCCGTCGACGGTGCCCGGGACCAGCCCGAGCTCGGCGCCCCGCACCGACTCCGTCCGCGGCGGCTTCATGGGCCGCGGCTCCGGGTTGCACGGGAGCGTGTCCGTGGCGCCGTCCGGGGCGTCCGGAGTCAGCGGGACGCTCGTGGCGCAGCCGCTCGGGTCCGGGCCCGTACCGTCGGAGCCCCGGGCCTTGTCGTTCAGCCGGGCCAGCGCGTCCACGGCGCCGATCACCTGCTGCTCGGCGGCCCGCACCGGAACCTTCAGCTCGCCGCTGCCCGACACCACCCGGGAGTCCGTCCCGACGCCGATCCGGGTGGACCAGCCCTGGGTGGGCAGGCCCCCGATCACCGGGTCGGCCGTCACCAGGCGTACGGAGCCCTGGGCGATCCGGGCGTCGAGCGCGGCCGCGCCCTGGCCCACGGCCGCCAGCACGGGCGCGGCGGCGGCCTTGGCGGCCTCCTCGGAGACGGGCGCCCCGACGGTGCCGCCGTGCTCCTGGCCCAGGTCCTCGGGGAGGGTGGCCGGTCCGCAGGTGTCCTTGCCGCGCACGCAGTCGTCGCCGGTGCCGCCGGCCTGGAAGCGGGAGAAGTTCCAGGTCCCCGGGGCCTTGAGGTTCACCGTGAGCCGGGGCCCGGAGCCGTCCGCGGTCTCCCCGGCCTGCCAGGTCCCGCCGGCGAGCCGGGGCGCGCCGGAGATACCGAGCGCCGTCGCGAGCCGCGCCACCTCGGCGGCGGTCACCTCGCCGCTCGCCGTGAACGCAGGCGCCGTGGCCGGGCCGTCCGGGAGCCGGACGTCGGCGGTGTACGTGACCCCGCCGCCGGAGGGGTCGGGCTCGCCGGGGGCGATACCGGGCCCGGGCGGAGTGGGCAGCGTGCGGGGCGCGGAGGCCGCGCTGTCGCCCGTACGCCCCTCGCCGTGGGCGGTCGACGCCCAGTACGCGGTGCCGCCGCCGGTGAGCAGGACGGCGGCCGCGATCGAACCGACGACCCAGGCCGGCCGCCGTCGGGTGGCACGTGATGCCTCGGGTGTGCCGGGTGCATCGGCTGCCCCGGTTGCCTCGGGTTGTTCGCTGGTCACCGCATCGCTCCTTTGCCCGTCCCGCATGGGGTGATGCGGGTGTGACGGAACAGACGCGGATCCGGTTCCCGCCGGGGCCGGACCTGCCGACGCCCTAGTAGCCGTAGACCGCCGTGCCGGCGATGAGCCGGGCCGAGGATGCCGGGACGCGGATCCCGTTGATCTGGGAGGGGCTCACCCGATCCGGTCGGAGATCGGCGGGAACCGGCCAATGCGGGGCCATCCGGGCGCAGTCGCCCAACAGCTGTTCGAACTCGGTGTCCGCCGCGTTCTGGGCGGGCCGGGCGTGCCCAAAACCATCCGTGTAGGTCATGCGGGCACGGTAGGCACGGCACGGCGGGCGAAGAAAGACCTACTACGGGGTAGTTTCTGCCGGTCGGCCAGGGAGCCCGCCGACCGGGTAGTTTTGAATGTCCCCATGCCGTCCTCCGCAGGAGCGTCCACGCCGTGCGTATCGCAGTCACCGGCTCCATCGCCACCGACCACCTCATGACCTTCCCCGGCCGCTTCGCCGACCAGTTCGTCGCGGACCAGCTGCACACGGTCTCCCTCTCCTTCCTCGTCGACAACCTCGACGTACGGCGCGGCGGCGTCGGCCCGAACATCTGCTTCGGCATGGGGCAGCTCGGCGCCCGGCCGATCCTCGTCGGAGCGGCCGGCTCCGACTTCGACGAGTACCGCGCCTGGCTCGACCGGCACGGCGTCGACACCCAGTCCGTGCGGATCTCCGAGGTCCTGCACACCGCGCGCTTCGTCTGCACGACGGACGCCGACCACAACCAGATCGGCTCCTTCTACACGGGCGCGATGAGCGAGGCCCGCCTGATCGAGCTGAAGTCGGTCGCGGACCGGGTCGGCGGCCTGGACCTCGTCCTGATCGGCGCGGACGACCCCGAGGCGATGCTGCGCCACACGGAGGAGTGCCGCACGCGGGCGATCCCCTTCGCCGCGGACTTCTCGCAGCAGATCGCCCGGATGGACGGCGACAACATCCGCACCCTCATGGAGGGCGCGACGTACCTCTTCTCGAACGAGTACGAGAAGGGCCTCATCGAGGCGAAGTCCGGCTGGACCGACGCGGAGATCCTGGCGAAGGTCGGCACCCGGGTCACCACGCTCGGCTCGAACGGCGTCCGCATCGACCGCATCGGCCACGACCCGATCGTGGTCGGCTGCCCGGAGGAGAACGCGAAGGTCGACCCGACGGGCGTCGGCGACGCGTTCCGCGCGGGCTTCCTGACCGGTCTGGGCTGGGGCGTCGGCCTGGAGCGGGCCGCGCAGGTCGGCTGCATGCTGGCCACGCTCGTCATCGAAACCCTGGGCACCCAGGAGTACACCCTGGGCCGCGCCCACTTCATGGAGCGCTTCGCGAAGGCGTACGGCGACGAGGCGGCGGCGGAAGTCCAGGCCCACCTCCCGGCGTAGCCCCTCGCGGCGTCCGGTACCGCTGCCGTCCGTGGGCGGGTGCCGGGCCGGACCCCCTGGAGATCCGACCCGGCACCCGCGCCTCAAACGCCGGCGGGGCTGAATTGTGCCGCGCAGCGGTAAATCCAGCCCGTCCGGCGTTTGAGGACCGGTGCCGGGTCAGACCGCCCGGCGGACCGTATAAGCGGTACCGAGGGGGCGCGGGGCTTCGCCCACGTACACGTGCCCCCGCATCGCGCACCACGCCGGAACGTCCAGCCGCGCGACCTCGTCGTCCGACAGGACGGTCACCGTGCCCCCCACCGGCACCCGGCCGATGGCCCGGGCCAGTTCGATCACCGGCTGCGGACACCGCAGGCCGAGGGTGTCCAGTTCCAGGGATGCCGCCTCCGGATCGGGGTCCATCACCGGTTCCACCACGCCGAGTTGCTCGCGGACCCCCGCCACCAGCCCCGGCAGGACCTCCAGGAAGCCGTTGACCTCCGCGGCCGTCGTACCGGCCGGCAGGGACACCCGTACGTTTCCCTCCGACAGCACCCCCATCGCCCGCAGGACATGGGACGGCGTCAGCGTCGAGCTGGTGCACGAAGAGCCGGAGGACACGGAGTAGCCCGCCCGGTCCAGTCCGTGGAGCAGGGTCTCCCCGTCCACGTACAGGCAGGAGAAGGTGACCAGGTGCGGGAGCCGGAGGTCGGGATGGCCCACCACCTCCACGTCCGGCACCAGGCGGGCCACCCGCCGCCGCAGCCGGTCCACCAGGATCCGCAGGCGGGCCGCCTCCGCGTCCGCCTCGGCGCGCACCGCCCGCAGGGAGGCCGCCGCGGCGACGGCCGCGGGGAGGTTGACGAAGCCGGGGGAGCGCCCCGACTCCCTTTCGTCGGCGGGGCCTTGGGGGGAGAAGCGGACTCCCTTGCGGACCGCCAGCAGGCCGACCCCGGCCGGACCGCCCCATTTGTGGGCGCTCGCGCACAGCACGGACCAGTCTCCGGGGACCGGCCCCCAGCCCAGCGACTGCGCGGCGTCCACCAGCAACGGCACCCCGGCGGCGGCGCACACCTCGGCGACCTCCGCCACGGGCTGGACGGTGCCGACCTCGTGATTGGCCGACTGGAGGCAGGCCAGCGCGGTGGAGGGCCCCACGAGTTCCCCGTAGGAGGAGGCGGAGACCCGGCCGAACCGGTCCACCGGGACCTCCTCGACCCGCCCGCCGCCCGCTGCGTGGATCTCCGTCGCGTGCAGCACGGAACTGTGTTCCACCGCTGATACGACCAGATGCCCGCCGACGCGCCGACGCCCCGCCAGCACCCCGGACATGCCCGAGTGAACCGCGTGCGTCCCCGAAGGAGTGAACACGAGCTCGTCGGCACGGCAGCCCACCGCTTCCGCCGCCGCCTCCCGCGCCGCGTCCAGCAGCAGCCGGGCCCGGCGCCCTTCCCGGTACAGCCGGGCCGGATCGGCCCAGCCTTCGTCAAGGGAGGCCTGGAGCGCCTGCCGGGCCACGGGGTGCAGCGGGGCGGCGGACGCGGTGTCGAAGTACGGCATCCGGTCACGCTAACCGGCCGCCGCGCCGACGTGACGACCGGCCGAGGTCAGGGCCCGTCAGATGTCGTCGGGACCCCGCCATTCGGGGCCCGTTGGGCCGTCCCCCGTACGGCGGATCCATCCCTTCGGGGTCAGTAACGGCGCGTTGGGCACCCTCCCCGCGCGACCCCAAATAGCGTCCAGTAGGGTTTGGTCCGCATAAACATCCAAACCCCTGCCTGCGTCAGGGCCGGCGACCGACCCGAATGCGGCCGCGGCCGGCCGCGCGGGCCGAGACTCTCGGGAAGGCGCTACGTGAGTCCCTACGGCTCCGACCGCTCGCCGCGGCGCCCGATGCGGCGGAAGCTGCTGCAGGCGCTGACTGCGGGCGTGGTCCTGGCGACCGCCACTGGTTGCTCGTATACATGGAAAGACTTCCCCCGCCTCGGATTGCCCAGCCCGGTCACTGAAGAGGCGCCTCGCATCCTCTCCCTGTGGCAGGGGTCCTGGGCGGCCGCTCTGATCACCGGCATCCTCGTGTGGGGCCTGATCATGTGGAGCGTCATCTTCCACCGGCGCAGCCGGACCAAGGTCGAGGTTCCCCCGCAGACCCGGTACAACATGCCCATCGAGGCGCTGTACACCGTGGTCCCGCTCATCATCGTCTCGGTGCTCTTCTACTTCACCGCGCGTGACGAGTCGAAGCTGCTCGCCCTCTCCGCCAAGCCGGCGCACACGATCAACGTGGTCGGGTTCCAGTGGAGCTGGGGCTTCAACTACGTCGAGGACGTCGACGGCGATGCGGCGACTCCGAAGGCCGGCGAGGTTTCCAAGGAACTCGCCGCCATTCCGGACCGCTACACCAAGGACTTCCCCGCGGGCGCCGAAGGCGTCTACACCAAGGGCGTCCCGAGCGACCGGAACGCGGAGACCGGCAACCCCGGCCCGACGCTCTGGCTGCCGAAGGGTGAGAAGGTCCGCTTCATCCTGTCGTCCAACGACGTCATCCACTCCTTCTGGGTGGTCCCCTTCCTGTTCAAGCAGGACGTCATTCCGGGGCACACCAACGTCTTCGAGGTCACCCCGACCGAAGAGGGCGTCTTCATGGGCAAGTGCGCCGAACTCTGCGGTGTCGACCACTCCCGCATGCTCTTCAACGTCAAGGTCGTCTCCCCGGAGGCGTACAAGGCGCACCTGAAGGAGCTCGCGGAGAAGGGTCAGACCGGCTTCCTCCCGGCCGGCATCCAGCAGACCGACCCGGCCCGCAATGCTGAGGTGAACCAACTGTGAGCATCCTCAATCAGCCTCAGGGTGCCGAGGCCGACTCGTACGAGAACGAGTTGCCGGTCCGGAGCAAGCAGCCGGGCAATGTCGTCGTGAAGTGGTTGACCACTACCGACCACAAGACCATCGGCACGATGTACCTGCTCACGTCGTTCGTGTTCTTCCTCATCGGCGGACTCCTGGCGCTCTTCATGCGCGCCGAGCTGGCCCGTCCGGGTACGCAGATCATGTCGAACGAGCAGTTCAACCAGGCGTTCACCATGCATGGCACGATCATGCTGCTGATGTTCGCCACCCCGCTGTTCGCGGGCTTCGCGAACTGGATCATGCCGCTGCAGATCGGCGCGCCCGACGTGGCGTTCCCGCGGCTGAACATGTTCGCGTACTGGCTGTACCTCTTCGGTTCGACCCTCGCGGTGGCCGGCTTCATCACCCCCTCGGGTGCCGCCGACTTCGGCTGGTTCGCCTACTCCCCGCTGTCGGACGCCGTCCGCTCGCCGGGCATCGGCGCCGACATGTGGATCATGGGTCTGGCCTTCTCGGGCTTCGGCACGATCCTCGGCTCGGTCAACTTCATCACCACGATCATCTGCATGCGCGCCCCCGGCATGACGATGTTCCGCATGCCGATCTTCACCTGGAACGTGCTGCTGACCGGTGTCCTGGTCCTGCTCGCCTTCCCGGTGCTGGCCGCCGCGCTCTTCGCGCTGGAGGCCGACCGCAAGTTCGGCTCGCACATCTTCGACGCGGCCAATGGCGGCGCCCTGCTGTGGCAGCACCTCTTCTGGTTCTTCGGACACCCAGAGGTGTACATCATCGCGCTGCCGTTCTTCGGAATCGTTTCCGAAATCATTCCGGTCTTCTCGCGCAAGCCGATGTTCGGTTACATCGGCCTGATCGCCGCGACGATCTCGATCGCCGGCCTTTCGGTGACCGTGTGGGCCCACCACATGTACGTCACCGGCGGTGTGCTGCTGCCGTTCTTCTCCTTCATGACGTTCCTCATCGCGGTTCCGACCGGTGTGAAGTTCTTCAACTGGATCGGCACGATGTGGAAGGGCTCGCTGTCCTTCGAGACTCCGATGCTCTGGACGATCGGCTTCCTGGTCACCTTCACCTTCGGTGGCCTGACCGGCGTCATCCTGGCCTCGCCCCCGATGGACTTCCACGTCTCCGACTCGTACTTCGTCGTCGCGCACTTCCACTACGTCGTCTTCGGCACCGTGGTCTTCGCGATGTTCGCCGGCTTCCACTTCTGGTGGCCGAAGTTCACGGGCAAGATGCTGGACGAGCGCCTCGGCAAGATCACCTTCTGGACGCTGTTCATCGGCTTCCACGGCACCTTCCTGGTGCAGCACTGGCTGGGCGCCGAGGGCATGCCGCGTCGTTACGCGGACTACCTCGCGGCGGACGGCTTCACGCTGCTGAACACCATCTCGACGATCAGCTCCTTCGTGCTGGGCCTGTCGATGCTGCCGTTCATGTACAACGTCTGGAAGACGGCGAAGTACGGCAAGAAGGTCGAGGTCGACGACCCGTGGGGCTACGGCCGTTCGCTCGAATGGGCGACGTCTTGCCCGCCGCCGCGGCACAACTTCCTCACCCTGCCGAGGATCCGGTCCGAATCCCCGGCATTCGATCTGCACCACCCCGAGATCGCGGCCCTCGACCACCTTGAGGACCACGCCGTGGCCGCCAAGGCCGTCGCTGGTGGCAAGGAGGCCGGCAAGTGAAGATCCAGGGCAGGATGTTCCTGTGGCTCGCCGTCTTCATCCTGATCATGACCGTCGTGTACGGCGTGTGGTCGAAGGAGCCGGTCGGCACCACCGCGCTCGCACTGGCCTTCGGCCTGAGCGCCATGATCGGCTACTACCTGGCCTTCACGGCCAAGCGCGTGGACGAGATGGCCCAGGACAACCTGGAAGCCGACGTAGCCGACGAGGCGGGCGAGCTGGGGTTCTTCTCCCCGCACAGCTGGCAGCCGCTCTCGCTGGCCATCGGTGGCCTCTTCGCCTTCATGGGCGTCGTCTTCGGCTGGTGGCTGATGTACTTCTCGGCGCCGCTGATCCTGGTCGGTCTGTGGGGCTGGGTGTACGAGTACTACCGCGGCGAGAACCAGAACCAGTAGCCGCACCACCCGCGCCACTGCTTCCCGCAGCGGCCACAGCGTGAGACCAGGGGCCCGGACACCTCCAATGGAGGAGTCCGGGCCCCTCGTTTGCAGTCACCCCGCGCGCCGTAATTGTCATATCTTCATAGCGTTGGCTCCATGAACCAGTCACCGCGTCTTTGGACGGTTATCGGCTGCTCCCTGCTGGTCGCGTCCCTCGGGGCCGGCGCCACCGCATGCGGGTCGGGCGACGACAACCCGCTGTCCGCCCGCCCCTACGACGCGGGCGACCAAGTCGCCCTCAACCAGTCCTCGGGCAGCCGTCCGGTCGACCCGGACCGGCCCCTGGAAGTCACCGCCAAGAGCGGCGACGGCCGGATCACCGACGTGAGCGCCGTGGACACCCACGGACGCCGCCTGGCGGGCGAGTTGTCCGCCTCGGGCGACCGCTGGCACAGCACCGTCCCGATGGCCGCGGGCGTCCGCTACACCGTCCTCGTGGGTACGGAGGACGAACGCGGCGCGCCCGGGCAGCGCACGCTCACCTTCGACACCACTCCGGCCCAGAAGGTCCTCAAGGTCGAATTCGGCCCGGACGAGGGCAAGTACGGCGTCGGACAGCCCCTCACGGCCGAACTCAACGAACCCGTGAAGGACAAGGCCGCCCGAGCCGTCATCGAGCGCGGCCTGGTCGTCGACACCCCGCCGGGCGCCGAGGGCGCCTGGCACTGGGTCGACGACAAGAAGCTCCACTACCGGCCCAAGGACTACTGGCCCGCCAACACCACCGTGTCCGTCCGGAGCAACCTCGAGGGCATCAAGATCTCCGACGACCTGCACGGAGCCGCCTCCAAGCCGCTGAAGCTGGAGATCGGCGACCGCGTCGAGGTCACCACGGACGCCTCCTCGCACTGGATGACGTTCAGGCGCAACGGAGAAGTGATCAATTCCATCCCGGTGACCACCGGCAAGCCCGGATTCTCCACCCGCAACGGCGTCAAGGTGGTCCTCGGCAAGCAGTACTACGTCCAGATGCGCGGAGACACCGTGGGCATCGGCGGCAGCGAGTACTACAACCTGCCCGTCTACTACGCGACGCGCGTCACCTGGAGCGGTGAATACGTCCACGCCGCGCCGTGGTCCGTCGGCTCCCACGGATACGCCAACGTCAGCCACGGCTGCACCGGCATGAGCACGGGCAACGCCGCCTGGTTCTACGAGAACATCACCGAAGGCGACATCGTCCGCGTCATCAACAGCATCGGCGACGACATGGACATCTTCGGCAACGGCTTCGGCGACTGGAACATGGACTGGAAGGACTGGCGCGAGGGCAGCGCCCTCCTCAAGGGCACCCAGGAGGGCCGCAGCCCGGTCGACCAGGCCCGACTGCGCCCGCAGGTGTAACCACCGGGCCAGGAGCGCCCGGAGGGGCCGCAGCCGGGGCACGGGTGCCCGTACGGACCGTACGGGCACCCGTGGGCCCGGCATGCGCCGGTGAGGGGCTGTGCGGGGCGTACAGGCCCCGCTACGCCGCCGGGGAGAGCCGCGCGCGCAGCAGACCCGCCAGGGCCTGCGCGAAGTCCACCGGATCCACCGGAAGGGTGACGGCGGAGTCCGCGCGGCTCCACGTGGCCAGCCAGGCGTCCTGCGGACGGCCCATCAGGAGCAGTACGGGCGGGCACTGGAAGATCTCGTCCTTGATCTGCCGGCACACCCCCATGCCCCCGGCCGGAACCGCCTCGCCGTCCAGCACGCACACGTCGATGCCGCCCGCGTCCAGCTCCTTCAGGACGGCCGGCAGCGTGGCGCACTCCAGGAACTCCACCGGCGGCAGGTCGGCGGCCGGCCTGCGCCCGGCCGCCAGCCGCACCTGCTCCCGGGTGCCCGCGTCGTCGCTGTAGACCAGAACCCGCGCAGTCGCCCGCATTTCGTTCCTCCACGTGTCCCGTGAATCACGTTGATGTTGCGCGGGATGCTACTCCGTCCGACCCGGTGTCAACATCGGTTCGCACAGCCTCGCCCGAGGGATGTGCGGCGGGCGTCCGTAGGGCGATCTGATGGGCCGTTCGGGCCTTGCACACGCCCCTGACACTCCGAACGGCACCCCCCGGGGTGAGGGCGGGATAAGGGACCGACATAATGTCGGTCGTGGCGACAGCAACGACAGTAGATACCGGGCACGCGCACCCGACGGTCAACAGGCCGAACCTCGTCAGCGTGGGAACCATCATCTGGTTGAGTTCCGAGCTGATGTTCTTCGCGGCCCTCTTCGCGATGTACTTCACCCTGCGATCCGTGACAGGCGCCGAGTACTGGACAGAACAGGCTTCGGCCTTGAATCTGCCCTTCTCGGCGACGAACACGACGATCCTGGTGCTTTCCTCGCTCACCTGCCAGCTCGGCGTATTCGCCGCCGAGCGCGGTGACGTGAAGAAGCTCAGGACGTGGTTCATCATCACGTTCGTCATGGGTGCGATCTTCATTGGCGGCCAGGTGTTCGAGTACACCGAGCTGGTCAAGCACGAGGGCATGAGCCTCTCGTCCGGTCCGTACGGCTCGGTCTTCTACTTGACCACCGGCTTCCACGGTCTGCACGTGACGGGCGGTCTCATCGCCTTCCTGCTGGTCCTCGGCCGGACGTACGCGGCCAAGAGGTTCACCCACGAACAGGCCACGTCGGCCATCGTCGTGTCCTACTACTGGCACTTCGTCGATGTCGTCTGGATCGGCCTCTTCGCAACGATCTACCTGATCAAGTAGCGAACACGTCGCCGGGCCCGGCCCGGCACTCCATCCAGACACACCGACGCAGAAGATCCTGACACCGGGGTAATCCGTGAAAAAGCTCTCCGCACGACGACGCCATCCGCTGGCGGCGGTCGTCGTTCTACTCTTCGCGCTGGCGGTTACCGGGGGGCTGTACTCCGCCTTCGCGCCCGCGGGCAATGCGAAGGCCGACGAAACCGTCCAGTCCCTCGCCATCGAGGAGGGCCAGAAGCTCTACGCCGTCGGCTGCGCAAGCTGCCACGGTACCGGCGGTCAGGGTTCCTCTGACGGCCCCAGCCTGGTAGGCGTCGGCTCCGCTGCCGTCGACTTCCAGGTGATGACGGGCCGCATGCCCGCCCAGCAGCCCGGCGCCCAGGTGCCGAAGAAGCCCGTCATCTACACCCAGGCGCAGACCGACCAGCTCGCCGCGTACATCGCGTCCCTCGGAGCCGGCCCGATCGTGCCGACCGAGAAGCAGTACGACCCGGCGGGTGCCGACATCGCCAAGGGTGGTGAGCTGTTCCGCAACAACTGCGCGCAGTGCCACAACTTCACGGGCGAGGGCGGCGCGCTGACGAACGGCAAGTACGCCCCCAACCTTGAGGGTGTCGAGCCGAAGCACGTCTACGAGGCCATGCTCACCGGCCCGCAGAACATGCCCTCCTTCCCCGACAGCACCCTGCCGGAGAAGCAGAAGAAGGACATCATCGCGTACCTCCAGCACGTCAACGGCGAGAAGTCGACCAACCCCGGTGGCCTCAAGCTCGGCGGCCTCGGCCCCGTGTCCGAGGGTCTCTTCGGATGGATCTTCGGACTGGGTGCGCTGATCGCTGTCGCCGTCTGGGTCGCGGCCCACACCGCTAAGGCCAAGAAGTCATGAGTAGCCAAGACATTCCCGAGAAGCACCTGCCGAGCGAGCAGGGCGACGCGCACCACGGTGCCGTGGCAGTACCGGACGACCCGTTCGCCGACCCCGGTCTGCCGGTTCACAAGCCGCGGATCCAGGACATCGACGAGCGGGCCGCGAAGCGCTCCGAGCGCACGGTGGCCTTCCTGTTCACCCTGTCGATGCTGGCCACGATCGGCTTCATCGCCTCGTTCGTGACCCTGCCCGTCGACAAGATCGTCTACATCTTCCCCATCGGGAAGGTGAGCGCTCTCAACTTCGCCCTGGGCATGACCCTCGGCACGGCCCTCTTCTGCATCGGCGCGGGCGCGGTCCACTGGGCCCGCACGCTGATGTCCGACGTGGAGGTCGCCGCCGAGCGCCACGAGATCGCGGCGCCGCCCGAGGTCAAGGCGCAGGTCATGCAGGACTTCGCGGACGGCGCGCGCGAATCGGCCATCGGCCGCCGCCCGCTCATCCGCAACACGATGTTCGGTGCGCTGGCCCTGCTGCCGCTCTCCGCCGTCGTGATCCTGCGCGACCTGGGCCCGCTGCCCGAGGACAAGCTGCGCAAGACGATCTGGGCGCGGGGCAAGATGCTCATCAACCAGAACACGATGGAGCCGCTGCGTCCCGAGGACATCGTCGTCGGGTCGCTGACCTTCGCCATGCCGGAAGGCCTGGACGAGCACGCCCACGACTTCCAGACGCAGATCGCCAAGGCTGCCCTGATGATCGTCCGCATCCAGCCGGAGAACATCAAGGACAAGAAGGAACTGGAGTGGTCCCACGACGGGATCGTGGCCTACTCCAAGATCTGCACCCACGTCGGCTGTCCGATCAGCCTGTACGAGCAGCAGTCGCACCACGTGCTCTGCCCGTGCCACCAGTCCACCTTCGACCTCTCCGACGGCGCCCGAGTCATCTTCGGCCCGGCTGGTCACGCGCTCCCGCAGTTGCGGATCGGCGTCAATGACGAAGGTTTCCTCGAGGCGCTCGGCGACTTCGAAGAGCCCGTCGGTCCTGCATTCTGGGAGCGCGGATGAGCACTGCCTCAGACACCAAAGAGCGCAAGGCCCCGGCCGGCGAGCGCGTAGCCGACTGGGCCGACGGCCGGCTGGGCATCTACAGCCTGGCCAAGGCCAACATGCGCAAGATCTTCCCGGACCACTGGTCCTTCATGCTCGGTGAGATCTGCCTCTACAGCTTCATCATCCTCATCCTCACGGGTGTGTACCTGACGCTGTTCTTCCACCCGAGCATGAACGAGGTCGTGTACCACGGCTCGTACGTGCCCATGCAGGGCGTCATGATGTCCGAGGCCTTCGCCTCGACGCTCGACATCAGCTTCGACGTCCGCGGCGGTCTGCTCATCCGGCAGATCCACCACTGGTCGGCGCTGATCTTCATCGCGGCGATGCTCGTGCACATGATGCGCGTGTTCTTCACCGGCGCGTTCCGCAAGCCGCGCGAGGTCAACTGGGTCTTCGGCTTCCTGCTGCTGGTCCTCGGCATGTTCACCGGTTTCACCGGTTACTCCCTGCCGGACGACCTGCTCTCGGGCACCGGTGTCCGCTTCATGCAGGGCGCGCTGCTGTCCGTGCCGGTCGTCGGCACCTACCTGTCGATGTTCCTCTTCGGCGGGGAGTTCCCCGGCGGCGAATTCGTGGCCCGGTTCTACTCGGTCCACATCCTGCTGCTGCCCGGCATCATGATGGGCCTGCTGGTGGCCCACCTGATCCTGGTCTTCTACCACAAGCACACGCAGTTCGCGGGCCCCGGCAAGACGGAGAAGAACGTCGTCGGCATGCCGCTGCTCCCGGTCTACATGGCCAAGGCCGGAGGCTTCTTCTTCCTGGTCTTCGGCGTCATCGCGGCCGTCTCGGCGATCGCCTCGATCAACCCGATCTGGGCGCTCGGCCCGTACCGCCCGGACCACGTGTCCACCGGTGCGCAGCCCGACTGGTACATGGGCTTCTCCGAGGGCCTGATCCGTGCCATGCCGGGCTGGGAGATCAACCTGTGGGGCCACACCCTCGTCCTGGGCGTGTTCATCCCGCTGGTGATCTTCCCGCTGGTCCTGGTCGTGATCGCGGTCTACCCGTTCATCGAGTCCTGGATCACCGGGGACAAGCGCGAGCACCACATCCTGGACCGCCCGCGCAACGTCCCGACCCGTACGGCCTTCGGTGTGGCATGGCTGACGTGGTACGTCATCCTGCTGATCGCCGGTGGAAACGACATGTTCGCGCAGTACTTCCACCTGTCGATCAACGCGATCACCTGGTTCGCCCGCATCGGCTTCTTCGTCGGTCCGGTCATCGCCTTCGTCATCACCAAGCGGATCTGCCTCGGCCTCCAGCGCCGGGACCGGGACAAGGTGCTGCACGGTCGCGAGACCGGCATCATCAAGCGCCTGCCGCACGGTGAGTTCGTCGAGGTCCACGAGCCGCTCCCGCAGGGCAAGCTGCACACGCTCACCTCGTACGAGCAGTACGAGCCCGCCGAGATCGGCCCCACGGTCGACGAGAACGGTGTCGAGCGCAAGGTGAAGCCGCTGGAGAAGCTCCGCGTCAAGCTCAGCAAGGGCTACTACGGGGAGAACAACCAGATCCCGAAGCCCACGGTGGAGGAGTACAAGGAGATCCAGAACGGCCACGGCCACCACTGATCTCCCGCACCACGGCTTCACGCTTCACAGCTTCACGATTCACGCAGTACGCACCACGCATGACGCATGACTGCTTGAGGGACTGATTTCGGTCAGTCCTGGTGTCGCCACGACGAGAGCCCCGTCCAGTGTCTGGACGGGGCTCTTTGCCGTCCCCGGCGCTGGATAGGCTGAAGCCCTTCCCATTCGACGTGGAATCCCCCACGAGCAGCAGGAGCGGACCATGAACCTGGTGACCCCGGCAGGCGGCGACAGCGTGGCGGCCCGCGGTTGGCCGGGCGTTCTGGACGCCCTGCTGTCCGGCCGGGACCTCGGCGCCGACGACACGGCCTGGGCCATGGACCGGATCATGCGCGGGGAGGCCACCGACGCCCAGATCGCCGGGTTCGCCGTCGCGCTGCGGGCCAAGGGGGAGACCGTGGCCGAGATCAACGGCCTGGTCCGCGCCATGTACGAACACGCCAACCTGATCGAGGTGCCGGGCCGGACGGTGGACATCGTCGGCACCGGCGGCGACGGGGCCAAGACGGTCAACATCTCCACGATGTCGGCCATCGTGGTGGCCGGTACGGGTGCCAAGGTCGTCAAGCACGGCAACCGGGCCGCGTCCTCCGCGAGCGGCTCCTCGGACGTGCTGGAGAAGCTGGGCGTCAACCTCGACCTCACCCCCGCACGGGTCGTGGAGGTGGCCGAGGAAGCCGGGATCACCTTCTGCTTCGCGGTCAAGTTCCACCCCGCGCTGCGGCACGTGGCCGCGGCCCGCCGGGAGCTCGGCATCCGGACCACCTTCAACTTCCTCGGCCCGCTCACCAACCCGGCGCGGGTCCGGGCGCAGGCCACCGGCGTGGCCGACGCGCGGGTGGCCCCGATCGTCGCGGGGGTCCTGGCGGAGCGGGGCTCCTCGGCACTGGTATTCCGCGGTGACGACGGGCTCGACGAGCTCACCACCACGGCGACCTCCCGGGTCTGGTGGGTCCGCGACGGCGAGGTCAGGGAGCAGGGCTTCGACCCGCGCGACATCGGCATCCCGCTGGTGGACGTCTCCGCGCTGGCCGGCGCGGACGCCTCGTTCAACGCGGACGTGGCCCGCCGGCTGCTGGCCGGCGAGACCGGTCCGGTCCGCGACGCGGTGCTCCTGAACTCGGCGGCGGCCCTGGTCGCGTTGGACCCGGGCCCGGGCACCCTGGAGGAGCAGCTCGCAGCCGGTGTCGTACGGGCGGCGGAGTCGGTGGACTCGGGATCGGCTCGCGAGGCGCTGGCACGCTGGGTGGCGGCGAGCAACGCGTAGCCGTCCCCGTCCCCCCGTCCCCCCGTCCCCGTCCCCCCGTCCCCGTCCCCGTCCCCGTCCCCGTTTTCGACGGGATCCGGCCAAGATCCAGCCCTGACCCCGGTCCGCCATGTGGACCGGGGTCTTGCGTTCGGAAGATCGTGTGGCAGGATTCTCCTCAGGTCACGAGTGACAGCGTTTAGGCCCCGGCTTGCTGTCCGGCAACCCTCCTTCCGTGGCGGGGTGCCCCGGGTGATGACCAGGTCGTAGGCAGTGAGGTCTACGGCAAGCGCGGATCCCTCACACTCTCATCGGGGTGCTGGGCCAGGGGTCCTGGTCTCTCGAGGAGCGTTTCCGTGAGCAAGCGAATGCGATAGGGCGAGTCCGCCCCTTCTTCTCCCCTCGGAACAGGGTCACTTCCGCGTACCCGCAGGACACCTGCGGCAGCACATCCGTGTGCGGCGGCCGATCCGCGTTCCGGGGCACTCCCGTACCCCGAACGGCCGCAGCGCCGTATCCGCGTACGGGCACACCGAAGCCATTCAGACCTGCCTGCCGGGAGATACCGCCATGTCCGCAACCCTGAACGCCACCGCCACCGCGACCACCGCTGCCGCCGTCGACCCCGCCTGTGCCGAGCCGCTGGCGGTCCTCGGCCGCGAGGTCACCGTGCCGCTCGTCACCGGCGGCGAGGTCACCTACGCCGCCCTCGACTACGCGGCCAGCGCCCCCGCGCTGCAGCGGGTCTGGGACGACGTGGCCGCGTACGCCCCGTACTACGGCAGCGTCCACCGCGGCGCCGGGTACCTCTCGCAGCTCTCCACCGACCTTTTCGAGCAGAGCCGCGTCACGGTCGCCGAGTTCCTCGACTGCCGCCCATCCGACCAGGTGGTCTTCACCCGGTCCACCACCGACTCCCTCAACCTGCTCGCCGCCGTGCTCCCGGCCGACTGCCAGGTCTTCGTCTTCGAGACCGAGCACCACGCCTCGCTGCTCCCGTGGACGAACGCGCAGGTCACCTACCTCAACGCCCCCCGCACCCCGGACGAGGCCGTCGCCACCCTGGAGCGCGCCCTCGCCGACCGCACCGCAGCGATCGAAGAGGGCTACGGCCCGGCGCTGGTCTGCGTCACCGGAGCCTCCAACGTCACCGGCGAGCTGTGGCCCGTCAAGGAACTCGCCGCCGCCGCGCACGCCCACGGCGCCCGCATCGTCCTGGACGCCGCCCAGCTGGCCCCGCACCACCCCGTCTCGGTCCAGGACCTCGACGTGGACTGGGTCGCCTTCTCCGGTCACAAGCTCTACGCCCCCTTCGGCTCGGGCGTGCTCGCCGGCCGCGCGGACTGGCTGCAGGAGGCGGACCCGTACCTCGCCGGCGGCGGCGCCTCCCGCAAGGTGACGCGACGCGTCAGCGGGGAGGATGCCGGCGGCGTGGACGTCGAGTGGCACACCAGTGCCGCCCGCCACGAGGCCGGCTCCCCGAACGTCATCGGCGTCTACTCCATCGCCTCCGCCTGCAAGGCGCTGAACGAGGCCGGCTTCGAGAACCTCGTCGCCCGCGAGCAGCGCCTCGTCGCCAAGGTCCGCGAAGGCCTCGCCGAGGTCCCCGCCGTCCGCGTCCTGTCCCTCTTCGGCGACGAGGCCCCGCGGGTCGGCGTCATCTCCTTCGTGGTGGACGGCTGGAACAGCTCGCACTTCGCGGCCGCGCTCTCCGCCGAGTACGGCATCGGCGTCCGCGACGGCCTGTTCTGCGCCCACCCGCTGGTCCGCACCCTGCTGGGCAGCGAGCCGCAGGCCCAGGGCGAGTGCGGAGCCCCGGAGGCGGCACCGGGGGAGCGGTCCCTGAACGCGATCCGCGTCAGCTTCGGCGCCGGCACCCCCGACGAGCACGTGGACCGCTTCGTCCGCGCGGTCAAGGAGCTCGTCGCGGACGGCGCCAAGTGGCGGTACCGCACCGAAGAGGGCCGCTGCGTCCCGGCCGTCTGAGAGGCCGCGGGGCATGACGTACCGGGACCCGATACCGACCGCCCGCGCCCTGGTGGGCGAGCCGCTGCCACGTTGAAGCGGCGCCCTGGTGAAAGACGACTGGTCCCTGTCGGCGCCGGACGGATGGGAGCGGCGGGACTGGCGGAGCGTGCCGGGCCCGGGACTGCGCCCCGGGCGTGCTCTGAACGGCTACGCGTCGAGGCCGATCGCGAAGGCCGCTTCCAGGTCGTGCTGGGAGTACGTGCGGAACGCCACGTGCGTGTCCGTCGCCTCCACGCCGGGGATCTTGCTGATGCGGCCCGGGATGATGTCGGCCAGGTTCTCGTGGCGGGCCACCCGGACCAGCGCGATGAGGTCGTAGGTACCCGTGACCGAGTAGACCTCGCTGACGCTTTCCAGCGCGGCGATGGCCTCGGCGATCTCGGGGATCCGGTCCACGCTGGTCTTGATGAGCACGATCGCGGTGATCACGGTTGGCTGTCTCCCTCGACGGCGCATTCAGTCAGGCACTGGTCGCCTCACTCTAAGACTTGATCCGTAAGTCACCAAAGGGTGAGCTGCGGACTGCACGCGGGGCGGGGACCGGGCTTCCCGGCGTGGCCGCGCAAGCGTGGCTCATCCGGGGTCGCTCGGTTCCGCTGTCCGGGGGTTCGGGGAGCAGTGGTCTCACGGCATTGCCGCGGGACTGCCACGCGACCCGGCCGCCGGAGCGGTTTCGGGCTCGGTGTGGTTGACTCCCGCAGCGCTTCTTCCAGCGCTTGCGCATAGGTGATCTGGGCATTCCTGGATGAGGTGGTGTCCAAGTACGCGGTTCTGGGGTCGTCCACGTCGGTGAAGCGGACGAACGCGGCCAGCGCGGCGGAGACTAGGTCCCGCTTGCCGGTGAGGCCGCACGCCGTGCAGTGGTGCTCGCGGTCCCGCAGGGTCTTGGAGACACGCTCGCCGCACAGGCAGTGCTGCGACAGGGCCGTTGACCAGGTGGAGGCCCGGACCAGCCGACCGCTGGCGGCCTCGCACTCGGCCTTGAGGGCGGAGATGAGCATGCCGGGTGTGGTCTGGGAGAGGCGTTTGCCCCACAGTCGGTACCAGGTGCGGATGTCGCAGTCCTCGACCACGAGTACGGGGCCGTGGGCGGCGATGATCTCGCGGGCCACCAGACGGGCGCGGTGGCGGCGGTGCTCGGCGGTAGACGTTGCCTGTTCGGCCTGGCGGGCGCGCTGCTCCCGGTAGTTGCCGGAGAGCCGGTCACGGCGGAACGCCTGCTTCGGGACCCCGTCGGAACGGGCGGCGCGGGCACCACCGGGCACGGTCACGGCCTTGGGCCGCAGACCCTTTTCGGCGCGCCGGGCGGCCTGCTTGACCTGCTTCTTCGACAGCCCGTACTGCGCGGCGTTCGTCGCACGACGGGAGCGCTCCAGCGCCCGCGCACGGTCCCGCCGCTTCTTCGCCTGCTTCTCCAACAGGACCCGCTCGGATTCGGTGAGCGTGATCTCGGTGGAGAGGGGCTTGCCTCCGGTGAGATCGGCGGGGAAGGAGACGACTGAGAGGTTGGAGACGTTGCCGTCCACCCCGCCGACACGGTCGAGCTGGGCGGCGCGGTCGCGCATGGCCCGTACGCCGAGTGCCGTGTAGCCAGGACCGAGGATCATCAGGTGCGCCTCGTACACCCATCCGCCAGGTGCGGACGACTTCCGGCGGCGGACGAGGTCCACCTTGTGCCAGCGGCCAGGGCTGGAGAGGAAGTGCTGCACGCGCTTCCCCTGGCCTGCACCTTGGGGGATGCGGACGGGGAGTACGAGGTCACCGCGCTTACTGTCGGGGCCTGAGGTGAACACCACGGCGAGTGGACCGGTGTGGTCCCACCACGTCGCCTTACGGGTGGCGGGCTTGCCCGAGGCAGTGACCTTGCCGGTGGGCACACGGACGCCGGGCACGGTGGGTTTGGGCATCCGCCGGGGCTGTGTCAGCGGGTGCTGGCCGCCGTCGGTGTAGGCCATGGAGTGGCCGTGGAGGGTGCCGACCAGGCGGAAGGTTTCCCACTTGTTCTCAGTGGTGTGGGAGCGGGCGCGTCCAGGGATGCGGGTGAAGTCGTGCCAGTTGCCGGCCTTCGGGCGACCGAAGCGCTGGCCGGTGGCGTCGGGGAACAGGTGACGCTGCACCCCGTTCCAGACCTCATCGGCCATGTGCATGGCCAAGGCCTTGCTAGCGTGGTGCTTGAGGTGTCCCGACTCCTCCAAGTGCTTGTATGCACTGCGCTCCAGGCCCTCACGGGACAGGCCCAGGCGCCGTCGGGCGGACTTGCCCTTGTCGCGCTCGCGTTCATGCTTCGCGGCCCAATAGGCGCCCACCTTGGCACGGGCATCCCGCTGGACGGCGCGTTTGACCGACCACATTGCCCTGAACAGCTTCTCCAGTCGGGCCAGCTCAGAGGGGTCGGTGACGGCCAGCGGCAGCACCATCACCGACACGACCCCATTGGCGGGCTTGGTCCACTTCAGGGCCTTGTTCTTCCCCCGGGACGTGCGCGTGTGATCAGCCTGCAATCACCGTCACCTCCATTCACGCACTCGTCGGGGACACGGAACGCTACGCGATTGTCTCGCTACAGCGTGTCCTCTTGAGGGAACTGCTCCCGAATCACGGAGCGCCCCTTAGCCTTGCGCCGGTAGCGGGCCCACGCGTACAGGAACCCGAGCGAGAAGCCCACCACGTGGGCCAGGTAGGCGACTCCGGGCCCGCTCGCCGCCCGGTGTGCCGCCAGCCACTGGAGGCCGAACCAGAACATCAGTACGATCCACGCCGGGAAGCGCAGCGGCAGGAAGAAGAGGAACGGGAACAGGCTCGTCACCCGGGCCTTGGGGAACAGGTACAGGAAGGCCCCCAGAACCGCGGAGATCGCCCCGGAGGCCCCGACCAGGGTCTGGTCGGAGGAGGCGTAGGCCGCCGCGTACGCCGCCAGGGCCAGGTAGCCCGTACAGACGTAGAAGCAGAGGAACCCGGCTCGGCCCATGCGCTGCTCCGTCATCGCCCCGAAGACGTAGAGGAAGAGCATGTTGCCGAGCAGGTGCAGCCAGCTCCCGTGCACGAACAGGGCCGTCAGCGGAGTGAGCAGGGCCCGGCCCGAGCCGGTGAACAGCTCGTCCGGGACCACGCCCCAGCGCCGGAAGTACGCCGTCCCCGTCTCCAGGAGCTGGTCGCCCGTCCCGTAGACCGGGTTCAGCCCCGACGCCGGGCTCAGTACGAACACCACGCAGCAGCCGGCGATCAGCGCGTGGGTGACCACCGGGCCCCGGGCAGCTTCGCGTACGGCCTGCCACCTTACGATCATGCGACCGAGCATGACCCAGCCGGGCCCACCCGCGGGTGCGGCAGGCCGTAGGGTTACGAGCTACGCACGCACGCACGTACCCGAGTACGACACGGGCGTGTGCGCCGCGTGCGACACGTACGCGATAGAAGGATAGAAGGAGAGAACGGCCTGATGACGGTTCCCCTGCCGACCGACACCACCCGGTGGCGCTGCACCCTGTGCGGCAACCTCACGCGTTTCGACGTCACCCGTTCGTCGAAGGTCGTGGAGTACGTCCACCTGGACCTCGCCGGGGAGCCCAAGGTCGAGGAGCGCGAGGTGGTCAATGAGACCATCGAGTCGGTGCGCTGCCGCTGGTGCAACGCTGTGGACCAGATCGAGCTCGTGGACAGGCCGGGCGCGGACTCCTGACGGAGCCCCGCCCGCAGGTGAATGACGGTAGGGGTGACGGATTGTGGAGCCAGCAAGCGGCGCTGAGCCGGCCGACGCCGGCGACGCCGCGGAGGTCCTCGACCGCCCGCTGCCGGAAGGCGTGCGGCGCCGGGTCGTCGCGCTCGTCTCCGACGCCTTCGGCGGGCTGACGGTCGCGGACCTCCCGGCGCAGCTGCGCCAGTACGCCCGGTTCACCCCGACCCGGCGCGCCAAGTTCGCGGGCAACGCCATGGCCACGGCCGTGGAGAGCGACCCCGTCTTCCGGGGCCGGGTCGCCGGGAAGCTCCGCGAGGCGCAGGCCGACCTGGCCGCCGCGCTGGAGTCCGGCGCCCCGCCCGCCGCCGCCGATCCGCTGGACGTGGCGGCCGCCGCGTACGTCCTGCGGCCGGCCGGCTGGGTCAAATTGGTCGCCGCCGCGGGCGAGGAGGCGCAGCGCGCCGACGCCGAGCGGGTCGACGAGGAGGCCCGGCGCGAGATGGAGCGGCTCCGCGAGGAGCTGGCCCACGTACGGGAACTGCAGCGCACGGGCGTCGACCAGGTGCGGGCCGAGCTGGACGCGGCCCGCAAGGAAGCGGAATCGCTTCAGCGCAAGCTGCGCAGCGCCCTGAGCGACGTCAAGCGGGGTGACGCCGCCCTGCGCAAGATCAATGCGGAGGTCGACGGCATCCGCGCCGAAGCGGCCGCCCAGGTGACCACCGCGGAGAGCGAGACCCGGCGGCTCAAGTCCCGCCTCGCGGAGGTGGAATCGGCGCTGGAGACTTCGCGCCGGGCCACCCGGGAGGGGCGCAGCATCGAGGACATGCGGTTGCGGCTGCTGCTGGACACCGTGCTGGACGCGGCCGCGGGACTGCGCCGGGAGCTGGCCCTGCCCCCGGTGTCCACGCGGCCCGCCGACACGGTGGAGGCGGTGGAGCCGGGCCGGATGACCCCGAAGGACATCGCGGCGCGCGCCCTGTCGGAGACCGATCCGGCGCTGCTGGACCAGTTGCTGGCGCTGCCCCAGGCCCATCTGGTGGTCGACGGCTACAACGTCACCAAGACCGGGTACCCGACGATGCCGCTGGAGAAGCAGCGGCTGCGGTTGCTGGGCGGGCTGTCGATGCTCGCCGCGCAGACGGGCGCCGAGATGACCTGTGTCTTCGACGGGGCGGAGCTGGCGGCCCCCGTGCTGCTCGCGCCGCCGCGCGGGGTGCGGGTCCTGTTCTCCAAGGCCGGGGTGACGGCGGACGAGCTGATCCGCCAGCTGGTGCGCGCCGAGCCGGCGGGCCGTCCGGTGGTCGTGGTCTCCACCGACCGCGAGGTCGCCGACGGGGTGGCCAAGGCCGGGGCGCGGCCCGTGGCGTCCGCCTTGCTGCTGAAGCGGCTTTCGCGCGTTTCGTAACTGCTGGGACATATGCCGGAATTGGCATGTGATCGGGGGGACGGACCGTCAAGCCGTCGGCACGGAGCGTGCACTGTAGGTAAAGATCCTGGTCGGACGGCGATTTTTTTGCCGACAGGATTTGAACTGATCACAGAAGGGTCACTAGGGTCAGTCAAACCTTCGTGCGGTAGTTCACTCATTCGGGGTGACAGCGAAGGTGTCGCCGAGTCTTGCGTTCTTTCGGCGGCTCTAGGAAGAAGGAGCTCGCCTTCGTGGCGTCCCACCGTCGACCCAAGCAGCCGACCCGCATGCGCACGACCGTGCTCGGAGTCACCGCGGCAGCCGCCGTGGTCCTCTCGGGGCAGGCCGCCCACGCCGCTCCCGCCAAGCCGAGCAAGGACGAGGTCAAGGCCAAGGTCGACGCCCTCTACGAAGAGGCGGAGCAGGCCACCGAGAAGTTCAACGGGGCCAAGGAGCGCCAGGACAAGCTCGAAACCGAGATCGGGCAGCTCCAGGACCAGGTCGCCCGCGGCCAGGAGGACCTCAACTCCCTCCGCGGTACGCTCGGTTCGATGGCCAGCGCCCAGTACCGCAGCGGCGGCATCGACCAGTCCCTCGCGCTCTTCCTCTCGGCGGACCCGGACAGCTACCTCGACAAGGCCTCCACGCTGGAGCAGCTCAGCGGTCAGCAGGTCGAAGCGGTCCAGAAGATCCAGGCCAAGCAGCGAACCCTCGCGCAGCAGCGCCAGGAGGCGGCGGGCAAGCTCACCGACCTCGACGCCACCCGCAAGGAGCTCGGCGAGAAGAAGAAGGCCTCCTCGGACAAGCTCGCCGAGGCCCAGGCCCTCCTCAACACCCTGACCGCCCAGGAGCGGGCGCAGATCAAGGACGAGGACAGCCGCGCCAGCCGCAGCGCCGGGGACCGCGTCCCCAACCTCGGCAGCGTGAAGCCTTCCGGCCGGGCCGGCGCCGCCCTCGCGGCCGCCCAGACCAAGGTCGGCAGCGCGTACATATCCGGGCACGAAGGCCCCAACTCGTTCGACTGCTCGGGTCTGACCCAGTGGGCGTACAAGCAGGCCGGCGTGAACATATCGCGCGTCACGTACACGCAGGCGAACGACGGCACCCGGATCGGCAAGAGCCAGCTCCAGCCCGGCGACCTGGTGCTGTTCTACGGCGACCTCCACCACATCGGCCTGTACGCGGGCAACAACATGGTGCTGCACGCCTCGAACCCGCGCGGCGGCGTGAAGTACGAATCGATCAACAACATGCCCTTCCAGTTCGGCGTGCGCGTCGGCTGACGCCCCCTCCGCCCAGGACCCGACCGGACGCGCCGCACACCGCCCATCCGGGCGAATTCCGAGGCCCCGCTCCGACCACACGCCCCGCCGGTGACCTGCGTCTCCGACGGGGCGTCACTGTGCGTGCCCGCCCGGGGTCGTTGGCCGGTGCCCTCCGGCGCCGCTACTGTCTGCCAGCGCGGAACCCCGGCACACGGCCGTCCACGGAGGGCGGACCCGGGTCCCGCTCAGCAGGAGGGAGCGGTTTCACGTGGCGTCCCATCGCCGGTCCGGGCCCAGCGCCCTCGACCGGAACACGAAGGTCACCGTCCTCACCGCCGCCGCGGCGGGAGCGGCGGTCGCCATGTCGGGCGCACCCGCCGGTGCGGCCCCCGGCCTCCCGCAGGAGCCCTCCGCGGGCACCCGCGCCCAGGTCGACCGGCTCTTCGAAGAGGCCGAACAGGCCACCGAGCGCTTCAACCAGGCGGGCGAGCGGGCCGGCCGGGTCCGCGCCGAAGTCGACCGGATCCAGGACGCCGTGGCCCGCGGGCAGGACCGCATCAACACCATGCGCGGGGTGCTCGGCGCCTACGCCGGAGCCCAGTACCGGGCCGGCGGCATCGACCCCGCCGTCGAGCTCATGCTCTCCGACGACCCGGACGACTACCTCGCCAAGGCCGCGGCCATCGACCGGCTGTCCGGCCGGCAGGCCCGGCAGCTCGACGAACTGCGCTCCGAGCAGCGCCGGCTCGGCCAGGAACGCGGGGAGGCCGCCCGCAAGCTCTCCGAACTCGACGCCCTGCGCGCCGACGTGGCCAAGGAGAAGCGGGCCGTCACCGCCAAGCTCGCCGCCGCCCGCCGGCTGCTGAACGCGATGCCCACGCAGGAGCGCGCCGACTTCGACCGGGCCTCGCGCTCCGGCGGCCGCCCCGAGGCCCTGCCCGAGCTGCCCGACCCCGCGGCCGCGGGGCCCTCCTCCGGGCGTGCCATGACCGCCGTGATGGCGGCCCGGTCCGCCGTCGGACGGCCCTACGTATGGGGTTCCACCGGGCCCTCCGGCTTCGACTGCTCCGGGCTGATGGTGTGGTCGTACCGGCAGGCGGGCGTCGCCCTGCCGCGCACCTCGCAGGCACAGCGGCACGCCGGGCGGCGGGTGTCGCTGTCGGAGGCGCGCCCGGGCGACCTGGTGACGTACCGCTCGGACGCCAGCCACGTGGGCATGTACGTCGGCAACGGCCAGGTGGTGCACGCGCCGTACCCGGGAGCGCGGGTGCGGTACGACCCGGTCGGGATGATGCCGGTCTCCTCGGTGACCCGGCCGTAGGTCCTCCCTTCGGATCCCGCCGGGCGGCG
Source organism: Streptomyces sp. GQ60 (assembly GCF_059758875.1). Lineage (NCBI taxonomy): Bacteria > Bacillati > Actinomycetota > Actinomycetes > Kitasatosporales > Streptomycetaceae > Streptomyces > Streptomyces sp. GQ60. Next base: position 401,742 of record NZ_JCAXEG010000003.1, on the reverse strand, counting down.
CGGCCCGGGAGAGATCCGATGGAGACGGCCCAAGGGCTGCCCTGCGTACGATCGGGTGATGCTCCCGGTCCTGGGCCGTCCTCCTCGCCGGCGCCCGCGCGCACTGCCGCTGGTGCTGCTCTGCGTGCTCCTGCTGTGGGTGCCGCTCGCCGGATGCGGCTCCGGTTCCGGCTCCGGTTCTCCTTCCGGTTCCGGTTCCGTGTCCGCCTCCGCGGGCCCTTCGGCCGACCCCGCCGAGCGGGACGTCCGGCGGGCCGTCGCCGACTGGTCGGCGGCCCCGCCCGCGGCCCTCGCGGCGATCCCGCTGGAGGGGTGGTCGTACGGGGTCTCCGCGGTCCGGGTGGACGGCGTACGGGCCTTCGCGCGCGCCGAGTTGCGCTACCGGCTCACCGGCTACGACGCCGCCCCGGCCGGCTCCGCCCGCGAGGTGGAGCTCGCCCGCGGCGGCGGCTCCTGGGCGGTGGTGGCCGACCGGCCCGCCCCGGGGGCCCTGCCGCAGCTGTGGGACCAGGGCCCGGTGTCCGTGGAGCGCGGGGCGCACGCCCTGGTGCTCGGCGGCGCCGGCCGGAGCGCGGGATCCCTCTCCGAGATCGCCGCCGAGGCCGACGAGGCGGTGCCCGCGGCGAGCGCGGCCTGGCCGCGGCCGTGGGCGGGCCGGGTGGTGGTGCTGGTCCCCGGCTCGCTGGACGCGATGGCGGCGCTGCTGGGGCGGCCCGCGGACGAGTACCGGGGCCTGGGCGCCGTCACCACCGGGCGGACCGGTGCGGGCCCCGCCCCCGCCGACCGGGTCGTGGTGAACCCGGAGGGGTACGGGCAGCTCACGGCGGAGGGCCGCCAGGTGATCCTGACCCACGAGACCACGCACGTGGCCACCCGGGCGGTGACCACCGCCCGGACCCCGCTCTGGCTCTCCGAGGGCTTCGCGGACTGGGCCGCGTACCGCGACAGCGGCCGCACCCCGGCCGAGGCCGCGCCCGCCCTCGCCCGCGCGGTGCGCGGGGGCGACCTGCCGGCCGCTCTCCCGCAGCCCGGGGCCTTCGCCTTCGGCGGGGACGCGGACGCGCTGGCGCGGGCCTACGAGGGCTCCTGGCTGGCCTGCCGCCTCATCGCCCGGCGGTGGGGGGAGGCGGCGCTGGTCTCCCTGTACGAGAAGTCCGGCTGGGAGTCCCTGCCGACGGCGGTGGCGGAGGCTCTCGGGACGGATCCCGCCGGCCTGACCCTGGCCTGGCAAGAGGCACTGCGCCGAGAGTTCCGCTAGCCCGGCACCGGCTCCGCCCGCCTCAAACGCCGGAGGGGCTGATTTCGCCCCGTCGGCCAGATCCAGCCCCGCCGGCGTTTGAGGCGCGGGGTCTGGGGCGGAGCCCCAGGAGCCCCCGGCGCAGCCCGGTTCCACGGCTCCGAGCCCCCGGCGCCGCCGCCCGCGCACCGCCCCGCAGGGCCCCGCTCCGGTAGGGTCGGCAGGCGATGGACAAGACGCTGATCGTGACCAACGACTTCCCGCCGCGGCCGGGGGGCATCCAGGCATTCCTGCACAACATGGCGCTGCGCCTGGACCCCGACCGGGTCGTGGTCTACGCCTCCACCTGGAAGCACTCGGCCGAGGCCCGCGCCGCCACCGCCGCCTTCGACGCGGAGCAGCCCTTCCAGGTGGTCCGCGACCGCACGACGATGCTGCTGCCGACCCCCAGGGTCACCCGCCGGGCCGTGGGCCTGCTGCGCGAACACGGCTGCTCGTCGGTGTGGTTCGGTGCCGCGGCCCCACTGGGCCTGATGGGCCCCGCGCTGCGCAGGGCCGGTGCGCGCCGGATCGTGGCGACCACGCACGGGCACGAGGCGGGCTGGGCGCAGCTCCCCGGCGCGCGTCAGTTGCTGCGGCGCATCGGCGAGGGCACGGACACCCTGACGTATCTGGGGGAGTACACGCGTTCGCGGATCGCCCCGGCCCTGACGGAGCGTGCGGCGGCGCGCATGACGCAGCTCCCGCCGGGGGTGGACGAGAAGACCTTCCACCCGGGGTCGGGCGGCGCGGAGGTCCGGGCGAGGCTGGGCCTGACGGACCGGCCGGTGGTCGTCTGCGTCTCGCGGCTGGTCCCCCGCAAGGGCCAGGACACGCTGATCGAGGCGATGCCGCGGATCCTGGCGGCGCTGCCCGACGCCGTCCTGCTGATCGTGGGCGGCGGCCCCTACGAGGCCGACCTGCGGGCACTGGCCGGCTCGACCGGGGTCGCGGAGTCCGTCGTCTTCACGGGCGCGGTCCCGTGGTCCGAACTGCCCGCCCACTACGGGGCCGGCGACGTCTTCGCGATGCCCTGCCGGACCCGGCGCGGCGGGCTGGACGTGGAGGGCCTCGGCATCGTCTACCTGGAGGCCTCCGCCACGGGGCTGCCGGTGATCGCCGGAGACTCCGGCGGCGCCCCGGACGCGGTACTGGACGGGGAGACGGGCTGGGTGGTCCGCGGCGGCGCCCCGGCCGAGGCCGCGGACCGCATCGTGACCCTGCTCCGGGACCCGGCCCTGCGGGCACGCATGGGCGAGCGCGGCCGGGCCTGGGTCGAGGAGAAGTGGCGCTGGGACCTGCTGGCGGAACGGCTGCGCGAGCTGCTGTAGTTCGCGTCCGCAGTCCGCGTCCGCAGGGCGGCCACCCGCCGTGCACGACGTCCGGGGTCCCCTTTCCGTACGGAGGGGGGATTATCGCTCCCGAGGGGCCGATCGCGGGCAGAGTCGATCAAACCGCACGGGCCGGGGCGGGCCTGTCTAGGGTCGAGCCATGTCTGACTGTCACTCAGAAGCGTGTCAGTGCGGGTTATGGCCGGTTGAGCGGAATCCGCTCATGATGCGGCCATGACACCAAACCTGACACGCCGTCATGTTCTCGGTCTCGGCGCCCTCCAGACCGCGGCGGCCCTCGGTTTCACCCGGATCGGCTTGCAGTCCGCGGCCGCGGCCGAGCCCGCGGCCGCGACGTACGCCCCGGCCATCGTCGTCGGCTCCGGCTACGGATCCGCCGTGGCCGCGCTCCGCCTCGGGCAGGCCGGCGTGCGGACCGTCGTCCTGGAGATGGGCCGGCTCTGGGACACCCCCGGCGCCGACGGGAAGGTCTTCCCCGCCACCTCCGCCCCCGACCAGCGCTCGATGTGGTTCCGCAACCGCACCGAGGCCCCGCTCGCCCAGTTCCTCTGGCTGGACGTGGTCAACCGCAACATCAGCCCGTACCCCGGCGTCCTGGACCGGGTGAACTACGGCGACATGTCGGTGTACGTGGGGCGCGGCGTCGGCGGTGGCTCCCTGGTCAACGGCGGTATGGCACCCACGCCGAAGCGCTCGTACTTCACCGAGGTCATGCCCCGGGTGGACGCCGACGAGATGTACGGCACCTACTACCCCCGGGCCCGCGCCATGCTCGGGGTCAACGACATCGACCCGGCCTGGTTCGAGTCCACGGAGTGGTACCGGTTCGCCCGCGTCTCCCGCAGGCACGCCCAGAAGACCGGGCTGAAGACCACCTTCGTCCCCAACGTCTACGACTTCGAGTACATGAAGCGCGAGGCCGCCGGGACCGCCGCCAAGTCCGCCCTCGCCGGCGAGGTCATCTACGGCAACAACCACGGCAAGAAGAGCGTGGACAAGACCTACCTCGCCGCCGCCCTGGGCACCGGGAACGTCACCATCGAGACCATGCAGCGGGTGGTCGGCGTACGGCAGGACCCGGCCGGCGGCTACGTCCTGACCGTCCGGACCAGCGACCTCGCCGGCCGCGTCACCCACGTCCGCGAACTGGGCTGCAAACAGCTCTTCCTCGGCGCCGGCAGTCTCGGCACCACCGAGATCCTGCTGCGCGCCCGTGAGACCGGCACCCTGCCCGCGCTCAGCGACAAGGTGGGCCTCGGCTGGGGCCCCAACGGCAACGTCATGACCGCCCGCGCCAACCACCTGTGGGACACGGTCGGCGCCCACCAGGCCACCATGCCCGCCCTGGGCATCGACGACTGGGACAACGCCTCGAACCCGGTCTTCGCCGAGATCGCCCCGCTCCCGATGGGGTTCGAGCACTGGATCTCGATGTACCTGGCCATCACCAAGAATCCGGAGCGCGGGCACTTCACCTACGACGCCGCCAGCGACTCGGCGAAGCTCCAGTGGACCCGGGCGCAGAACGCCCCGTCCGTCCAGTCCGCGAAGCGGCTCTTCGACCGGATCAACCGGGCCAACTTCACCATCTACCGCTACGACCTCTTCGGCGACAACAGGAACTTCGCCGACAACTTCACCTACCACCCGCTGGGCGGCTGCGTCCTCGGGGACGCGACCGACGACTTCGGCCGGGTCAAGGGCTACCAGGGCCTCTACGTCACCGACAGCTCGCTGATCCCCGGGTCGCTCGGCGTGAACCCCTTCGTGACCGTCACCGCCCTGGCGGAACGGAACATGGAGAGGGTCCTCGCCGACCCGCGCTGACCGGCGGCCTCCGGCCGCGGGGCCGGCTCCCGCCGACCCCGGGAATCCGTCCCTAGCCCCGGTAGAGGGCTTCGATCTCGTCCGCGAAGTCCTTCGCCACCACATTCCGCTTCAGCTTCAGCGAAGGCGTGATGTGCCCGGACTCCTCCGTGAACTGGGAGGGCAGAATGCGGAATTTCCGCACCGATTCCGCCTTGGAAACCGCCGCGTTGCCGTCGTCCACCGCCTGCTGGACGGCGGCGACGAGATCCGCGTCCTCGCGCAGCTGGGCCGCCGTCGCACCGGCCGGCTTGCCGTGTTCCGCGGCCCACCGGCCCAGGAACTCCTCGTCGATGGTGACCAGCGCGGCCACGAACGGGCGCGCGTCGCCGACCACCATGCACTCCGCGACCAGCGCGTGCGCGCGGATCCGGTCCTCGATCACGGCGGGTGCCACGTTCTTGCCGCCCGCCGTGACGATGAGCTCCTTCTTGCGCCCGGTGATCGCCAGGTAGCCGTCCTCGTCGAGCGTTCCGACGTCGCCGGTGTGGAACCAGCCGTCGGTCAGCGCGTCGGCGGTGGCCGTCGGGTTGTTCCAGTACTCCTTGAAGATGTGCTCGCCGTGGAGCAGCACCTCGCCGTCGTCGGCGATGCGCACCACGGAGCCCGGGAGCGGCTGGCCGACCGTACCGATCTTCGTCTTGTCCCACGGGTTGAAGGCCGTGGCCGCGCAGGATTCGGTCAGGCCGTAGCCCTCCAGCACCGTGAAGCCGATGCCGCGGTAGAAGTGGCCGAGCCGCTCGCCCAGCGGGGCCCCGCCGGAGATCGCGTACTCGCCGCGCCCGCCGAGCACCGTGTGCAGCTTGCTGTAGACCAGCTTGGAGAAGACCTTGTGCTTGAGCTTGAGCGCGAGGGACGGCCCGCCCGGCAGGTCCAGCGCGCGGCTGTACGCGATCGCCGTCTCGGCCGCCGCGTCGAAGATCCTGCCCTTGCCGTCGGCCTGGGCCTTGGCGCGGGCCGAGTTGTAGACCTTCTCGAAGACGCGCGGCACGCCGAGGATGAGCGTGGGCCGGAAGGACTGCAGCTCGTCGGTGAGGTTCTTGATGTCCGGTACGCAGCCCAGCCGGATCGGCGCCAGCACGGCCGCCACCTCCACCAGGCGGCCGAACACGTGCGCGGCCGGCAGGAAGAGCAGCACGGAGCACTCGCCGGTCCGGAAGAGCGGACGCAGCCGGGCCACGACGTTCCCGCACTCGGCGAAGAAGCTGCGGTGGGTCAGCACGCAGCCCTTGGGGCGGCCGGTGGTGCCGGAGGTGTAGACGATGGTGGCCGGGTCGTCGGCGCCCGCGAGCGCGCTGCGCTCGTCGACCTCGGCGTCGGAGATTTCGGCGCCCGCCGCCTTCAGCGTCTCCAGGGCGCCCTGCTCGATCTCCCAGACCTCGCGCAGCTCCGGCAGCCGGTCGCGCAGCGCGGCCACGACCGCGGCGTGCCCGGGGGACTCCACGACGACGGCGACGGCGCCGGAGTCGCCGAGGATCCACTGGATCTGCTCGGGGGAGCTGGTCTCGTACACGGGGACCGTGACGGCGCCCGCGCTCCAGATCGCGAAGTCGATCAGCACCCACTCGTAGCGGGTGCGGGAGATCAGGGCGACCCGGTCGCCGGGCCGGATGCCGGCCGCGATCAGGCCCTTCGCCGCGGCACGGACCTCGGCCAGGAACTGGGTCGCGGTGACGTCCTGCCACGCGCCGCCGACCTTGCGGGCCATGACGGCGGTGTCGGGATGCTGAGCGGCGTTGCGGCGGATGAGATCCGTCAGGTTCCCGTCCGACGGGACCTCGTACAGGGCCGGAAGGCTGAACTCGCGCAAGACTGCTGCTCCTCTGGGCGCCATCGCCACCATGTGGACCGACCGGACGTTACCCACCGGTAGTGGGTTCCGGATAGAGGGAACCGGCCAGATGTTCCATGCGTCACATGGAGCGGCCGTGTCCTGCCGACAGTAGTCGACCCGGTTTGCGACTCGGAAGTAACCGCAGGTCCGGCAGCCTGGCCCGATTCCCTACCCGTGGTGGCCAAGCGCCCCTAGGGTGGCCGCATGGGTGGCTCTCTGGGTGGTACGAAGAATCGGACACGGGTCCACGTCGTCAGCGACGTCCACGGCAACACCGAGGCCCTGGCCCGGGCCGGGGAAGGCGCCGACGCGCTGATCTGCCTCGGCGACCTCGTCCTCTTCCTCGACTACGACGACCACTCGCGCGGCATCTTCCCCGATTTGTTCGGAGTCGAGAACGCCGACCACATCGTCGAACTGCGCACCGCCCGCCGTTTCGAGGAGGCCCGGGAGTTCGCCCGCGGGCTGTGGACCGGGCTGGACCGGGAACGGCTCGTCGAGGGCGCGGTCCGGCGCCAGTACGCGGAGATGTTCGCCGCCTTCCCGCGGCCCACGTACGCCACCTACGGCAACGTGGACGTACCCGGGCTCTGGCCCGAGTACGCCGGACCCGGCCTGACCGTGCTCGACGGGCAGCGGGTCGAGATCGGGGGCCGGGTCTTCGGCTTCGTCGGGGGCGGACTCCCCTCGCCGATGCGCACGCCGTACGAGGTGCCCGAGGAGGAGTACGCGGCCAAGGTGGAGGCGCTGGGCGAGGTCGACGTGCTGTGCTCGCACATCCCGCCCGAGGTGCCGGAGCTCTGCTACGACACGGTGGCGCGGCGCTTCGAGCGGGGGAGCGGGGCGCTGCTCGCCGCGATCCGCCGGATGAAGCCCCGGTACGCGCTCTTCGGCCACGTGCACCAGCCGCTCGCACGGCGGATGCGGATCGGCGCCACCGAGTGCGTGAACGTCGGGCACTTCGCCGCCACGGGAAGGCCGTGGGCCCTGGAGTGGTGAGGCCATGACGCGCGATAGCCTTCACGCGGCGGCTCGGCCGTCCGCACACTTCCTCGAACTCCCCCCGGAGGAGCGACCGCGATGGCGGAACACACCAGCTCGAGCATCATGATCGAGGCGTCCCCGGCCGACGTCATGGCCGTGATCGCCGACTTCGCCCGCTACCCGGAGTGGACCGGCGAGGTGAAGGAGGCCGAGGTGCTGGCGAAGGACGACGCCGGCCGCGCCTCTCTCGTCCGCCTCCTGCTGGACGCGGGCGCGATCAAGGACGACCACACGCTGGCGTACAGCTGGCCCGGCGAGAACACGGTCAGCTGGACCCTGGACAAGTCCCAGATGCTCAGGCAGCTCGACGGGTCCTACCAGCTCGCGCCGGTCGCGGGCGGTGCGCGCACCGAGGTGACCTACTCGCTGACCGTGGACGTCAAGATCCCGATGCTCGGCATGATCAAGCGCAAGGCGGAGAAGGTCATCATCGACCGGGCGCTGGCGGGCCTGAAGAAGCGCGTCGAGAGCCGGCCCGCCGCCGCCTCCTGACGCGCCGCTCGCGCGGTGCGGCCCCGGCGGGCCTTACCGGCTTCGCGCCGCTGCGCCGGACTCCGTCCGGCGGTGGCCGGGCGGGGCTGCCGCCACCGCCGTCCCGGCGTGGGGCCCGGTGGGCGGGTGCGGGTGGGTCGGCCCTGCGGGGCGAGGTCCCCTACCCGCCCTTCGCCCGTTCCCCGGGCTGCGCCCGGCCCCCCCTGGGGCTCCGCCCCAGACCCCGGTTCTCAAACGCCGGACGGCTAGAAGAGCTGCAGGGGGCCCAGGCAGCGCCCGGGGAACGGGCGAGGGCGGGTAGGGGGCTCCGCCCCGCGCAGCGGTCCACCGTGGCCATGGCCCCGCGCAGGCGGCCGGGGGCCCGGGGGCAGGGTGGGCTTCGGGGGCGTGGCAGGCTGGCAGCGGCCGCCGTCCGCCCCGCCCGGGCTCCGGGGGCCACGCACCCGCGGAGCTAGGAGCAGCAGCATGCACACCCTTCTCGTCACCGGCCCCGGCGGCGCCGGGCGGAGTACCGTCGCGGCGGCCACCGCGCTCGCCGCCGCACGGCAAGGGCACCGGGTCCTCCTGCTCGCCCCCGGCCACACCGCCCCGCCCGTCGCCGCTGAGGGCACGCTCAGGGTGGCCCGCGTCGACTCCGGCGAGGAGTTCCGGTCCGAGCTCGTCTCGCTCCAGGAGCGCGGCTCCGCGGTGCTCGGGATGCTCGGCGCCCGCCCGCTGCACGCCGACGAGATCACCGAGCTGCCCGGCGCCGAGCAGTTCGCCCTGCTCCGCGCCCTGCGCCGGGCCGCGGACGAGCCCGGCACCGACCTCGTGGTGGTCGACCTGCCCCCGCTGCACCAGGCGATCACCACCCTCGCCCTCCCCGCCCAGCTGCGCCGCTACCTCGCCCGGCTGCTCCCCGCGGAGCGCCAGGCGGCCCGCGCCCTGCGCCCCGTGCTGGCCCAGCTGGCCGGCGTCCCCATGCCCGCGCAGTGGCTGTACGAGGCCGCCGCCCGCTGGGACGAGGACCTGGCGGCCGTCCAGGACGTCCTGGAGGCCCCCACCACCTCCGTACGGCTCGTCGCCGAGCCGGGACCCGCCGCCGACGCCGCGCTGCGCCTGGGAAGGCTCGGGCTCGCGCTGTACCGACTGCCGGTCTCGGCGCTCGTCGCCAACCGGATGCTGCCCGCCGGCTCCCCCGACCCCTGGCTGGCGGGACTCGCCGCCCAGCAGGAGAAGTACGCCGCCCAGTGGGCGGGGGACCAGAGCCTTCCGGTGCTCCCGGTGCCGCACCTGGGCCGGGACCCGCACGGTCCCGAGGACCTGGCGGAGCTGGCCCCCGCCCCCGCACCGGCGATCGCGCCCCGCCCCGTCTGGGCCGTCGAGGACCGGATCGCCGAGGACGGGGTGCTGCTCTGGCGGGTCCCGCTGCCCGGCGCCGAGAAGCGCGAGCTCGGGCTCGTCCGGCGCGGAGACGAGCTGGTCCTCACGGTGGGCCCGTACCGCAGGATCGTGTCCCTGCCCGCCGCGCTGCGCCGCTGCACCGTCTCCGGGGCTGCCCTGGCCGACGACGAGCTCCGCATCCGCTTCACCCCGGACCCGGGTCTGTGGCCCCGCGGCGGCGAGAAGGCGTAGCCGGCGGCCTGGGGGGCGTACCGCCGTTCGGGTAACGTCGGGGGTAGTAGGAGTCCGCGCCGTGCAGGAGTCCGTACCGCACGCCCAGCAGCCGCCGCAGGAGAGTCCGCCATGAGCGAGGCCACCGACCGCCCCACCGATGCCGCCGCCGGGGAGGACGCGTGGGCCCAGGCCTGCGCCGAGGACCTCGCCGCCGAGCGGGAGCGCCGCAGGTCCGAGCAGGGCGCCTCCGCGGGCGCCGGCGCCGGAACCGCCGCCGAGGAGCTGTTCAAGCTCTTCGAGGCCGTCGCCGACAAGGTGTCCGACAAGGTCTCCGCGCTGAACAACCCGCTGTTCGGCATCGCCGCGCAGGGTGCCGTACGGCAGTTCGTCAACCAGGCGAAGACCGCCGCCAAGCCCGTCGTCGAGCGCAATCCCGAGGTCTTCGACCACCTCGCGGCGGCCGGCTCGGAGCTGCTCGCCGCCTACCGCTCGGCCGTCGAGGGCCACGAGCGCCGCTGGACGCGCGACGAGCCGGCCCCCGGGCGGGGGAGCGGGACCGCCGAAAACGCTTCCGGGAGCGCGAAGGACCCCCGTGACGAGGGCGACGGCGGCCCGACCGGGCGGATCGATCTCGACTGAACCCCCGCCTCCCTCGGGTACGGTTGACAGCGGCGGGGTTTGACCGGAAACCGAGGGACTAATGGGACTCACCATCGGCGTCGACATCGGCGGCACGAAGATCGCGGCCGGCGTGGTCGACGAAGACGGCACCATCCTTGAGACGTACAAGGTGCCCACCCCGCCGACCGCGGACGGAGTGACGGACGCGATCTGCGCCGCCGTCTCCGAGGTCGGCGCCAGCCACACCATCGACGCGGTCGGCATCGGCGCCGCCGGATACGTCGATGACAAGCGCGCGACCGTGCTCTTCGCGCCGAACATCAACTGGCGGCACGAGCCGCTGAAGGACAAGGTCGAGCAGCGCATCGGCCTGCCCGTGGTCGTCGAGAACGACGCCAACTGCGCCGCCTGGGGCGAGTACCGCTTCGGCGCCGGCCAGGGCCACGAGGACGTCATCTGCATCACGCTCGGCACGGGCCTGGGCGGCGGCATCATCATCGGGAACAAGCTCCGGCGCGGACGCTTCGGCGTGGCCGCCGAGTTCGGCCACATCCGCGTGGTCCCCGACGGCCTGCTGTGCGGCTGCGGCAGCCAGGGCTGCTGGGAGCAGTACGCCTCCGGGCGTGCACTCGTCCGGTACGCCAAGCAGCGCGCCAACGCCACCCCCGAGAACGCGAAGGCCCTGCTCGCGCTCGGCGACGGCACCCCCGAGGGCATTGAGGGCAAGCACATCAGCGAGGCGGCCCGGGCCGGTGACCTGGTGGCCATCGACTCCTTCCGGGAGCTGGCCCGTTGGGCGGGCGCCGGCCTCGCGGACCTGGCCTCACTCTTCGACCCGTCGGCGTTCATCGTCGGCGGCGGCGTCTCGGACGAGGGCGACCTGGTCCTCGACCCGATCCGCAAGTCCTTCAAGCGCTGGCTGATCGGCGGCGCGTGGCGTCCGCACGCGCAGGTGCTCGCGGCGCAGCTCGGCGGCAAGGCCGGTCTGGTCGGCGCGGCGGACCTGGCGCGCCAGGGCTGAGGCCCCGCCCTGCGGCGAGACGGATCTGCGGACTGCCCGCCGCGCCCCCTGGGGTGCGGCGGGCAGTCTCGTTATGTTGCCGGTATGGAACTCACCGAGCTGCCGAACTCCCGTACCGAAGCCGATGGTTCCGCCGTGATCCGGGTGCTCTCCTACAATGTCCGCTCGCTGCGCGACGACGAGGACGCGCTGGTGCGGGTGATCCGCGCGTGTGCGCCCGACCTGGTGTGCGTCCAGGAGGCACCGAGGTTCTTCCGGTGGCGCAAGCACGCGGCGCGGCTGGCCGCGAAGTGCGACCTGGTGGTCCTGTCGGGCGGCGCGACGGCGGCGGGACCGCTGCTCCTGTGCTCCCTACGGGCCTCCGTGGAGCGGACCGAGGACATACTGCTGCCCTTGACGCCGGGCCGCCACCGGCGGGGTTTCGCCACGGCGGTCGTACGGGTGGGCGGGGTCCGGGTCGGGGTGCTGAGCACGCACCTGTCGCTGGACGGACCGGAGCGGCTCGCCCAGACGGAGCTGCTCCTGGAGCGGCTCGCCGGGATGGACGTGCCGTACGCGATCGCGGCGGGTGACATCAACGAGGGCCCGTCGGGGGCGGCCTTCCGCCGGCTGGCGGGGGCCTTGCAGGACTGCTGGGTCGTGGCGCCCTGGGGAGGCGAGCACACGTGGATGCGGTCGGCGTCGCCGCGCCGGATCGATGCGGTCTTCGCCAGTGCGGGGGTGGAGGTGCTGGCCTGCGGTGTCCCTTCGGGGCTGCCCGGAGTCACCTCCGCGGACCTCGCCCGCGCGACGGACCACCTCCCGGTCCTGGCCGCGCTGCGGCTTCCTTCTTGATGCACCGCTCGCACCGCTGCGCGGGCTTCGGGCGGTGGCTGGTCGGCGCTGCCGCCGCTGCCGTCCCGAGGTGGGGTCGGTGAGGGGTGGTCGTGCCCTGGGATGAGGTCCCCTACCCGCCCCTCCACCGTTCCCCGGGCTGCGCCCGGACCCGCTTCCGTCTGCGGCGCCGTTTCCGGGGGCCTGCCCCCGGCCCCTGCTCCTCAAACGCCGGAGGGGCTGGATTTCGGCTGACCGGCGCTGGATTCTGCCCGGCCGGGGCTGGACTTTGCCCGTAGGGCAATCTCAGCCCCGCCGGCGTTCGGGGCGCGGGGTTTGGGGCGGAGTCCCAGGGGGTCCGGGCGCAGCCCGGGACCCCTCCAGACCGTCCGGCGTTTGAGGACCCGGGTCCGGGCAGCGTCCGGGGAACGGTGGAAGGGCGGGTAGGGGAACTCCGCCCCGCAGGGCACGACCACCCGCACCCGCCCACCGGACCCCCGCCGGGACAGCAAGGGCGCCAGCCCCGCCCGCCCACCGTCGGACGGAGTCCGGCGCAGCGGCGCGAAGCCCGGGAGGCCCGCCAGGGCCGAGTGGTGCGAGCGGCGCGTCAAAAATCAGACCACCGCGCCCCGACCGGGGTCGTCGTCCTCGTCCTCGTCCGTCGACATCCGCGCGACCAGCGTGGCGAAGCCGCCCAGGAAGCCGCCGACGCCCAGCGTCGTCAGCCACCAGGTCATCTCCCACTGGAGCAGCACCGCCAGGAGCAGCAGGACCGGTCCGCCCACCACCGCCAGCCAGGCGAACTTCGACGTGGTGTCCGCCTCCGGCAGCTCGGGCTCCGGGGGGACGAAGTGCCCCTCGTCCTTCGTGGTCTGGGGGGACTCGTCGGGGTCGGCCAGGGAGTGGTCCCGCGGCCCCGCGCCGCCCGTGCCGCCCACGCCCGGGGCGAACACCACCGAGCTGCCCAGCGCCGCCGACGGCGGTTCCGGGGAGGCCGGGGAAGCCGGGGAGGCGGGGCTCGCCGGGTCGGCCGGGGGCACCGGGCCGGCCGGTTTGACGTCCTCCTCCGGCAGGAGGAGGTTCTCGATCGGCCGGAACGGTCTCGCGCCCGGCGGGTCCACGGGCTCCTGGCCGTAGCCGGCCACGATCGCCGCCCACGCCGCTTCCTCGTCCAGCGGGGGGACCCCCCCGGAGGACTCCTCGTGCTCAGCCACCGCTGGCCGCCCCCTCCCTGCCCAAGCTCTCCGACAGCCGCCCGACGAACGCGTAGCTGTCCGCGAAGATCCGCTCCGCGTCATGGTCCAACGTCGCGACGTGGTAACTCTGTTCCAGCAGCGTCTCGGTGACGTCCGTGGAGGACACCCGCGCCAGGATCCGCGTCGAGTCCGTCGGCCGCACCACATGGTCCTGCGGGCTGTGCAGCAGCAGCAGCGGCTGCGTGACCTGCGGCAGTTCGGTGTCCAGCATCTGCAGGAACGTCCGCAGTGAGTGCGCGGCCCGGGTCGGGACCCGGTCGTAGCCGACCTCCTCCGCACCGGGCTTCGCGATGTCGCTCGCGATGCCGGGCGTCGACCGGATGAAGTGCTTGACCACCGGAAGGGCCACGGCCAGCGGGTCGTGCACCTTGTTGACCGGGTTGACGAGGACGATCCCGCTGATGGCGTCCCCGTGCTTCGCCGCCAGGCGCAGCGTCAGCGCGCCACCCATCGACAGCCCGAAGACGAACACCTGCTCGCAGCTGTCGAGCAGTTCCCGCAGCGCGCGGTCCACCTCGGCGTACCAGTCCTGCCAGCCGGTGAGCTGCATGTCCTGCCAGCGCGTCCCGTGCCCGGGGAGTAGGGGCAGCGACACCGTCAGTCCCCGCGAGGCCAGATGGTCGGCCCAGGGCCGCATCGACTGGGGGGAACCGGTGAAGCCGTGGCAGAGGAGGACGCCGACCTTTCCGCCCTCGTGGCGGAACGGCTCGGCTCCAGGGAGGACGGGCACCAGGGTCTCCTTAGAGAGGGGCGTGGGGTGCGTAGCGCTGTGTGACTTCACCGTACGCGACGGGGGTGACACCGACCAGGGTCGTCGGACGGCTCCGGGTGCGGCCACGGGATAAGGTCTGTTCGACAGACACAGGAAGGCTTTCGAGTTGATCTACGGCGCAATGAAGTTCTCGATCGGCGGTTCCCTGAAGCTCGCCTTCAGGCCGTGGGTGGAGGGCCTCGAGAACATTCCCGCAGAGGGGCCGGCGATCCTCGCGAGCAACCACCTGTCCTTCTCCGACTCCTTCTTCCTCCCGGCCGTGCTGGACCGGAAGGTCACCTTCATCGCGAAGGCGGAGTACTTCACCTCCCCGGGCGTCAAGGGCAAGCTGACGGCCGCGTTCTTCAAGGGCGTCGGCCAGCTCCCGGTGGACCGTTCGGGTGCGCGCGGAGCCGGTGAGGCCGCCATCAAGAGCGGCATCGACGTCATCGAGCGCGGCGAGCTGTTCGGTATTTACCCCGAGGGGACGCGTTCACCCGACGGCCGGCTGTACCGCGGGAAGCCCGGCGGTCTGGCCCGGGTCGCACTGGCCACCGGCGCGCCCGTGATCCCCGTCGCGATGATCGACACGGAGAAGATCCAGCCGCCCGGCAAGGTGGTGCCCAAGCTGATGCGCCCGGGCATCCGGATCGGCAAGCCGCTGGACTTCAGCCGCTACCACGGCATGGACGGGGACCGCTTCATCCTCCGCTCGGTGACCGACGAGGTCATGTACGAGATCATGAAGCTCTCCGGCCAGGAGTACGTCGACATCTACGCGACGGCCGCCAAGCGCCAGATCGCCGACGCGGAGAAGGCCGCCGCCAAGAGCGAGAAGGCCGAGAAGGCCGCGAGCGCGGAGAAGCCGCACGAGGCGGGTGCGGCCGAACCGGCCGCCGCGGACACCGACAAGTAGCAGCACACGGGCACAACCGCCCGTACGGGGTGGGGGAGATGGCGAAGCGCGAGCGCGTCGTACGCATGTCGGTCGAGCAGCCGCTGTGGCGTGCCCTGACGGCCTACCGGCTGCTCACCATGGTCTACGCGGCGCTGCTGTTCGCCTCCGCCTACAAGCAGTTCGACCGCCCCTGGATCGCGGCCTCCTACCTCGCCTTCCTCGCGGGCTGGACCCTGGTCACGCTCCCCAAGGTGGCCAACGCCGCCAGCTGCACCAAGCGGTTCCTGTGCGCCGACCTCACCGTCGCCTGCGTCGGGATCCTGCTCACCCCGCTCGTGGACACCCAGGCGCGGATCGTGGACGGCGGCCCCACCCTCCCCTCCATTTGGACCGCGGGCTCCGTCCTCGCCTTCGCCATCAAGGGCGGCTGGCGGTGGGCCTGTTTCGCCTCCAGCTTCGTCGCCGCCGCCAATCTCGTCCAGCGCGGCGAGCCCACCCGGGACACCCTGCACAACGTGCTCCTGGTCTGGGTGGCCTCCATCGCCATCGGCTACGTGGTCGAGGTCGCCCGGGCCAGTGAAGCCACCCTGGCCCGCGCCCTGGAGATCGAGGCCGCCACCCGCGAGCGCGAACGCCTCGCCCGCGACATCCACGACGGGGTCCTCCAGGTCCTCGCCATGGTCCAGCGGCGCGGCACCGAACTCGGCGGCGAGGCCGCCGAGCTGGGCCGGATGGCGGGGGAGCAGGAGGTGGCGCTGCGCACCCTGGTCTCCAGCGGACTGGCGCGCCCGTCGCGGATCTCCCGCGACGAGGCACTCGGAGCGATCGTGGCCGCCTTCGAGGTGGAGGAGCCCGGAGCCGACGAGGGCGAGCTGGACCTGAGGACCCTCCTCGCCCCGCACGCCGGCTCGCGGGTGAGCTTCGCCGAGCCGGGCACCCCGGTGCCACTGCCGGTGCCCGCGGCGCGGGAGCTGGCCGCGGCGGTCGGGGCAGCCCTCGACAACGTGCGCAAGCACGCGGGCGAGGGGGCCAGCGCCTGGATCCTGGTCGAGGACTGGGGCGACGAGGTGATCGTGACCGTCCGCGACGACGGCCCGGGCATCCCGGCCGGCCGGCTCGACCAGGCCGAGGGAGAGGGCCGGATGGGAGTGGCCCTGTCCATCCGGGGCCGCCTCCGCGACCTGGGCGGCAGCGCCGAGCTGGTGTCCATCCCGGGGCAGGGCACCGAAGTGGAACTGAAAGTACCGAGGGGGAGCACCCAGTGAACGAGTCGAGCGAGTCGAGCGGGCAGAACGGCCAGGGCGGGCAGAACGGTCAGGGCGGTCCGGGCGGGCAGAACGGCCTGGGCGACATCAAGGTCATGGTCGTCGACGACCATCCGATGTGGCGGGACGCGGTCGCCCGCGACCTGGCCGCCGCGGGCTTCGACCTGGTGGCCACCGCCGGGGACGGGCCGGAGGCCGTGCGCCGCGCCCGCGCGGCCGCCCCCCACGTCCTGGTCCTCGACCTCAACCTGCCCGGCATGCCCGGGGTCCAGGTCTGCAAGGAGCTGGTCGGAGCCAACCCGGCGCTGCGGGTCCTCGTGCTCTCCGCGAGCGGCGAGCACGCCGACGTCCTGGAGGCGGTGAAGTCCGGCGCGACCGGCTACCTGCTGAAGTCCGCCGGCGCCCAGGAGCTCATCGACGCGGTGCGCCGCACGGCGGCCGGCGACCCCGTCTTCACCCCGGGACTGGCCGGCCTGGTCCTCGGGGAGTACCGGCGCCTGGCCACCGATCCGGCGCCGGCCGCCTCCGACGAGCCGAAGGCCCCGCAGCTCACCGACCGGGAGACCGAGGTGCTGCGGCTGGTGGCCAAGGGGCTCTCGTACAAGCAGATCGCGGAGCGGCTGGTCATCTCCCACCGCACCGTGCAGAACCACGTGCAGAACACCCTGGGCAAGCTCCAGTTGCACAACCGCGTGGAGCTCGTCCGGTACGCGATAGAGCGGGGCCTCGACGACGCGTAAGGGGGACCGGTTCCCCTTACGAGTGAACAGGCGTACGCAACGCCCCGCAATTCCCCCGGAATTGACCCTTCCTCAGGCCTTGCTGTGACCTGAGTCACCACTAGCGTGACCGTCATGCGGGCCCTGCGGCCTCAGCGGGCCCTGTGGCGAAGGGAAGTTCCATGAAGGTCGGAGTGCTGACGGGCGGCGGCGACTGCCCCGGGCTCAACGCGGTGATCCGCAGTGTCGTGCGCAAGGGCGTGCAGGAGTACGCCTACGATTTCGTCGGTTTCCGGGACGGCTGGCGCGGTGCGGTCGAAGGCCGCACCGTCCCGCTCGACATCCCCGCCGTCCGCGGGATCCTGCCGCGCGGCGGGACCATCCTCGGCTCCTCGCGCACCAACCCGTTCAAGCTGGACGACGGCGTCCGCCAGATCAAGGAGAACCTCGCCAAGTACGAGGTCGACGCCCTCGTCGCGATCGGCGGCGAGGACACCCTGGGCGTGGCCGCGAAGCTCTACGAGGAGTACGGCATCCCGTGCGTCGGGGTCCCGAAGACCATCGACAACGACCTGTCGGCCACCGACTACACCTTCGGCTTCGACACCGCCGTCGGCATCGCCACCGAGGCCATCGACCGGCTGCACACCACCGCCGAATCGCACATGCGGGTCCTGGTCGTCGAGGTGATGGGCCGGCACGCCGGCTGGATCGCCCTGCACTCGGGGCTCGCGGGCGGCGCCAACGTCATCCTCATCCCGGAGCAGCGCTTCGACGTGGACCAGGTCTGCGCCTGGGTGAACTCGCGGTTCAAGGCGAGCTACGCGCCGATCGTGTGCGTCGCCGAGGGCGCGATGCCCAAGGACGGCGACATGGTGCTGAAGGACGCGACGAAGGACTCGTTCGGGCACGTGCGGCTGTCGGGCGTGGGCGAGTGGCTGGCCAAGGAGATCGAGGCGCGGACCGGCAAGGAGGCCCGTACGACCGTACTCGGACACGTCCAGCGGGGCGGCACCCCGAGCGCGTTCGACCGGTGGCTGGCCACCCGCTTCGGGCTGCACGCGATCGACGCGGTGCGCGACGGGGACTTCGGGAAGATGGTCGCGCTGAAGGGGACGGACATCGTGCGGGTGCCGATCTCGGAGGCGACGGCGAAGCTGAAGACGGTGGACCCGGCGCTGTACCAGGAGGCCGGAGTCTTCTTCGGCTGAGTCGCAGGCTCCTCGGCTGGGCCGCAGGGCGGGTCGGGACCGTGGGTCGTATGGTGGCAAACGACCCATGGTCCGATTCTTTTGCGCAGTACGGGAGCGAACGTGGAAATCCTGGCATTCGGGGTGCAGGGGGACGAGAAGCCGCTCATCGAGAAGGCCTTCGCGGGCCTGCACGAGGTGCGCTGCCTGGACGTCTTCCTCAGTGAGGACACCGCCCCCATCGCGGCCGGGTACGAGATCGTGTCGTCGAGCGTCAACGCCGACCTGAACGGCCGGGTGCTGCGGACCCTGGCGGCGGGCGGGACGAAGATGATCGCCCAGCGCTCCACCGGCTTCAACAACATCGACCTGGACGTCGCGCGGCAGCTCGGCCTGACGGTCGGCCGGGTGTCGTACTACTCCCCTTACTCGGTGGCCGAATTCGCGTGGACCCTGGCCATGGCGGTGAACCGGCGGATCGTCCGCGCCTCGAACCGGACGCGGGACTTCGACTTCCGGCTGACCGGCCTGATGGGCCGCGACATGCGCGGCCGCACGGTCGGCGTGCTCGGCACCGGCAAGATCGGGGAGGCGTTCACCCGGATCGCGCACGGGTTCGGCATGAACCTGCTGGGCTGGGACGTGGCGCAGAACCCGGCGTGCGTGGAGCTGGGCATGAAGTACGTGGACAAGGAGGAGCTGTTCGCCTCCTCGGACCTGATCAGCCTGCACGTTCCGCTGCTGGAGTCCACGCACCACATCATCGGCGCCGAGGCGCTGAAGACGATGAAGGACGACGCGATCCTGGTGAACTCCAGCCGCGGCGGGCTGGTGGACACGGACGCGCTGGTCACGGAGCTGCGGTCCGGCCGCTTCGCCGGGGTCGGCCTCGACGTGTACGAGGCGGAGGCCGGGCTCTTCTTCCTGGACAAGTCGCTGGTGGCCGTCGAGGACGACACCCTGGCCCGACTGATCACCTTCCCGAACGTGGTCGTCACCTCCCACCAGGCGTACTACACGCACGACGCGGTGGGTCAGATCATCGACACCACGGTCGCCAACGTCGCGGACTACCTGGCGGGCCGCCGCTCGGAGAACACCCTCAGCCCCGCGGATCCTTCCTGACGCGCCCCGGGCCGTGATGCCGGCCTCCGTGCGGCGCCCCCGGTCAGGGGGCGCCGCACGAAGTCGCGGGAACAGGGCCTAGATTCGGCCGCGTGACCATACCCGCCGTCTTCTTCTGGATCTTGCTGGCCTTCGCGGCTCTGCAACTCTGCAACGCCGCCCGGGTGCTGCCGCGCGCCCTCCGGGCCGGACCCGGCGCCCGGACCGACCCGTGGCTGGCCTTCACCGACCACGTGCTGTCGATCCCGCTCACCGTCGCCCTCGCGCTGGGCGCGATGGAGGCGGCCTTCTACGCGATGCTCCTGCTGGGCCCCGTCCTCGCCTGGAGCCTGGTCCGCTCCCTCCGCTCGGCCACAGCGCCGAAGGCGGCAGGCTAGGCCCCGGCCGGGGCCCGGACCCCGGCCACCAGCTCGCGGACCAGTTCCGCCCCGCGCAGGGTCAGGACCGACTCCGGGTGGAACTGGACACCGGCGAAGCCGCCGGAGGCAGAGCGCAGCGCGTGGACCTCGCCGGTCGCGGGGTCCCGGGAGACCTCGATGCCCCGCAGGGCCAGGGCGCGCGCCCGCTCCGCGGAGCAGTGCGCCGCGTACGTGTTGTAGAAGCCGACGACCTCCTCCGCCCCGAACAGCGGGATCCGCGTCTGGGCCCCCTGCGCCGGCTCCGCCTTGCGGACCAGCGGGATCCCCAGCTCGGCGGCGAGCAGCTGGTGGCCGAGGCAGACCCCGAGCAGCCCGCCCCGGTGCGAGGTCAGCAGCTCCGACGTCAGCTCGCGCATCGTCCGGATCTTCGGGTCGCCGAAGTCCGTCGGGTCGCCCGGGCCGGGGCCGAGCACGATCGGCCCGTCCCAGGCCAGGGCGGCCGCCCGCAGGCCCGGATCGTCGTAGCGGCGTACGGTGACCTCCAGCCCGGCCACCCGCAGGACGTGCCCCAGCATCGAGGTGAAGGTGTCCTCGCCGTCCACCACCAGCGCGTGGCCCGTCACCGCCGCCGGCCGCTCCTGCATCCGCAGCCAGAACGGCGCCAGGTCCTCGCGGCGAGCCGCCAGGGCCGCCTGCACCCGGGGGTCGTCGGCCAGCCGCTGCCCGGCGAAGGAGGGTCGCACCGCCGCCGGCCGCACGCCCAGCGCGGCCAGCACCCCCGCCGCCTTCGCGTGGGTCTCCGCCACCTCGCCCGCCGGGTCGGAGTGCCGTACGAGGGTGGCCCCGACGGGCACCCGCAGCGCCCCGTCCGGCGCGATGTACGCCGTGCGGATGAGGATGGGGGAGTCGAGGGTCTGGGCGCCCGAGGCGTCGAGGCCCAGCAGGGCCAGCGCGCCGGCGTAGTAGCCGCGGCCGACCCCGTCCCGCCCGAGGGGCTCGTAGCGCTCGATGACCCGGCAGGCGTTCTGCACCGGCGATCCGGTCACCGTCGCCGCGAACATCGTCTCCTTCAGGACCTCGCGGACGTCCAGCGAGGAGCGGCCGCGCAGTTCGTACTCGGTGTGCGCGAGGTGCGCCATCTCCTTGAGCCGGGGGCCGACGACCACCCCGCCCATGTCCCCGACCGTGCACATCATCTTGAGCTCCTCGTCCACGACCATGGACAGTTCCTCGGTCTCCTTGCGGTTCCCGAGGAAGGTGAGGAGGGAGTCGGCCGTCGGCCCCTCGGCCGGATAGCGGTACGTACCGCTGATCGGGTTCATCACGACGGTGCCCCCGGACATCCGGACGTGCACCTCGGGACTGGCTCCGACGAGGGTGCGGTCCCCGGTGTGGACCACGTACGTCCAGTACGCGCCCCGCTCGCCCTCCAGCAGCCGCCGGAACAGCGCGAGGGCGTCGGCGCGGCCGAAGCCCTCGATCCGGCCCTCGTAGGTGCGCCGGATGACGAAGTTCGCGCCCTCGCCCCGGCCGATCTCGTCCTCGATGACCCGCCGGACGGTGTCCGCGTACTCCTCGTCGGGGACGTCGAAGGCGCCGCCGTCGACCCGTACCCGGTGGGCCGGCAGCGCGGCCAGCGCCTCGGCGAGCGGGATCTCGTACGCCTCCTCGGCGACGAGCACGCTCAGCGGCGTGCCGTCGTCGCGCACGTCGAACCCGCGCTCCCGCATCTGGCGGAAGGGGACGAGCGCCAGGGCGGGCCGCTCGCCCACGGGCAGGTCGGCCAGGTGCTCGGCCTCGTGGACCGGGCCGATCAGCACCTCGACGGTGTCGTGGTCGCGGCCGGGCGTGCGGCGGCGCAGCAGCGCGAAGGGCGGGCAGGCGTCGTCGAGCAGGCGACTCGGGTGCGGGTGCGGGTGCGACTGCGGGTGCGCGTGCATGGAGTGGGCGTCCTATCCGGTTCCGGAGGGCGGGACGGCCCGGTGTTCCAGCGGAAACACGGAAGGCCGCCCCTCGGGGCGGCCTTCGTTTCGCTCGTGTCTCAGGTACGCGCGAGAAGTGGGCCGCCGGGAGCGGTCCACCACCAGTTCTCGTTCGAGTGCGCGTACATGCCGTGAACCCTAGCCCACCCGCCCGGCGTGCACTGGTAAACGGGTGAGTAACACAGCGAGAGACATCCGTCTCACGTAGTGGTCCTCGACCGGGACGCGGGGTGTGACGCCGTAATGTGTGTGGGGTGACCGTGAACGCAGAAACCCAAGCCCCCGCCGCCAAGGCGACCTGGCGAGACCTTCCCGCGGCGCAGCAGCCTTCGTACCCCGATGCCGAGGCACTGCGCGCTGTCGTCGCGGACCTCGAGTCGTATCCTCCCCTCGTTTTCGCGGGCGAATGCGACCAGCTGCGCGCCCGTCTGGGAGCCGTCGCCAAGGGCGAGGCGTTCCTGCTGCAGGGTGGCGACTGCGCCGAGGCCTTCGATGCCGTCTCCGCCGACCACATCCGCGCCAAGCTGAAGACGCTGCTCCAGATGAGCGCCGTCCTGACGTACGCGGCCTCCGTGCCGGTCGTCAAGGTCGGCCGCATCGCGGGCCAGTACTCCAAGCCGCGCTCCAAGGACACCGAGACCCGCGACGGCATCACCCTGCCGACCTACCGCGGCGACTCCGTGAACGGCTTCGCCTTCACCGAGGCGTCCCGCGTCCCGGACCCCGAGCGCCTGAAGCGCATGTACCACGCGTCGGCCTCCACGCTGAACCTGGTGCGCGCCTTCACCACCGGCGGTTACGCCGACCTGCGCCAGGTGCACGCCTGGAACCAGGACTTCGTGAAGAACTCCCCGTCCGGGCAGCGCTACGAGCAGCTCGCGCGGGAGATCGACAACGCGCTGAACTTCATGAAGGCCTGTGGCACCGACCCGGCGGAGTTCAAGGCCGTCGAGTTCTACGCCTCCCACGAGGCGCTGCTCCTCGACTACGAGGGCGCCCTCACCCGTACGGACTCGCGCACCGGCCGGCTGTACGACACCTCGGGCCACATGGTCTGGATCGGTGAGCGCACCCGCCAGCTGGACCACGCGCACATCGAGTTCTGCTCGCAGATCGCCAACCCGATCGGCATCAAGCTCGGCCCCACCACCACGGTGGACGAGGCGCTCACCTACATCGACCGCCTCGACCCCGAGCGCGAGCCGGGCCGGCTGACCTTCGTCGTCCGCATGGGCGCCGACAAGGTCCGCGACAAGCTCCCCGAGCTCGTCGAGAAGGTCACCGCCTCCGGCGCGACCGTCGCCTGGGTCACCGACCCGATGCACGGCAACACCTTCGAGGCCGCCTCCGGCCACAAGACGCGCCGTTTCGACGACGTGCTCGACGAGGTCAAGGGCTTCTTCGAGGTCCACAAGGGCCTCGGCACCCACCCGGGCGGCATCCACGTCGAGCTCACCGGTGACGACGTCACCGAGTGCGTGGGCGGCGGCGACGAGATCTTCGTCGACGACCTGCACCAGCGCTACGAGACGGCCTGCGACCCGCGCCTGAACCGGAGCCAGTCCCTGGACCTGGCCTTCCTCGTCGCCGAGATGTACCGCGACCAGTAAGCACCTCGTGACGATGGGGCGCGGATCGATGTGATCCGCGCCCCATCGTCGTACCCGGGTCTTTTAGGGAACCCTAAGTTTGGGTACGGTTAGGTAAGCCTCACCGAATACGGGGATGGCTGGTCGACCCGTTCCGGACTGGGAGGTGAACCGCGTGTACGTCTGCTCTTGTTTCGGGATCACCGACAAGCAGGTCAAGGACCACGCGGCCGCCGGGGCCTGCACCCCCCGCCAGATCGCCTCGGCCACGAAGGCCGGCACCGACTGCGGTTCCTGCGTGCGGACCATCCAGGGCCTCCTCGGCCGCGGGGCCTGCCCGCGCCGTGAGCTGCTGGAGAAGGGCGACGCCGCCGCCGTGCTCGCGGCCGATCCGCTGGTACCGGCACTGGTGCCGGCCGGTACGGAGCTCGCCGAAGCCGCGTAGGCCGTACGGGGTGCTTCGTATCGTCCTACGGGTCAGCTCGGCTGCTCGATGAGCTGCGCGATGTAGAGCGCCTCGCCGATGGACTCGATGAGCTCCAGCTGGGTGTCGAGGTAGTCGATGTGGTGCTCCTCGTCCGCCAGGATCTCCTCGAAGAGCCGCGCCGAGGTGACGTCGCCCTTGCCGCGCATGACCTCGATGCCGCGCTTGAGGCGGTCGATCGCCTCGACCTCGACCTGCCGGTCGGCCTGGAACATCTCCGTCAGCGTCTGGCCCACGCGGACGTGGAAGAGGCGCTGGTAGTTCGGCAGACCGTCGAGCATCAGGATGCGCTCGGTGATCTTGTCCGCGTGCTTCATCTCATCGATGGACTCTTCGCGCGTGTACTTGGCGAGCTTCGTCCAACCCTTGTTGTCCTGGATCCGGTAGTGGAGCCAGTACTGGTTGATGGCCGTAAGTTCGCCGGTCAGCTGCTCGTTGAGAAACTCGAGGACCTCGGGGTCGCCCTGCATCGCAGAGGCTCCTTCCAAGCAATGTCAGCAATGTGACGGGGCAGGTGCGCGCATCCTTGCACCGCCACAGGAGGCCGTCCAGTAAGTGCCTCCTTAGTGGGAGTTGCCGTGACTTGCCCGAATCCGGGCGAAGCTGGTCATGACCACCCCGCCACGTCTGTCACCATGGAGACATGGGTCAGCCGGAAAGCCGGGAATCTCCGGGATCAGAGCAACTGGAGCTTCCCCCGGGGCAGCGGTTGCAGCGAGGCTGGCCGGTCACCCACTACGGACCGGTACCCAAGTTCAAGCCCGAGCGCTGGGAGTTCCGCGTCTTCGGCGCGACGGCCGACGGTGAGAAGCACTGCTGGAACCACGAGGAGTTCGCGGCCCTGCCGTTCGACTCCGTCGAGGCGGACCTGCACTGCGTGACGAAGTTCAGCATGACGGGCGCCGAATGGGGCGGTGTGCTCACCCGCGCGATCCTCGCCCTCGCTCCGCCGTCCCCGCAGGTCACGCACGTGATGGTGTGGGCCGAGTACGGCTTCAGCTCCAACATGCGCCTCGCGGACTTCGCCTCCGAGCGGGCCGTCTTCGCCACGCACCAGGGCGGCGAACTGCTCACCGCCGAGCACGGTTTCCCGCTCCGGCTGGTCGTGCCGCACCTCTACGCGTGGAAGGGCCCCAAGTGGGTCCGCGGCATCGAGTACATGACCGCCGACCGCCGCGGCTTCTGGGAGGAGCGGGGCTACCACAACATCGGCGACCCCTGGCGCGAACAGCGCTACTCCTACCAGGAGGAGCCCGGGGACGGCCCCGAGCTGTAGCCCCCGCTGCCGGTCGCTCCCGTGAGGGGCGCGATCGAAAGGGTGTCCGCCGCCGAACTCATCCGGATGGCCGTACGGAAGTACCCGGCGGGTCAGCCGAACTCGCGCAGCTCCTTGAGCAGGGCCACGTCCGCCGCGTGCCCTTCCTTGCCGCCGGGAGTCTCGGTGATCAGGGGGACGCCCTCCATCGCCGGATGCGTGAACAGTTCCGCGAAGGCGTCCCGGCCGATGTGGCCCCGGCCGATGTTCTCGTGCCGGTCCTTGTGTGCGCCCACGCCCTCCTTGGAGTCGTTGGCGTGCACCAGCTTCAGCCGGCCCTCGCCCACGGTGTCCACCAGCAGGTCCAGCGTCTCCTTCGTCCCGCCCGGCGCCGCCAGATCGTGGCCGGCCGCGAAGATGTGGCAGGTGTCGAGGCAGATCCCGAGCTTCGGATGGTGGTCGAGGGCGTCGAAGTACGGGCCGAAGTCCCAGGTGCGCGAGCACAGCGAGGAACCCTGTCCGGCCGTGGACTCCAGCAGCAGGAAGGGGTCGTCGTCATGCGTCAGCTCGTCCAGCAGCGGCAGCATGTGCTCCCTGACCTGCGCGTACGCCGCCGAGCGCGGCCGGCCCCCGGTCGCCGATCCGGTGTGCACGACGACCCCGAGCGCGCCGATGGCACGGGCCCGGCGCAGTGAGTGCCGCAGGGACTCCACGGACTTCTCGACGGTCGCCTCGGTGTGCGAGCCGAAGTTGATCAGGTACGGCGCGTGGACGTAGGCCGGGATCCCCTCGGCGGCGCAGGCCTCGCGGAACAGCTCGTCCTGGGCCGGATTGCCGACCGGCGTGGCCCAGCCGCGCGGATTGGCGACGAAGACCTGGACGGCCTCGGCGCCCATCTCGCGGGCGTACGCCAGTCCGACGGAGGCGAGCCCGCCCGCGACGGGCACGTGCCCGCCCACTGGATTGCGGCCCGTTGCATTGTTGATCATGGTGTGCTGTTACAGCCCCTTGGTCCTGATGGTGATGGTGCTGCCCTCGGCGGCGTTCTGGCCCGCGGGGACCGACTGGGAGTCGACGGTGTTGCCGAAGGAGAGGAAGGGCTTGTCGACCTTGACCTTGAAGCCCAGTCCCTCCAGGGTCGCGCGGGCCGCGTCGGCCTCCTGGCCGGTGACGTTCGGGACCGGGATCTGGCGGGGCCCCTTGGACACGGTGAGGGTGACCGTGTCGCCCGTGGCGGCCTGGGTGCCCGCGCCGATCGACTGGTTGGCGACCGTACCGGCGGGAGAGGGGGAATGAACCTCCTCCGGGGCCGTCTCCACCTTCAGGCCGAGGCCCTCCAGGGTGGAACGGGCCTGGTCGAGGGAGGTGCCCGTGACGCGGGGGACCGGCACCGGGCGGCCCTTGCTGACCACCATCGCGACCAGGGTGTCGAGGGACCGCTTCTGGCCGCCCGCCGGATCCGTGCTGATCACCGAGCCCTGTGCGATGTCCTGGCTGAAGGCCTGGGTGACGGCCCCCGGCGCCAGGCCGGACGAGGTCAGCTCGGCCTTCGCGGCCTCCAGGGGCTTGCCCTTGAGGTCGGGAATCATGACGACCTCGGGTCCGCGCGAGATGGTGAGCGTCACCGCGCCGTTGCCGCGGATGCGCTTGCCGCCGGCCGGGTCGGTGTTCATCACGGTGCCCTTGTCGAAGGCCGCGCTGAACTTCCGGTCGACCCGCTTCACCCCGAGTCCGGCCGCCGAGAGCTGGGACTTGGCCTCCGCCTCGGTTTTCCCGAGCAGGTTCGGGACCCTCGTGAACTGGCCGGAGCTGATGTACCAGACGCCCGTGCCGAGACCGAGGCAGAGCAGGACGCCGAGGACCACGAGCAGCGGGCCCGGGCGCCGCACCCGGGAGGGGGCCGGGGCCGGGGGCAGGGGAGGCGCCGCGAGCCGGGAGGTGTGGGACACGGGCTCGGAGTGCGAGGCGTGGGAGGTGTGCGAGGCGTGTGTGGTCACCGGGCGGGCGATCACGCTGGTGCGGTCCTCGGTGGCGGTCCGCTCCGCGGCCCGGGCCTGCGGCGGCACGGCGTCCAGCTCGGAGTCGCCGAGCTGCGCGCGGGCGCCCAGGGCCAGCCCGAGGAGCGCGGCCGCGTCGTAGGGGCGCAGATCGGGGTTGCGCGCGGCGGCCTGGGCGACGAGCTCGTCCAGCGCGGCGGGCAGCCCCGGGACGGAAGCCGACGGGGGCGGGACGTCCTCGTTGAGGTGCTGGTAGAGCACCTGGGCGGGGTTGGCGCCGGTGTGCGGCTTGGTGCCGGTGAGCATCTCGTAGAACACCACGCCGCAGGCGTAGACGTCCACGCGCGGGTCGGTGACCCCGTTCTCGATCTGCTCGGGCGCGAGGTAGGAGACGGTGCCGAGGACGGACCCGGTGGTGTGGGTGACGGAGTCCACGGAGCGGACCAGCCCGAAGTCGGCCACCTTGACCCGGCCGTCGTCGCCGATCAGCACGTTCTCGGGCTTCATGTCACGGTGCACGAAGCCGGCGCGGTGCGCGGCGCCGAGGGCGGCGAGCACGGGTTCGAGGATGTCGAGGGCCGCGCGCGGCTGGAGCGCGCCGCGCTCGCGGAGCACGTCGCGCAGGGTGCAGCCCGACACGTACTCCATGGCGAGGTACGTGTACGGGCCGTGCGTGCCCTGGTCGAAGACGGCCACGACGTTCGGGTGCGCCAGGCGGGCGACGGACTTCGCCTCACGGATGAACCGGTCGACGAAGCCGGGGTCGGCGGCGAGGGCCGGGTGCATCACCTTCAGGGCCAGGACGCGGTCGAGGCGGGTGTCGACGGCCCGGTAGACCGTGGCCATGCCGCCGGCCGCGATGCGGGCGTCCACGCGGTAGCGGCCGTCGAGCGTCTGCCCGACGAGGGGGTCATCCAGGGTCGTGTCCACCCGGCGATTCTACGAGGGCCGGGTGGGCCCCCGTCCCGGCCCGGGGCGGTTGCAGCCCACCTGTGACGTGCGTCGCCGTTGCCCGGGACCCTGCCACGCGGGGTCAGAACGCCGGGCGTTCCGGGTCAAGGTCCGCGCGACCCCGCACCGGGGACGAGGCTTCCGCGAAGCGGCGTTGGGGGATGCGGCCCGCGCGGTGGGCCAGGCGGCCCGCCGAGACCGCGTCCCGCATGGCCGCGGCCATCAGGACGGGGAGCTGCGCCCGGGTCACCGCAGAGGCGAGCATGACCGCCGCACAGCCCAGTTCCATGGCCAGGGCCACGTCCGAGGCCGTTCCGGCCCCCGCGTCCAGGATGACGGGGACCCCGGCCCGCTCCGTGATCAGCTCGAAGTTGTGCGGGTTGCGGATGCCCATGCCGGAGCCGATGGGGGAGCCGAGCGGCATGATCGCCGCGCAGCCCACGTCCTCCAGCTTCCGGGCCAGCACCGGGTCGTCGTTCGTGTAGGGGAGGACCGTGAAGCCCTCGTCGACCAGGATCTCCGCGGCGTCGAGCAGCTCGACCCCGTCCGGCAGGAGGGTCCGCTCGTCCGCGACGACCTCCAGCTTGATCCAGTCCGTACCGAGGGCTTCCCGGGCCAGCCTGGCCGTCAGTACGGCCTCGCCGGCCGTGAAGCAGCCCGCGGTGTTCGGCAGGACCGAGATGCCGAGGCGGGTCAGGACGGACAGGACCGAGCCCTGGACCGTCGGGTCGAGGCGCCGCATCGCGACCGTGGTGAGTTCCGTGCCGGACGCGACGAGCGCCCGTTCCAGGATGTCCAGGCTCGGCGCCCCGCCGGTGCCCATGATCAGGCGCGAGGAGAAGGTCCGGCCGCCGAGGGTGAAGGCGTCGTCCGCCATGGTGCTCAGCCTCCCTGGACCGCGGTGAGGACCTCGACGCGGTCGCCGTCGGTCACGGAGGTGTAGGGCCACTGGCCGCGCGGGACCACGGTCTCGTTGAGGGCGGCCGCGACCCCCTTGGTGGCCTCGGTGAGGGTGGCGACCACCGCGGCGAGCATGGTCCCGGCCGCGATCTCGCGCGGCTCGCCGTTGACGGAAATGGTCATGCGAACGACTCCTGTCGCGTGAGGGCGAATCGGCGCGGGGTGAAGGGGCGGGCGATCTCCGGCAGTTCGCCGGTGGTCAGCAGGTCCGCCATCACGTCCCCGGTCAGCGGGGTCAGCAGGACCCCGTTGCGGTAGTGCCCGGTGGCCAGGTGCAGCCCGGGGAGTTCGGTCGGGCCGAGGAGGGGGGCGTTGTCCGGCGATCCGGGCCGCAGCCCGGCCCGGGTCTCGATCAGCGGGAGCTCGGTGATCCCGGGCACCAGCTCGTGGGCGTCGCGCAGGAGTTCGTAGACCCCGCCCGCGGTGACCGTGGTGTCCCAGCCGAGTTCCTCGCTGGTGGCGCCGAGGACGAGTTCGCCGTTCTCGCGGGGCACCAGGTAGACGTGGCTGCCGCGCACGACGGCCCGTACGGTCCGCGACAGGAACGGCGCGTACGACGGCGGCACCGCGAGCCGCACCACCTGCCCCTTGACCGGCCGTACGGGGGCCACGGCCTCGGGCGGTACGCCGTCCAGCCGGCCGCTGAGCGAGCCGGCCGCCAGCACCACCTGGCCGGCGCGCAGCTCCGTGGCGCCGGCGTCGTCGAGGACCGCGCCGCTTGCCCGGTCGGCGGTGGTCAGCAGCCGCGCCGCCCCGGCGCGGTGCAGGGCGACCCCGGCCCGCTCGCAGGCGGCCAGCAGGGCGGCCGCCAGGCGGCGGGGGTCGACCTGGTGGTCGCCGTCCACGCGCAGTCCGCCGCGTACGCCCGGAGCCAGCATGGGCTCCAGGCGGCGGCACTCGCGGCCGGTCAGCCACTCGGACTCCAGGCCGCAGCGGCGCTGGAGGGCGTGCAGTTCGCGCAGGTGCAGCCGGTCGTCGGCGTCGAGGGCGACGGCGAGGGTGCCGCAGGCGCGGTAGCCGATGTCCATGCCGCCGCTGGCTTCGGCGAGCTCGGCGGCGAATTGCGGGTACCGGGCGGCGGAGGCGAGGTTGAGCCCGAGCAGGGTCTCCTCGCCGTAGTGCAGCTCGGTGACGGCGGCCAGCATCCCGGCCGCGACCTGGGCGGCGCCGCCGCCGGGGGACGGATCGGCCAGCGCGGTGCGCAGCCCGAGCCGGGCCGCCCGCCAGGCGGTGACCAGGCCGATGATGCCGCCCCCGATGACGAGGACGTCGTAGCCGGGACTCCGGCCGTTCCGATATGAATGCATGGGCGTCCAGCCCCTCCCTTCGCCGGCATGACCCGGATCAGGTTCGTACGGTCGGAGGCCGGCCAGCCTCCCTCTCAGCCCGGTGCGCCCGGACTCCCGCGATAGGTTCGGTGCCAGAGTAACGCCGAGGCCGACGGCCGGTAAGGCTGCCTCCCCGGTGCCGGTGCCCGCCCGGCCTCCGGTCGGCGCCCGCCCGCTATTCCTGACGGACCGTCAGTTGATTAGGGTGGGCCGCGTGAGCGAGCAGACGCAACAGCAGACGCAACAGCAGACGCGGCAGGCGGAAGACACTCGGCGCGGCGTGGTCATCGTCGGCGCCGGGATGGCCGGGGTCCAGACCGCGGTCGCCCTCCGGGAACAGGGCTGGACCGGCCCCGTCACCCTCCTGGGAGCCGAACCCCACCAGCCCTACGACCGGCCCCCGCTGTCCAAGGCGGTGCTCCTCGGCAAGGCCGAGGACTCGGCCTTCGACGTGGACTTCGAGGAGCTCGGCATCGAACTCCGGCTGGGGGTCGAGGTCACCGGGCTGCGGGCCGCCGACCGGGAGGTGGACACCGAGGCGGGCCCGGTCCCGTACGAGGTCCTCGTACTGGCGACCGGCGCGCTCCCGCTGACCCTGCCCGGCGCGGAGGGCGTCCCCGGCGTGCACCTGCTGCGCACCGTGGACGACGCGGCCCGGCTGCGGCCCGTCCTGGCGGCCGCCTCGGCGGTGGTGGTGGTCGGGGCCGGGTGGATCGGCGCGGAATTCGCCACGGCCGCCCGCGAGGCGGGCTGCGCGGTGACGGTGGTCGAGGCGGCCGGCCGGGTGCTGGCGGGCGCGCTGCCGGCGGAGGTCGCCGAGCCGATGGGGCGGTGGTACGCCCAGGCGGGCGCCGAACTGCTGACGGCCGCGCGGGTGGCCTCCGTGGAGCCGGGCCGGGTCCTGCTGGCCGACGGGCGGGCGCTGCCGGCCGGGGCGGTGGTGGTGGGCATCGGAGCCCGGCCGGCCACCGGATGGCTGGCGGGGTCCGGCGTGGAGCTCGGTGCGGACGGGGCGGTGGTCGCCGACGCGTGGCTGCGCACCTCGGTGCCCGGAGTGTACGCCGTGGGGGACTGCGCCTCCTTCCCGTCGCAGCGCTACGGGTCCCGGCTGCTGGTGCACCACTGGGACAACGCGCTCCAGGGGCCGCGCGTGGTGGCGGCGGACATCGTGGCCGGGGGCTCCGGGGAGCAGGTCTACGACCCGGTCCCGTACTTCTGGTCGGAGCAGTTCGGCCGCTTCGTGCAGTACGCGGGCCACCACGCCGACGCGGACGCACTGCTGTGGCGCGGCGACCCGGCGGCCGACACCTGGTCGGTGTGCTGGCTGCGGGAGGGCCGGCTGGCCGCGGTGCTCGCGGTGGGCCGCCCGCGCGACCTGGCCCAGGGGCGCCGCCTCATCGAGTCGGGCGCCCTCGTGGACCCGGCGAAGGTCGCCGACCCGGCGATCGCACTGAAGTCGACGCTCCTCGGCTGACCCGGCGGGGGCGGGGGCCCGGGGGGGCGCGGGCCGGGGGCCAGGTCCGGCCGGGGCCCGCTCCCGGCCCGGCTCCCGCGGGGGAGTCCCCTACCCGCCCTTCGCCCGTTCCCCGGGGCTGCGCCCCGGACCCCTGCCGGGGCTGCGCCCCGGACCCGTTCCCCGGGCCTTCGGGCCGGGGCTGTTCTGGGTCTTCGCCCCGGATCCGCGTCCAGGCCAGGCCCGGCCCGGCCCGGCCCGGCCGATACCGGGCCCGTTTGGGCCCCGCCCGCCGCCGTCTCCGGCCCCGCCCACGGGGCCCTCGCTCCCCGGACGGGGCCGCTCGGGTACCGGCAGTCAGTCCGAGATGGCAGGCTTGTGCCCGTGACCGAGATTGACGCAAAGATCGATGCCCTTGTTCCCGCCTGGCTGTACCTCCCCGACATCGCGGAGATGCTCGACATCGAAGTGACCAAGGTTCGCCAGTTGGTCAAGGAGGGGCAGCTGCTCGCGGTGCGCCGCGGCGAGAACCGCTCCCTCCAGGTCCCCGCGGCCTTCATCGACGGAGACAAGATCGTCAAGGGCCTGGTCGGCCTGCTGACCGTGCTCCGCGACGACCGCTTCACCGACGCGGAGATCCTGGAGTGGCTCTTCACCGCCGACGAGACCCTGCCCGGCACCCCCGTGCAGGCGCTGAGCGAGAATCGCGGCACGGAGGTGAAGCGCCGCGCTCAGGCGCTCGCCATCTGACCTGACTCCGCCTCACGCGCGGTGTGCGGGCCCCGGCCGGGGCCCGCACACCGCGTACGTACGTACGACACACCATCCGGGGGTACCCATGTCCGCCATCGCCGCCCAGCTGTCCGATGCCCGGCTCTACCTGTGCACGGACGCCCGCAAGCGGCAGGGCGACCTCCCCGAGTTCCTGGACGCCGTGCTCGCCGGCGGGGTGGACATCGTCCAGCTCCGCGACAAGGGCATGGAGGCGGGCGAGGAGCTGGAGCACCTCCAGGTCTTCGCCGAAGCGGCCCGCCGCCACGGCAAGCTGCTCGCCGTCAACGACCGGGCCGATGTCGCGCACGCCATCGGCTCGGACGTGCTGCACCTCGGGCAGGGCGACATCCCGGTGCCCGCCGCCCGCGCCGTCCTCGGCCAGGAGGTCCTCATCGGCCGCTCCTGCCACTCCGAGGCGGAGGTCGACGCGGCCGCCGCCGAGCCCGGCGTGGACTACTTCTGCACCGGCCCCTGCTGGCCCACCCCCACCAAGCCCGGCCGGTTCGCCCCCGGACTCGGCCTCGTCCGCCACGCGGCCTCGCTCGCCCAGGACCGGCCGTGGTTCGCCATCGGCGGGATCGACGCGGCGAACCTGGACGAGGTACTGGACGCCGGCGCCTCCCGGGTCGTGGTCGTACGGGCCCTCACCGAGGCCTCCGACCCCGGCGCCGCCGCGGCCGACCTGGCCAAGCGGGTCCGCGCCCGGCTCGGCTAGCTGATCCCGGCCGGGCCCGGCCGCCCGCACCGCACCGGCCGCGCCGTCTCATTTTCGCGTCCAATCCGTGGACACCGCTTCGATGTCCACCGGAGCACGTCTAACCTCCCGGTATGGCCCTTGGTACCTCTTCCACCTGGTCGGACCGTGCACACACGGTCCGCGACCTCCTCGCGTCCGGGCACTCGTACTCCTTCGAGTTCTGGGCGCCCAAGAGCGAGAAGGGCGAGCGCAACCTCTGGGACGCGCTGCGCCGGGTCGAGGCCGTGGCCCCGAGCTTCGTCTCCGTCACGTACGGGGCCGGCGGCTCCACGCGCGGCGGCACCGTACGGGCCACCGAACAGATCGCCGCGAACACCACGCTGACCCCCGTCGCGCACCTCACCGCGGTCGACCACTCGATCGCCGAGCTGCGCAATGTGATCGGCCAGTTCGCCGACGCCGGCATCCGCAACATGCTCGCCCTGCGCGGCGACCCGCCGGGCGACCCGATGGGCCCGTGGGTGGCCCACCCCGAGGGCGTGCACTTCGCCGCGGACCTGGTCCGGCTGCTCAAGGAGTCCGGCGACTTCTGCGTCGGCGTCGCCGCCTTCCCCGAGATGCACCCGCGCTCGGACGACTGGGACTCGGACATCCGGCACTTCGTGGACAAGTGCCGCGCGGGCGCCGACTACGCGATCACGCAGATGTTCTTCGATCCGGAGCACTACCTCCGGCTGCGCGACAGCGTCGAGAAGTCGGGCTGCGACACCCCGATCATCCCCGAGGTCATGCCTGTTGTGGGCATCAGGCAGCTCGACCGGCTTCCGCAACTCAGCAACGCAATCTTCCCCGCGGCCGTGAAAGAGCGCATGCTCGCGGTCAAGGACGACGCAGCCGCTGTACGCTCCATTGGCATCGAGTTCGCCACGGAGTTCTGCGCGCGGCTGCTGTCCGAGGGTGTCCCGGGGCTGCACTTCATCACGCTGAACAATTCCACGGCGACGCTGGAGATCTACGAGAACTTGGGCCTGCACCAGCGGGCCTGATCGGCCGGCCCCCGTTCCCCGGGCGGGCGGCCGTACCGAGAGGTGCCCCGCATGGGAATGACGGTCCTCTACATCGCGTTCGGCTTCGTCGCGCTGTGGCTGCTTGCCGAGGTCCTGATGCAGTACAAGGCCCGGTTGCGCTGGCGCCTGCTCGCCTTCGCCGGTTTCGTCGGCGTGGTCGCCGGTGTCGTGCTGCCGTCGGTGCTCGTCATCGGGGCCGGAGCCGTCGCGTTCGCGATCGGCCAGACGCTGGTGACCCTCTCCTTCCGCAAGGGCTTCGTGTCCGGCTGGGCGCTGCGCCGCGGCAAGGACCCCGAGCCCGAACTCCCGCAGAGCCGGCGCCGCCGGGCCGCGGGCGGACCGCGCCCGGAGCCGGCCCTGGAGGTGACGGCCCTGGAGTACGGGTCCGGCCCGGCCGGCGGCGAGAACTTCGACGACGAGCCCGGCGCGTTCACCGCGGGGGCCGTGCGCGAACACGTCCAGGAGTTCCACCCCCCGCAGCCGGCGACCGGTGCGGCCGCTCCGTACGGCGGCCCCGGCGGGCCCGGCGCCTTCGCCTCGCCGTTCGGCTCGCCCGTGGCCCCGGCCGAGCAGGACGCCCACCAGTACGCGGCGTACTACGACCCGCAGACCCAGGGCGGCTACGACTACACCACCGGCTACCCGGCCCCCGGCGAGCAGCAGGTCTACGCCGCCTACTCGGACCCGTACATCGGCACCGGCGGCGCCGTCGCCCCGCAGCAGCCGTTCGGCTACGAGAGCCAGTACGGCGGCGGGTACGCCCAGGACCCGTACGCGACCGGGCAGCACGGGCAGTACTCCATGGACACCCCGCCCGGCGGGGTCTGGGTCCCGCAGCAGCGCGACGCGAACCAGCCCTACCCGGCGGAGGAGCAGCAGCAACCGCAGCCGTACCCGTACCAGGGCACGGGCGAGTACGAGCAGTACCGCTACTAGGCCTAGCGGGAGCCGCGGAAGTCCGCGCCCTCCACGATCAGCCCGGCCACCAGGGCCCCCGTCATCCCCGCGTGCGCCAGCCCGCCGCCCGGGTGCGCCCAGCCGCCGGCCAGGTACAGCCCGGGCACGGCGGTGGTGTTCGCCGGGTGCAGCAGCCGGCCGCCGGCACCGGCCAGCGCGGGCGCGGGCACGTCCGCCGAACCCGTGACCGCCGCCACGTCGGCCGGGGTGCGCAGCTCGTGCCACAGCAGCCGCTCCCGCAGCCCGGGGACGACGCGGGCGGCCGCCGTCAGCAGCTCCTCGGCGCAGGGAGCGGGCGCGGACCCAGCGGTCAGCACGGCGTGCACGGTGACCGCCTCGTGCTCGGAGTCCGGCCGGGCAGCCGGGTCGTCGGGGCGCAGCACGGTGACGTGGCCGGCCAGCGTGCGGTGCGCGGCCCCGTCCTCGCGGGCCCCGCGCAGCGCGGCGAACAGGGTGTACCAGCGGGCCGGTTCCGCCGTACGGGCGGGCGCGGAGCCCGGGGCGAGCGGGATCCGCAGCCCACCGGGGTCGGCCGCGCAGACCACGTGGTCGGCCGCGACCTCGGTGCCGTCGGCCGTCACCAGTCCGGCCGCCCGGCCCTCGCGCACCAGGACCTCCCGCACCTCGGTGTCGAACTCGAAGACGACCTTCCGTTCCAGGCACCGCTCGTACACGGCGGTGGCCAGCTCCCGGACCCCGCCGCGCACGTACCAGCTGCCGAAGGTCTGCTCCATGTAGGGCAGCACCGCCGCCGAGGCGGGCGCGGTCGCGGGATCGACCCCGTACGCCCGTACGCGCGCGGTGAGCAGCTCGTCGAAGCCGCCGCCGCCGAGCTCGCGGGCGGCGACCTCGGCCAGGGTCGGCGGCCGGCGGCGCAGCAGTCCGCTCCCGCGCAGCGCGGGGTACGGATCGCGGCCCAGCGCCGCCCGGTCCGGGTGCAGCGGCTCCTCCAGGAGCGGCCGGCGGGTGGCGTCCCAGGCGTCCCGGGCGCGGCCCAGGACCGCGCTCCAGCGATCCCCGGAGCCGGGCCCGAAGACCGCGTCGACCGCGGCGGCGGCGCCACCGTGCGAGCCGCCCGGGAAGGTGACGGTGCGGCCGTCCGGGAGGACGTAGCGGACGGCGGGGTCGATCTGGACCAGCTCCGCGCACTCCTCCAGCGGGCGCTTGCCGGTCTTGACGAACAGATCGCGGTAGACGGCGGGCAGGTGCACCAGCCCGGGGCCGGTGTCGAAGGCGAAGCCGTCGCGGGCGTACCGGCCGACGGCTCCGCCGTAGGTCGTCCCGCGCTCGTACACCGTCACCTGATGTCCGGCCACGGCCAGCCGTGCCGCCGTCGCCATCGCGCCCATCCCGGCGCCGATCACCGCAATTCGTGCCATGCGGCTGAGCCTACCGAGCGACGCGGGCGACCTTAGGACCGGCCTTTCGGAGCGGGCCGGACCTCCCCGGCCAGTCTCTTCTCCTCGCGGCGCTGGGCCCGGCGGCGCAGGAAGCGGCGGATCCGGGCCCATAGGTAGATCAGCAGGGCGAGTCCGATGATCAGCAGGACGGCGCAGATGATCGCCGCGGCCTCCGGATTGAACATCGCGAAGGTGACGATCCCGCCCACGCCGAGGTCCTCGGCGGTGCTCACGATGACGTTGCTGAACGGCTCGGGTGATGTGTTGATCGCCATGCGCGTGCCGGCCTTGACGAAATGGCTGGCCAGGGCCGTGGTGCCGCCGACGGCGCCGGCGGTGATGTCGGAGAGCGAGCCGCTCTGCCCGGCCAGGAGTGCGCCGACCACCGCGCCGGACACCGGGCGGATCACGGTGTGGACGGTGTCCCAGAGGGAGTCCACGTACGGGATCTTGTCGGCGACCGCCTCGCAGAGGAAGAGGGCTGCCGCCACGATCAGCACGTCGGTGCGTTGCAGGGACGCGGGGACCTCGTCGGTCAGGCCGGTCCTGCCGAAGATGCCGAGCAGCAGGACCACGGCGTACGCGTTGATCCCACTGGCCCAGCCGCTGGTGAAGACCAGAGGGAGCACACTCATCTGATCATCATGTCCCAGAAGCCGCGATCCGGCGCTGAATCGGTGAGTGGGCACGGAAGCGAGCCGGCGCATGGATGCAGGGACGGCCGCCTTCCGGCGGCCGTCCCTGCACCCGAGTCTGTCGGTGGGGCCTACTGCCCCTGTTCGTCACGGCGGCGCTGCCACCGTTCCTCGATACGGCCCATCATCGACCGACGCTGCCGGTTCTGCCCTTGGGCCGAACCGCCTGCACTACCGGAGGCGGGCTGCTCACCAGGCTTGGGTGCCTTGCGCCAACCGGTGACCACGAGCACCGTACAGCCCAGCATGACGAGGAATCCCACCACGCTGATCCACAGTACGTTCGGCACGATCACACCGGTCATGAGGAGCGCGACACCCACCACAATGCCTGCGACTGCCTGGTAGACCCGTCGCCGGGTGTACGTGCGCAGTCCGCTTCCCTCAAGCGCTGTAGCGAATTTGGGATCTTCGGCGTACAGCGCTCGCTCCATCTGCTCGAGCATTCGCTGCTCGTGCTCCGAGAGCGGCACGGGAGTCCTCCTCATCCGTCGGTCGCGGGGGGTAGCGACCAGGGGTCCCCTTCAGGATAGGCGGGGAATCGCCCCCGTGATACCCGCCCTCTACGCCACGTTCTAAAAAAACACTGCCCGTAAAAAGTACCGGTTGGGGAATGCTCAGCGCCGTCTTGAACGGCCCACTGAGGGCGTTATTCCCCAGAGGTCCGCTCGGCATGCCGGGCGCTGACCCCGATCATACGGGTCACGACGCCGGTTCGGAGGGTGAGTGGCGCACCGCGTTCCCGGAAGCTCCGCAGATCAGGCGGGCTTCTCGCCGAGGACGTGGAGCTGCGTGGCGACCGCGTGGAACGCGGGGAGCTCGGCGGCGGCCTCCTCCAGCCGCAGCAGGGCCTCGACGGCGCCCGGCTCGGTGTCCACCAAGACGCCCGGCACGAGGTCGGCGAAGATCCGGACCCCGTGCACCGCGCCCACGGCCAGGCCGGCCTCGGAGACCAGCGCGGAGAGCTGCTCGGCCGTGAAGCGGCGCGGTACCGGATCGCCCGCGCCCCAGCGGCCGGCCGGGTCGGTCAGGGCCGTACGGGCCTCCGTGAAGTGCCCGGCCAGGGCGCGGGCCAGGACGGCCCCGCCCAGTCCGGCGCCGAGCAGGCTGAGGATGCCGCCGGCGCGCAGGGCGGCCACGGCGTTGGCCACGCCCTCGGCCGGGTCGTCCACGTACTCCAGCACGCCGTGGCAGATCACCACGTCATAGGAATCGCGGTCGACGACGTCGAGCAGGCCCTGGGCGTCGCCCTGTACTCCTCGGACCAGGTCGGCCACGCCGGCTTCGGCCACCCGGCGCTCCAGGCCGAACAGCGCGTTGGGGCTCGGGTCGACCACCGTGACCCGGTGGCCGAGGTGGGCCACCGGCACGGCGAACTTGCCCGTACCGCCACCCGTGTCGAGCACGTCCAGCACGTCCCGCCCGGTCGCCTTCACCCGGCGGTCGAGCGCCTCCTTGAGGACCTCCCACACCACGGCGGTGCGGAGGGAGGTGCGGGGGCGGGAAGTGTCCGACACGGCTGATGGCTCCTCGGCACGTTGGTGAGCGGTCGCTGCCCACCCTATGGCCTCTCGCTGCCGGGCAGGTCATCCCGCGTCCGGACGCTCCGCACGCGGTAGCGGCAGGCTCTGCGCCGGGCGGGCCTGTGCAGGCGGGCGGAGCGCGAGCATCCGCTCCACCAGGCGCAGGAACATCGCGACGGCACGCACCAGATCGTCCGCGTCCCGGCCGGTGGCCGCGCCCGCTATGCCGGCCTCCGCCCGCGCCCGGCGGGCCGCGCCGGAGGCGAAGAGCGCGCTCCACTCGGTCAGTTCGGGCGCTATCTCCGGGAGCACCTCCCACGCGCTGCGGATCCGAGGCCTGCGCCGGGGACGCACCGGCTCGGGCCGCCCGCGCACGGCGAGCACGGCCGCGGCGGCGCGCAGAGCGGCGAGGTGGGCGGTGGCGTACCGCTCGTTGGGCCGGGTCAGCCGGGCGGCTTCGGCCAGGCCCTCGTGGGCCTTGGCGAGCAGGTCGAGGGCGGCGGGGGGTGCCGCGGACTTCCGGGGGACGGGGTGAACAGGGGACGGGGACGGTGTGGCCATGACGAACCTCCTGTCGTTGCGCGCGGTGCTCGTCGCGTGCGCCGCGCGCTGCCTGTTGTCGCTCTGGTCTCACTTCTTGCGGATTGCGCTGTTCTTGTCTGCCGTCATGGTGACGGCCCCCACTGACAATCGCTCTGACCTGCGATTTCGTCCCCGAGTCCCAGGTAGGGGCCGGGCAACTGCCGCCCGCTGGGCAGCGGATGCCGACGGGGAGGTGCTAGTTTTTGAACTGACCAGTCAGTTCAAAAGGAGGGGGAGGGCGTGGACAGCCCGCACGGCGCGGCCGTCAAAGCCGAGGACTTCGGAGTCAAGGGCCCGCGCGGCTGGGTGTTCCGGGGGATCGGGATCGACGCGGCGCCCGGCTCGCTCATCGCGGTCGAAGGCCCCTCCGGCAGCGGGCGGACGTGCCTGCTCCTCGCCCTCACCGGGCGGATGAAGCCCACCGAGGGCCACGCCGAGATCGGCCGGCACCGGCTGCCGAAGAAGATGGCCGCGGTCCGCCGCATCGCCGCCCTCGGCCCGGTACCCGGGGTCAACGACCTCGACCAGGCCCTCACCGTCGCCGAGCAACTGCGCGAGGGCGCCCTCCTCCAGCGCCGCTACGACGGCCCCGTCCGCGCCCTGCTCCGCCCGCGCGGCGAGCGGCGCGCCGCCACCGCGGCCCGGATCGACGCGGCGCTGGCCGCCGCCGGACTGGACCTCGAGACCCTGCCGAAGGGGCCGCGCACCTCCGTACGGGACCTGGAACGGCTGGAATCCGTACGCCTGTCGGTGGCCATCGCGCTGCTCGCCTCGCCTCGCCTGCTCGCCCTGGACGACCTGGACATCAAGCTGTCGGCCGCCGAGCGCGCCGAGGTCTGGGACCTTCTCCGCTCCCTCGCCGCCCGCGGGACCACGGTCCTCGCCGTGTGCAGCGAGGCCCCGGCCGACGCGACGGTCCTGCGCACCGGCCCGGCCGTGGAACCCGCCGCGGATCCGGCGGGCGAACCGGCCGGGGATCCGGCCGTGGGCCGGGCCGTGAATCCCGTCCCCCTCACGGACCGGGCAACGGACCCGGCCCCGGACTCCGCCGCCGGCCGGGCCGCGGCACCGGCCGCGGGATCCGCCGTGCTGCCCCGGCCCACGGACTCCAAGGTCACCTGGGGCGCCCGGGCCGCCGCCCCGCACGGCGCCGACGGCACGGCCGACGCCGACACCACGGCCACCGCGCACGACGCCGACGACTCGGCCACCGCGCACGACACGGACGCCGCGCACGCCGCGCACGACACGAAGGGGGACGACGATGCGCTCGCCGAAGCTGGCCGCGCTTGAGCTGAAGCGGTTCGGGCGGGGGAAGCTGCCCCGGGCCGCCCTCGTCTCACTGCTCCTGCTGCCGCTGCTCTACGGAGCCCTGTACCTGTGGTCCTTCTGGGACCCGTACAGCCGCCTCGACAAGGTGCCCGTCGCCCTCGTCAACTCCGACCGGGGCGCCACCGTCGACGGGAAGCAGATCGACGCCGGCGGGGAGATCACCCGCAAACTGCACGACAGCAAGACCTTCGACTGGCGCGAGGTGAGCGCC
This sequence comes from Streptomyces sp. GQ60, assembly GCF_059758875.1. Lineage (NCBI taxonomy): Bacteria > Bacillati > Actinomycetota > Actinomycetes > Kitasatosporales > Streptomycetaceae > Streptomyces > Streptomyces sp. GQ60. The sequence continues at coordinate 361,027 of NZ_JCAXEG010000003.1, read as the reverse complement.
GAGGAGGCGGCCGAGGGGCTGGAGAACGGCACGTACTACCTCTCCCTCACCATGCCCGCCGACTTCAGCGCGAAGATCGCCTCCAGCTCGGGCGAGGACCCCGCCACCGGAGCCCTCCAGGTCCGCACCAACGACGCGAACAACTACATCGTCGGCTCGATCTCGCGCACGGTCTTCTCGGAGGTCCGCTCGGCGGCGTCCACCAACGCCTCCCGCGGCTTCCTCGACAAGATCTTCGTGAACTTCTCCGACCTCCACGGCAAGACCGCCGAGGCCGCCGACGGGGCCGACAAGCTCACGGACGGTGCGGGCAAGGCGCAGAAGGGCGCCAAGGACCTCGCCGACGGCCTGGACACGGCGAAGGAGAAGAACGGCGAGCTCACCGGCGGTCTGAAGAAGCTGAACGGGGCCGCCGGACAGCTGGAGACGGGTACGAAGGACATCGCGGCCGGCACCCAGAAGCTCGCCGACAAGGTCGGCGGCGCCGCGGACAAGGCCCGTCCCTTCCTCAAGGACCCCAAGAACCTCGCGGACAGCGCCGAACTCGTCGCCGACACCGCCCGGGTCGTCAACAACCACCTCGAAGCCTTCGCGAAGGCGGCCCCGGCCGCCGCCACCGTCACCCAGCGCGTCGCCACCGGCGCCGCCGACGTCTACGCGAAGACCTGCACCACCGGCGCCAAGCCGGTCCCCGACACCTGCCCGCAGCTGAAGAAGCTCAAGGACGACGCCGCCGAAGCCGCCGAACTCGCCGGTGACGTCGACACCCTCGTCAAGAACGCCAACGGTGACCTCGGCACCCTCCGCAAGCAGCTCACCGACCTGGAGCGCCAAGCCCGCCTCCTCGTCACGAAGGCCCCCGGCCTCTCCGCGGACCTGGACGCGGCGGTCACCCAGGTGAACGCCCTCAACGACGGCGCCCACAAGGTCGCCACCGGCATGTCCAAGCTGCACACCGGCATCGGCTCCGCCACCACGGGCTCCGGCGAACTCGGCGCGGGCGTCGGCAAGCTCGGCGCCGGCGCGCACGACCTCGACGGCGGCCTGGTCAAGCTCGTCGACGGCAACGGCGAACTCGCCGGCGGCCTGCACGACGGCGCGGGCAAGATCCCCGCCTACGACCAGCAGCAGCGCGACGCCCGCACCGAGGTCATGGCCGACCCGGTACGGCTCGCCAGCGAATCCCTGCACAAGGCGCCCAACTACGGCACCGGCTTCGCCCCGTACTTCATCCCGCTGTCCCTCTGGGTCGGTGCGATGGTCGCCTACATGCTGATCGCCCCGCTGAACCGGCGGGCGCTCGCCGCCGGCGCCTCGCCCTGGCGGATCGCCCTCGCGGGCTGGCTGCCCGTGGCCGGGATCGGCGCGGCACAGGTGGGCGCACTGATGTCCGTACTGCACTGGGGACTCGGCCTGGAGATGGCCCGGCCGGCGCTCACCGTCGGCTTCCTGATGCTGGTCACCGGCTGCTTCGCCGCGATCGTCCAGTGGCTCAACGCCAAGTTCGGCGCCGCCGGCCGGATCCTGGTCCTGGCCGTCCTGATGCTCCAGCTCACCTCGGCGGGCGGTACCTACCCCGTCCAGACCAGCCCGGGCTTCTTCAACGCCGTCCACCCCTACCTGCCGATGTCCTACGTGGTCGAGAGCCTGCGCCGGCTCATCACCGGCGGCGACCTCGCCCCGGTCTGGGAGGGCTGCCTGGTCCTCACCGCCTTCACGGCGGGTGCCCTGGCCCTGACCGCCCTCGCCGCCCGCGGCAAGCAGGTGTGGACGATGGACCGGCTGCGCCCGGAACTGAGCCTGTAGCCCGAAGGGACAGGTCGACCTGTGAGAATCAGCGCCATGGAAAGCAGCAGCACCGGTACGGCCACGGGCGGCGGACGCCGCCAGGCCACACGGCAGAAGCTCTACGAAGCGGCCGTCACCCTCATAGCGGAGCAGGGATTCTCCGCGACGACGGTCGACGAGATCGCCGAGCGGGCGGGCGTGGCGAAGGGCACCGTCTACTACAACTTCGCCAGCAAGAACGACCTCTTCGAGGAGCTGCTGCGGCACGGCGTCGGACTCCTGACCGAGTCCCTGCGGACGGCGGCGGAATCGACCGAGGCCAGGGGCGGGACCCGGGTGGAGGCGCTCGACGAGATGATCCGGGCCGGCCTGGTCTTCATCGACCGGTACCCCGCCTTCACCCAGCTCTACGTCGCCGAGCTGTGGCGCACCAACCGGACCTGGCAGTCCACGCTGATGGTCGTCCGGCGGGAGGCCGTCGCCGTCGTGGAGACGGTGCTCCGCGAAGGCGTGGAACGGGGCGAGCTCAGCGCGGAGATCGACGTGCCGCTGACGGCCGCGGCGCTGGTGGGGATGGTGCTGGTGGCGGCGCTGGACTGGCAGTCCTTCCAGAGCGAGCGGTCGCTGGACGACGTGCACTCGGCGCTGTCGCTGCTGTTGCGGGGCCGGGTGAGCGGGAACCGCTGACGGGCGACCGCCCGCCGGTGCCCCCCGATCGGCGGTGCCGCGGGGGCGGCGGGGCCGCGTAGAACTGGTGGGGCGGGTGAGTATCCGTACCTAGGCACGGAAATGAGTATCCGCGCGGATGGGCGCGGGGCGCGTTTTCGCCAGACTGGGGGCTGCGGACAGGGACCCGGGCCGCACCGCCGACACGGGGCGGCAGGTGCGGACCGGGTCTCTCTGGCCGACGGGGGCGGGAACACGGCCGAGGCCGGGGCTCGGGGGGATCGAGCCCCGGCCTCGGCCGTTTCGCGTGTTCCGGGTGCGAAGCCCGCCCCGCCCGCCCCTCGAACGCCGCGAGGCTGGATCCGTTCGGCCCGCCCCGCCGTCAGCCGCGGCCGCGCAGCGGGAGCCGGGTCCGGAAGCGCGCCGTGGCCGAGGCCGCGCGGCCGGCCAGCGCCGACCACCGGGCCGAGGCCGCCCAGCCGACCCGCGCCGCCGAGCGGGGGAAGAGCAGCGCGCGCAGCCGGGCCTGGCGGGACACCCCGGCAAGGAGCCCGGCGCGGGCCAGCAGGACGTCCTGCGCCGACTCCCCGTACGAGGGGTCGGCACCGGGCGGAGCGTAGAGCGCGTGCTCCACCGCGCCCGCGATCCGGCCCACGGCATCGGCCGCCGCCGGATCCAGCCGGCCCAGCGACACCACCCGGTCCGCCGCCCCCCGGGGGGACAGCGCCTCGTCCGGGAGGATCCCGACGTCCCACGCCGCGTCGCCCAGCTCCCGCCAGGCGGCCAGCACCTGCCCCGAGCCGAGCCGCCGCGCCCGCAGCCGCCGGCGCCACAGGAACGGCAGCAGCGGCGGGGCCAGCAGCAGGATGCCGACGGCCGTCCACGCCAGGACGGTGCCCGCCGAGGGGCCGTCTCCCCCCGCGCCCGCGGCGCCCTGCGCCGCGGCCGGACCGCACTCGCCCAGCTTCTTCTGGTCCGCGGGGCAGTCCTCCGCCTTCGAGGGCCCGGCCGAAGGCTGCGCCGCGCTCGCGGAGGGGGCCGTCGACGGAGCGCTCGGGCGGGTGTCCGGGACGGCGGGCCGGCTGTAGTCCGGCAGCGTGATCCCCGACCGGGGCGTCGGCTCGAAGCGGGTCCATCCCACGCCCTCGAAGTACAGCTCGGGCCAGGCGTGCGCGTCCCGCATCGAGACGTCGACGACGCCGTCGGACTGCTTCACCCCGGGGGTGAACCCGACCGCGACCCGCGCCGGGATCCCGAGCGTGCGCGCCATCGAGGCCATCGAGAAGGCGAAGTGGACGCAGAAGCCCTCCTTGTCGGTGAGGAACTTGGCGATGGCCTGCGAACCCGTACCCGAGGACACCTTCGTGTCGTAGCGGAACCCGCCGCTCACGGCGAAGTAGTCCTGGAGTTTGACCGCCGCCGAGTAGTCGTCCTTCGTGCCGCGCGTCACCTCGCGGGCCCTCTGGACGACGACCGCCGGCAGGTTGTCCGGGACCTTCGTGTACTCGGCCGCGATCTCGGGATTCGCCGCCGGCGCGCTCCGCAACTGCTCGGCCGTCGGGTTCAGCAGCAGGCTCCGCACCGAGTACTGCACGCCCTGGGCGTTCTGGAACTTGTCCTTGCCCAGCTGGTCCCCGACGAGCGTCCGCCCGGCCGGCTCGAACCGCCACTTCCCGGCGATGTCCACCCCCGTCGCGGGATACGGCATCGGCAGGTAGCGCTGTGCGTACGTCTGTGCCGAGGAGATGAAGGTCTGCACCTCGGTCGCGCCGTTCAGCACGCTCTCGCTCACCCCCGGCGGGTTCGGCATCCGCTTCGGGACGTCGGTCAGGGCCCGCCCCGAGGCCTCCCACTTGACGCCGTTGAACTCGTCGAGCGCCAGGATCCGCAGGTACTGCTCGCTGAGCTGGGGACTGTCCGTGCGGTACCGCAGGACCACCCGGTTGTCCTGGGTGTTCAGGCTGCTCTGCAAGGAGACGAGCGGGTTGACCGCCTGGATCGAGGGGCCGAGGCCGTTGCCCTCGCCCTCGCCCGCGCCGCCGCCCGGGCCCAGTACTCCGGTGCCCAGCGAGGGCAGCACCGCCGGCACCGCCAGCGCCAGACCCAGCGCGACCGCGCCGATCCGCCGCCCGGTGCGCACCGGGGCGAGCGCCCGTCCGCCGCCCGAGTATCCGGCCGCCACCTGGCCGCGCGAGGACGGAGCGGCGGTGCCGAAGACCCGGCCCCACTGTGCGAGCCGGTCGCGGCCCTCGGCCAGCAGGAGCATGAGGTAGCCGGCACCGGCCAGCAGGAAGGAGATCCAGGAGGCGCCGCCGGAGCCGGTGGCCGCGCCCGACAGGCCGGCCGCCACCGAGTACAGCGCGAGCAGCGGCAGCCCGGCCGCCGCGGCCGTCCGCACGGTCACCGCCAGCAGGTCCACCAGCAGCCCGATCAACAGCACCCCGGACACCAGCAGGAGTCGGATCCCGTCCGTCAGGGGGGCCGGCATCGAGAACTCGTTCACGTCCTGCACGCCCTGGCGGAACAGCGCGCCGAAGTCCGTCACGAGGTAGTCCAGCAGCCCGTCGCCGGCGGCGGACCGCATCTTCCCGCCGAACAGCAGCATCAGCACCAGCAGCGATACGAGGAGCTGCGCCGCCACGGTCAGCGTCCGGGCCAGCGGCACCCGCCGCGCCGCCGCGCCCACCGCGCTCTGCAGCGCCAGCAGCAGCGCCGCCTGCGGCAGCCAGCCGCCCGATTCCACCAGCGGGTCCAGCGACCAGGCGGTGAACAGCGTCGCCAGAGCCGCGAAGACCGTCAGTCTCGCCCGCCCGCTCATCCCCAGCCCCCCGCCGAACCCGAACCGCCGACCGTGCCGATCGGCGCGTTGCCCGCCTGTCGCCACAACTCCCCGAAGGCCGCCCCGGCCGGGACGGCCAGCGCCGTCCAGCCCGCGTCGCGCAGCCCGCCCAGGCGCTCCGCCAGCGGAAGCAGCCCCCGCGCCGTCACCGAAGCCGGCGCCGGCGGACGCCCGGACCGGTCCGCGGAGTCCAGTACGAACGCCACGGCGCCGCCGCCGCGCCGGCACATCTTGGCCGCCAGTCCCGTCTGTACGTCGTCCATGTCTCCGAAGAAGGCGATGAGGAGCCCGTCTCCGCCCGCTCCGCCGAAGCCACTGCCGGCGCCGTTGCTCCGTACCGCGTCACACGCCCGCGAGAGCCCCGCGCCGTCGGAGTGGCCGACCACCGCGAGGGTGTCCATCATGAGGCCCGCCGCCTCGGCGGACTCCTGCCCGCCGGAGGTGAAGCCGCCGCCCTCGCGGGGCACGCAGTCCCCGGTGTCGGTCAGCAGCCGTACCGAGAAGCCCTGCTCCAGCAGGTGCACCAGGGCCGAAGCGGCGGCGGAGACGGCCCACTCGAAGGCCGAGTCGGGGCCGGCGCCCTCGTAGGCGAGGCGCCGGGTGTCCAGCAGCACGGTGGCCCGGCTGCGCTGCGGCTGCTCCTCGCGGCGCACCATCAGCTCGCCGTAGCGGGCGGTGGAGCGCCAGTGCACGCGGCGCAGGTCGTCGCCGCGCCGGTAGCCGCGCGGGATCACGTCGTCCTCGCCCGCCAGGGCCAGCGAGCGCCGGCTGCCGTCGCCGTAGCCGGAGGACTCGCCGGTGAAGCGGACCAGCGGCAGCGCCTCGGTGCGCGGGATGACGGTGAGGGTGTCGTAGGCGGAGAAGGAGCGGGTCAGCTCGACCAGCCCGAAGGGGTCGGTGAGGCGCAGCTGGAGCGGGCCCAGCGGATAGCGGCCGCGCAGATCGGAGCGGACCCGGTACGACACCTCGCGGCGGCCGCCCGGCTCCACCCGGTCCAGAACGAAGCGCGGCCGGGGCCCCAGCACGTACGGCACCCGGTCCTGGAGCATCAGCAGCCCGGTCGGCATCCGGGAGGTGTTGTCCAGCCGGAGCTGGACCCGGGCCTCGGAGCCGGCGGGCACCCGCATCGGGGTCAGCCTGCGGCTGCCGGAGACCCGGTGGCGGGTGCGGTGCAGGGCCAGGACGCAGAGCAGCGGCAGCACGGCGAGCAGCAGCCCGACCCGGAGCAGCTCGGACTGGCCGAGGACGTACGCGCACAGCCCGGCGGCGATTCCGGCGGCCAGGAAGGACCGGCCGCGGGTGGTCAGCCCGGCCAGCGACGCGCGCAGCCCGGCGCCGTCCTCCGGACCCCGGCCGCCCGCGCCGTGCGGGGCGCCGGCGCTCATCAGAAGCCCCGGATGCCCGCGCCGGGCGGGATTTCGCCGCGCGCGGGCGCGGCCGGTACGGGCGTGCGCTGGAGGATGTCCGCGACGACCTGCTCGGCGGTGCGCCGGCTCAGCTGGGCCTGCGCGGTGGGCAGCAGCCGGTGCGCGAGCACCGGTCCGGCCAGGGCCTGGACGTCGTCGGGCAGTACGTAGTCCCGCCCGGCCAGGGCGGCGGAGGCCTTCACGGCCCGCAGCAGGTGCAGGGTCGCGCGGGGCGAGGCGCCCAGGCGCAGGTCCGGGTGGCTGCGGGTGGCGGAGACCAGGTCGACGACGTAGCGCCGGACGGGCGCGGCCACGTACACCTCGCGCACGGCCTCGATGAGCTTGCCGATGTCGTGGGCGTGCGCGACGGCCGTCAGATCGTCGAGCGGGGAGAGCCCGCCGTGCACGTCGAGCATCCGGAGCTCGGCCTCGGGGCTGGGGTAGCCCACCGAGACCCGGGCCATGAAGCGGTCGCGCTGGGCCTCGGGGAGGGGGTAGGTGCCCTCCATCTCCACCGGGTTCTGGGTGGCGACCACCATGAAGGGGCTCGGCAGCGTGTAGGTGGTGCCGTCGATGGTGACCTGGCGCTCCTCCATCGACTCCAGCAGCGCGGACTGGGTTTTGGGGGAGGCGCGGTTGATCTCGTCGCCGATGACGATCTGCGCGAAGATCGCGCCCGGCTTGAACTCGAACTCCCGGCGCTGCTGGTCGTAGATGCTCACGCCGGTGATGTCCGAGGGCAGCAGGTCCGGGGTGAACTGGATCCGCTGGACCGAGCAGTCGATGGACTTGGCGAGCGCCTTGGCCAGCATCGTCTTGCCGACACCGGGGACGTCCTCGATCAGCAGGTGGCCCTCGGCGAGCAGGACGGTCAGCGCGAGGCGGACCACTTCGGGCTTGCCCTCGATCACGCTCTCGATCGATTCCCGCACCTGCTGCGCCGTGCTGGTCAGATCCGCGAGGCTCGCTCGGTCGTCATACGTGGTCACCTGGTTCTCCTCGACCCTTTCCCAGGGCCGGCGCCCCATGGCGCATGACCGGCCCACCCCGAAACACCTCAGAAACCGCGAGCTATCAAGACACGGACACCGGCCCGGAAGCGATTCCGGGTGACGTCTCCCCGCATTCTTGACGGCGCTTGGCCCTGGTGTCACTCAAGAGGTGGGATCGATCTCCCGCAGGAGTCCGGTGTGCACGTCGAAGACGAAGCCTCGCACATCGTCCTTGTGGGGCAGGAAGGGGTTCGTACGGACCCGCTGCATGGACTGGCGGACGTCCTGGTCCACGTCCCGGAAGGCCTCGACGGCCCAGGCGGGGCGCTGGCCGACCTCGTCCTCCAGCTCGTGGCGGAAGTCCTCGGTCAGGCTTTCGAGACCGCAGCCGGTGTGGTGGATGAGTATCACCGTGCGGGTGCCGAGCGCCCGCTGGCTGATGGTGAGGGAGCGGATGGTGTCGTCGGTGACCACCCCGCCGGCGTTGCGGATCGTGTGACAGTCGCCCAGCTCCAGGCCGAGGGCGGCGTGCAGGTCGAGGCGGGCGTCCATGCAGGCCACCACGGCCACCTGCAGGACCGGGCGGGCGTCCATGCCGGGGTCGGTGAACTTCGCGGCGTAGGCGCGGTTCGACGACACCAGGCGGTCGGTGACGGAATGGCCCTCGTCGGCCTTGGGTGCGGAGGCGGCGGGCACGGGAACGGAAGTCGTCATGGATACGACGGTAATGGTCACAGCCCGTATGAGCATGGAGTGAGGGTGGACAAAGAAGGTCACCTGATCCTGTTGTGAGCTAACCCACAGGCGTGAGGCGCACGCGGCCGACCGGGTGATTCGCGGCTTTTGCCGCTTCGGTCACAGCGGGCCGCACGGCGCGCGGGGCGGTTCGTTGACCGCGGCGACCGTTGCACTAAAGTGACGCGAACCGGCCGGAGCCCGGCCCTGACCGGCCGCCCGGCCCTTTGGTAAGACTCCGCGTGCGCGGCGCGGCGTATGCCTGCCGCGCCGTTATCTGAGAGGGCGCTTTGACTAGCGAGTCCCGACACGTCCCGGTGATGCTCCAGCGGTGCCTGGACCTGTTGGCCCCGGCACTGGAGAGGCCCGGGGCCGTCGTCGTCGACTGCACCCTCGGCCTCGGCGGCCACAGCGAGGCCCTGCTCACCCGGTTCCCCGAGGCCCACCTGATCGGCCTGGACCGCGACAAGGAAGCCCTGCGCCTCTCGGGGGAGCGCCTCGCGCCCTTCGGGGACCGGGCCACCCTCGTCCACGCCATCTACGCCGACCTGGCCGACGTACTGGACAGCCTGCGCATCCCCACGGTGCAGGGCATCCTCTTCGACCTCGGCGTCTCCTCCATGCAGCTCGACGAGGCCGACCGCGGCTTCGCCTATGCGCAGGACGCCCCGCTCGACATGCGCATGGACCAGACGACGGGCATCAGCGCGGCCGAGGTCCTCAACACCTACGCGCCCGGCGAGCTGGTCCGGATCCTGCGCCAGTACGGCGAGGAGAAGCAGGCTAAGCGGATCGTGTCCGCGGTGGTGCGCGAGCGGGACAAGGAGCCCTTCACCAACAGCGCGCGCCTCGTCGAACTGATCCGCGACGCCCTGCCGCAGGCGGCGAAGCGGACCGGCGGCAACCCGGCCAAGCGCACCTTCCAGGCGCTGCGCATCGAGGTCAACGGCGAGCTGTCCGGACTGGAGCGGGCGATCCCCGCCGCCGTGGACCGGATCGCGGTCGGCGGCCGGATCGTCGTGCTCTCGTACCAGTCGCTGGAGGACCGCCTCGTCAAGCAGGTCTTCGCGGCCGGCGCGACCTCGACGGCCCCGGCCGGGCTGCCGGTCGTGCCGGAGAAGTACCAGCCGAAGCTGAAGCTGCTGACGCGCGGTGCGGAGCTGCCGACCGAGGAGGAGATTGCGCAGAACCGGCGTGCGGCGCCGGCCCGCTGCCGAGGGGTGGAGCGCATCCGGGAGGCGCGGCTGTGAAACGGCTGGGGCGGGTGCTGGGGGGACCGGTCGCCGGACAGGCGGCGCGGACTCCGTTCGTCCTGCTGGTCGTGGCGCTGCTCGGCGGCGGGCTGATCAGCCTGCTGCTGCTGAACTCGGCGCTGAACCAGGGTTCCTTCCAGCTCAGCAAGCTGAAGCGGGAGACCACCGCGCTCACGGACGAGGAACAGGCGCTGCAGCGGGACGTGGACGGCTATTCGGCGCCCGACGCGCTGCAGCGGCGGGCGCACGAGCTGGGCCTGGTGCCGGGCGGCAGCCCGGTCTTCATCGGGCCCGACGGCAAGGTCGCCGGTACCGCGTCTCCCGCCGCCGAGCCGCCGCCCCCGCCGCCGCCGGCCTCCGCGCCGCCGGTCTCGCCCTCTCCGGGCGGAGCCGTGCCGAGCCCGGCCGGCTCCCCGGCACCGGCCCCCTCGGGTGCGGCGGCCGCTCCGGCCCCGTCGGGCGCAGTCGCTCCGGCCGCCCCCGCCGCCCCGTCGGGCGGAGCCACTCAGCCTTCCCAGACCCCTGGACGGTGACGTCGTGACGCGTACCCCTGCGGGGCATGTCCCCTCCCCGCCCTTCCACCGTTCCCCGGGCCTGCCCGGGCCCGGTCCTCAAGCGCCGGACGGGCTGGGGGTGTCCCCGGAGCTCCGCCCCGGACCCGTTGCCGCGTGCGGCGCCGTCGCCCGGGTCCAGCCCCCGGACCCCCGCTCCGCAAACGCCGGAGGGGCTGATTTCGGCGGGCGCGGCCCGCACGTCCAGGCCGGCATCGGCCAAATCCAGCCCCTCCGGCGTTTGAGGAGCGGGGTCTGGGGCTGCGCCCCAGGGGCTCCGGCGCAGCCGGGTTCCGCACACTCCCGGGGGGCCGCCGCATGAGCCCGCAGGAGCCGCCACGCCGACGGGTGCCCGGCCCCGGGCGGCCCCGGCCCGGCGGGGCCCCGGCGCGGGCTTCGGCCCGGCCGGCCGCCAGGCCCGCCACCCGCCGCCCCGCCCCCGCGAGGAAGCCGCACACGATCCGGCTCGGCGCCCCCAAGCCCCGGCTGCGCCTGGTCAGCGTCGGGCTGACGCTGGTGATGCTGGCGTTCGTCGTACGGCTGCTCCAGGTGCAGGCCGTCGACGCGTCGGCGTACTCCGCCAAGGCCTCCGAGAACCGCTTCGCCAGCTACACCCTGGCCGCCGAGCGCGGGGAGATCACCGACCGCAAGGGCGTGGCGCTCGCCACCAGCGTGGACGCGTACGACATCACCGCGGACCCGCACATGTTCACGGTGCAGGAGAGCAAGGCCCCCGACGCTCCCGAGCAGGCGGCGGCCCTCCTCGCGCCGATCCTCGGCAAGGACGCCAAGGAGCTCGCCGAGCGCCTGAAGACGAAGAACACCCGCTACGTCGTCCTCGCCCGCCGCCAGACCCCCCAGGTCTGGAACCAGATCAAGGACCTCAAGAAGGTCTTCGCCGAGAAGGCGTCCGCGGACAAGAAGAACAACGGCCCCGGCGCCAACGTCCTGGCCGGCGTGTTCAACGAGAACAGCAGCAAGCGCGTGTACCCGAACGGCGACCTCGCCGCCGGGATACTGGGTTACGTCAACGCCGAGGGCAAGGGCGGCGGCGGCCTGGAGTCCTCCCTGGACAAGAAGCTGGCCGGCAAGGACGGCGAGCTCACGTACGCCCAATCGGGCGGCCGACGCGTGCCGACCGCGGGATCCAGCGAGAAGCCCGCCGTGCCCGGCGAGGACATCGAGCTGACCATCGACCGCGACATCCAGTGGGCCGCGCAGAGCGCCATCACCGAGCAGGTCGCCAAGTCGGAGGCCGACCGCGGGTACGTCATCGTCCAGGACACCCGGACGGGCGAGGTCCTCGCCATGGCCAACGCCCCCGGCTTCGACCCCAACGACCTCTCCAAGGCCAGTTCCGCCGCGATGGGCAACGCCGCCCTCCAGGACGTGTACGAGCCCGGCTCCACCGCCAAGGTGATGTCGATGGCGGCCGTGCTGGAGGAGAAGAAGGCCGTGCCCGGCACCCACGTCGAGGTCCCCAACCGGCTGCACCGCGGCGACCGGCTCTTCAAGGACGACATCGACCACCCGACCTGGTACCTGACCCTCAACGGGGTCCTGGCCAAGTCCTCCAACATCGGCACCATCCTGGCCACCGGCCAGCTCGGCCCGACGCAGCCCGAGGCCAACAAGGTCCTGTACTCGTACCTGGACAAGTTCGGCATCGGCCGGCCCACCGGGCTCGGCTATCCCGGCGAGTCCCGCGGCATCCTCGCCCCGCCCGAGAAGTGGTCCACTTCCCAGCAGTACACGATCCCCTTCGGCCAGGGCCTGTCCCTCAACGCCATGCAGGCGGCCTCCGTCTACTCGACCATCGCCAATGGCGGGGTCCGCATCGCCCCGACCCTGGTCCGCGGAACCAAGGGCCCCGACGGCCGCTTCACCCCGGCCCCGGCGCCCGAGAAGAACCAGGTGGTCAGCAAGGAGACCGCCAAGACCCTCGCGGAAATGCTGGAGTCGGTGGTCGACGACCAGGAGGGCACCGGCACCAAGGCCCGCATCCCCGGCTACCGGGTCGGCGGCAAGACCGGCACCTCCAACCGGGTGGATCCGGCCACCGGCCGCTACAAGGGCTACACCGCCTCCTTCGCGGGATTCGCACCCGCGGACAACCCCCGCGTCACCGTCTACTGCGCCATCCAGAACCCCACCAAGGGCAGTTACTTCGGTGGCCAGATCTGCGGGCCCATCTACAAGAAGGTCATGGAGTTCGCCCTCAAAACCCTCCAGGTCGCTCCCACCGGAACCGCCCCCGCCGGACTCCCGGTCACCTACGAACCCGGCGCGCAGCCCGGCCCCCAGCCGAGCCCGCAGCCGGGCCAGTGACCGCGACCCCGGCCGGCCAGCCCCAGAAAAGCGTGAGGCACCATCAGTGACAACGATCACCCCCGAATCCGGGAACCACGCGTCCGCCGCCCCCGAAGCCGGGCCCTCGCTTCGCGAGCGGCCCGCCGGGCCCGGTACGCTCACCGCCGTGCCCCACGCTGATCAGCCCAGAACCACCCAGAACGACGCACCGGCAGCGCCGCCGGGAGCGCCACGCCCCCTGTCCGTCCGCCCGACCCCCCTCGGCGAGCTGGCGGAGCTGCTGGGAGTCGCGGCCCACGGCGCCCCGGGCGCCCCGGGCGCTCCGTCGAGGATCACCGGCATCACGCACGATTCCCGTGCCGTGCGCCCCGGAGACCTGTACGCGGCCCTGCCGGGCGCCAAGCTGCACGGCGCGGACTTCGCCGCGCAGGCGGCCGCCCTCGGCGCCGCCGCCGTGCTGACCGATCCGGCCGGCGCGGAGCGCGCCGCGGCCACCGGACTCCCGGTCCTCGCCGTCGCCGACCCGCGCGGACGGATGGGAGAACTGGCCGCCGCGGTCTACGGACGGCCGGGCGAGGCCCTGCTCCAGATCGGCATCACCGGCACGTCCGGCAAGACCACCACGGCGTACCTCGTCGAGGGCGGCCTGCGCGGCGCCGGACGCACGACGGGGCTCATCGGCACCGTCGAGATGCGCGTCGGCGACGAGCGCATCAAGTCCGAGCGCACCACCCCCGAGGCCACCGACCTGCAGGCGCTCTTCGCGGTCATGCGCGAACGCGGCGTCGAGGCCGTCGCCATGGAGGTCTCCAGCCACGCCCTGGTGCTCGGACGGGTCGACGGCTGCGTCTTCGACGTGGCCGTCTTCAACAACCTGAGCCCGGAGCACATGGAGTTCCACTCCGACATGGAGGACTACTTCCAGGCCAAGGCGCAGCTCTTCACGGAGCGCCGCGCCCGCCTCGGCGTGGTCAACATCGACGACGAGTACGGCCGCCGCCTCGCCAAGGAGTCGCCGATCCCGGTCGTCACCTTCTCCGCCGCGGGCGACCCGGCCGCCGACTGGCGGGCCGTGGACGTGGTCTCGCACCACATGGACTCGACCCTGACCCTGGTGGGTCCCGCGGGCGAGCGGGTGCGGGCCACCGCCCCGCTGCCCGGCCCGTTCAACGTGGCCAACACCGTCGCGGCCGTCGTCACCCTCGCCGCCGCCGGCCTCGACCCGCAGACCGCCGCCGACGGCGTCGCCGCGGTCCCCGGGGTGCCCGGCCGGCTGGAGCGGGTCGACGCGGGACAGCCGTACCTGGCCGTCGTGGACTACGCGCACAAGACGGACGCCGTCGAATCGGTGCTGCGGGCCCTGCGCGAGGTCACCACCGGCAAGCTGCACGTCGTACTCGGCTGCGGCGGCGACCGCGACACCACCAAGCGGGCCCCGATGGGCGCCGCGGCCGCACGGTTCGCCGACACCGCCGTACTGACCTCCGACAACCCGCGCTCCGAGGACCCCCTCGCGATCCTCGCCGCGATGTTCCGCGGCGCCGTGTCCGTGCCGCCCGCCGAGCGCGGCACCGTCCTGGTCGACGCCGACCGGGCGGCGGCCATCGCCGCCGTCGTCGCGCGCGCCGAGGCGGGGGACACCGTGCTGGTGGCCGGCAAGGGCCACGAGCAGGGCCAGGACACCGCGGGCGTCGTACGCCCCTTCGACGACCGCGCCGTCCTGCGCGCGGCCATCGAGACCCAAGCACGCCAGCGTCCCCGACAGGCCGAGGTGAACCAGTGATCGCCCTCTCCCTCGCCGAGATCGCCGACATCACCGGCGGGCAGCCCCACGACATACCGGATCCGTCCGCCGTGGTCACCGGCCCCGTGGTCTACGACTCCCGCGAGGTCGAGGCCGGCAGCCTGTTCGCCGCCTTCGTCGGGGAGCGGGTGGACGGCCACGACTATGCCGAACGCGCCCTGGCCGCCGGCGCCGTGGGCGTCCTCGCGACCCGGCCCGTCGGTGTCCCGGCCATCGTCGTCCCCGACGTGGTGGCCGCCCTCGGAGCGCTCGCCCGAGCCGTCGTCGAACGGCTGGGCACCGACGTCGTGGCCCTCACCGGCTCCGCCGGCAAGACCTCGACCAAGGACCTGATCGCCCAGGTCCTGCAGCACCACGCGCCGACCGTGTGGACCCCCGGGAACCTCAACAACGAGATCGGCCTGCCGATCACGACGCTGCGGGTCACCGAGGACACGCAGCACCTGGTCCTGGAGATGGGCGCCCGCGGCATCGGCCACATCAGCTACCTCGCCGGACTGACGCCCCCGCGGATCGGTCTGGTCCTCAACGTAGGCACCGCGCACATCGGGGAGTTCGGCGGCCGGGAGCAGATCGCGCAGGCCAAGGGCGAGCTCGTCGAGGCCCTGCCGTCCGAGGCGGAGGGCGGCGTCGCCGTCCTCAACGCCGATGACCTGCTGGTACGTGCCATGGCCGGGCGCACGAAGGCCCGTACGGTGCTGTTCGGCGAGGCCGAGGACGCCGAAATCCGGGCCACCGAAGTCCGGATGACGGACAGAGGACAGGCTTCCTTCACATTGCGAACACCGACCGGGTGCAGCGACGTGACCTTGCGGCTGTACGGTGAGCACCACGTGTCGAACGCGCTCGCCGCGGCCGCCGTCGCCCACGTGCTGGGCATGACCGTCGAGGAGATCGCCACCGCGCTCTCCGGGGCGGGCAGCCTGTCCCGGTGGCGGATGGAGGTCACCGAGCGGGCGGACGGTGTGACGATCGTCAACGACGCCTACAACGCAAACCCCGAGTCCATGCGGGCCGCACTGCGCGCACTCGCCGCGATGGGCGGCGCCGGCAAGGCGCACGGGGGCCGCACGTGGGCGGTGCTCGGCCCGATGGCCGAGCTCGGTGACGACGCGCTCGCCGAGCACGACGCGGTCGGACGGCTTGTCGTCCGGCTCAACGTGAGCAAGCTGGTCGCGGTCGGGGGCAGGGAAGCCTCCTGGCTGCAACTGGGCGCATATAACGAGGGTTCGTGGGGTGAGGAGTCGGTGCTCGTGTCCGACGCGCAGGCGGCGGTCGACCTGTTGCGCAGTGAACTGCGCCCGGGAGACGTCGTGCTGGTGAAGGCTTCCAGGTCAGCCGGTCTGGAGCGGGTGGCCGAGGCCCTGCTCGACGGCGAGGTCGCCGGCCGATGAGGCAGATCCTGTTCTCCGGAGTCATCGGACTCTTCCTCACGCTCATCGGCACCCCGCTGCTGATCAAGGGTCTGGCCCGCAAGGGCTACGGCCAGTTCATCCGGGACGACGGGCCGCGCGGCCACGCCGGGAAGAAGGGCACGCCCACCATGGGCGGCATCTCCTTCATCCTGGCCACGCTGATCGCGTACGCCCTCACCAAGGTGATCACCGGAAGCCAGCCGACCTTCTCGGGCCTCCTCGTCCTCATGCTGATGGCGGGCATGGGCGTGGTGGGCTTCCTCGACGACTACATCAAGATCGTCAAGCAGCGTTCGCTCGGTCTGCGGGCCAAGGCCAAGATGTCCGGCCAGCTGATCGTCGGCATCGCCTTCGCGGTGCTCGCGCTGCAGTTCAAGGACGCGCGCGGACTCGCCCCGGCCTCCACCAAGCTGTCGTTCGTCACGGACTTCGGCTGGTCGATCGGCCCGGTGCTGTTCGTGGTCTGGGCGCTGTTCATGATCCTGGCGATGTCCAACGGCGTGAACCTGACCGATGGCCTCGACGGCCTGGCCACCGGCGCCGCCGTGATGGTCTTCGGCGCGTACACCTTCATCGGCGTCTGGCAGTACCAGGAATCCTGCGCCAACGCGCAGACCCTGACCAACCCGGGCGCCTGTTTCGAGGTGCGCGACCCACTGGACCTCGCGGTCGTCGCCGCCGCCCTGATGGGCGCCTGCTTCGGCTTCCTGTGGTGGAACACCTCGCCCGCCAAGATCTTCATGGGCGACACCGGTTCGCTGGCCCTCGGCGGCGCGCTCGCCGGCCTCGCGATCTGCTCCCGCACGGAGTTCCTGATGGCGCTCCTCGGCGGCCTCTTCGTCCTGATCACCATGTCGGTCGTCATCCAGGTCGGCTCCTTCAAGCTGACCGGCAAGCGCGTCTTCCGGATGGCACCGCTGCAGCACCACTTCGAACTCAAGGGGTGGTCCGAAGTCCTGGTCGTCGTCCGGTTCTGGATCATCCAGGGCATGTGCGTGATCGTGGGCCTCGGAGTCTTCTACGCGGGATGGGCAGCCGACAAGTGACCGCCTGGCACGGCAAGAACATCACCGTCGCCGGCCTCGGCGTGAGCGGCATCAGCGCCGCGCGCGCCCTGGCCGGGCTCGGTGCGCGGGTGACCGTCGTCGACAACGGCGACGGCGACGCGCACCGTGCGCGGGCCGCCGAGCTCGCGGAGCTGGGCATCGAGGTCCGCCTCGGCAGCCCGGACGGCGCCGTACGGGCGGGCGACGTCCTGCCCGAGGGCACGGACCTCGTGGTCACCTCCCCGGGCTGGAAGCCCGACAGCCCGCTGTTCGCGGCCGCCGCCGCGGCCGGCGTGGACGTCGTGGGCGACGTCGAGATCGCCTGGCTGCTGCGCGAGGTCGCCGAGGACCGGCGTGCCGCCCGGTCCGGCGGGTCCCGCGGGGAACCGGCTCCCTGGCTCGCCATCACCGGTACCAACGGCAAGACGACCACCACCCAGATGCTCGCCTCGATCCTGAAGGCCGCAGGCCTCAAGACCGCGGCCGTCGGGAACATCGGCACCCCGATCATCGACGTGGTGCTCGGCGAGGAGCGCTACGACGTACTCGCCGTCGAGCTCTCCAGCTACCAGCTGCACTGGGCGCCCTCGGTGCGCCCGCACTCCGCGGCCGTCCTGAACCTGGCACCGGACCACCTCGACTGGCACGGCTCCATGGAGGCGTACGCCGCCGACAAGGGCCGGATCTACGAGGGCAACACGGTCGCCTGCGTCTACAACGCCGATGCCGCCGACAAGGGTGCCACCGAGGACCTCGTCGTCGAGGCGGACGTGGAAGAGGGCTGCCGGGCCATCGGCTTCACCCTCGGAGCTCCCGGACCCTCCATGTTCGGCGTCGTCGACGGCATCCTCGTCGACCGGGCCTTCGTGGAGAACCGGCAGAAGAACGCCCAGGAACTCGCCGAGGTCGCGGACGTCAACCCGCCGGCCCCGCACAACATCGCCAACGCCCTCGCCGCCGCGGCCCTGGCCCGCGCCTTCGGTGTGGAACCGCGCGCCGTCCGCGACGGACTGCGCGACTTCCGGCCGGACGCCCACCGCGTCAGCCGCGTGGACGAGGTGGGCGGGGTCACGTACGTGGACGACTCCAAGGCCACCAACACCCATGCCGCGGAAGCCTCCCTGGCGGCCTTCGAGCCGGTCGTCTGGATCGCCGGCGGCCTCGCCAAGGGCGCGACCTTCGACGAGCTCGTACAGAAGGCTGCGAAGCGGCTGCGCGGCGTCGTACTGATCGGTGCCGACCGGGCCCTGATCGCCGAGGCACTGGCGCGACACGCCCCGGAGGTCCCGGTCGTGGACCTCGCACGGACCGACACTGGGGCGATGCTCGCGGCGGTCCGGGAAGCGGCCCGGCTCGCGGAGCCCGGCGACACGGTTCTGCTGGCACCTGCCTGCGCCTCGATGGACATGTTCGCGAACTACGGCAAGCGTGGGGACGCGTTCGCCGACGCGGTGCGCGAACTGGCCGCCGAGCAGGCCTAGGAACACCCCTGGGTCCGGTTCGATCCAGGGCAGGTTCCCTCCGGCCGACCGGCTGCTCGCCTCGTACGAGTTGGAGGGGAAGATCACAGATGCCGGCCAAGCAAGTGCTGCCGGGGCGGCGGCCGTCAGCCGACAAGTCCGCCAAGGCCGCCCAGTCCGCCAGAGAGGGCAGGGGCGCCAAAGCCGGCGCACCCAGGGGCCCCAGGGCCGGCGGGGCGCTGGGCCGGGGGCGCCCCGCGGCGCGTACCGGGCGTTCCTCCGGGGGCGGCCCGCTGACCCGGCTGCGGCGTACGCAACGGCAGTTGCGCCGGGCCTGGGACCGGCCCCTCACGGCGTATTACCTGATCTTCGGCAGCTCGCTGCTCATCACCGTGCTCGGCCTGGTGATGGTCTACTCGGCCTCCATGATCAAGGCGCTCCAGCTCGGCCTGGGCGACGCCTACTTCTTCAAGAAGCAGTTCCTGGCGGCCGCGATCGGCACCGGGCTGCTGCTCCTGGCCTCCCGGATGCCCGTCAAGCTCCACCGGGCCCTGTCCTATCCGGTGCTCACCGGCACCCTCTTCCTGATGGTCCTGGTCCAGGTGCCCGGGATAGGGGTGTCGATCAACGGCAACCAGAATTGGATCTCCCTTGGCGGTCCGTTCATGCTCCAGCCCAGTGAGTTCGGCAAACTCGCCCTCATCCTCTGGGGCGCCGACCTGCTGGCGCGCAAGGGCGACAAGGACCTGCTGAGCCAGTGGAAACACCTGCTGGTGCCGCTGGTCCCGGTCACCTTCCTGCTGCTCGGGCTCATCATGCTGGGCGGGGACATGGGCACCGCGATGATCCTCGGAGCCATCCTGTTCGGCCTGCTGTGGCTGGCCGGGGCCCCGACGCGGATGTTCGCCGCGGTACTGGCCTTCGTGGGCGTGCTCGTCGCCCTGCTCATCAAGACCAGCCCGCACCGCATGGACCGGCTCCAGTGCATCGGGGTGACCGAACTGCCCGAGAACGGGCTGTGCTGGCAGGCGGTCCACGGAATCTACGCCCTCGCATCGGGCGGATGGTTCGGTTCCGGGCTGGGTGCCAGTGTGGAAAAATGGGGGCAACTGCCAGAGGCCCACACCGACTTCATCTTCGCCATCACCGGCGAGGAACTGGGTCTGGCGGGGACGCTGTCGGTGCTGGCCCTGTTCGCGGCCCTAGGCTATGCGGGTATCCGCGTGGCCGGACGCACGGAGGACCCCTTCGTACGGTTTGCCGCGGGAGGCGTGACCACCTGGATCACGGCGCAAGCCGTGATCAACATCGGTGCGGTGCTCGGTCTGCTGCCGATCGCCGGGGTCCCGCTCCCGCTGTTCTCCTACGGCGGGTCGGCCTTGCTGCCGACCATGTTCGCGGTCGGACTGCTCATCGCCTTCGCGCGTGAGGAGCCGGCGGCACGGGCGGCGCTCGCGATGCGGAGGCCCAAGAACGGCCGGCAGCGGACCGGGCAGAGATGGAAGTCGATGAGACGGCGCGTCAAGAAGCGTCCGTCCGGAGAGCGGTGAATTTCGGTGCATGTCGTACTCGCCGGTGGGGGGACCGCCGGCCACATCGAGCCCGCGCTCGCCCTCGCGGACGCCCTGCGCAGGCAGGACCCTTCCGTGGGCATCACCGCCCTCGGCACCGAACGCGGACTCGAAACCCGCCTGGTGCCCGAGCGCGGCTACGAGCTGGGACTGATCCCGGCCGTTCCGCTGCCCCGTAGGCCCACGCCCGAGCTGATCACCGTCCCAGGACGGCTGCGCGGCACCATCAAGGCCGCGGAGGAGATCCTCCTGCGCACCAAGGCCGACTGCGTCGTCGGCTTCGGCGGCTACGTGGCCCTGCCCGGCTACCTCGCGGCCAAGCGCCTCGGAGTGCCGATCATCGTCCACGAGGCCAACGCGCGCCCCGGACTGGCCAACAAGATCGGCTCCCGGTACGCGCACGCCGTCGCGGTCTCCACCCCCGACAGCAAGCTGCGCGGCGCCCGCTACGTTGGCATCCCGCTGCGCCGCTCCATCTCCACCCTCGACCGGGCGCTGGTCCGCCCGGAGGCGCGCGCCGCCTTCGGCCTGGACCCCAACCTGCCCACGCTGCTGGTCTCCGGCGGTTCGCAGGGTGCCCGCCGTCTCAACGAGGTGATCGAGCAGGTCGCACCGACCCTCCAGCGCTCCGGGATCCAGATCCTGCACGCGGTCGGCCCGAAGAACGAACTGCCGCGTGTCGACAACATGCCCGGGATGCCGCCTTATGTGCCGGTACCGTACGTGGACCGGATGGATCTCGCGTACGCCGCCGCCGACATGATGCTCTGCCGCGCGGGCGCGATGACCGTCGCCGAACTGTCCGCCGTCGGGCTGCCGGCCGCCTACGTCCCGCTGCCGATCGGCAACGGCGAACAGCGGCTCAACGCCCAGCCGGTGGTCAAGGCCGGCGGCGGCCTGCTCGTGGACGACGCGGAACTGACGCCCCAGTGGGTGCTCAGCCACGTCCTCCCGGTCCTGTCCGACCCGCACCGCCTGTACGAGATGTCCCGCGCGGCCGCCGAGTTCGGCCGCCGCGACGCCGACGAGCTGCTCGTCGGCATGGTGTACGAGGCGATCGCAGCCAACAGAGCCCGCTGACGCGGGAAGCACCGACGCAGGAGGCACAGGAGTGGCCGGAGCGAGCACCGCGCGGCGTGGCGGTCCGGGAGCCGCCGGGAAGGGCTCCGGCCCCCTCAAGCGGCTGGGGTCCCCGAAGGCCCCCAAGTCCCCGGAGCCGCCCGAGGGGTCCGGCCCCGGGGGATCCCGCGGGCCGCGCCCCGGCGGGAGGCTTCCGGGACGGCTGAGCCGGGGACCCCTCGTGGTCGCCGGCCTGGTCCTCGCGCTGCTCCTGGCCGTCGGCTGCACGTGGGTGCTCTACGGGTCCTCCTGGCTCCGGGTCGAGAAGGTCACCGCGGCCGGCACCGAGGTCCTGACCCGGGAACAGGTGCTGGCGGCGGCGGCCGTTCCCGTCGGCGCACCCCTGGTGTCCGTGGACACCGACGAGATCGAAGCCCGGCTCCGCGGCCGCCTGCCCCGTATCGATTCGGTCGATGTGGTGCGGGCCTGGCCGCACGGAATCGGGCTGAAGGTGACGGAACGCAAGCCCGTTCTGCTCATCAAGAAGGACGCGCAGTTCGTGGAAGTGGACGGTTCCGGTGTGCGATTCGACACGGTCGGACAAGCGCCGAAGGGTGTTCCGCTCCTCGAACTGAGCTCCCGGCAGTCTCCGAGCGGCCGCCGTTTCGACGAGGAACGGCTGCTGCGCGAGGCCGTCGTCATCGCCGGCGTCCTCCCGGAATCCGTCCGCAAGGAGACCGTGCAGGTCACGGTCCGCTCCTACGACTCGGTGGTGCTGGAGTTGACCGGCGGCCGGTCGGTGGTCTGGGGGAGCGGGGAACAGGGCGAGGCGAAGGGCCGCGCGCTGACGGCACTCCTCAAGGCCTCGCCCAAGGCCGAACGGTTCGACGTGAGCGTCCCCACCGCCCCGGCGGTGTCCGGTAGTTGACGTCTGGTCGAACAGCGTCGCACCCTGGTTGGCCACCGATACGGGTGATCACATAGGGTGAAAAGAAAAACGGGAGGTTCGGCGTGTTCGTTGAACACGCGCTACTTGTCGACTTAGTGTCCTGTTCGGAAGAGTCCAAGGAACAGACACACTCATAACCCTAAACTTCAGGGTTAGGGTTCGGGTCGGCGTGTACGGACCGTCCCAATTTCGGCATCAGTCGTCGCACCGCAGGCCCGCGAGGCGAACGACACGTAACTCGAGGCGAGAGGCCTTCGACGTGGCAGCACCGCAGAACTACCTCGCAGTCATCAAGGTCATCGGTGTCGGCGGCGGTGGTGTCAATGCCATCAACCGAATGATCGAGGTCGGTCTCAAGGGCGTCGAGTTCATCGCCATCAACACAGACGCCCAGGCGCTGTTGATGAGCGACGCCGACGTCAAGCTCGACGTCGGCCGGGAACTCACCCGCGGTCTCGGCGCCGGGGCCAACCCGGATGTCGGTCGCAAGGCGGCAGAGGACCACCGCGAGGAGATCGAGGAGGTCCTCAAGGGGGCCGACATGGTCTTCGTCACCGCCGGTGAAGGCGGCGGCACCGGAACGGGCGGCGCACCCGTCGTCGCCAACATCGCGCGCTCGCTGGGCGCCCTGACGATCGGTGTGGTCACCCGGCCGTTCACCTTCGAGGGCCGGCGCCGCGCGAACCAGGCCGAGGACGGCATCGCCCAGCTCCGCGAGCAGGTCGACACCCTCATCGTCATCCCCAACGACCGCCTGCTGTCCATCTCGGACCGCCAGGTCAGCGTCCTCGACGCCTTCAAGTCGGCGGACCAGGTCCTGCTGTCCGGCGTCCAGGGCATCACCGACCTCATCACCACCCCGGGTCTGATCAACCTCGACTTCGCGGACGTCAAGTCCGTGATGTCCGAGGCGGGCTCGGCCCTGATGGGCATCGGCTCGGCCCGCGGCGACGACCGCGCGGTGGCCGCCGCCGAGATGGCGATCTCCTCGCCGCTGCTGGAGGCGTCCATCGACGGCGCCCGCGGCGTGCTGCTCTCCATCTCCGGTGGCTCGGACCTCGGTCTCTTCGAGATCAACGAGGCCGCGCAGCTGGTGAGCGAGGCCGCGCACCCCGAGGCGAACATCATCTTCGGAGCCGTCATCGACGACGCGCTCGGCGACGAGGTGCGGGTCACCGTCATCGCGGCCGGGTTCGACGGCGGACAGCCCCCGGCCCGCCGCGACAACGTCATCGGCGCGGCCTCCACCAAGCGCGAGGAGCCGGCTCCGGCTCCGGTCCGTGCCGCCGAACCGGTCCGCCCGGCCTTCGGCGGACTCGGCTCGGTCACCCCGCGCGAGGAGCCGGTCCGCAGCGAGCCGGTCCCGGTCGCCGAGGCTCCGGCCCCGCAGGTCCCGACGGCCCGGCCGTACCAGGACAGCCCGGCCGAGGAACTGGACGTCCCGGACTTCTTGAAGTGACCCTGGAGCAGTACAGCGAGAGCGGCGCCCGCTTCGCCTTCACCGACCGGTGGGGCGGGGTGAGCGCCGTTCCGTACGAGGAGCTCAATCTCGGCGGCGCGGTCGGAGACGACCCGGCCGCCGTTCGCGCGAACCGGGCCGCCGCGGCGAAGGCGCTGGGCATCGCGGCGGACCGGGTGGTCTGGATGAACCAGGTGCACGGCCGGGACGTGGCGGTGGTCGACGGCCCGTGGGGCCCGGATCAGAAGATCCCCGCGGTGGACGCGGTGGTGACCGCCCGTCGGGGGCTGCCCCTCGCGGTCCTCACCGCCGACTGCACGCCCGTCCTGCTGGCCGACCCCGTCGCCGGCATCGCGGGAGCCGCCCACGCCGGGCGGCCCGGGCTGGTCGCCGGAGTCGTGGGCGCCGCCGTCGAGGCGATGGTCTCGCTCGGAGCCGACCCCGCGCGCATGGTGGCCCGTACCGGACCGGCGGTGTGCGGGCGCTGTTACGAGGTTCCCGCCGAGATGCGGGCGTCGGTCGCCGAGGTGGTGCCGGCCGCGTACGCCGAGACGAGCTGGGGAACACCGTCCGTCGACGTGGTGGCCGGAGTGCACGCGCAGCTCGCGGAGGCGGGGGTGGCCGACCTCGGCCGTTCCCCGGTCTGCACACTGGAGTCGCGGGACCACTTCTCGTACCGCCGCGACCGGATGACCGGGCGGCTTGCCGGATATGTCTGGTTGGACTGAAGAATGACGGATCGTAAGTCCGAGCTCGCCGAGAACCTCGCGCGGGTGGAGGAGCGGATCGGGGCCGCCTGCGCGGCCGCCGGCCGCAAGCGGGAAGAGGTGACCCTGATCGTGGTCACCAAGACCTATCCGGCGAACGACGTACGACTGCTGGCGGACCTGGGTGTCCGTCACGTGGCGGAAAACCGGGACCAGGACGCGGCCCCCAAGGCCGAGGCCTGTGCGGATCTGCCGCTCACCTGGCACTTCGTCGGCCAGTTGCAGACGAACAAAGTCCGTTCCGTGGCGGGATACGCGCACCTCGTGCAGTCCGTCGACCGACCCAAGCTCGTCACGGCCCTCTCGGGTGCCGCGGAAGGAGCCGGACGGGAACTGGGCTGCCTGGTGCAGATCGCCCTCGACGCCGAGTCGGGCGAACGGGGGGCCCGCGGCGGCGCGGCGCCCGAGCAGCTCGCCGAGTTGGCGGACCTCGTGGCGGCGGCCCCCGGACTGCGCATCGACGGGATCATGACGGTCGCTCCGCTGGCCGGGCGCTACGCGGGACGCGAACAAGCGGCCTTCGAGCGGCTGGTGGAATTGTCATCCCGCCTGCGCGCGGACCATCCGGCTGCCACGATGGTGTCGGCCGGGATGAGCGCAGACCTGGAACAGGCCGTTGCGGCCGGTGCGACACATGTACGCGTCGGCACTGCGGTACTCGGCGCGAGACCCCGGCTCGGGTAACGTCGCGAAGAAAGTCGGACCACAGCAGAAAATATGGTCATTTCCGCTGATGAGCGGACAGGCCACGTGGATCGCGGGCAGTTGGTGACATTCGCGACACGGCGATACACCTGCGACAGGGCGATCCACCACAGAGCGGAGGACTCAGAGAATGGCCGGCGCGATGCGCAAGATGGCGGTCTACCTCGGCCTCGTGGAGGACGACCGGTACGACAACCCGGGGTACGACCCCGACGACGAGTTCGAACCCGAGCCGGAGCCGGAGCGGTCGCGCGAGCGGGACCGCCGACAGCCACCCGTTTCGCATCAAACGCCCGTATCGGACGAACCGGTACGAGTCTCCCAGCCCCCGGCGCCACGGGAACCCATCCCAATGCCGGTTGAAAACGGACGTCCTGCGCGAATCGCCCCCGTGGCGTCCATCACACCCGAACGCTCGAATCTGGAGAAGAACGCCCCCGTGATCATGCCCAAGGTCGTCTCCGAGCGGGAGCCGTACCGCATCACGACGCTGCACCCCCGGACCTACAACGAGGCCCGTACCATCGGGGAACACTTCCGTGAGGGCACTCCGGTGATCATGAATCTCACGGAGATGGACGACACGGACGCGAAGCGTCTGGTCGACTTCGCCGCAGGCCTCGTCTTCGGTCTGCACGGCAGCATTGAACGCGTGACACAGAAGGTGTTCCTGCTGTCTCCTGCTAACGTCGATGTCACGGCGGAGGACAAGGCCCGCATCGCGGAGGGCGGGTTCTTCAACCAAAGCTAGACCGATCCGTCAGATACGGGACCGGGTACAGAGCGGAAGCAGGGGAGAGGGAAGCGCGGGATGGGCGTAGCACTGCAAGTGGTTTACATCGCGCTGATGTGCTTCCTCATCGTGCTGATCTTCCGACTGGTCATGGACTACGTGTTCCAGTTCGCACGTTCATGGACACCCGGCAAGGCGATGGTGGTCGTTCTGGAGGCCACCTACACTGTCACCGATCCACCGCTCAAGCTTCTTCGGCGGCTCATCCCGCCGTTGCGTCTCGGGGGCGTGGCACTCGACCTGTCCTTCTTCGTTCTGATGATCATCGTTTACATCCTCATCAGTTTCGTGAGCACCGCTGCGAGAAGCGTGTGAACGATGAGCTTCCCCGCAGGCGCGGGGACAGTCCCGATACGGTCCTGCCGACTGCCGACGACTACGTAGAGGTGAAGAAGACATGCCGCTGACTCCCGAGGACGTGCGGAACAAGCAGTTCACGACCGTCCGCCTGCGAGAAGGCTATGACGAGGACGAGGTCGACGCCTTCCTCGACGAGGTCGAGTCCGAACTGACGCGCCTGCTGCGCGAGAACGAGGACCTGCGCGCCAAGCTGGCGGCCGCCACGCGTGCCGCCGCGCAGAACCAGCAGCAGGGCATGCGCAAGCCCGAGCCCCAGGACCAGCGTGGCCCCGGCGCCCCCGTGCCCGCGGCCATATCCGGCCCCCCGCAGCAGCAGCCCCAGATGGGTCCGCCGCAGCTTCCGGGTGGCCCGCCCCAGCTTCCGGCCGGCCCCGGTGGGCACGGTCAGCAGGGTCCCGGCCCGATGGGCAACCCCATGCAGCAGCACACCATGGGTGGGCAGCAGCAGATGGGCCAGCAGCAGATGGGCCAGCAGCAGATGGGCCAGCAGCAGATGGGCCAGCAGGGCATGGGCCAGCAGGGTCCCGGCCCGATGGGCAACCCCATGCAGCAGCAGTCCATGGGTGGCCAGAACCCGCTCGGCCAGCAGATGGGCCAGCCCATGGGGCAGCAGATGCAGCCGATGGGCCAGCAGATGCAGCCCATGGGCCAGCAGATGCACCAGCAGCCGCAGCAGCTTCCGCAGCAGGGTCCCGGTGGCGACAGCGCCGCCCGCGTCCTGTCGCTCGCGCAGCAGACCGCCGACCAGGCGATCGCGGAGGCCCGCTCCGAGGCCAACAAGATCGTCGGCGAGGCCCGGTCGCGCGCCGAGGGCCTGGAGCGGGACGCCCGCGCCAAGGCCGACGCGCTGGAGCGGGACGCGCAGGAGAAGCACCGCGTCGCGATGGGCTCCCTGGAGTCCGCCCGCGCCACGCTGGAGCGCAAGGTCGAGGACCTGCGGGGCTTCGAGCGTGAGTACCGCACCCGTCTGAAGTCCTACCTGGAGTCGCAGCTGCGCCAGCTGGAGACGCAGGCCGACGACTCGCTGGCTCCGCCGCGGAACCCCGCCGGTCCCGCGCTGCCGCCGTCGCCGACCCCGTCGATGGCTCCGGCCGGTGCGATGCACTCCATGGGTGGTCCGTCGATGGGCGGCCCGTCGCCCATGGGTGGTCCGTCCCCGATGGCCCCCTCCTACGGTGGCGGCCAGCAGCAGATGTCCCCGGCGATGACGCAGCCGATGGCTCCGGTGCGGCCGGCCGCTCCGCAGCCGATGCAGCAGGCGCCGTCTCCCATGCGGGGCTTCCTGATCGACGAGGACGACAACTAAGCGGTAGCCGTCGGCAGACGGTTCGGGCCGGGCCCGGTTCCCCTTCGGGGGCACCGGGCCCGGCCCGTTTCCGGCTGTGCCCGCCCCTGGGGCTCCGCCCCAGACCCCGCGCCTCAAACGCCGGCGAGGCTGGATTCGCCTCAGCGCCGGGTCCGGGCGGAGCCCGGGGAACGGTGGAAGGGCGGGTAGGGGACAGAAACACCTGTGGCCCGGACCCCATCAGGGGGCCGGGCCACAGCCGCGAAGGGCTACGCCTTGCGGAGGCGGAACGTGAGGCCGAGGGGCTCGTCCGCGAAGGGGTCGCCGTACGTGGCGTCGCCTTCGCCGGAGGCGTAGTCCGTGGCCAGGACCTCGTCCGCGATCAGGGTCGCGTGGTCCGTCAGGGCCTTCACCAGCTCCGGGTCCGACGAGGACCAGCGCAGGGCGATCCGGTCGGCCACGTCGAGTCCGGAGTTCTTCCGGGCCTCCTGGATCAGCCGGATCGCGTCACGGGCCAGGCCCGCGAGCCGCAGCTCCGGAGTGATCTCCAGGTCCAGGGCGACCGTCGCGCCGGAGTCGGACGCCACCGACCAGCCCTCGCGCGGGGTCTCCGTGATGATGACCTCCTCCGGGGTGAGGGTGACGGGGGCGCCGTCCACCTCGACCTCGGCGGAGCCGGAGCGCAGGGCCAGGGACAGCGCCGCCGCGTCGGCCGCGGCCACCGCCTTCGCCACGTCCTGCACGCCCTTGCCGAAGCGCTTGCCCAGCGCGCGGAAGTTCGCCTTGGCCGTGGTGTCGACCAGGGAGCCGCCGACCTCCGAGAGGGAGGCCAGCGAGGAGACGTTCAGTTCCTCCGTGATCTGGGAGTGCAG
Source organism: Streptomyces sp. GQ60 (assembly GCF_059758875.1). Lineage (NCBI taxonomy): Bacteria > Bacillati > Actinomycetota > Actinomycetes > Kitasatosporales > Streptomycetaceae > Streptomyces > Streptomyces sp. GQ60. Next base: position 332,942 of record NZ_JCAXEG010000003.1, on the reverse strand, counting down.
CTCGGGGGAGAGCGTCTCGAAGCCCGATACGGCGACCAGCGCGCGGGACAGCGGCTGGCGGGTCTTCACGCCCGACTCGGCCCGCGTCGCGCGGCCCAGCTCGACGAGGCGGCGTACCAGCAGCATCTGCTGGGACAGGCCCGGGTCGATCGCCGAGGCGTCCGGGACCGGCCACGTGGTCAGGTGCACCGACTCCGGGGCGTCCGGGGTGACCGGGACGATCATGTCCTGCCAGACCCGCTCCGTGATGAAGGGGGTGAGGGGGGCGAGGAGGCGGGTGACCGTCTCCACCACCTCGTGCAGGGTGCGCAGCGCGGCCGCGTCGCCCTGCCAGAAGCGGCGGCGGGAGCGGCGGACGTACCAGTTGGAGAGGTCGTCGACGAAGGAGGAGAGGAGCTTGCCGGCGCGCTGGGTGTCGTAGGACTCCATCGCCTCCGTGACCTCGGTCGTCAGGGTGTGGAGCTCCGAGAGCAGCCAGCGGTCGAGGACCGTGCGGTCCGCGGGCGCCGGGTCGGAGGCCGACGGGGCCCAGTTCGACGTCCGGGCGTACAGGGCCTGGAAGGCGACCGTGTTCCAGTACGTGAGGAGCGTCTTGCGGACGACCTCCTGGATCGTGCCGTGGCCGACGCGGCGCGCCGCCCACGGGGAGCCGCCGGCCGCCATGAACCAGCGGACGGCGTCGGCCCCGTGCTGGTCCATCAGCTGGATCGGTTCCAGGGTGTTGCCCAGGTGCTTGGACATCTTGCGGCCGTCCTCGGCGAGGATGTGGCCCAGGCAGACCACGTTCTCGTAGGAGGACTTGTCGAAGACGAGGGTGCCGACCGCCATCAGCGTGTAGAACCACCCGCGCGTCTGGTCGATGGCCTCCGAGATGAACTGCGCCGGATAGCGCTTCTCGAAGATCTCCTTGTTCTTGTGCGGGTAGCCCCACTGCGCGAACGGCATCGAACCCGAGTCGTACCAGGCGTCGATGACCTCCGGCACGCGGACGGAGGTGAGGGCGCAGCCCTCCGCCGTGCAGGGGAAGGTGACCTCGTCGATGTACGGGCGGTGCGGGTCCAGACCCGACTGGTCCGTGCCCGTCAGGTCGCTCAGCTCCGCGAGGGAGCCGACGCAGGTGAGGTGGTTCTCCTCGCAGCGCCAGATGGGCAGCGGGGTGCCCCAGTAGCGGTTGCGGGAGAGCGCCCAGTCGATGTTGTTGTTCAGCCAGTCGCCGAAGCGGCCCTGCTTGACGGAGTCCGGGAACCAGTTGGTCTTCTCGTTCTCCCGCAGCATCGCGTCCTTGACGGCGGTGGTGCGGACGTACCAGGACGGCTGCGCGTAGTAGAGCAGCGCGGTGTGGCAGCGCCAGCAGTGCGGGTAGCTGTGCTCGTAGGCGATGTGCTTGAAGAGCAGGCCGCGCGCGTCGAGGTCGGCGGTCAGCTTCTCGTCGGCCTTCTTGAAGAAGACGCCGCCGACCAGCGGGACCTCCTCCTCGAAGGTGCCGTCGGGGCGGACCGGGTTCACGACGGGCAGGCCGTACGCGCGGCAGACCGCGAGGTCGTCGGCGCCGAAGGCGGGGGACTGGTGGACGAGACCGGTGCCGTCCTCGGTCGTGACGTACTCGGCGTTCACGACGTAGTGGGCCTCGGCCGGGAACTCCACGAGCTCGAAGGGGCGCTGGTACGTCCAGCGCTCCATCTCCTTGCCCGTGAAGGACTCGCCGGTGGCCTCCCAGCCCTCGCCGAGGGACTTCTCCAGCAGCGGCTGGGCGACGACCAGCTTCTCCGAGTCCTCGACGCCGGTACGGCGCGCCACCACGTACGTGACGTCCGGGTGCGCGGCCACCGCGGTGTTGGACACCAGGGTCCAGGGGGTGGTCGTCCAGACCAGCAGCGCCGCCTCGCCCGCGAGGGGGCCGGAGGTCAGCGGGAAGCGGACGAAGACCGAGGGGTCGACGACCGTCTCGTAGCCCTGGGCCAGCTCGTGGTCCGAGAGGCCGGTGCCGCAGCGGGGGCACCAGGGGGCGACGCGGTGGTCCTGGGTGAGCAGGCCCTTGTTGAAGATCTCCTTCAGCGACCACCACACGGACTCGACGTACTCGGGGTCCATGGTGCGGTAGGCGTCGTCGAGGTCGACCCAGTAGCCCATCCGGTTCGTGAGCTCGGTGAACGCGTCGGTGTGGCGGGTCACCGACTCGCGGCACTTGGCGTTGAACTCGGCGATGCCGTACGCCTCGATGTCCTTCTTGCCGTTGAAGCCCAGCTCCTTCTCGACGGCCAGCTCGACGGGCAGGCCGTGACAGTCCCAGCCGGCCTTGCGGGCCACGTGGTAGCCGCGCATGGTGCGGAACCGGGGGAAGACGTCCTTGAAGACGCGGGCCTCGATGTGGTGCGCGCCGGGCATGCCGTTAGCGGTGGGCGGGCCCTCGTAGAAGACCCACTCGGGGCGTCCCTCGGACTGCTCCAGCGTCTTGGCGAAGGTCTTGCTCTCGCGCCAGAAGTCGAGGACCGCGTGCTCGAGGGCAGGCAGGTCGACCTGGGCGGGTACCGGGCGGTACTGCGGCGGTGTGGTCATGAGGCTGAACTCTTCCTCCGGCGGGATGTCACTTCCGTCCGGAGGGACGAGAGCCGCCCTCGTTTCCGAGGACCTGCTGCTCCCGCGGTACCACCCTCCTTGGCCTCCGGACCTGTGGTCCGACGACCCCCTCATTGGGGTGCGAAGCCGGTTCTACTCGCCCTACGGGAATCCCGGTGGGCTTTCTTCCGGCGGCTCCGGGGTGATCCTTCGCATCGCGCTCGCCCCCGGGCTCTCACCGTCCCCGGGTCGCTCCTGGCTGCGTCCGACGCTACTCGTCCCCATCCATGCCTTTCGCTGGGCCCAGTGTACGGGCCGGGGGGCTGGTCGGCAGACCGGTTTGCGGGGCGTGGCGCGGGGGTGCGGGCAGAGGGCTGACGGGGGTCTGGAATGACCCGAATGGGCCGACGGGCCGGTCCGGGGTGCGGTGGGGCGGGTGGGGCGGATTACCGGGCTCCCTGCTGGGCACAACGGATGCAGGTTGACCTCGATGGACGCGTGCCCCGTTGCCGCGGGGCCGGAGTCGATTTATCGTTCCGGCACGATTCGCGAGCAATGATCACAGTATGTGAAGGGGCCGCGGCCATGGTGGCGAAGAAGACCGCCGGGAGTACTGCCAAGAAGGCTGTCGGGAAGGCTGCGGAGAAGCCGGCGAAGGAGCCGGTGACGGAAATGACGGCCCCGGATCGGGAGGCCGGACCGGTGGACGGGGCCGCCGCCGGGAAGAAGACGGCGGCCACGAAGAAGACGGTGGCTACGAGGACGGCGGCCGCCGTCAAGAAGACGGCCGCGAAGAAGGCCACGGCCAAGACGGCCGGGGCCGAGGGGGCGGCCGAGGCCGCGCACGAGACGGGAGCCCGGAAAGTGGTTGCCAAGAAGAGCACCGGCACGGCCAGGAAGACGGCCACGGCCGCGACCAGCGGGCTGCCCAAGGTGCGGGGCGGGGCGGGCCTGGCGCCCGGCGAGCTCGCCGTACGCCCCGGCGAGGACCCCTGGACCCCGGAGGAGGTGGCGGAGGCGCGGGCCGAGCTGGAGAGCGAGGTGCTGCGGCTGCGCGCCGAGCTCCGGGCCTCCGACGCGGCCATCTCCGGGCTGATGCGGGACTCCGGCGACGGCGCGGGCGACGACCAGGCCGATACCGGGACCAAGAACATCACCCGGGAGTCCGAGCTCGCCCTCGCCGCGAACGCCAACTCGATGCTGGAGCAGACCGAGCGCGCGCTGGAACGGCTGGAGGCGGGCACGTACGGCCTCTGTGAGAACTGCGGCAGGCCCATCGGCAAGGCGCGGATGCAGGCCTTCCCGCGGGCCACGCTGTGCGTGGACTGCAAGCAGAAGCAGGAGCGGCGGCACTGAGCGGCGGCTGAGCGGGCCCCGGGCGGGCGCGGGCGGGGCCGGGGCGGCCTCCGTCGGCCTCCGTCGGCCTCCGGGCCGGGCGGCGGCCGGGCAGCGGCCGGAGGGTGCCCTGACGTACTCTCGTGTCTCGTCAGGGTCCAGGAACCTGGCGGGTCGGTCGGCGCCGTGCCGCCGACAACCTGGTTCGAGCTAGTTCGAGGGACTCACGTGGCAGAGGCGGAGCGCATCATCGGTACGCCGGAGGTCGGGGACGACGGCACCCAGCCGGAATCCGCCGCGCCCAAGGGGCGGCGGCGGATCGTCGCGCTGCTCGTCGTGGCGCTGATCGCCTATGTGGTCGACCTGGGCAGCAAGATGCTCGTCGTCGCGAAGCTGGAGCACCAGCCGTCGATCCAGGTCGTCGGAGACCTGCTGAAGTTCGACGCGATCCGGAACCCCGGCGCCGCCTTCGGCTTCGGCGAGGCCTTCACGATCCTCTTCACCTGCATCGCCGCCACCGTCATCGTGGTCATCGTGCGGCTCGCGCGGAAGCTGTACAGCCTGCCCTGGGCGATCGCGCTGGGCCTGCTGCTGGGCGGGGCGCTGGGCAATCTGACCGACCGGATCTTCCGCTCGCCGGGCGTCTTCCGCGGAGCGGTCGTCGACTTCATCGCACCCGCCCACTTCGCGGTCTTCAACCTCGCGGACTCGGCGATCGTGTGCGGCGGGATCCTGATCGTGCTGCTGTCGTTCAAGGGCCTCGACCCGGACGGCACCGTCCACAAGGACTGATCCGGCAAGGCCTCCGAGGACCGATCGCGGGAATCGTCTCCTGTCGAGTCCTGCATACTCGACAGGTGAGTACGATTCCCGAGATCCGCACCCTGCCCGTTCCCGATGGCCTCGAGGGCGAGCGCGTCGATGCCGCCATCGCCCGTATGTTCGGTTTTTCCCGGACCAAGGCGGCCGAACTCGCGGCCGCGGGAAAGGTGCTGGTCGACGGCAGTGTCGTCGGGAAGTCCGAGCGCGTGCACGGTGGCGCCTGGCTCGAGGTCGAGATGCCCGAGCCGCCCCGGAAGGTCGAGCTCGTGGCCGAGCCCGTCCCCGGCATGGAGATCATCCATGACGACGACGACATCGTCGTCATCATGAAGCCGGTCGGCGTCGCCGCCCACCCCAGCCCCGGCTGGACCGGTACCACCGTCATCGGCGGCCTCGCCGCGGCCGGCTACCGCATTTCCACCTCCGGCGCCTCCGAGCGCCAGGGCATCGTGCACCGGCTCGACGTCGGCACGTCCGGCCTGATGGCCGTCGCGAAGTCGGAGCGCGCGTACACCTCGCTGAAGAACCAGTTCCGCGAGCGGATCGTCGACAAGCGCTACCACGCGCTGGTGCAGGGCCACCCGGACCCGATGAGCGGCACGATCGACGCGCCGATCGGGCGGCACCCCACCGCCGACTACAAGTGGGCCGTGACCCAGGAGGGCAAGCCCTCCGTCACGCACTACGACCTGATCGAGGCCTTCCGCGCCGCCTCGCTGCTGGACATCAAGCTGGAGACCGGCCGCACGCACCAGATCCGCGTGCACATGGCCGCGCACAAGCACCCCTGCGTCGGCGACCTGACCTACGGCGCCGACCCGACCGTCGCGAAGCGCCTCGGGCTCACCCGGCAGTGGCTGCACGCGGTGCGGCTCGGGTTCGAGCACCCGTCGGACGGGCAGTGGGTCGAGTTCGCGAGCACCTACCCGGACGACCTGCAGAACGCGCTGGACGTGATCCGCAAGGAGAGCGAGTGACCTCGGACGGCGTCGCGGTACGGGTCGCCGTCACCGAGGCGGACATGAAGGCCTGTTTCGCCGTGCGGACCGAGGTCTTCGTGGTCGAGCAGTCCGTCCCGGAGTCCATCGAGTACGACGCGTACGACGAGATCGCGCTGCACGTGCTGGCCGAGGGGCCGGACGGGGTCGCGCTGGGCACCGGTCGGCTGCTGTACGGGCCGCGTGCCCTGGGCAAGACCGGCTCCCCGGAGGTCGGCTCGCTGGGCCGGCTGGCCGTCACCGGGTCCGCGCGCGGACTCGGGGTGGGGGTCGCGCTGGTGCGGGCGATCGAGGCCGAGGCGGTCCGGCTCGGGCTCTCCGCCGTCGATCTGGGCGCGCAGACCCATGCGATGGGGTTCTACGAGCGGCTCGGTTACGTGGCCTACGGGCCGGAGTTCCAGGACGCGGGGATCCCGCACCGGTCGATGCGGCGCGCGCTGCCGTAGCCCCGGCCGGGGCGGGTGTGAGCAGCCCTGCGGGGGCCGTCCCGCCTCGAACGCCGGCGGGGCCGGATCTGGCAGAGCCCGACACGCAGCCCGGTCCGCGTCGCCGGGTGCGGTGGGCTGGCAGGGTGTGGGAGTGGATCAGCTCCTGCTGTTGTTCGTGTTGTTGCTCGGGGCCGTGGTGACGGTGCCGCTCGGGGACCGGTTGGGGCTGCCCTCGCCGGTGTTGATGACGCTCGGCGGGGTGGTGCTCGCCCTGGTGCCCGTGGTGCCCAACGTCGACATCCCGCCCGAGTACATCCTGCCGCTCGTGCTGCCCCCGCTGCTGTACGCCTCCGTGCAGCGGACTTCCTGGCGGCAGTTCGCCGCCAATGTGCGGCCCATCCTGTTGTTGGCCGTCGCGCTCGTCTTCGTGACCACCGTGGCCGTCGCCTTCACCGCGCACGCCCTGGTGCCGGGGCTGTCGATCGCTGCGGCCGTCGCGCTCGGCGCGCTCGTCGCCCCGCCCGACCCCGTCGCCGCCACCGCCGTGGCCGGGTCGCTCGGGCTGCCCCGGCGCATGGTGTCGATCCTGGAGGGCGAGGGGCTCTTCAACGACGTCACCGCCATCGTGCTCTACCACGTGGCCATCGCCGCCGCCGTCAGCGGCAGCTTCTCGTGGCCCGAGGCGCTCGGTGAGTTCGTCCTGTCGGCCGTCGTGGCCGTCGCGGTGGGGCTCGCGCTCGGCTGGGCGGCCAACCGGCTCATGGGGCGGCTCGGGGACGCCACGCTCCAGATCGGGCTGACGCTGCTCGTGCCGTTCGTGTCCTACGTGGTGGCCGAGGAGTTCAGCGGCTCCGGCGTGCTGGCCGTGCTGACCACGGCGCTGTTCCTCGCCGAGTACGCGAACGACGCCGACGACGTGCTGGGCCGGCTCGCCGGGCACACGTTCTGGGAGGTCGTCGACATGCTGGTCACCGGTGTCGCCTTCGGGCTGATCGGGCTGGAGCTGCACAACGTCTTCGGGGCGGTCGGCGGCCGGGGCTGGGAGATGGCCGGGTGGGCGGCGGCCGTGGTCGCGGTGGTGGTCGGCGTACGGCTGGTGTGGCTGCTGCCCGCCGGCTGGCTCGCGAAACGGCTCCACTCGCGCCGCGACTACGACGAGGAGATCCCGCTGAGCTGGCGGGAGTCCGTGGTCATGTGGTGGGCGGGGATGCGGGGCGTGGCCTCCGTGGCGCTGGCGCTCGCCATTCCCTTCGAGACGGACGCGGGGGACCCCTTCCCGGCCCGCCAGGAGATCGTCTTCATCGCCTTTGCCGTGATCATGACCACCCTGGTGCTCCAGGGGCTGACCCTGCCGTGGCTGGTCCGCCGGCTCGGCGTGGAGGCCGACTCGGACGCGGAGGCGGAGATCGCCCGGGCCCTGGCGATCCGCGCCGCCAAGGCCGCGAAGCGGCGGCTGAAGGAGATCGAGGAGGTGGAGGACCTGCCCGAGGACCTGGTGGAGATCCTCCACCGGAGGGCGTACGACGTGGGCGCCAGGATCAGCCCCGACATGGTCGACGAGGAACGGCGCGAGGCGTACGCGAAGCGGGTGGAGCGGATCCGCGACGTCCAGCGCATCCAGCGGGAGATGATGTCCGCGGCCCGGCACGAGGTGCTGGCCGCGCGCAGCGAACCCGGCGCCGATCCGGAGATCGTCGACCGGGTCCTCCGGCATCTGGACGTCCGCAGTCTGCGCAGTCCATAGGCGCGGTCTCGCCTGGTTCCGCGACCGGGCCGGGCGGCCCGGCCTACACCTGGTAGCGGTCCGGGGCGAAGAGGTGGAGGTGGGCCGCTATCCACTCCGAGGTGCGGGTCAGCCCCTCCTGGAGGGAGACCTCGGGCTTCCAGCCGGCCCAGTCGCGGGCCCGGGCGTTGTCCGACAGCAGGCGCTGAACCTCGCTGCCCGAGGGGCGCAGCCGGGCCGGGTCGACGACCACCTCCGCGTCCCGGCCCGAGGCCGTGATCAGGGCGCCGGCCAGGTCGCCGATGGAGATCTCCTCTCCGCTGCCGAGGTTGACCACCTCGCCCAGGGCCCGGTCGCATGCGGCGACCGCGAGGAAGCCGGCCGCGGTGTCGGTCACGTAGGTGAAGTCCCGGGTGGGCGTCAGGGAGCCCAGGCGGACCTCCCGGGCGCCCGAGTGGAGCTGGGCGAGGATGGTGGGGATGACCGCGCGGGCCGACTGGCGGGGCCCGTAGGTGTTGAACGGCCGGACCACCGTCACCGGCAGCTCGAAGGCGTGGTGGAAGGAGAGCGCCATCATGTCGGCGCCGATCTTCGAAGCGGAGTACGGGGACTGCGGCTGGAGCGGGTGGCTCTCGGAGATCGGGGCCGTCAGGGCCGTCCCGTAGACCTCGCTGGTGGAGGTGTGGACGAGGCGGCGCACGCCGTGGCGGCGGCAGGCCTCGGCCATGTTCTCGGTACCGGTGACGTTGGTCTGCACGTACGCGCCGGGCGAGGCGTAGCTGTACGGGATCCCGATCAGCGCCGCCAGGTGGAAGACCGTGTCGCAGCCGGCCACCGCGTCGCTGACCCGGCCGGCGTCCCGGACGTCGCCGGCCCACATCTCCACCGGGCCGTCCGGGTCGGCCAGGTACCGGGCCAGGTGGCCCTTCTCGGCGTACGGCTTGTAGTGCACGAAGGCGCGCACCTTCGCGCCCCGCGCGACCAGCAGGTCGACGAGGGTGGAGCCGATGAAGCCCTCGGCGCCCGTGACGAGGACGGTCCGGCCGCTCCAGTCGGCGGCAGCGCGCATCGGCATCGGCGTGGGCGTGGGCGTGGGGGCGTGCGGGGTCATACGAGCTCCAGGGGAGTGGGGGAGAAGGAGGGGAAGCCGGCCACCCGCAGGACCTGCGAGGCCAGCAGTTCGGCGGCCCGCGCGTGCGGGCCCGGGTCGGCCGCGCCGGCCATGGCCGCCAGCCGCGCCGGGTCGGCCAGGAGCGGGGCGAGCAGTTCCGCGAGGCGGCCGGCCGTCGCCTCGGCGTCCGCCAGCAGCAGGCCGGCGCCGGCGTCGGAGAGCACCCGGGCGTTGTGGGTCTGGTGGTCGCCCGGGGCGTACGGGTAGGGGACCAGCACCGCCGGGACCCCGGTCGCCGCGAGTTCCGCCACCGTCGCCGAGCCGGCCCGGCACACCACCAGGTCGGCGGCCGCGTAGACGAGGTCCATGCGGTCCAGGTACGGCACGGCCCGTGCGATCCGCCGCCCGCCCGAGGCGGACAGCCCGGCCACGGTGTCCGCGAGCGCCGCCGGGCCCGTCTTGATCAGCAGCTGTACGTCCTCCCGCGTCTGCCACGCGGCCGCCAGCCCGGCCGCGGCCGTGGTCAGGCGTACGGCGCCCAGGCTGCCGCCGTTGAACACCACCAGCCGCCGTCCGTACGGCACCCCGAGCTCCCGCCTGGCCTCCGCGCGCAAGGCCGCCCGCTCGGGGCGGGACAGTTCGGCGAGGCCCGACAGGGCCGCGGAGATGGGCATTCCGGTGGTCAGTGCCCGGGCCCCGCCCGCCAGGTGCTCCCGGCTGCGGTCGAAGGCCACCGCCATGTGCGGGGTGAGGCGGGCCGCGAACTGGTTGGCCCGGCCCGGCACGGCGTTGGACTCGTGGATCACCGCCGGCAGTCCGGCCAGCCGGGCCCCGAGCACGGCGGGGGCGCTCGGGTAGCCGCCCATGCCGACGGCCACCTGCGCGCCCTGCGCCCGGAGCACGGCCCGCGCCTGCCCGGCCGAGCGCAGCAGCGCCGCCGGGAGGAGGTAGCGCCTGGCGCCCAGCGCGGGGTCGAAGGGGATCATGTCCACGGTGTGCAGGCGGTAGCCGGCGGCCGGGATCAGCTCGGTCTCCAGGCCGCGCTCGGTGCCGATGAACGAGACCACGGCGTTCGGGACGGCGGCGCGCAGCGCCTCCGCCAGGGCGAGGCCGGGATAGATGTGGCCGCCGGTGCCGCCCGCGCCGATCACGACGGAAAGCGGCCGGTGTGAGCGCGAGGGCGAGGGGGAGGAGGTCATGGGTGCAGACTTCCGGTGCGCCCTAAGAAGGTTCTAAGAGGTTCTCCCGGAGCATTTGGGAGGCTTTGCCGCATGCAGCGGATTCTGGTGGTGGACGACGAGCCCGAGGTGCGGGCCGCCGTCGAGGACGGCCTCGCCGTCGAGGGGTACGAGGTGCGCGGCGCGGCCGACGGGCTGGCCGCGCTGTCCGAGGTGGCGCTCTGGCAGCCGGACGCCGTGGTCCTCGACGTGATGATGCCGGTGCTGGACGGGCTCGCCGTGTGCCGGCAGCTGCGCGCGGTGGGCGACCGTACGCCCGTCCTCGTCCTCACGGCGCTGGATGCGGTGAGCGACCGCGTCGACGGGCTGGAGGCGGGCGCCGACGACTACCTGGTCAAACCGTTCGCGCTCGACGAGCTCGTGGCCCGGGTCCGGGCCCTCCTGCGGCGGGCCGCCCCCGAACCGGCCGGGGGCGCGCCCGTGCTCGCGTACGGGGACCTCGTCCTCGACCCGGCCACGCGCACCGGGCGGCGCGGCGAGCGGCCGCTGGAGTTCAGCCGCACCGAGTCGGCGCTGCTCGAACTGCTCCTGCGCCACCCCGGGCAGGTGTTGCCGCGTGAGCTGGTCCTGGAACTGGTGTGGGGCCGGGACTTCGGGCCGGACTCCAACTCCCTGGCCGTCTACGTCGGCTACTTGCGCCGGAAGCTGGAAGCCGGCGGCGAGCCCCGGCTGGTGCACACCGTGCACGGGGTCGGCTACCGGCTGGACGCCGCGTGAGCCGGCGGGGGATCGGAGCGCGGTGGCGGCGCAGGCGGCCGCTGCGGACGCGGCTGGCCCTGGCCGTCACGGCGGCGGTGGCCTTCGTCGCGCTCGGCGTGTGCGCGGCGGCCTTCCTCGTCGTGCGCGGGGCGCTGTACAGCCAGCTCGACCTCAGCCTGACCCAGTCCGCCCGCCTCGCCGCCCAGCGCAATCCGGACTCCGGACCCGGGACGCTGGCCGGGGAGTGCCGGTTCCGGGCGGCGCCCGCCTGCGCCGAGGTGGTGCCGGCGGATCCGGGGCGCGACCCCGAGACCCCGTACCTGCTCCCGGTCACCCCGGCCGCCCGGGCCGTGGCGGCGGGCACGCGGGCCCCGTACTACACCGCCATCGTGCACGCCGGGCATCCGGCGCGGATGCTGACCACCGACTACGGCAAGGGGCGGGCGCTCCAGGTGGCGCTGCGCGCGGACACCGTGGAGGACGGCATCGAGCAGGCCTCGTGGTGGCTGGCGCTGACGGCGGCGGCCGGGGTGCTGCTGGCCGCGCTGCTCGGCTACTGGGTCGCGCGGACGGGTCTGGCACCGGTCACCCGGCTCACCGCCACCGCCGAGCGGATCGCGGCCACCCGGGACCCGAGGCACCGGATCGAACTGCCGCCTCCGGGGCGTGGCCGCGAGGACGAGGTCACGCGGCTGGCCGGGAGCTTCAACACCATGCTGGGGGAACTGGAACAGTCCGTCACCGCGCAGCGCAGGCTCGTCGCGGACGCCTCGCACGAGCTGCGGACCCCGCTGACCGCGTTGCGGACGAACGCGGAACTGCTGGCCCGGGGGGACCGGCTGACGGCGGAGCAGCGGGAGCGGGCCTCGCTGGCGCTCGGACGGCAGCTGCGGGAGGTGACGGGGCTGGTCAACGACCTGATCGAGCTCGCCCGCGACGAGGAGCCGCAGCTGCTGGTGGAACAGGCGCGGCTGGCTCCGCTGGTGGAGTACTGCGTGGGGGCCGCGCGGGCGCACTGGCCGGGGGTGGCGTTCCGGGTGCGGGTGCCGGAGGAGGCCGTGGTGGTGGCCGGGGTGCCGGCGCGGCTGAGCCGGCTGCTGGGGAACCTGTTGGACAACGCGGCGAAGTTCAGCCCGGCGGGGGCCGAGGTGGAGGTCGGCCTGGCGGTGCGGGGCGGGTGCGCGGAGGTGACCGTACGGGATCACGGGCCCGGGATCGCGGACGCGGACCTGCCGTACGTCTTCGACCGGTTCTACCGGGCCGGGGCGGCTCGGGCGCTGCCCGGGTCGGGGCTCGGGCTGGCGATGGCCCGGCAGATCGCGCGGGCGCACGGGGCGGAGCTGGTGGCCGAAGCCGCCCCGGGCGGGGGCGCGCTGTTCCGGCTGACCTTCACGGCTCCGGGCTGAGGGGGGGTGGGGCGTGCCCTGCGGGGCGAAGTCCCCTACCGCGGGGCTGGAGCTTCGGCGGGCTGGGTTGTCCGCGGGTCAGGGGCGTGGTGGTGGGATCGCCTCCGATGTGGCGATGCGCGGGAGGGCGTACGGGTGGTGGGTGACCAGCCAGTCGATCAGGCGTTCGCGGACCGCGCAGCGGACCGTCCAGACGGCGTCGCCGTCCTTCGCCGTGACCACCGCGCGGACCTGGATGGTGTGCGGGGTGGTGTCGGTGACGGCCAGGGAGCCGGTGCGGCAGTCCCATTCCGGGATGTCTTCCAGGATCCGCTGGAGTTCCTCGCGCATCAGGTCCACCGGCGCGCTGTGGTCCAGGTGCCAGAACACGGTGCCCGTCATCTGCGCGCCACCGCGCGACCAGTTCTCGTAGGGCTTGCTCGTGAAGTACGCCACCGGCATCGTGATCCGGCGCTCGTCCCAGGTGCGGACGGTGAGGAAGGTGAGGGTGATCTCCTCCACCGTGCCCCACTCCTTGTCCACGACCACCGTGTCGCCGATCCGTACGGTGTCGCCGAAGGCGATCTGGAGTCCGGCGAACAGGTTGCCGAGGGCGGCCTGCGCCGCGATGCCCGCCACGATGCCCAGTACGCCCGCCGAGGCCAGCATCGAGGCGCCTACCGTCCGCATCTCGGGGAACGTCAGGAGCATCGCGCCGAGGGCCACCACGACCACCACCGCCGTGACCACCCGCTGGATCAGTGTGACCTGGGTGCGCACCCGGCGGACCCTGGCCTGGTCGGAGGCGTCGGCCGCGTAGCGGGCGTAAGTGGAGTCCACGATCGCCGTCGTGATGCGGATCAGCAGCCACGCGGCGGCGGCGATCAGGACCAGGGTCAGGACGTGCCCGGGTCCGTCCGCGCGCCGGCGCACGGCCTGGAGCAGGGAGGCGGCCAGGACCACCAGGAACGGCGGGCGGCAGCGGCGCAGCAGCCCCCACAGCGGGGTCTCGCTGTGCCGGGCGTCGGCGCGGCGGAGCAGCAGGTCCAGCAGCCAGCCCGCGAGCAGGGTGATGGCCAGGGTGCCGGCGACGGCCGCGATCGGGCGCAGGAGGGAGTCCGTGTCCATGCAGGCCAACGTAACCGGAGGGGGTCCGCCGAAACTGGCACGATGGGGGCATGAACATCATGCTTTTCCATTCGACCTACGGGCTGCGGCCCGCCGTGCGGGAGGCGGCCGACCGGCTGCGCGCGGCCGGACACCAGGTCCAGGTGCCCGACCTCTTCGAGGGACGCACCTTCGAGACCGTCGAGGAGGGCATGGCCCACCAGGACGAGATCGGCCGTGACGAGCTGCTCAAGCGGGCGGTACTGGCCTCCGCCCCCTACTCCGACCAGGGGCTCGTCTACGCCGGCTTCTCCTTCGGCGGTTCGATCGCCCAGCACCTGGCGCTCGCCGACGAGAAGGCGCGCGGGCTGCTGCTCCTGCACGGGACGGCCGACCTGGAGGAGGGCGTCTACGTCGACGAGCTGCCGGTGCAGCTGCACATCGCCGACCCGGACCCCTTCGAGCCGCACGACTGGCTGACGGCCTGGTACCTGCGGATGCGCAAGGCCGGGGCGGACGTGGAGGTCCACGGCTATCCGGGGGCCGGGCACCTGTTCACGGACCCGGGGCTGGACGACTACGACGCCGAGGCCGCGGAGCAGGCCTGGGCGGTCGCCCTGGCCTTCCTCGACGGTCTTTAGAACGGTCGTCTGGCCGGTCATCAGGACGGTCATCAGGACGGTCAGCAGGCCGGTCGGCAGGACGGTCTTCAGCCGGAACACGGCGATGGGGCCCCGCGCGTGCGGGGCCCCATCGTCATGAGTGCGTCAGATCGCCGGAGCGTCAGGCGCGGTAGGCCGTCCACATGCTCTTCATGCGGGCCACCTGGCCCGCGGTGAACTGGTACATGCAGGCGTCGTACGTGTAGTCCATGAAGTTGTGGATCGGGTCGACGCCCGCCTTGCTGGCGCAGGTGTCACGGCCCGTCGGGCACTGGTAGGCCGCGCTCTTCTCGGCCGGAGTGTCCGAGACGGAGTCACCGCTTCCGTTGCAGCCGCCCTGGAAGGTGTGGTAGAGGCCCATCCAGTGGCCGACCTCGTGGGTCGCGGTGTCGCCCTCGTTGTAGTTGGCGGCGGTGCCGCCCGGCAGCGAGGTGTCGAGGACGACCACGCCGTCCATCGACGGCTGGGAGGCGTAGGAGCTGGGGAAGGTGGCCCAGCCCAGCAGCCCGCCGGAGAGGTTGGCGGTGTAGAAGTTGAGGGCGTTCGGACCGCCCTGGCGCAGGGTGCTCTTCATGGCCTTCTCGGCCGTGGAGCCGGAAGCCAGGTTGTACCAGCTCGCGTTGTCCGTGTACGTGGTGCCCGCCAGGGTGAACTGGTAGGTGCTGTCGACGTTTCCGGTGCCCTGGCCGGCGAAGGCCGAGTTGAGAACGGCCATCTGCTGGTTGATGGCCGTGGACGTCAGCTTTCCGGTGGTGCCGGAGTGGATGACGTGGAAGTACACGGGGATGCTCGTGGCGGCCTCGGCGGCGCGCAGGCTGCGCTGCTCCTTCGAGATCTTGTCGAGCTTCGCCTTGAGGTCGGCGTCCATGGCCTTGGTCTGGGCCTCGGTGACCTCGTTCGGCTCGGCCGCGTGCTGGTCCTTCGGGCGCGCCACGCGGGCGTTGGCCGCGGCGTGTTCGTGCACGTCCTCCTCGCACACCTCGGCGCCGGTCTTGGCGGCGGCGACCGTGGTGGGGGCCGCGAGCGGGGTGAAGGCCAGGGTGCCGACGAGTACGGCGGTACCCATCAGGCGGCGGCGAAGAAGGGGGGATATGCGGGCAAGAGCGCGCACGTGTGCTCCTCGCGAAGTGGGGGGTAGAGCAGGAGGGATCTCCTCAGCTGGCGGGAATCTTACGTGCGCATGTCATAAACAGGTCAAGTGGTCTACGTAAAAGATTTGTTGCTTCTGATGTCAAAGGGGCGCCTGGTCTACGCCAAGCGCCCCTCCGGACGGGAAATCCGACGGAGCGTCAGCGCACCGGCTGGTCCGCCCGCTCGACCTTCTGGGTCCCGTTCAGCGTGCGGTACGAGCGTGCCCAGGCGGCCGTGGCGTCCTGGCGCCGCTTGTCCGAGACGACGTAGTAGTCCATCTGGGAACGCTCGGCCGTCACGTCCAGCACGCCGTAGCCGTGGGCGTCCATGTCCAGCCATTTCACGTGCCGGTTGGCGGCCTTGATCGCCGTTTCGGCGACCAGGGAGGCCGTGTCGGCCGGCACGTGCAGCAGGTCGTCGATGTTGTCGGAGGTCACCGACGTCACCACGAACTCCACGCCCGCCGACGGCGACCACGGGTAGGTGGCCGCCGTCACCGGGACGTCGTTCGCCCAGGCCATGTGGATGTCGCCGGTCAGGAAGACGGTGTTGCGGACGGAACGGTCCGTCAGGTGCCCGAGCAGCTCCCGGCGGTCGTCCGTGTACCCGTCCCACTGGTCCACGTTGATCGCGAGGCCCCCGGCGGGCAGGCCGAGCAGTTCGCCGAGGGGCTCCAGCAGGTGCGCCGGCAGCGAGCCGAAGGCCACCGGCGAGATCATCACCGAGGTGCCGACCAGCTTCCAGGTGGCCTGCGAGCCGGCCAGCCCGGCCTTCAGCCAGTCCAGCTGGGCGCGCCCGGTGAGGGTGCGCTCCGGGGCGTCCACCGCCCCGCTGCCTATGCCCGCCTGCTGCGAGCGGAAGGTGCGCAGGTCCAGCAGGTGCAGGTCGGCGAGGGTGCCGAAGCGCAGCCGGCGGTAGACGGTGCCCTCGGTGGAGGTGCGGACCGGCATCCACTCGAAGTACGCCTGCCGGGCGGCGGCCGCGCGGGCCGCGAAGGAGCCCTCGGTGGCGGGGTCGTGGTTCTCGGCCCCGCCGGACCAGGTGTCGTTGGCGATCTCGTGGTCGTCCCAGATCGCGATGACCGGGTGGGCCTGGTGCAGGGCCTGCAGGTCGGGGTCGGTCTTGTACTTCCCGTGCCGGGTGCGGTAGTCGGCCAGGGTGAGGATCTCGTGCAGCGGTTCGTGCTGCCGTACGGCGTACTTCGCCTCGGGGTAGCCGCCGCTCTGGTACTCGTAGATGTAGTCGCCCAGGTGCAGGACCGCGTCCAGGTCGGCCCGCGCGGCCAGGTGGCGGTACGCGGAGAAGTAGCCGGACTCCCAGTTGGCGCAGGAGACCACGCCGAAGCGGACCCCGGCGGGCGCGGTGGCGGCGGCGGGGGCGGTGCGGGTGCGCCCGGCCGGGGAGACGGTGGCCCCGGCGGTGAACCGGTACCAGTAGGCCGTCTGCGGCCGCAGGCCGCGTACGTCGGCCTTGACGGTGTGGTCGGAGGCCGCGCTCGCGGTGACGGTGCCGCTCGCGACGATCCGGGAGAAGGCCTTGTCCTCGGCGACTTCCCAGCCCACCGCGATGGCCGGGCCCGCGCCGGAGCCCGGTACGGCCCCGGCGGTCGGGGTGACGCGGGTCCACAACAGGACCCCGTCGGGGAGCGGGTCGCCCGAGGCGACGCCGTGCGGGAAGGAGGGCGCGTCGTCGGCGGCGCCGGCGGCGTGGGCGGTCTCGGCGCCCAGTGCGGCGATGGGGACGAGTGCCGCCGTGGCCGCCGCGGCCAGGACGACCGTACGGCGGCGGGGAGTCGGCGGAGTCGCCGATTCCGGTGCGGAAGGGGAGAGTTGACTGGTCACGGATGATCATATTACCGACCGGTATTCGATCGGTGCCAGCCCCGTCAACGCAACGGACGGGCGAACTCTGGGAGTTCGCCCGTCCGTCGGGGTGCTGCGAGGGGGAGGGTCAGCCGGCGATGGCCTTGTCGATCGCCGCCGTGAACGCCTCGGGCGTCTGCGGCAGCGGGTCGATCTTCTTGCCGTCCATCTGCAGGGTCGGCGTGCCCTTCACACCGCTCTTGTCGAAGGTCTTGGACATCTCCAGCGCCCACCGGTCGTAGGTGCCGTCGTCGAGCGCCTTCTTGAACTCGGCGTTGCCCTTGAGGGCCGGGACCTGGTCCGCGACGGTCAGCAGGAAGGAATCCTTGGCGAACTTGTCGTCCTTCTCCTCCGGGTGGTTCGCCGCGGAGTAGAGGGCCGTCTTGTACTCCAGGAACGCCTCGGGGCTGACGTTGAGGGCCGCGCCCAGCGCGCTCAGGGCGTTCTTCGAGCCGCTGCCGGGGAAGCCGTTGTCCAGGAAGGTGGCGCCGATGTACTGGATCTTGTACTTGCCGGCGTCGAGGTCCGTCTTGAGCTGCGGGCCGACCGCCTGCTCGAAGCTCGCGCAGACCGGGCAGCGGGCGTCCTCGTACAGCTCCAGGGTCTTCTTGGCGTCGGCCTTGCCGATGACCACCGTCGTGCCGTTCTCGCCCGAGGTGTTCTTCGGCGCGACCAGCGGAGCGTCGGCGGCCTTCTCCCAGGCGCTCGGCTTGCCGGCCTGCACGACGGCGTAGCCGACGCCGCCGGCCAGGGCGAGGGCGGCCACGACGCCGCCCGCCACGAACACCTGCCGGCGGACCTTGGCCTTCTTGGCCTGCTGCTCGCGCTCGATGCGCAGCCTCTCGCGGGCCGCGGCCTTGTTCGCCTGGCTGTTGCGTGCGCTCATCGTTCTCTCCGTCGGGGTGTGGCTCCGCGGTGGAGCCGGCTGGAAGGGGGGACAGGCCTCGTGCGTCAGGCGCGAGCGAACGCGCCGTGCGCGCGAGGAGGTCCCCGCCGTCCCACGGAGTGCGCCGGGAAGCGGGTACGGGCCGCCGTGCCCGGCAGCGCCGCCCGCGGCGACCTCCGCACCGGAGCGTGGGCCCGCGCCGCGCGGGCCGAGGCCATCCGCAGCGGCCGGAAGGCACAGGCGGACGCCGCGCGCAGCAGCCGGCCGAGCGCCCGCTCCCCGCGGTGCAGCCACAGGGAGGCGAGCAGCCCGACCGATACGTGCGCCCCCAGCAGCAGCCAGGGCGCCCACGGTCCGGGCGCGGCCAGCAGCGCGGCCGGGTCGGCGGGCCCGCCCACCTCGGCCAGCGCCCCGCCCACCGGGCGGCCCCCGCAGAAGTCGGCCAGCCCCAGGGCGCGCAGCGGACCCGAGACGGGGCCGCCCGCGGGGCCGTAGCACAGGTGCTGGGCGGAGGTCAGGACGGTGTCGGCGGCCAGCTCCAGGGGGACGAGCAGCCCGGCGATGCGGCCGAGGCCCCGCTCGCGCCCGGCCAGGGCGAAGGCGATCGCGAACACCACGGCGAAAGCCCCTCCCACCAGGGCGGGAGGCAGCGGGACCCGGGACATCAGGACGTGCGAGCCGGTCGAGAGCAGCACGACGACCGCGCTGAACAGCGCGGCCCGCAGCCCTCGGAGACCCACCCCGGATATGTCCATCGTCGCGAGTGTGCCACGAGTCCCTGTGGGGGCGGGCCGGAGGACCCCCTAAGCCAGGATCCGGCCGTTGCGGAAGAGGTCGACGAAGATCTGGTGGTCGGCGCGGGCCCGGGCGCCGTAGGCGTGCGCGAAGTCCACCAGCAGGTTCGCGAAGCCCTCCTCGTCGGCGGCGATGGCCGCGTCGATGGCCCGCTCGGTGGAGAACGGGACCAGCGTCTGGCCGCTCTCCTGCTCGTCCGCCGCGCCGTGCATGGTCGCGGTCGCCCGGCCCAGGTCGGCGACCACGGCCGCGATCTCCTCCGGGTCGTCCAGGTCCGACCAGTCCAGGTCCACCGCGTACGGGGAGACCTCCGCGACCAGCTGCCCGGACCCGTCCAGCTCGGTCCAGCCGAGCCACGGGTCGGCGTGCGCCTGCAGGGCCCGCTGGGAGATCACGGTCCGGTGCCCCTCGTGGTGGAAGTACTCGCGCACCGACCGGTCGGTGACGTGCCGGGACACGGCCGGGGTCTGCGCCTGCTTGAGGTAGATCACGACGTCGTTCTCCAGGGCGTCGCTGTGCCCCTCCAGCAGGATGTTGTACGAGGGCAGGCCCGCCGAGCCGATCCCGATGCCCCGGCGGCCGACCACGTCCTTGACCCGGTAGGAGTCCGGGCGGACCAGGGACTCGTCGGGCAGGGTCTCCAGGTACCCGTCGAAGGCGGCGAGCACCTTGTACCGGGTGGCCGCGTCCAGCTCGATGGTCCCGGGGCCGGGGGAGAAGCGGCGCTCGAACTCGCGGATCTCGGTCATCGAGTCGAGGAGCGAGAAGCGGGTCCGGCGGCGGGCGGCGCGCAGGGCCTCCAGCAGCGGGCCGTCGGCGGTGTCCAGGGTGAAGGAGGGCAGCTCCTCGTGCTTGGCCCCGGCGGCCAGCGCGTGGATGCGCTCGCGGTAGGCGGCCGCGTAGATCCGTACCAGCTCGCTGATCTGGTCGTCGCTGAGCGCCTTGGTGTAGCCGAGCAGGGCGACGGAGGCGGAGAACCGCTTCAGGTCCCAGGTGAAGGGGCCTACGTAGGCCTCGTCGAAGTCGTTGACGTTGAAGACCAGCCGGCCGTTCGCGTCCATGTAGGTGCCGAAGTTCTCGGCGTGCAGATCGCCGTGGATCCACACCCGGCCGGTGCGCTCGTCCAGGTACGGGCCGCCGTGCCGCTCGCGCTCCAGGTCGGCGTAGAAGAGGCAGGCGGTGCCGCGGTAGAAGGCGAAGGCCGAGGCCGCCATCTTGCGGAACTTGACCCGGAAGGCCGCGGGGTCGGCGGCGATCAGCTCGCCGAAGGCGATGTCGAACACGTCGAGTATCTGCTCGGCGCGCTGCTCGTCGGTCGTCTCGGGAACCGCCATGGCGGGTGCCTCCAGGTGGCGCGGGGTGGATCGCATATCGGACAAGCGTCCTTGGGTCTGCAACGGACGAAGGTACCCGTCGGTGCCCGGGAACTGTCACCGGAGCCACGTAGGATTCATAGCTGCCGCCCCCTCTCTCCCGCCCGGAGGCCCCCACCGTGACCAAGACGCCGTTCACGCACCTGCACGTCCACACCCAGTACTCCCTGCTGGACGGTGCCGCGCGGCTGAAGGACATGTTCAACGCGTGCAACGAGATGGGCATGACGCACATCGCCATGTCCGACCACGGCAACCTGCACGGGGCGTACGACTTCTTCCACACGGCGAAGAAGGCCGGCGTCACGCCGATCATCGGCATCGAGGCGTACGTCGCCCCGGAGTCCCGGCGCAACAAGCGGCGCATCCAGTGGGGACAGCCGCACCAGAAGCGCGACGACGTCTCCGGTTCCGGCGGATACACGCACAAGACGATCTGGGCGGCGAACTCCACCGGCCTGCACAACCTCTTCCGGCTGTCCTCCGACGCGTACGCCGAGGGCTGGCTCACGAAGTGGCCGCGCATGGACAAGGAGACCATCAGCCAGTGGTCCGAGGGCCTGATCGCCTCGACCGGCTGCCCGTCCGGCGAGCTCCAGACCCGACTGCGCCTCGGACAGTTCGACGAGGCCCTGAAGGCCGCCTCCGAGTACCAGGACATCTTCGGCAAGGACCGCTACTTCCTGGAGCTGATGGACCACGGCATCGAGATCGAGCGCCGGGTCCGCGACGGGCTCCTGGAGGTCGGCAAGAAGCTCGGCATCCCGCCGCTGGTCACCAACGACTCGCACTACACGTACGCGCACGAGTCGGCCGCGCACGACGCCCTGCTGTGCATCCAGACCGGCAAGAACCTCTCCGACCCGGACCGCTTCCGCTTCGACGGCACCGGCTACTACCTGAAGTCCACGGAGGAGATGTACGCGGTCGACTCCTCGGACGCCTGGCAGGAGGGGTGCCGCAACACCCTCCTGGTGGCCGAGCAGATCGACACCACCGGCATGTTCGAGGCCAAGAACCTCATGCCGAAGTTCGAGATCCCCGAAGAGGGCTACACCGAGATCACCTGGTTCAAGGAGGAAGTGCGGCGCGGCATGGCCCGCCGCTACCCGGGAGGGGTCCCCGAGGACCGGCAGAAGCAGGCCGAGTACGAGCTGGACGTCATCATCCAGATGGGGTTCCCGGGCTACTTCCTCGTCGTCGCCGACTTCATCATGTGGGCCAAGAACCAGGGCATCGCGGTGGGACCCGGCCGTGGCTCCGCGGCCGGCTCGATCGTCGCCTACGCCATGGGCATCACCGACCTCGACCCGATCACCCACGGCCTGATCTTCGAGCGGTTCCTGAACCCCGAGCGCGTCTCCATGCCCGATGTCGACATCGACTTCGACGAGCGCAGGCGCGTCGAAGTGATCCGGTACGTGACCGAGAAGTACGGCGACGACAAGGTCGCCATGATCGGCACGTACGGAAAGATCAAGGCGAAGAACGCCATCAAGGACTCGGCCCGGGTCCTCGGCTACCCGTACGCCATGGGCGACCGGCTCACCAAGGCCATGCCCGCCGACGTCCTCGGCAAGGGCATCGACCTCAACGGCATCACCGACCCCTCGCACCCGCGCTACGGCGAGGCGGGCGAGATCCGGGCGATGTACGAGAACGAGCCGGACGTGAAGAAGGTCATCGACACCGCCCGCGGTGTGGAGGGCCTGGTCCGCCAGATGGGCGTGCACGCCGCCGGCGTGATCATGTCCAGCGAGCCGATCGTCGACCACGCCCCGGTCTGGGTGCGGCACACGGACGGCGTGACCATCACGCAGTGGGACTACCCCCAGTGCGAGTCGCTCGGCCTGATCAAGATGGACTTCCTGGGCCTGCGCAACCTCACGATCATGGACGACGCCGTCAAGATGGTGAAGGCCAACAAGGGGATCGACCTCGACCTCCTGGGCCTGCCGCTCGACGACCCCAAGACCTTCGAACTGCTCGGCCGCGGTGACACCCTCGGCGTCTTCCAGTTCGACGGCGGGCCCATGCGCTCCCTGCTGCGCCTGATGAAGCCCGACAACTTCGAGGACATCTCCGCCGTCTCGGCCCTGTACCGGCCGGGCCCGATGGGCATGAACTCGCACACGAACTACGCCCTGCGCAAGAACAAGCAGCAGGAGATCACCCCGATCCACCCGGAGCTGGAGGAGCCGCTCAAGGAGATCCTCGGCGTCACCTACGGCCTCATCGTGTACCAGGAGCAGGTGCAGAAGGCCGCCCAGATCATCGCCGGGTACTCGCTCGGCGAGGCCGACATCCTGCGCCGCGTGATGGGCAAGAAGAAGCCCGAGGAACTGGCGAAGAACTTCGTCATCTTCGAGGCGGGAGCCAAGGAGAAGGGCTTCAGCGACCAGGCGATCAAGGCACTGTGGGACGTCCTGGTCCCCTTCGCCGGCTACGCCTTCAACAAGGCCCACTCGGCCGCCTACGGCCTGGTCTCCTACTGGACCGCCTACCTCAAGGCCAACTACCCGGCCGAGTACATGGCGGGCCTGCTCACCTCGGTCAAGGACGACAAGGACAAGTCCGCGATCTACCTGAACGAGTGCCGCCGGATGGGCATCAAGGTGCTCCCGCCGAACGTGAACGAGTCGGAGGCGAACTTCGCCGCCCAGGGCGACGACGTGATCCTCTTCGGCCTCACCGCCGTGCGCAACGTCGGCACCAACGTCGTCGAGTCGATCATCAAGAGCAGGAAGGCCAAGGGGAAGTACTCGACCTTCCCGGACTTCCTCGACAAGGTCGAAGCCGTCGTCTGCAACAAGCGCACCGTCGAGTCGCTGATCAAGGCCGGCGCCTTCGACGAGATGGGCCACACCCGCAAGGGCCTGGTCGCCCACCACGAACCGATGATCGACAACGTGGTCGCCGTCAAGCGCAAGGAGGCCGAGGGACAGTTCGACCTCTTCGGCGGAATGGGTGACGCGGACGCGAGCGACGAGCCGGGCTTCGGCCTCGACGTGGAGTTCTCCGACGTCGAGTGGGAGAAGTCCTACCTGCTCGCCCAAGAGCGCGAGATGCTCGGCCTCTACGTCTCCGACCACCCGCTCTTCGGCCTGGAGCACGTGCTCTCCGACAAGACCGACGCCGGCATCTCCCAGCTCACCGGCGGAGAGCACGGCGACGGCGCGGTCGTCACCATCGGCGGCATCATCTCGGGCCTCCAGCGCAAGATGACCAAGCAGGGCAACGCCTGGGCCATCGCCACCGTCGAGGACCTGGCCGGCTCCATCGAGTGCATGTTCTTCCCCGCGACCTACCAGCTCGTCTCCACCCAGCTGGTCGAGGACACCGTCGTCTTCGTCAAGGGCCGCCTGGACAAGCGCGAGGACGTGCCCCGGCTGGTCGCGATGGAGATGATGGTCCCCGACCTCTCCAACGCGGGCACCAACGCCCCGGTCGTCCTCACCATCCCGACCGTCAAGGTCACCCCGCCGATGGTGACCCGGCTCGGCGAGATCCTGCGCCACCACCAGGGCAACAGCGAGGTGCGGATCAAGCTCCAGGGGCCCCGCACCACCACCGTGCTCCGGCTCGACAAGCACCGGGTCAAGCCCGACCCGGCGCTCTTCGGAGACCTCAAGGTGCTGCTCGGCCCGTCCTGCCTGGCCGGCTAGGCGGCGTTTCCCAGTACCTCCACCTCGTACCCCGTACGCGGGAAGGCCCGCCCCTGTCGACAGGGGCGGGCCTTCCCGCGTACGGGGTACGAGGTGGAGGCGTCAGTTGTGGCCGAACTTCTTTTCCTTGCGCTTGCCGGCCATCTGCAGCGGACTCGGGGCCGCCGGGGCGGAGGACGCGGGCGAGGATTCCATGGAGCTCTTCGCCGGATCCTGTGCGGCGGAGCGGTCCTGTGACGTGGCGGGCTGCTGGCGGTTCTTGTTCTTGGCCATGGGATGCCTCCGTGGGGGGTTTAGGGGCCAGGGCCGCCTTCACACTCACACAGGGCCGTAAACGGCGCATTTTGGATCATTACCGCGCGTAGTCGGAGCCCCCGCCGGGCAACTCTGAGAGATACGCCACGCCGATGATCGAGTTCCGGCCGTCAAGGCCGTTGCCGTCGGGCAGACTCGGGGAAACCGCGAAAGACACAGAGGACCCCCAGGGAAGAGGGTGGTACGCGTGGACCGCTGCGTCGTCCTGGTGGACGCCGGCTATCTGCTGGGCGCCGCCGCGAGCCTCCTCGCAGGAGAGCCGTCCCGCTCCCGGATCACGGTCGACCATGCGGCGCTCATCCAGGGCCTGCGCGAGCGCGCCGAAGCCGACACCGAGCAGCCGCTCCTGCGGATCTACTGGTTCGACGGCGCACCCGACCGGGTGCCCCAGCCCGAGCACCGGCGGCTGCGCGTCATGCCCCGGGTCACCGTCCGGCTAGGCGCCCTGACCCGCAGCGACGGCCGCTGGGCCCAGAAGGGCGTCGACGCGGCCATGCACGCCGAGCTCACCGAACTCGCCCGCAACCGGGCCTGCTCGGACGTCGTGCTCGTCACCGGCGACGGGGACCTGCTGCCCGGCCTGATGTCCGCCAAGGAGCACGGGGTCGCCGTCCACCTGTGGGCCGTCCAGGCCGCCGACGGGGACTACAACCAGTCGGAGGACCTCGTCGCCGAAGCCGACGAACGCCGCGTCCTGGACCGCACCTGGATCACCCGCGCCGTCCGCGCCCGCGACCTCACCGGACTCTGCGCCCCGGCCCCGGCCCCGCGCCCCGAGATCGCCGCCATCCTCTCCGCGCCGCTGCCCGAGGCCGCCCTCGCCGAGGCCGCCCGCGGCAACGGCAACGGAACCCGGCCCGCCGCACCCGTGGAGCCCGAGGAGGGCGGCGGGCCGGCCGGCGCCTCGACCACCACCGCCAACGGCAAGACCGTCCCGACCCCGAAGGACCTCGCGGGCGCCCTGCGCGGCCCCGGCACCGCCGCACCCGCCCCCGGGCCCGGCCAGGCCCTCGGCGCGGGCCCGGCCGGCAGCGCCCTGCGGTGGTCCTCCGACAAGGGGTGGATCGACCGCGCCGGGCCGCTCGGCGAGCCCGCCGAGACCGCCTCGCTGCCCACCCTCGCCCAGCTCACCTCCGCCGAGCAGCGCTGGGCGGACCGCGAGGAGGACATCACCACCGTCGGCGGCGACCCCTTCGAGGTCGGCCAGGTGTTCGCCCGGCGCTGGATGGAACGGCTCCCGGAGACCGTGCACCTGCAGAAGCTCGCCACCATGTACCCGCGGATCCCGCACCGGATCGACGGCGAGCTGCTGCGCTACGCCGCCCGGTTCGGACTCCTCGCGCACAAGGACGACCAGATCGACGAGCACGACCGGTACGCCATCCGGGCCGGCTTCTGGCGCGAGATCGACGTGCGGGCGGCCGCGGAACACGTGGCCGGCGCCGGAACGCCGGCCGGACCGGCCGCCGCCTTCGGGGCAGCCCCGGCCCCCGTCGCGGTGGCCCCGGCGGCCCCGGCAGCCGAGTAGGGGTCGCAACCCCGTAGGCTGCTCCCTCGTGAGTACGGGCACAGCACAGGCGGATACGGGCACGGCAGGGGCCGCGGGACCGGCTCCCGACGTGGTCTGCGCGGTACGAGACCTGGTCAAGACGTATCCGGCGGTACGGGGACGGCGCGGGGCCCCGGCCCTGCCCGAGACGCGTGCCACCGACGGGATCTCCCTGGACGTTCGGCGCGGCGAGATCTTCGGGCTGCTCGGCCCCAACGGCGCCGGCAAATCGACCCTGGTCCGCCAGCTCACCGGCCTGCTGCGCCCCGACTCCGGCTCGGTCACCCTGCTGGGCCACGACCTCGTGCGCCACCCCGACCGGTCGGCGCGGCTGCTCTCCTACCTCGGCCAGGAATCCACCGCCCTCGACGAGCTCACGGTCTCGCTGGCCGCCGAGACCACCGGCCGGCTGCGCGGGCTGAGCTTGCGCGGGGCCAGGGCCGCGCGGGACTCCGTACTGGAGGAACTCGGCCTGACCGGGATCGCCGGACGCCCCCTGAAGAAGCTGTCCGGCGGGCAGCGGCGCCTCGCGTGCTTCGCCGCCGCACTGGTGGGGGAGCGGCCCGTCCTGGTGCTCGACGAGCCCACGACCGGCATGGACCCGGTGGCCCGGCGGGCCGTCTGGGCCGCCGTCGACCGGCGCCGCGCCGAGACCGGGGCCACCGTGCTGCTGGTCACCCACAACGTCATCGAGGCCGAGACCGTCCTCGACCGGGTCGCCGTCATCGACCAGGGCCGGGTCATCGCCTGTGACACCCCGGCCGGGCTCAAGGCCGAGGTCTCCGGCGAGGTCCGGCTCGAACTGGTCTGGCGCACCACGCCGCCGCTGGAGCTGCCGGAGGTCGCCGCGCTCGCCGGGGCGGCCGCCGAATCCGGGCGGCGCTGGGTGCTGCGGCTCGGACCCGACGAGGCGCGGGCGGCGGTGGCCGCCGTGACCGGCGGCCCGGCCTTCGCCGCCCTCGACGATTTCACGCTGGCCACGCCGAGCCTGGAGGACGTGTACCTCGCCCTGGGCGGGCGCACCTCGAAGGGACTGGTGAAGGCGTGAGCGCCACCGCCGCCACCACGGCCACCGCCGCCACGACGGCCGCGGCCGCCACCACGGCCGCACCCGCCACCGCCCCGGGCGCACTGGCCCCGCGCGCCCGGTTCTTCCCGGCGCTGGCCGCCGTCTACCGGGCCCAGCTGTCCCGCGCGCGGGTCTCGCGGATCCCGTTGCTGTTCGTGGCCACCTTCCAGTCCGTCGGGATCATGATCCTGATGCGGGGCGTGGTCGACGGGGGCTCCGAGGCGCGGGCCGTCGTCGCCGGTTCCTCGGTCCTGGTCGTCGCCTTCGTCGCGCTGAACCTGCTCGCGCAGTACTTCGGCCAGCTCCGGGCCAGCGGCGGGCTCGACCACTACGCCACGCTGCCCGTGCCGCCCGCGTCCGTGGTGCTGGGCGCCGCCGCCGCGTACGCGTCGTTCACGCTGCCCGGCACGCTGGTGACCGCCGTCTTCGGCAGCGTCCTGTTCGGCCTGCCCATGGGCGGACTGTGGATCCTGGCCGCCGTGGTTCCGCTGGCCGGGGCCGCGCTCGCCGGGCTCGGCGCGGCGCTGGGCCTGCTGGCGCCCCGGCAGGAGCTGGCCACCCTCGCGGGACAGCTCGGAATGTCGGCGGCGCTGCTGCTGGGCGTGCTGCCGCCCGAGCGGATGCCGGACGTCATCGTCTGGGCGCGGGACCTGCTGCCGTCCACGTACGGCGTGGAGGCGTTCGCCCGGACCTTCGAGCCGCACCCCGACTGGGCGGCGGTCCTCCTCGACCTCGGCGTGTGCGCGGGCGTGGGGGTCCTGTCCCTCGCCCTCGCGACCTGGGCCTATCGGCGGGCGGCGGTCCGCTGACGCCGGTCGCCGCCGATCGTTAAATCAAACACTTCCTGGCACGATGTGGGGGTGACCGAAGCCGTGACCCCTTATGACAAGCCCGACCAGCCGCCGTCGGAGTCGACTTCGGCTGCGACAGCGGCCGAGGCCGCGCCCGCGTCGGAGCCCGCCTTCTCCCCGTCCGACATCCGCGACGGGGCCGCCATCGCCCTCGTGGTCGGCGTGGCCGGCGTGCTCCTCGGGCTGCTGTGGGTCTGGCTCGCGCCGCGCGTGCAGTTCGTCTCCAACGGCGAGGCGGTGTTCCTGCGGGACACCGAGAGCGAGGCGCGCATCGGGGCCGACGGGACCTTCCTCCTGCTGTCGGCCGGGTTCGGCGTGCTGAGCGCGCTGGCCGTCTTCCTGTGGCGCCGCGGCGGGGGCGCCGCGCAGGTGATCGGGCTCGCGGTCGGATCGGTCTTCGCCGCGCTGGTCGGCTGGCGCGTGGGCCTGTGGCTGGGCCCGTCCTCGGACCTGGTGGCGGCCGCGCGGAAGGCGGGCAAGGGAGTCCCCTTCGAGGCACCGCTGGAACTGCTCGCGCACGGGGCGCTGCTCGGCTGGCCGATGGCCGCGGTCGTGGTTCACCTGGCGCTGACGGCCCTGTGGGGGCCGCGTGAGCCGGCGCCGGAGCTCGCGATGTGGCCTTCGGCGTACTACCAGGCTCCTGTCGATCCCGCCGCCTCCCCGGCGCCGGGGCCGTCGCCGTCGCCTTCGCCGGACCCGTCCGGTACGGAGCCTCCGCGGCCGTAGGCCCGGCCGGGAGGGACGGGCCCTGCGGGGCGAAGTCCCCCACCCTCCCTTCGCCCGTTCCCCGGGGCTCCGCCCCGGACCCCGCGCCTCAAACGCCGGCGGGGCCGGATGATGCCGCCCTTCGCCCCAGCGAGCGCCGGCGGGGCTGGGCGGTGCCGTGGAGCGGTCCGGGGGCGTTACGCGCGGGCGATCGGGGCCGCAGTGGCTGCGGTCAGGTCGGTGAGGGTGGCCGGGGCGAGTTCGACCTCCAGGCCGCGGCGGCCCGCCGAGACGCAGATCGTGGGGAAGCCGGACGCCGAGGCGTCCAGGACCGTGCGGAGGCGCTTGCGCTGGCCCAGGGGGGAGATGCCGCCCAGGACGTAGCCCGTGGTGCGCTCCGCCAGGGCCGGGTCGGCCATTGCCGCGCGCTTGCCGCCCACCGCGGCGGCCAGGGCCTTCAGGTCGAGGCTCCCCGATACCGGGACCACAGCGACCACCAGCGAGCCGTCCACGTCCGCCAGCAGCGTCTTGAAGACCCGCGCGGGGGAGACCCCGAGGGCCTGCGCCGCCTCCTCGCCGTAGGAGGGGTGGGCCGGGTCGTGCTCGTAGGCGTGGACGGTGTAATCGGCGCCGGCCGCCGTCAGGGCCGCGATCGCCGGAGTGCCCGCCGGCTTCTTCTTCGCCATCGGTGCGCCGTCCGTCAGTTGGGGCTCGTCGGGGCGCGGGTGAGGTCCACGGCCGGGAGCGAGGGGAGGTGGCGGATGACGGCCGTCTCGGAGCGCAGCAGCTTCAGCTCCTCCGCGAGGCGGGTCGCCGTGTCCGGGGCCTGGAGCAGGCGCTGCTTCGCCGGGATGTCCAGCACCGCGGCCGCCGCGACCAGGTACGAGACCACCGACGGCTCGTCGGGGAGGTCCATGCCGGTCAGGGAGCGTTCGCGGGCTCCCGCCAGCCGCTTCTGGTACGTGCGGAACGCCCGCAGCACGCCCTCCGCCAGTGCGCCCGCGCCGTCGCCCGGGTCCTCCGGGAGCTCCTCCAGCTCCGCCACGAGGAACGGGCCGGACGCGTCGACCGACAGCAGCCGGACCCGGACCGTGCCGGTCGCCATCACCTCGAAGCTGCCGTCCTCCCGCTCGCGGATCGAGGCCGCGTCCGCGATGCAGCCCACCCGGTGGAAGGCCTGGACCGGGTCCGCGCCGAAACCGGCGGCGGGGCCGCGCTCGGGCACGGCCGTCTGGTCCGGCAGGCCGGGTGCGGTCGGGGCGACCTCCCGGCCGTCGCGGATCGCGACGACCGCGAAACGGCGGGGCTCGTCCTCCCCCGTCTTCAGCAGCTCGCGCATCATGGCGCGATAACGCTCCTCGAAGATGTTCAGCGGGAGGACGAGTCCCGGGAACAGCACCGAGTTCAGCGGGAAGAGGGGCAGGCGAACGGTGGTCACGAGGCACAGGGTAGTGGCCGCGGGCGGAGGGGTGTTCCGGGGACCGGGGCCGGATCCGCCGCGGGCCCGGCCCTGGTCCCCGGGACGCCCTGCCGTCACCCCCGCCTCAGGACGCGGGAGGCGCCCGCCGCGACCGTCGTGGCCAGGATCCATCCCAGGATGATCAGAGCCGCCGTGCCCCACTGCCAGCCGCCCCGCAGGATCCACTGGTCCTGCTGGCCGAGGTCGATCACCGGGAGCAGCAGGTCCAGGGCGAACAGCACCGGGTTCCAGTCGGGGTGCTCCTCCGCCTTGAGCGCCGGCGGCTGGCCGTGCACGGCGAAGAGCACGGCCCCGGCCGCCCACAGCACGGCCATCCACAGCGCCGCCCGCCCCGGCCGGTAGCCGTAGACCACCGTCCAGTCCTGGAGGTGCCCCCACGCGCGCAGCGCCGGCGGAAGCGTAGCCCGGCGGCGCCGCTGCTTGGCCAGCAGCACCTCGCGGGCGTCCGCGTCCTCCCCGGAGGCCCGCAGGACCGCGGCGAGCCGCTCGTACGGCTCCGGTGAGTACTCGGGGGTGGCCGCCTCGACCCACTCCAGCCGGGCGGCCGGCGGGAAGAGGTCCCGGGGCGCGAGGTTCTCGTAGCCGAAGCCCTCGATGGCCAGCCGGCCCGGTCCCGGCCAGCTCGTGGAGGCGTCCACCAGCTTGACCACCCGCGCCCCCGACAGCACCACCCGCCCGCGCTCCGGCCGCTCGCCGACGAACCGCAGCTCCGGGGTGTGGATGCGGCGCAGCGAGACCTCCTGGTCCTCCGTGAGGGTGAACCGGGCCCCGTAGAAGTCCACGGCGTCCCCGAAGCGGCCGTCGTCCAGCCGCAGGCCGCCCCGGCACTCGAAGTGCTGCGCGCGCTGCCCCGGCACGGGCGTGTGGCCGAGCCCGTAGGGGGGAGTGGAAGAGCTGGAGCCGCCCGGGGTGTAGTCGAGCGCGATCGAGGTCAGGTAGAGCGTGCGCTCCACGGTGAGCTGCGGGGCGTTCAGCGCCCGCCGCCCGTGCGGATTGCTCAGGCGGGCCCCGCGCAGGTTCATCGACACGCCGACCTTGGCCCCGCGCAGGCTCAGCTCCCCGTAGGTCTGGAGCAGCTCGCCCTGGAAGTCCTGCGCGACCGACATCCCGTCGGCGGCCAGGGCCCGCCCCTTGCCGTCGCGCTGCAGTACCGCCTCGCTGATCAGCAGGTCGGTGCCGATCTGCGCGTCGGTCAGCCGGATCCCGCGCGCCACCCGGCAGCGCGGCAGGTGCAGATCGCCCTCGGTGTGCAGGCGGGCCGCCTCCAGCCGCGGTATCGCGCAGTTGACCAGGCGCAGCGTGCCGAAGCGGGCCTCCGAGAGCTGGACCTCCCCGTCGAAGCGGCAGGACTGCAGCTCGACGTACGGGGTGACCGTGCCCCCGGAGAGGTCGAGGCGGCCGGTGATCCGCGCGCCCCGCAGCTTCAGCGAGGCCACCCGGCCCGGCACCGGGCCCGGCCCGTGGAGCAGCAGCAGCGCCACCACCGCCGCGCGGACGCTGCGCCCGGGGCCCCAGACCCGGTCGGCGTGCGGATCGTCCCGGTCGGCGGAACGGGCACTGAGATCGCAGACGCTGCCGGTCCGGTACGCGTCCCACATGAGCCGTTCGGGGCCTGTGAGATCGGCCGGTTCCCCGTCCGGGCGTGCTTCGGCCATGGCGGCCCCCCTCCGCTCGTCCGCGCGGACGCCGCCGCGCTTACCCGCACGCTAGAGGGCCTCTGTGACATCAGGGAACGTCCGTGGCTTGTATCAGCCAGTGATACGGACGAACGGCGGCGCGAACCGGTCTGAGAGAATTGGCAGGTGATCTCTCGTATCGACCTGCGCGGCGACACCCTCCCCGAGGGTGGCGCCCTGCGCGATCTGCTGCCCCGTGCCGAGTTCGACGTAGAAGCCGCCCTGGAGAAGGTGCGGCCCATCTGCGAGGACGTCCACCATCGTGGAACGGCGGCGCTGATCGAGTACGCGCGGAAGTTCGACGGGGTCGAGCTCGACCGGATCCGGGTGCCCGCCGAGGCCCTGAAGACCGCCCTCGACCAGCTCGACCCGGCCGTCCGCGCCGCCCTGGAGGAGTCGATCCGGCGCGCCCGGATCGTGCACCGCAACCAGCGCCGGTCCGAGCACGTCACCCAGGTGGTCCCCGGCGGCACGGTGACCGAGAAGTGGGTTCCGGTGGAGCGCGTGGGGCTGTACGCCCCGGGCGGCCGCTCGGTGTACCCGTCCTCCGTCGTCATGAACGTCGTCCCGGCCCAGGAGGCGGGCGTCGAGTCCATCGCGCTCGCGTCCCCGCCGCAGGCGGACTTCGGCGGCCTGCCGCACCCGACGATCCTCGCCGCGTGCGCGCTGCTCGGCGTGGACGAGGTGTACGCGGTCGGCGGCGCCCAGGCCGTCGCGATGTTCGCGTACGGCACCACCGGCCCGGACGGGTGCGCCCCGGCGAACATGGTGACCGGCCCCGGCAACATCTGGGTCGCCGCCGCCAAGCGCTACTTCACCGGCAGGATCGGCATCGACACCGAGGCCGGCCCGACCGAGATCGCCGTCCTCGCGGACTCCACGGCCGACCCGGTGCACGTCGCCGCCGACCTGATCAGCCAGGCCGAGCACGACCCGCTGGCCGCCGCCGTCCTCGTCACGGACTCCGCGGAGCTCGCGGCCGCCGTCGAGAAGGAGCTGGAGCCGCAGGTCGCGGCCACCAAGCACGTCGAGGACCGGATCAAGCCCGCCCTGGCCGGCCGCCAGTCCGCGATCGTGCTGGTCGACAGCCTGGAGGACGGCCTCAAGGTCGTCGACGCGTACGGCGCCGAGCACCTGGAGATCCAGACCGCCGACGCGGCCGCCTGGGCCGCCCGCGTGCGCAACGCCGGCGCGATCTTCGTCGGCCCGTGGTCCCCGGTCTCGCTGGGCGACTACTGCGCCGGCTCCAACCACGTGCTGCCCACCGGCGGCTGCGCCTGCCACTCCTCGGGCCTGTCCGTGCAGTCCTTCCTGCGCGGCATCCACATCGTCGACTACACGCGCGACGCCCTCGCCGAGGTCACCCACCACGTGGTGACCCTGGCCGAGGCCGAGGACCTGCCCGCGCACGGCGCGGCCCTCAAGGCGCGCTTCGGGTGGAAGGTTCCCCAGGCATGACCGGCACCACGGACAGCACTGGCACGACGGCCCCGGCGGACGGCACGGACGTCATCGGCATCGACGACCTCCCCATCCGGGACGAGCTGCGCGGCAAGTCCCCGTACGGCGCCCCGCAGCTGGACGTGCCCGTCCAGCTCAACACCAACGAGAACCCGTACGGGCTCCCCGAGGCGCTCGTCGCGCGCATCGCCGAGCGGGTCGCCGAGGCCGCCCGCACCCTCAACCGGTACCCCGACCGGGACGCCGTCGAGCTGCGCACCGAGCTGGCCGCCTACCTCACCCGTACCGGCAAGCACCCGGTCGCGCGGGAGAACGTATGGGCCGCCAACGGCTCCAACGAGGTCCTCCAGCAGCTGCTGCAGACCTTCGGCGGCCCCGGGCGCACCGCGATCGGCTTCGAACCCTCCTACTCGATGCACGCGCTCATCGCGCGCGGCACCGGGACGGAGTGGATCTCCGGTCCGCGCCGGGAAGACTTCACCATCGACGTGGAGGCCGCCGAGCAGGCGATCGCCGCGCACGAGCCCAACGTCGTCTTCATCACCTCGCCCAACAACCCCACGGGCACCGCGGTGGGGGCGGAGACGGTCCTGGCCCTCTACGAGGCCGCGCAGGCGGCCCGGCCCAGCCTGGTCGTCGTGGACGAGGCCTACGTGGAGTTCAGCCACCGGGACTCGCTGCTGCCGCTGATCGAGGGCCGCCCGAACCTGGTGGTCTCCCGGACCATGTCCAAGGCCTTCGGCGCCGCCGGACTGCGCCTGGGCTACCTGGCCGCGCACCCGGCCGTGGTCGACGCCGTACAGCTCGTACGCCTCCCGTACCACCTGTCGGCCGTCACCCAGGCGACCGCGCTGGCCGCCCTGGAATTCACCGACACCCTGCTCGGCTACGTCGAGCAGCTCAAGGCCGAGCGCGACCGCCTGGTCACCGAGCTGCGGGGGATCGGCTTCGAGGTCACCGACTCCGACTCGAACTTCGTACAGTTCGGGCGGTTCGAGAACTCCCACACCGCCTGGCAGAAGATCCTCGACCAGGGCGTCCTGGTCCGGGACAACGGCGTGCCGGGATGGCTGCGGGTCACCGCGGGCACCCCGGCCGAGAACGACGCGTTCCTGGAAGCGGTTCGCGCACTGAAGAAGGAGCAGCACGCATGAGCCGCATCGGACGGGTCGAACGGACCACGAAGGAGACCTCGGTCCTCGTCGAGATAAACCTCGACGGCACCGGCAAGGTCGACGTCTCGACGGGCGTGGGCTTCTACGACCACATGCTCGACCAGCTCGGCCGCCACGGCCTCTTCGACCTCACGGTCAAGACCGAGGGCGACCTGCACATCGACAGCCACCACACCATCGAGGACAGCGCGCTGGCGCTGGGCGCCGCCTTCAAGCAGGCCCTCGGCGACAAGGTCGGCATCTACCGCTTCGGCAACTGCACCGTGCCGCTCGACGAGTCCCTGGCCCAGGTGACCGTCGACCTGTCGGGCCGCCCGTACCTCGTGCACACCGAGCCCGAGAACATGGCGCCGATGATCGGCTCGTACGACACGACGATGACCCGGCACATCTTCGAGTCCTTCGTCGCGCAGGCCCAGATCGCCCTGCACATCCACGTGCCGTACGGCCGCAACGCCCACCACATCGTGGAGTGCCAGTTCAAGGCGCTGGCCCGGGCCCTGCGCTACGCCGCCGAGTTCGACCCGCGCGCCGCCGGGATCCTGCCCTCCACGAAGGGCGCCCTCTAGCGTGAACGGGCTCAACACGATCCTGATCGTCCTCGGCCTGTTCCTGGCCGGCGGCGTCTACTCCTTCAAGAAGCAGGAGATGCCCACCTCGGTCATCGCCCTGCTCGCCATCGGCTCCGTGATGTGCCTGGTCGCCGGAGTGCTGCGGATCCAGGGAATTTGGGAGTGAGCACCGTGACCCCCACCAAGAAGGTCGTCGTCTTCGACTACGGCTTCGGCAACGTCCGCTCCGCCGAGCGCGCCCTCGCGCGCGTCGGCGCGGACGTGGAGATCACCCGCGACTACGACAAGGCCATGGACGCCGACGGACTCCTCGTCCCCGGCGTCGGAGCCTTCTCCGCCTGCATGCAGGGGCTCAAGGAGGCGCGCGGGGACTGGATCATCGGCCGCCGGCTCTCCGGCGGCCGTCCGGTCATGGGCATCTGCGTCGGCATGCAGATCCTCTTCGAGCGCGGCATCGAGCACGGCGTGGAGACCGAGGGCCTGGACGAGTGGCCCGGCACGGTCGGCCCGCTCCAGGCCCCGATCGTCCCCCACATGGGCTGGAACACCGTGGACGCGCCGGCCGACAGCCAGGCCTTCGCCGGCCTCGACGAGGACGCCCGCTTCTACTTCGTGCACTCCTACGCGGCCCACGACTGGTCGCTGGAAGTCACCAACCCGCTGATCAAGGCCCCCAAGGTCACCTGGGCCACGCACGGCGAGCGGTTCGTCGCGGCGGTGGAGAACGGGGCCCTGTGGGCCACCCAGTTCCACCCCGAGAAGTCCGGGGACGCCGGCGCCCAGCTCCTCACCAACTGGATCGAGACCCTGTGATGACGACGTCGAAGAAGCTCGAACTGCTCCCCGCCGTCGACGTCCGCGACGGCCAGGCCGTCCGCCTCGTGCACGGCGTGTCCGGCAGCGAGACCTCCTACGGCTCCCCGCTCCAGGCCGCCCTCGCCTGGCAGGCCGCCGGCGCCGAATGGCTGCACCTGGTCGACCTGGACGCCGCCTTCGGCACCGGTGACAACCGCGCGCTCGTCGCCGAGATCACCGGCGCCATGGACATCAAGGTCGAGCTGTCCGGCGGCATCCGCGACGACGCCTCGCTCGCCGCGGCCCTGGCCACCGGCTGCACCCGCGTGAACCTCGGCACCGCCGCCCTGGAGACCCCCGAGTGGGCCGCCAAGGCCATCGCCGAGCACGGCGACAAGATCGCCGTCGGCCTCGACGTACGCGGCACCACCCTCAAGGGCCGCGGCTGGACCAGCGAGGGCGGGGACCTCTACGAGACCCTCGCGCGCCTGGACTCCGAGGGCTGCGCCCGGTACGTCGTCACCGACATCGGCAAGGACGGCACCCTCACCGGCCCCAACCTGGAGCTGCTGAAGAACGTCTGCGCCGCCACCGACCGGCCCGTCGTCGCCTCCGGCGGCATCTCCTCCCTCGACGACCTGCGCGCACTGGCCGGGCTCGTCGGGGCCGGCGTCGAGGGCGCCATCGTGGGCAAGGCCCTCTACGCCAAGGCGTTCACGCTCGAAGAAGCCCTGAAGGTGGTCTCCGCATGAGTTCCGAGAACGGTTCCACGAACAGTTCCGACGTCCGACGCATCTCCTCCGGCGGCGCCTACGAGGACGTACTCGGCTACTCCCGCGCCGTCCAGCTCCCCAACGGGCTGGTCCTGGTCTCCGGCTGCACCGGGGCCGACGCGGGCGGCCCGTACGACCAGGCCAAGAAGGCCTTCGGCGTGGCCTTCAAGGCGCTGGAGCAGGCCGGGCTCGGCCCCGAGCACGTGGTCCGCACCCGGCTCTACCTCACGCACGCCCGTGACGTGGACGAGGTGGGCCGCGCCCACAGCGAGCTCTTCGACAAGATCCGCCCGGCCTCGACGCTGATCATCGTCAACGGGTTCGTGGACCCGAGCATGGTCGTCGAGGTGGAGGTCGAGGCCTTCGGCCCCGTCGCGGGAGGCTCGGCATGACCCTCTCCGTACGGGTGATCCCCTGCCTGGACGTGGACAACGGCCGCGTGGTCAAGGGCGTCAACTTCCAGAACCTGCGCGACGCCGGAGACCCGGTCGAGATGGCCAAGCTCTACGACGCCGAAGGCGCCGACGAGCTGACCTTCCTCGACATCACCGCCTCCTCCGGGAACCGGGAGACCACCTACGACGTGGTGCGCCGCACCGCCGAGCAGGTCTTCATCCCGCTGACCGTGGGCGGCGGCGTCCGCACCGCCGACGACGTGGACAAGCTGCTGCGGGCCGGCGCGGACAAGGTGGGCGTCAACACCGCCGCCATCGCCCGGCCCGAGCTCATCCAGGAGATCGCGGAGCGGTTCGGCCGGCAGGTGCTGGTGCTGTCGGTCGACGCCCGCCGGACCGCCTCCGGTTCCTTCGAGGTGACCACCCACGGCGGCCGGCGGAGCGCCGGCATCGACGCCGTCGAGTGGGCGCACCGGGCGGCCGAGCTGGGCGCCGGGGAGATCCTGTTGAACTCGATGGACGCGGACGGCACCAAGGACGGCTACGACACCGAGATGATCGCGGCCGTGCGCAAGCACGTCACGGTCCCGGTGATCGCCTCGGGCGGCGCGGGCAAGCTCGCGCACTTCCCCCCGGCGATCGCGGCGGGCGCCGACGCGGTGCTCGCGGCGTCGGTGTTCCACTTCGGAGACCTGCGCATCGGCCAGGTCAAGGACGCGCTGAGGGAAGCGGGCCACCCGGTCCGCTGAGGTTCGCTCTGCCCGTGGGGGGCTCGCTGTGAACGGGAACGTCTGGCGGGACGCCAATGTCCTGCGCTGGCTGGCCGCCTACGGGGCTTCGCTGGTCGGGGACGGGGTCTACTTCCTCGCCCTCGGCTGGGCGGCCGCCCAGACGGCCGGCCCGGCCGAGGTGGGCCTGGTCATGGCGGTCGGCGCGATACCGAGGGCCCTGCTCATGCTGGGCGGCGGGGTGCTCGCCGACCGCTTCGGACCCCGGCTGGTGGTCATCTCCTCCGACGCGGTGCGGTGCGGCGTCGTCCTGGGACTGGCGCTCGTCCTCGCCCTCGGCTCCCCGGGCCTGTGGGTCCTGGTGCTCGTCGCGCTGGTCTTCGGCATCGTCGACGCGCTGTTCATGCCGGCCGTCGGCGCGCTGCCGCCGCGGATCGCGGGGCCCGGGCAACTGGTACGGGTCCAGGGGCTGCGCAGCCTCGCGGAACGCGTCGGGCACACCGCCGGGCCGCCGGTGGCGGGGCTGGCGATGGGGCTGGGCGGGCCGGCGGCGGCCTTCGCGGTGGCGTCGGCACTGTTCGGGGTGTCGCTGGTGCTGCTGGTGGCGGTACGGATCGCTCCGCTGCCGGCGGCGCCGGAGACGGCCCCTGCCTCCCCGTCGGGGGAGAGCCCCTGGAAGCAGCTCCGCTCGGGACTCGCCTACATACGGCGGCACGGGCTGATCGGGCCCCTGGTGCTGTCGGGGGCGCTGAGCCAGCTCGGCACGTCGGCGCCGATGACGCTGGGGCTGATCCTGGTCTCCGAGGAGCGCGGCTGGGGGCCGGCCGGGGTCGGCTGGATCATCGGCGGGATGGGTGTGGGCGCGGCGTCGAGCGCGCTGGTGCTGACCCTGATCCCGAGGTTCCCGCGGGCCGGGGCGGTCCAGAACCTCACCCTGATCATCGGATCCGCCGGGATCGGCGGCCTGGTGCTGGCGCCGAGCCTGCCGGTAGCGGTGGGGCTGGCCGTGCTGACGGGGCTGGTCTGCGGGATCTGCGGCGGCCTGGCCGTCGCGCTCATCCAGACGGCCACGGACCCCTCGTACCTGGGGCGGGTCAGCTCCGTGATGGCCTTCACGGCGGTCGGCCTGGCCCCGCTGGCCTACCCCGTCTTCGGCCTCGCCGCCGACCTCTGGGGCGTGACGCCGGTGTTCCTGGCGGGGGCGGCGGTGAGCATGGCCGGCGCGATAGTGGGAACCTCGGCCCCCGCGGTCCGCCGCGCGGAACTCGCCTTCGCCTGAGCGCGCCGCCTCTGCCCGCGGCTGGGGGCCCTGCGGGGCTGTCCCCTACCCGCCCTTCCACCGCTCCCCGGGCTCCGCCCGGACCCCCTGGGGCTCCGCCCCAGACCCCGCGCCTCAAACGCCGGCGGGGCTGAATTTTGTCACATGCCGAGCTGCGCCATCGTGAGCTTCGCGATGGCCTCCTTCGGGCCGTCGAGTTCCACCGCGGCAGCGTCCTGGCGGCCGAAGCAGAACAGGGTCAGCTCTCCCGGCTCGCCCGTCACCGTCACCACCGGCGCGCCCTTGTGGGCCACCGCCGTCTGGCCGTTCGGGCGGCGCAGGACCAGGCCCACCGGGGAGCGTCGGCCCGTCAGGCGGGCCAGCTTCTCCAGGCGGGACCAGAGGGAGTCGGAGAAGACCGGGTCCAGGGGGCGCGGGGACCAGTCCGGCTGGGCGCGACGGACGTCCTCGGAGTGGACGTAGAACTCCACCGCGTTCGCCAGCTCGTCGATCTGCTTCAGCGAGTAGACGGACATCTTCGGCGGGCCGGTCCGGATCAACTGGATGAGTTCCTCGTACGGCTTGGCCCCGTACTCCTCCATCGCCTTGTCGAGGCGGGCCTTCAGGACGTTCAGCAGCAGTCCGCCCGCCGCGTCCGGGCGGCGCTCCCGGACCACCACGTGCGCGGCGAGCTCCCGCGTCCGCCAGCCGTCGCACAGCGTCGGCGCTTCCGGTCCGGCCGACTCCAACAGGTCGGCCAGCAGCAGTCGTTCACGCTTCGCATGGGTAGACATGCGGGCCAGCCTACGGCCGGAACCCGCCCCGTGCCTGCCCATCAGGCGGACAGGGATCCTTGATCGTCCCCCCGGCCCGGCACAATGGCCCCATGAGTACGTCCTCCCTCGATCCCGCCATCGCCGCCCGACTCAAGCGCTCCGCCGACGGTCTGGTCCCGGCCATCGCCCAGCAGTACGACACCGGTGAGGTGCTCATGCTCGGCTGGATGGACGACGAGGCCCTGCACCGCACCCTGACCACCGGCCGCTGCACGTACTGGTCGCGCAGCCGCCAGGAGTACTGGGTGAAGGGGGACACTTCCGGCCACTTCCAGCACGTGAAGTCCGTCGCGCTCGACTGCGACGCCGACACCGTGCTCGTCAAGGTGGACCAGGTCGGGGCGGCCTGCCACACCGGTGCCCGGACCTGTTTCGATGCCGACGTCCTGCCCCTGGCCGGTCCCTCCGGCCCCACCGCCGAAGCCGAATAGCCGAAGCCGATCATAGGTAAGGTCCCACGCAATGGATCTTGAGACGTTCCGCAAGCTCGCGGCCGACCGCCGCGTCATCCCCGTCAGCCGCAAGCTGCTGGCGGACGGTGACACGCCCGTCGGGCTCTACCGCAAGCTGGCCGCCGAACGCCCCGGGACGTTCCTCCTGGAGTCCGCCGAGAACGGCCGCTCCTGGTCGCGCTACTCCTTCGTCGGCGTCCGCAGCGCCTCCACCCTCACCGTCCGCGACGGCCAGGCCCACTGGATCGGCACCCCGCCCGTCGGCGTCCCGACCTCCGGAGACCCGCTGGAGGCCCTGCGGCAGACCGTGGAGGCCCTGCACACCCCCCGCGACCTGGCCTCCGGCATGCCGCCCTTCACCGGCGGCATGGTCGGCTACCTCGGCTACGACATCGTGCGCCGGCTGGAGCGCATCGGCGAGCACACCGAGGACGACCTGCGGCTCCCCGAGCTGACGATGCTGCTCACCTCCGACCTGGCGGTCCTGGACCACTGGGACGGCACCGTCCAGCTCATCGCCAACGCCATCAACCACAACGACCTCGCCGCGGGCGTGGACGAGGCGTACGCGGACGCCGTGGCGCGCCTCGACGCCATGGAGGCCGACCTCGCGCGGCCCGCCCCGTACGCGCCGATGCCGCTGCCCGACTCCGAACTCCCGGAGTACTCGGCCCTCTGGGGCGGCGAGAAGTACCAGGCCGCCGTGGAGGACGTGAAGGAGCGGATCCGGGCCGGCGAGGCCTTCCAGGTGGTGCCCTCGCAGCGGTTCGAGACCCCGTGCAGCGCCTCCGCGCTCGACGTGTACCGGGTCCTGCGGGCCACCAACCCCTCCCCGTACATGTACCTCTTCCGCTTCGAGAACGGCTTCGACGTCGTCGGGTCCAGCCCCGAGGCGCTGGTCAAGGTCGAGGACGGGCGGGCCATGGTCCATCCCATCGCCGGCACCCGGCACCGGGGCGCCACCCCGCAGCAGGACAACGAGCTCGCCGACGAGCTGCTGGCCGACCCCAAGGAGCGCGCCGAGCACCTCATGCTCGTCGACCTCGGCCGCAACGACCTCGGCCGGGTCTGCGAGCCGGGTTCGGTGGAGGTCGTCGACTTCATGAGCATCGAGCGGTACTCGCACGTCATGCACATCGTCTCCACCGTCACCGGGCGCGTCGCCGAGGGCAGGACCGCCTTCGACGTGCTCACCGCCTGCTTCCCGGCCGGCACCCTGTCCGGGGCGCCCAAGCCGCGCGCCATGCAGATCATCGAGGAGCTGGAGCCCACCCGCCGCGGGCTCTACGGCGGCTGCGTCGGCTACCTCGACTTCGCCGGGGACTCCGACACCGCCATCGCCATCCGCACCGCGCTGCTGCGCGACGGGAAGGCGTACGTGCAGGCCGGCGCCGGGGTCGTCGCCGACTCGGTGCCCGAGCTGGAGGACGCGGAGTGCCGCAACAAGGCCGCCGCGGTGCTCCGTGCGGTGGCAGCGGCGAACCGCCTCCACGGCGGCTGAGCCCGTAGGGGATAGTGGGGTGCGTGAGTGCCGTACCCCCGCCCCGAAGCGAACACGCCGATGCCGCCGCCGAGCCCGAGGCCCCCTCGGGCCGCGGCGGCCGCCGCAGCGTGGCCGTCGCCCTGCTGCTCGGCGCCCTCGGTGCCACCGTCGTCCTGCTCGCCTCCGGCCGCGTCTGGGCCCGGGGCGTCGCCGCCATCGGCGGCGGCTCGCTGCCGGTGACCGCCGACGGGCGGGCCGTCACGGGCCTGCCCGCCGCCCTGGCCATCGTCGGGCTCGCCGCACTGGTCGCCGTCTTCGCCGTACGCGGCAGGAGCCGGCTGCTGGTCTCGGC
Organism: Streptomyces sp. GQ60; assembly: GCF_059758875.1. Taxonomy (NCBI): domain Bacteria; kingdom Bacillati; phylum Actinomycetota; class Actinomycetes; order Kitasatosporales; family Streptomycetaceae; genus Streptomyces; species Streptomyces sp. GQ60. Next base: position 291,241 of record NZ_JCAXEG010000003.1, on the reverse strand, counting down.
GCTGCTCGCGCTGAGCGGCCTGGGCGCGGGGGCGGCCGCCCTGGCCAACGCGGACGGCCGGCGCGCCCTGGACGCGGCGGCGGCCCGTACGACGGCCGACACCGCGGCCCACGTGGCCGGCCTGACCCACACGGCGTGGCCCTACGTGACGGCCGCCGGCGGGGCGCTGATCCTGCTGGCCGGCCTGCTCGCGCTGCGCTTCGGGAGCTCCTGGCCCACGATGGGCGGCCGCTACGAACGTGACGGCAGCCCGCGCCCCCGCAAGGCGGCCGTGGTGGATCCGGACCGGCCCGAGGACCTGTGGAAGGCCATGGACCGCGGCGAGGACCCCACCGGCCCGGACCGCCCGACCCCGTGAACCACCGCGGGAACCGGGAGCCGACCCCGTGAACGAGGTCGCCCCCTGGTGCGGGACAATGACCATCGAGCGTTCGACACAGCACGTGCGGCGTGCGACAGAGCACACCCGAGTACGAGGAGCAACTCATGGCGGGCACTAGCCACGGACACACCCCGGCCGCCTGGACCGGTGTCATCATCGCCTTCATCGGTTTCAGCATCTCCGGCGCCTTCATGGTCCTGGCGAACCCGCTGGGCTTCTGGGCGGGCTTCGTCGTCGTCGCCATCGGCGGTGTCGTGGGCATGGCGATGAAGGCCGCGGGCATGGGTGCGCCGAAGGCCGCGCACCAGGACCTCGCCGAGGTCATCGCCGCGAACCGGGTCGCCGCCAAGGTCTGACCGGGCGGCAGTCGGTACGCCGGTTTTCGAAAGGCGCGGCCCTGTCGGGCTGCGCCTTTTGTCATGAGCGGAGAGAATCAGCGAGTGGACGCCTCCTCTGGAACGACCGGCCTCGCGCCGCCTCCCGCGCCCGTGTCCCGGGCCGGCCGGCTGGCGCGTCCGGCGCTCACGCTGGCAGCGGCCGCCGCGGCCCTCGCGTACGTGGGGACCGTGGACCCCAACGAGCCCGGCCACTATCCGGCCTGCCCGCTGTTCCGGCTGACCGGGGTCCTGTGCCCGGGCTGCGGCGGGCTGCGCAGCGCCCACGCGTTCGCCCATGGCGATCTCGTGACAGCTATCGGGGCAAATGCGATGGCGGTCGCCGGCTACTTCTTCTTCGCCGGGTTCATGGTTCTGTGGCTGGTTCGCGCCTATCGGGGGGTACCGGCCCCGAGGCTCGTCGTACGGCCGTTGTACTGGTGGGGGATCGGTGCGGTGGCCCTGGTGTTCTCCGTTGTCCGGAACCTGCCCGTGGGCTCTTTCCTGGCCCCCTGAGGTATAGCTGAAGTAAAGATTCCGGATGTCCATTTAATGGGACGCCGTCAACCGCGTGCGGAGGGCAAGGCGTCCTGCGGATACCATTTGAACTGCTGACCTTGCAGTTGTACGTGTCTGCAAGGCGGCCGACCGTCATCGACCCGGAAGGGGGCCGCTCGCGTGAGTGTGCTCGACGAGATCATCGAAGGGGTCCGCGAAGACCTTGCCGAACGGCAGGCGCGCGTCAGCCTCGACGAGCTCAAGGAGCGTGCCGCCAAGGCGCCCCAGGCCAAGGACGGCGTCGCTGCCCTGCGTGGCGACAGCGTCAAGGTGATCTGCGAGGTCAAGCGCTCCAGCCCCTCCAAGGGTGCGCTGGCCGCCATCGCCGATCCGGCCGGGCTCGCCGCCGACTACGAAGCGGGCGGTGCGGCGGTCATTTCCGTCCTCACCGAGCAGCGTCGTTTCGGTGGCTCGCTGGCCGACCTGGAGGCCGTCCGCGCCCGCGTGGACATCCCGATCCTGCGCAAGGACTTCATCGTCACGGCGTACCAGCTGTGGGAGGCCCGCGCCTACGGCGCCGACCTCGTGCTGCTGATCGTCGCGGCCCTGGAGCAGGAGGCCCTCGTCTCCCTCATCGAGCGGGCCGAGTCCATCGGCCTCACCCCGCTCGTCGAGGTCCACGACGAGGAGGAAGTGGAGCGCGCGGTCGCCGCCGGCGCCAAGATCATCGGCGTCAACGCCCGCAACCTCAAGGACCTCAAGGTCGACCGCTCCACCTTCGAGCGCGTCGTCGGAGAGATCCCGGCCCACATCGTCAAGGTTGCCGAGTCCGGCATCCGCGGGCCGCACGACCTGATCGCCTATGCGAACGAGGGCGCGGACGCCGTCCTCGTCGGGGAGTCCCTGGTGACCGGCCGCGACCCGAAGTCGGCCGTGGCCGACCTCGTCGCCGCCGGCGCCCACCCCGCCCTGCGCCACGGGCGGAGCTGACCCGTCCCATGGCCCGAAACCGCCCCTCCGTCCGCACCCGACCGGGCTCCGGCCCGGCCGGTGTGCCGACGGCGCACGCGCCCCTGGCGCGCGGCTGCCGCCCTCGCGGCTGCCGCGCCCCGGCCCGGCGCGTCCGGGGGCGGCGGGTCCGGTACGTGATCGGCTCCGAGCCCGGTCAGGTCAACGGCATGCGATGGCGACCCGGAGTCGCGTCGTAACGAGACCCGCCGGACGGTGTACGTCGTACACCGCGTCCGTCGGCGTCCCCTTACGGTCCGTCCCCCGAGCCGCCGGCTCCGGGCGGGCCGCTCCGCACCTTCGTACGCCCATGCCCCAGCGGGGTGTGCGCGTCGCGGGCGGACGGCGCAATACGGTGAAGACATCCGCGTCGCATCCGTAGGAGTACCTGGGCATGTCCAGCGCCAGCAGTTTCTTCATCCCGGACCCCGAGGGTCACATCCCGAACGCCGAGGGCTACTTCGGTGACTTCGGCGGCAAGTTCATCCCGGAGGCGCTGGTCGCCGCCGTGGACGAGGTCGCCGTCGAGTACGAGAAGGCCAAGGGCGATCCGGCCTTCGCGGCCGAGCTCGACGACCTGATGGTCAACTACACCGGCCGCCCCAGCTCCCTGACCGAGGTGCCGCGGTTCGCCGAGCACGCGGGCGGGGCGCGGATCTTCCTCAAGCGCGAGGACCTGAACCACACCGGCTCGCACAAGATCAACAACGTGCTGGGCCAGGCGCTGCTCACCAAGCGCATGGGCAAGACCCGCGTCATCGCCGAGACCGGAGCCGGCCAGCACGGCGTGGCCACCGCCACCGCCTGCGCCCTGTTCGGTCTCGAATGCACCATCTACATGGGCGAGATCGACACCCAGCGCCAGGCCCTGAACGTGGCCCGGATGCGCATGCTGGGCGCCGAGGTCATCGCGGTGAAGTCCGGCTCCCGGACGCTCAAGGACGCCATCAACGAGGCGTTCCGCGACTGGGTCGCCAACGTGGACCGCACCCACTACCTCTTCGGCACGGTCGCCGGTCCCCACCCCTTCCCCGCCATGGTCCGCGACTTCCACCGGGTCATCGGCGTCGAGGCCCGCCGCCAGATCCTGGAGCGCGCCGGACGCCTGCCCGACGCCGTCGCGGCGTGCGTGGGCGGCGGCTCCAACGCCATCGGCCTGTTCCACGCCTTCATCCCGGACGCCGACGTCCGCCTGGTCGGCTTCGAGCCCGCCGGGCACGGCGTGGAAACCGGCGAGCACGCGGCGACGCTGACCGCGGGCGAGCCCGGCATCCTGCACGGATCGCGCTCCTACGTCCTGCAGGACGAGGAGGGCCAGATCACCGAGCCGTACTCCATCTCGGCCGGTCTGGACTACCCGGGCATCGGCCCGGAGCACTCCTACCTCAAGGACGCGGGCCGCGCCGAGTACCGCGCGGTCACCGACGACCAGGCGATGCAGGCCCTGCGGCTGCTCTCGCGCACCGAGGGCATCATCCCGGCCATCGAGTCCGCGCACGCCCTCGCGGGAGCCCTGGACCTCGGCAAGGAGCTCGGCAAGGACGGGCTGCTCGTCGTCAACCTGTCCGGCCGCGGCGACAAGGACATGGACACCGCCGCCCGCTACTTCGACCTGTACGACGCAGACGCCTCCGAGGGGGAGACCAAGTGAGCGGCACCATCGAACTCCTGTCGGCGACCCTCGCGAAGGCGAAGGCCGAGGACCGCGCGGCCCTGGTCGCCTACCTCCCGGCCGGCTTCCCGACCGTCGACGGCGCCATCGAGGCCGTCAAGGCCGTCATCGCCGGCGGCGCGGACGTGGTCGAGATCGGCCTCCCGCACAGCGACCCGGTCCTGGACGGCGCCATCATCCAGACCGCCGACGACATCGCCCTGCGCGGCGGCGTCAAGATCGCCGACACGCTGCGGACCGTCCGCGAGGCGCACGAGGCCACGGGCGCGCCGATCCTGGTCATGACGTACTGGAACCCGATCGACCGCTACGGCGTCGAGCGGTTCACCGCCGAGCTCGCCGAGGCCGGCGGCGCGGGCTGCATCCTGCCCGACCTGCCGGTCCAGGAGTCCGCCCTGTGGCGCGAGCACGCGGCCAAGCACGGTCTGGCGACCGTCTTCGTCGTGGCTCCCAGCAGCAAGGACGAGCGCCTCGCCACCATCACGGCGGCCGGCTCCGGCTTCGTCTACGCCGCCTCGCTGATGGGCGTCACCGGCACCCGCGAATCGGTCGGCAACCAGGCGGCCGATCTGGTGCGGCGCACCCGCGCCACCAGCGACCTGCCGGTCTGCGTGGGCCTGGGCGTCTCCAACGCCGCCCAGGCCAAGGAGGTCGCCGGCTTCGCCGACGGCGTGATCGTCGGCTCGGCCTTCGTGAAGCTCCTGCTCGACGCGCCGGACCTGCCCGCCGGGCTGGCCGCCGTCAAGGCGCTCGCGGGCGAGCTCGCCGAAGGCGTACGCCGGAGCTGACGGGCGGCGCGTTCGATCGAGCAGCCGGACCCCTGAGCGGGTTCTGTAGCCCGATCGGGTGGAAGTAGGGGCAGGGAGGCACGAGAGTGCCTCCCTGCTTCGTTTGGCCGAACGTGAGCGACATGAACGACGGTGCGAACCGCGATGCGACGAAACGATCGGCCCGCGAGCGACTCCAGGCGGAGCGCGAGAAGCAGAAGGCGAGGGACAAGCGCCGGCGGACCCTCGTCGTGTCGGCGGCGGTGGTCGGCGTGCTCGGCCTGGCGGCCGTCGTCGGCCTGATCGCGGCGAACACGGGCAAGAGCGGATCCTCCGCCAAGGGCGGCCCGCTGGTGGCCCCGTCCGGGGCCACGGGCAAGGACGCGCTCGCCATCCAGACCGGCAAGAGCGAGGCCCCCTCCACGCTGACCGTGTGGGAGGACTTCCGCTGCCCGGCCTGCAAGTCCTTCGAGGTCAACTACCGCGACACCATCCACGAGCTGGAGGCCAAGGGCCTCCTCAAGGTCGAATACCACCTGGTCACCCTGATCGACGGGAACATGGGCGGCAGCGGCTCCCTCAAGAGCGCCAACGCCGCGGCCTGCGCACAGGACGCCGGGAAGTTCGCCCCGTACCACGACGTGCTCTTCGACAACCAGCCCGAGGAGCCCGACGACGCCTACGGCAAGAACGCCAAGCTGCTGGAGCTGGCCGGCAAGGTCGACGGACTGGACACCCCCGCCTTCCGGACGTGCGTCGAGGACGGTACGCACGACAGCTGGGTGAACAAGTCGCAGGAGGCCTTCCGCGCGGGCAAGTTCCGCGGGACGCCGACCGTGCTGCTCGACGGCACGGACATCTTCGGGGACCAGGCCAACCAGCTGACCCCGCAGAAGCTGAAGGAGAAGGTGGAAGCGGCCGGCAAGGGCGGCCCCGGCGGCGTGAAGGGCTCCCCGTCCCCCTCGGCGTCCGGCTCCCCGGCCAAGTCGGCGTCCGGAACCGGATCCGCGTCCGCGTCGCCGTCCGCGTCGGGCTCGGCGAAGGCCTCCTCCGCCCGCTCGGGCACGCCCTCGGCTTCCTCCTCGGCCCCGGCCGCGGGCTCGGCGGGCCGGTCGGCCACGGGCGGGCCGGGCTCCGCGGGCGCCTCCCCGGACCACGCCGGGATGCCCATGGGGCACTGAGGCCCATCTCGATTCGGCAGCAGCTTGCCGGGCGGGTTGCGGTCACCACCGTCCGGCAAGGTAGCGTCGGGTCTTGCCATGAACCTTGCCTTCATTCCCAGTCCGTCGACGGGCGTGCTCCATCTCGGACCGGTCCCGCTGCGCGGCTACGCGTTCTGCATCATCATCGGCGTCTTCGTCGCCGTCTGGCTCGGCAACAAGCGCTGGGTCGCCCGCGGCGGTAAGCCGGGGACGGTCGCGGACATCGCCGTGTGGGCGGTGCCGTTCGGCCTGGTCGGCGGTCGCCTCTACCACGTGATCACCGACTACCAGCTCTACTTCGGCGAGGGCCGCGACTGGGTCGACGCCTTCAAGATCTGGGAGGGCGGCCTCGGCATCTGGGGCGCCATCGCGCTCGGCGCGGTCGGTGCCTGGATCGGCTGCCGCCGGCGCGGCATCCCGCTGCCGGCCTGGGCCGACGCCCTGGCCCCCGGCATCGCGCTGGCCCAGGCCTGCGGACGCTGGGGCAACTGGTTCAACCAGGAGCTGTACGGCCGCGCCACCGATCTGCCGTGGGCGGTGGAGATCACCGACGGCCCGAACCGGGTCGCCGGGACCTACCACCCGACCTTCCTCTACGAGTCCCTCTGGTGTGTCGGTGTCGCCCTGTTGGTGATCTGGGCCGACCGCCGCTTCACCCTCGGACACGGGCGGGCGTTCGCGCTGTACGTCGCCGCGTACTGCGCGGGGCGCGGCTGGATCGAGTACATGCGGGTCGACGAGGCCCACCACATCCTGGGCCTGCGGCTCAACGTCTGGACCTCGATCGTCGTCTTCGTGCTCGCCGTCACGTACCTGGTGCTGTCGGCGAAGCTGCGGCCGGGCCGCGAGGCGGTCGTCGAACCGGACGCCGCCGACGCGGTGGCCGGCGCCGAGGACGGGGACACCCCGGCCGGGAAGGCCGGAGCCGGGGCCGACTCCGCCGAGGACGCTGCCGAGGACAAGACCCAGGACAAGGCCGAGGCCGAAGCCAAGGACGATGCCGAGCCGGCCGACGCCGAAGGCGAAGCCGACGGCAAGGACAAGGACAAGGACAAGGCCGAGGTCCCCGGGGCCAAGAAGCTCTGACCGGGGTACCGGTCGAACGGGAGGGGCACCGCGCATCCGCGCGGCGCCCCTCCCGTCTTGCGTTCACCGGCGCGGTCGAGGAGGTCCTCGGCCCACGCGTCGCGCGGCCACCGGAACAGCAGCGGCCGGCTGACCCGCGCCGGCGCCCTTGTCGATCAGGAGGGTACGGGCGCGTTCCGGCGGGCCAGGGCCATGATCCGTTCCGCGCCCGCCAGCATCGCCGGGTCGACGAAGCGGCCGTCGGGGAGGGCCACCGCGCCCGGCGTGCGGCGGGCCGCGGCCACGACCTCCTGGGCGGCACTGACCTCCGCCGGGCCGGGCAGGTAGGCCCGCTCGATCACCGGAAGCTGGCGCGGGTGGATCGCCGCGCGCCCCAGGAAGCCGAGGGCCCGGCCCCGGGCGCAGGAGGCCGCCAGCGCCTCCAGGTTCCGGATGTCGGGGAACACCGACTGGGCCGGCGGCGCGAGCCCGGCCGCGCGGGCCGCGACCACCACCCGGGAGCGCGGCCAGTCCAGGCCCGACTCCGCGGTGACGCCCAGGTCGGCCCGCAGGTCGGCCTCGCCCAGGGACAGCCCGCGCAGGGCGGGGTGCGCGCGGGCGATCTCGTAGGCCCGTTCCACGCCGAGCGCCGATTCCAGCAGGGCGTACAGGGCCACCCCGGGGGTGCGGTCGGCGGCGGCGACGATCTGCTCGGGCGACGAGATCTTGGGCAGGCGCAGTCCGGCGAGACCCGGGCGCCCGCCGAGGGCGGTCAGGTCGGCGCCGCCCCAGGGGGAGTCCAGGGCGTTGACGCGGACGTGGACCGGCACCGGGTGCCGGTCGCCGAGCAGGTCGGCGGTGGCGTGGCGGGCGTACTCCTTGCGGGAGGCCGACACCGCGTCCTCCAGGTCCACGATGACGGCGTCCGCTCCGGCGTGCAGGGCCTTGGCGACCACCTCCGGGCGGTCGCCGGGTACGTAGAGCCAGGTCAGGATCACAGGGCCCCCTCCGTGCGGAGAGCGGTGATCTCGGCCGGGGAGAGGCCGAGTTCGGCGAGGACGGCATCGGTGTCCGCGCCGTGCGGGCGGCCCGCCCAGCGGATGGAGCCCGGGGTCTCGGAGAGCCGGAAGAGGACGTTCTGCATGCGGATCGGGCCCAGTTCCGGGTCCTCGACCTCGGTGACCGTGTCCAGGGCCGCGTACTGCGGATCGGCCATGACGTCCCGTACGTCGTAGACCAGCGCGACGGCGGCCTCGGCCTCCTCGAAGGCGGCCGTCACCTCGTCCGCCTTGTGGCGGGCGATCCAGCCGCCGACCGCCCCGTCGAGCACGTCCGCGTGGCCGGCCCGGCCGGAACCCGACGCGAACCACGGCTCGGAGATCAGCTCCGGCCGTCCCACGAGCCGCATCACGCGCTCGGCGATGGACTGGGCCGAGGCGGAGACCGCCAGCCAGCGGCCGTCCAGGCTGCGGTACGTGTTGCGGGGCGCGTTGTTGGTGGAGCGGTTGCCGGTGCGCGGCTGGACGTAGCCGAGCTGGTCGTACCAGAGCGGGTGCGGCCCGAGGACGGTCAGGATCGGCTCGATGATCGCCAGGTCCACCACCTGCCCCTGCCCGGTGCGGTCGCGCCCGGCGAGCGCCGCCATGACGGCGTACGCGGTGGTCAGCGCGGCGATCGAGTCCGCGAGCCCGAACGGGGGCAGGGTCGGCGGCCCCTCCGGCTCCCCGGTGATCGCCGCGAAGCCGCTCATCGCCTCCGCGAGGGTGCCGAAGCCGGGGCGGTGGGCGTACGGGCCCTCCTGGCCGAAGGCCGTGACGCGGGTCAGGATCAGCCGCGGGTTCGCGGCGGACAGTTCGGGCCAGCCCAGGCCCCAGCGCTCCAGGGTTCCGGGGCGGAAGTTCTCGATCACCACGTCGGCGGTGGCGACGAGGCGCAGCAGGGTGTCCCGGCCGCCGGGGGTGGACAGATCGAGGGTCATCGTCCGCTTGTTGCGGCCGAGCAGCTTCCACCAGAGGCCGATGCCGTCCTTGGCGGGGCCGTGGCCCCGGGAGGGATCGGGGCGGGTCGGGTGCTCGACCTTGACGACCTCGGCGCCGAAGTCGCCGAGGAGCGTGGCGGCGAGGGGACCGGCGAAGAGGGTGGCGAGGTCGAGGACGCGGAGCCCTCGCAGGGGCGGGCCGGCGGTGCCGGGGCCCCGGCCGGCGGGGGTCACGAGGCGGCTCCGGAGCGGGCGAAGGCGTCGGTCTGGGAGCGGGTCGGCATCGAGTCCTGGGCGCCCGGGCGCTGGACGGACAGTGCGGCGGCCGCCGAGGCCCAGTGCAGGGCCTCGGGCATCGGCCGGCCCTCGCCCAGGGCCACGGCGAGCGAGCCGACGAAGGTGTCTCCGGCGGCGGTGGTGTCCACGGCCCGTACGCGCGGCGCGGGCACGGTCACCGGCTCGCGGCCGCGGGCGGCGTACAGGACCCCCGCCGCGCCGAGGGTGACGGCCACCTCCGGCACGTCCTGGAGCAGGGCCGCCGCGGCCAGGTGGACGTCGGTGAGGCCGGTGAGCGCGGCGGCCTCGTGCTCGTTGGGAACCAACAGGTCGGTCGCGGCGAGGAGTTCGGCCGGCAGCGGCTGGGCGGGGGCCGGGGTGAGGATCGTCCGGACCCCGTGGGCGCGGGCGGCGAGGGCGCCGGCGAGCACGGCCGCCAGGGGCAGTTCGAGCTGGAGGAGGAGGGAGTCGGCGGCGCCGATGCGGGCGGCGTCGCCCGGTTCCAGCGAGGTGACGCGGGCGTTGGCGCCGGGGATGACGATGATGCTGTTGCCGCCCTCGTCGTCCACGGTGATGTGCGCGGTGCCGCTGGCGCCCTCGACGGTGCGCAGGGCCGCCGTCTCGACCCCGGCGTCGGTGAGCGCGGAGCGCAGCCGTACGCCGAACTCGTCGGCCCCGACCGCGCCGATCATCACCACCTCCGCGCCCGAACGGGCGGCGGCGACGGCCTGGTTGGCCCCCTTGCCGCCCGGGACGGTGCGGAAGGAGCGGCCGGTGACGGTCTCCCCGAGGCGGGGGGCCTTGGCGACGTAGGCGACGAGGTCCATGTTGGTACTGCCGAGCACGGCGATGGCCGTCATGAGCGTGCTGCCTCCTGTGCGGTGAGGTGGGCGAGGGTGTCGAAGCCGATGCCGTCGAAGCCGGGGACGGTGGTGGCGAGGCGGTTCTTCAGCGGTGCGGTCCAGCGGTCCGGGATCGCGTCCGGGGAGCCCGCGACCAGTCCGGCGAGGGCGCCCGCGGTGGCACCGTTGGAGTCGGTGTCCCAGCCGCCGGACACGGCTCGGCAGACGGACCGGGTGAAGTCCCCGTCGGCGTGGGTGAGGGCGGCGGCGATCACGGCGGTGTTGGGCACGGCGTGGACCCAGTGGTAGTGGCCGTAGCGGGCGTGGAGCAGATCGACGACGGTATCGAACCCGGCGGCGGTGCCCCGCGCGTCCGCGGCCGCCCGGATCCCGAAGCGCACGGCCTCGGCGAGGCGGGACCGGGGTGGTACGACGGCCAGGCCGGCCCGGAGCGCGGTGTGCACGTCGGCCCGGCCGGTGGCCGCGGTGGCGGTGGCGGCGGCCACGAACGCGGCGGCGTGGGCGCCGTTGCCGGTGTGGGTGAGCGCGGCGTCCCGGTACGCCTGGGCCGCGGCGGCGGCCGGGGCGCCCGGGTTGGTCCAGCCGTGGACGTCGGCGCGGATCAGGGCGCCGATCCATTCGCGGAAGGGGTTGTGGTGGGTGGCGGTGGCGGGGGGCTCCAGACCCTGGAGGAGATTGCGGTACGCGACCCGCTCGGCCGTGAACGTCCGGCCGGCCGGGAGTTCGTCGAGCCAGAGCCGGCCGACGTCGGCGGTGGTGAAGCCCTTGCCGTGGCGCTGGAGGAGGAGCAGTCCGAGGAGGGGGTAGTTGAGGTCGTCGTCCTCGGGGGTGCCGTCGATGTTCTCGGCGAGGGAGGTGGGGGCGGAGCGGCGGTTCCAGGGGTGGGCGGCGAGTACCTCCGGTGGTACGCCGCGCTCGGTGAACCAGTCGTCGAGCGGCCAGTTCCCGGCGGCCCGGGCCAGGGCCCGGATGCCGTGCAGGGGCAGCTTTTCCACGGGCTTCCCGAGCACGCACCCGACGGCGCGGCCGAGCCAGGCGGCCTCCAGCCTGCGGCGCAGGGCGGGGTCGTGGGAGGTGCCGCTCGCGGGTGGGGCCGGGGCCGGCCCCGGGCTCGCGGACCCTGGCCCCGGCCCCGGCTCTTGCCCCGGCCCCGGCCCTGGCCCTGGTCCTGGCCCTGGTCCTGGCCCTGGTCCTGGCCCCGGCCCTGGTCCTGGCCCCGGCCCCGGCTCTGGCCCCGGTCCGGCTTCGGCGGGGTGGGGTGCGCTGTGCGTGCCGGGGGCGTGGCCGGCGGTGGGGGAGGGTTCCCCCAACCCGCCCCTTCCCGGAACCGGGGGCAGGCCCCTCGACCCCGGGGCGCCGGCGGCCCCGTGACCCGGGGGGTCGGGCCACAGGGCCGGTTCGGCGGGAGCGGGGAGGGCCGCGAGGGCCGTCAGGAGGTCGGAGGCCAGGGCCCGGAGCTCCGGTGGGGCCGGGGTGGGGGAGGCACCCGCCCGGGCGGGGGCGAGGTGGCCGCCCGCCGCGAGCCAGACGCGCAGCAACGGCTCCGCGGCCTCCCCGCGGCCGTCCTCGGAGGCCTGCCGGAACTCGTGGCCGACCAGGTCCTCGGGCTGCACCCAGGTCAGCCGGACGGGCCTGCCGGGCCCGGATCCGGGCGGCTGGGCCGCCTCGCCGTCCGGGGCGGGCAGCCCCAGGGGCAAGGGGGCCGGGGGCGCGCCCCCGGTTTCGGGAAGGGGCGGGGTGGGGGAACCGCCGCCCCCGGACCGGACCGGGCCGCGGGCTACCGGACCGGCGGCGGGCGCAGGCGGGGCCGCCCCCGGGGCCGCCGGTTCCGTGGCTCCGTGGGTGCCCGGGGCCGCGCGCGTTCCCAGTGTCGGGACGGTAGGCGTCGGAGCCGGACTCCGGGACGGGGCCGCGGAGGCCGACTTCGACGGTGGCGGCGAGATCGGGGAGGCGGGGGTCATCGGGGGGTCGTCAGGGCGGCGAAGGCGGCTTCGTGCGCGAGGCGCCGGGAGCGGTCGCGCGCGAAGACCTCACGGGTCACCGCGGCCAGCGAGGCGGCGGGTGCGTGCAGGTCCAGGCGGCTGGCCTCCGCGACCCGGTCCGCCCAGGCGGCCGGGACCGCCGCCCCGCCCGAGAGGGCGCCCGCGATCGCACCGGCCATGGTGGCGATGGAGTCGCAGTCCCGGCCGTAGTTGACCGCGCCGAGCACGGAGGTCTCGTAGCAGCCCTCGGTGACGAGCAACATGCCGAGCGCTACCGGGAGTTCCTCGATGGAGTGGAGGCGGGAGGGGCGCCGCGCGCCCAGGGAGGGCGTGCGGTAGTCCGGACCCACCGAGTCGTACGGGGCGACGGCCGCCCGGAGGGGGGCCAGCGCCGACTCGAAGTCCCGGTGGCCGACGGCCACTTCGCAGACCGCCGCGATGGCCGCGCGGGTGCCGTCCTTGGCCAGGGAGAGTGCGGTGTCCACCACCGAGGCCGCCGTCGCGCCCGGCACGCAGGCCGCCGCCACCGCCGCCGCGAACACGCCCGCCGCCTCCCGCCCGTACGAGGACTGGTGCGCGCCCGTGACGTCCAGCGCCTCCGCGTACGCCCCGGCCGGATTGCCCGCGTTGACGAGGCCGACCGGCGCCATGTACATCGCCGCACCGCAGTTGACGATGTTGCCGCTGCCCGCCTCCCGCGGATCCGCGTGCGCGTAGTGCAGCCGGGTCACGATCCACTTCTCGGCGAGGAAGAGGCGCTGGAGGGGGAGGGCGTCCGCCTCCAGCTCCGGGATCCAGCGGGGCGTCGTCATCAGGTCCGGCACCAGGTGCTCGGCGATCGCGTACGCGTCCAGGTGGTCGCGTACGGCCTCGTAGACCCGTACCAGCGCGTGCGTCATCAGGGTGTCGTCGGTGACGTGGCCATCGCCCTTGTGGTACGGGGCGATCGGGCGGGCCGTGCGCCAGTCCTCGTGCCACGGGCCGACGATGCCGCGCACCCGGCCGCCGTGCCGCTCCACGATCTGTTCCGGGGTCCAGCCCTCCACCGGGCCGCCCAGCGCGTCGCCGACGGCCGCGCCGACGAGGGCGCCGGTGATCCGGTCCTCCAGGGCGGGGGAGGTGGTGTGGGTGTGGGGGGTGGGGCCTGCGGGGGTCAGGGTCGTCATGTCCGGGGCTTTCCTCGGGGCTTGGGTGAGGTGAGTTCCGTACGGGCGAGCAGCGCGGCCAGTTCGACGAGGTCGGTGCCCGCGAGGCGGGGGAGGGCGCAGCCGGAGAGGGTGCGGCAGGCTTCGTGCCAGGCGGCGGGGAGCGAGTCGCCGCCGCCGAGGGCGCCGGTCAGCGCGCCGGCGAGGGCGGGGGCGGAGTCCGCGACGCGCGACAGGCAGGCGGCGGCCGGGACCGCCTCGCAGACCCGGCCGCGGGCGGCGGTGGCGAGGGCGAGGGCCACGGGGACGGTTTCCGCGGCGGCGATCCCGTAGCTGTAGACGTGGTCGACGATCTGGTGCTCCAGGAGCGGGACGATGGCGAAGGCTCCGCCGGTCGTCTCGGCGCGGGCGAGTTTCACCGCGTGCCGGGCGTTGCGGCCGATCTCGGTGGACTCCGGGAGCTGGGCGAGTGCGGCGTCGACGGCGGCGTCGGTGTCCGCGGCCGTGCACGTTCCGCTGCCGGCGAGGGCGGTGGCGATGGCGGCGGCCATGGCGCGGGCGCCGTGGACCCCGTCGCCGTCCTGGGTGTAGCGGGCGTCGAACTCGGCCAGGTCGGCGGCGGCGTCGGGGTCCCCGGGATGGACGACGGCGAGGACGCAGGCGCGGATGCAGGCGGCGTCGTCGAAGTAGTGCGGGTTGTCGTGGCCGGTGGCGGGCGGGCGCAGGCCGGCGGCGAGGTTGCCGAGGCCGGCGCGGACGGAGATCCGGGCGCGGAGGGGGAGGACGGCGGACTCGACCTCGGGCGCGCGTTCCGCTGCCGCGGCGACCTCGCTGGCCAGGGCGTTCCACGCGAGGTCGATGGCGGCGCGCATCCGGCGGGACCGGGAGAGGTCGCTGAGCAGCACGCCGGCGGCGGTGAGGACCGATTCGGCGGCGAAGGCCGCCCACTCGGCGTCGTCGGAGGGGCCGAGGCGGAGCGGTTCCGGGGGCTGGTTGAGGGCGATGGGGACGGGGAGGGTGGTGGTGGCGTTCTGCTCGGCGAAGGTGTCGAGCTCGCGGGTGAGCCGGCGGGTCCACTCGGGCATCCGGCTGGCGCGGTGCCGGGCCGCGGGCCACCCGGCGGCGTCACCCGCGGCGAGCCCGAGGAGCAGCCCCTCGATCCGGCGGGGCTCCGCGGGGGCGGCCCCGGGGGCCGCCGTGGCCGTACGGGGCTGCGCGCCCCGCGGGGCGGCGACCGAGCCGGGCGCGGCTTCGGCCGGGGCCGATCGGTCGGCGGTGTCGGGGGTGGGGGCGGTCCGGGCCCCCTGGGGGGAGGTGGTGAGCGGGCCGGGTGTGGCTTCCGCCGGGGTGGTGCGGGGCTGGGCGGTCAGGCCCGGGGTGTCGGTCGCCGGGGCGCTCCGGCCGGAGGTGCTCCCGGCCTGGGGGGCGGGGGCCTGGGTTCCCGGCCCGGGCCCGTGCAGCGCATCGGCGGTACGGGCCCGCGTGCGTGGCGGGGTGTCGGGCCCGGCGGGGGGCGGCTCCGGGGCGGGGGGACTCTCCCCGTACCCGCCCCGTCCCGAAACCGGGGGCGCGCCCCCGGGCCCCCGGACCCGAGCGGCCGACCGCTCCGCGGGCCCGGCGCCGGCGTGGCCCCGTACCGCGCTCGCGGATCGAAGGAACTCGGGCACCGGCGTGCCGCCGGCCCACCGGCCCGGGCCCTGCCAGGGCCCGCCGTCCGTGGCGACGGGCCCGCCCGGTTCCCCGGGCACTGCCGGGCCGCCGGCCGGATCCGGGAGTCCCGCCTCCGCCAGGGGGGCTGCACCGCGTACGGCGGTGGACTCCGCGCCGGCGCCCGGGGTCGGCACGGACGGGGCGTCGTCCCCGGGTTCCCGGCCGGGTCCGGTGGTGTCCCCCGGGGGCGGCTCGGGCAGGGGGCCCGCCAGGAGCGGGGTCTCGGGGTGGAGGGGTGGGGGCGTCGGGGGCGGGGTGGTCGGGGTCAGGGTCATCGGGGGGTCTCGGTTTCCGGGGTGAGGAGGTCCGCGATGTCCAGGACGTGGTAGCCGCGCATCGAGGGAAGGCAGCTTCCGCGGACCGGGCCGATCGCGGAGGACCAGGCGGCCGGGATGGCGGGGGCGCCGGACATCGCGCCGGCGAGCGCGCCGGCCACGGCCGCCGTGGTGTCCGCGTCGCGGCCCATGTTGACCGCCATGAGGACGGAGGAGGGGAAGTCGCCACCGCACGAGGCGAAGGCGCCGAAGGCCAGGCCGACCGCCTCCGGGGCCAGGTCCGTCCAGGGGTAGCCGCCGATGACCACCGCCGAGCGGACCGCCCGCTCGCCGCGCGGGGCGGCCGTCACGGCCCGGCGCAGGGAGCGGGCCGTCCAGGAGTCCGAGGGGATGACGGAGAGGGCCGCCGAGACGACGGAGGCCGCGGAGCCCCCGGCCATCGCCGCCGCGACCCCCGCCGCGACGGCCTGGCCGCCGTAGATGCCCTCGCCGTCGTGGCTGACGCAGCCGTCGATGGCGACCAGTCGTGCCGCCTCCGCCGGGCGGCCCGCCGCGAAGACGCCGAAGGGGGCCGCCCGCATGGCCAGACCGTCCGACCAGGCGTGCCGGTGCTGGGCGGAGATGGGGGCCGCCAGGCCGCGGCGGAGGTTCTCCAGGGTGCCGCGTTCCGAGAAGCCCGCCCCGCGGAACGGGCCTTCGTCCAGGTCCGCGATCCAGTGGTGCCACGCGCGTTCGACGTGGGCGACCGTCAGCGCCGACCCGTGGCGGGCCAGCAGCAGGCCCGAGAAGATCGCGTATTCCGTATCGTCCGTGCCCGCCGGGTCGTCCGAGACGAAGCCCTCGATCCGGCCCCACTTCGCCCGGATCTCCGACGGCTTCATGTTCTCCGCGGGGGCGCCCAGCGCGTCACCCACCGCGAGTCCGAGAAGAGCGCCCCGGGCCCGTTCGAGGAGGACCTGCGGATTGCATGCAATCAGCTCCATGGCGCGCCTCTCCACTTGATGGGACTCATATTGAGCCCTTGGGGGATTTGTGCCATGGCATGTGGTTTGTCGCTCGTCGCGAAACACCCGCCGCGGGCCGCCGTCACCCGGTCGCCGATCCCCAAAACCCCAGGTAAGTACGGCCTTCCTTGCTGGCGGGCGGCAAAAATCGTGCGTAGTTTCGAGGTGTTCCGGGGGAGTGGGTGTCCGCGCGTCGCGCGTGGCGCACTGCTGCGTACCCACTCGTACAAAAGGGGAGAAACTCCGCATGTCCATCATCGACATAGAAGCACCGCTTCACACCGCCCACCGCGACAACCACACCCACCGTGACGTCAACGGCGGATGGCTGCGCCCGGCGGTCTTCGGTGCGATGGACGGACTCGTGTCGAACCTCGCGCTGATGACCGGCGTGGCCGGCGGCGCCGTCGCCCCGCACGTCATCGTCGTCACCGGCCTGGCCGGCCTCGCCGCCGGCGCCTTCTCCATGGCGGCGGGGGAGTACACCTCGGTCGCCTCGCAGCGCGAGCTCGTGCTCGCGGAACTGGACATAGAGCGCCAGCAGTTGCGCAAGCACCCCATCGACGAGATGGAGGAGCTGGCCGAGCTCTACGTCTCGCGCGGCGTCGAGCCGGCGCTGGCCCGCGAGGTGGCCATGCAGCTGTCCCGCGACCCGGAGCAGGCGCTGGAGATCCACGCCCGCGAGGAGCTCGGGATCGACCCGGACGACCTGCCGTCGCCGATGGTCGCCGCCGTGTCCTCCTTCGGCTCGTTCGCGCTCGGCGCGCTGATCCCGCTGCTGCCGTACCTGCTCGGAGCGGTCACCCTGTGGCCGGCGGTCCTGCTGGCACTGCTGGGCCTCTTCGCCTGTGGCGCGGTGGTCTCCCGGGTCACGGCCCGGTCCTGGTGGTACAGCGGGGTGCGCCAGCTCGTCCTGGGTGGCGCGGCCGCGGGTGTGACGTACATCCTGGGAACCTGGATCGGCGGAGCCGTAGGCTGACCGTGCGGGGAGTGAGACACTATGCAGTAGACAACATAAGTAGTCAGTTACTCGGCGGTTTCGTTTCCGTGTCCGCCGGGCATCAGACCCTGGCGCCGGGCAATGAGGCCCGCCCCGTACCGGGACCTTCGTCCCGTGTCCCGATGGTCGGACACCTGCGAAAGTCCCCTCTTGTCTGCTCCGTGCAGTGTCCGCATGCTGGAATGACGTATCCGCTTCGCGGGATTGTCGTCATCATGTAATCTGCACGAAATTTCGCAGAGGGCCAACGTCGTCCCTCGGCTATGCACATATGCCACGACGACGACGGGAGAGCCGATGCGTTCCGCATCCACGCACTCCGCGACCGGCCTCAGCACCACCGCCTGGTCGCCCATGGACGGTCGCCCCGCCCAGCAGGGCATGTACGACCCGCGCAACGAGCACGACGCCTGCGGCGTCGGCTTTGTGGCCAACCTCACCGGCGAGGCCAGCCACACGCTGGTCGAGCAGGCGCTGACCGTATTGCGGAACCTCGAGCACCGAGGCGCCACCGGATCCGAGCCCGACTCGGGCGACGGCGCCGGCATCCTCTCCCAGGTCCCGGACGCGTTCCTGCGCGAGGTGGCCGGTTTCGACCTTCCCGAGGCCGGCGCGTACGCCGTCGGCATCGCCTTCCTCCCCGCCGACGGCCCCGCACAGGCCGTCGCCGTGGAGCAGATCGAGGCCATCGCCGCCGAGGAGAACCTCACGGTTCTCGGCTGGCGCGAGGTTCCGGTCACCCCCGACCTGCTCGGCAACGGCGCCCGCGCCACCATGCCGGCCTTCTCGCAGCTCTTCGTGAGCAACGGGACGAGCGGCATCGAGCTGGACCGCAAGGCCTTCGTGCTGCGCAAGCGCGCCGAGCGCGAGGCCGGGGTCTACTTCCCCTCGCTCTCCGCCCGCACGATCGTCTACAAGGGCATGCTGACCACCGGCCAGCTCGAGCCCTTCTTCCCGGACCTCTCGGACCGCCGCTTCGCCTCCGCGATCGCCCTGGTCCACTCCCGGTTCTCGACGAACACCTTCCCGTCGTGGCCGCTGGCCCACCCCTACCGCTTCGTCGCGCACAACGGCGAGATCAACACGGTCAAGGGCAACCGGAACTGGATGCGGGCCCGCGAGTCCCAGCTGGCCTCCGGTCTCTTCGGCGAGGGCGCCCTCGAGCGGATCTTCCCGATCTGCACCCCGGACGCCTCCGACTCGGCCTCCTTCGACGAGGTCCTGGAGCTGCTCCACCTCGGCGGCCGGTCCCTCCCGCACAGCGTGCTGATGATGATCCCGGAGGCGTGGGAGAACCACACCTCCATGTCGCCGGCCCGCCGCGCGTTCTACAAGTACCACTCCACGCAGATGGAGCCGTGGGACGGCCCCGCCTGCGTCACCTTCACCGACGGCACCCAGGTCGGCGCGGTCCTCGACCGCAACGGACTGCGCCCCGGCCGCTACTGGGTCACCGACGACGACTTCGTCGTGCTCTCCTCCGAGGTCGGCGTCCTGGACATCGACCCGGCCAAGGTCGTCCGCAAGGGCCGCCTGCAGCCCGGCAAGATGTTCCTCGTCGACACCGCCCAGAAGCGGATCATCGAAGACGACGAGATCAAGGACGCGCTGGCCGCCGAGCACCCGTACGCCGAATGGCTGGAGACGGGCGAGATCGAGCTGACGGACCTGCCCGAGCGTGAGCACATCGTGCACACCCACGCCTCGGTCACCCGCCGCCAGCAGACCTTCGGCTACACCGAGGAAGAGCTCCGCGTCATCCTCGCGCCGATGGCCCGCAGCGCCGGCGAGCCGCTCGGCTCCATGGGTACGGACTCCCCGATCGCGGCCCTCTCCGAGCGCCCCCGGCTGCTCTTCGACTACTTCACCCAGCTCTTCGCGCAGGTCACCAACCCGCCGCTGGACGCCATCCGCGAGGAGCTCGTCACCTCGCTGCTGTCCTCGCTCGGCCCGCAGGGCAACCTGCTGGAGCCGACCGCCGCGTCCTGCCGCAGCGTCACGCTGCCGTTCCCGGTGATCGACAACGACGAGCTCGCCAAGCTCATCCACGTCAACGCCGACGGCGACATGCCGGGCATGAAGGCCGCCACCCTCTCGGGCCTGTACCGGGTCTCGGGCGGCGGCGAGGCGCTGGCCGCCCGCATCGAGGAGATCCGCGGCGAGGTCGACGCGGCCATCGAGAACGGCGCGCACCTGATCGTCCTCTCGGACCGTCACTCCGACGCCGAGCACGCGCCGATCCCGTCGCTGCTCCTCACCTCGGCCGTGCACCACCACCTCATCGCCACCAAGCAGCGCACCCAGGTGGGCCTGCTGGTCGAGGCCGGCGACGTCCGCGAGGTCCACCACGTCGCGCTGCTCATCGGCTACGGCGCGGCCGCGGTCAACCCGTACCTCGCCATGGAGTCCGTCGAGGACCTGCTGCGCGCCGGTACCTTCCTGTCCGGCCTGGAGCCGGAGCAGGCCATCAAGAACCTGATCTACGCGCTCGGCAAGGGCGTCCTGAAGGTCATGTCCAAGATGGGCATCTCCACCGTCGCCTCCTACCGCGGCGCGCAGGTCTTCGAGGCCGTCGGCCTGAACGAGGAGTTCGTCGCGGCGTACTTCGCGGGCACCGCCACCAAGATCGGCGGCGCCGGCCTGGACGTCATCGCCAAGGAGGTGGCCGCGCGCCACACCAAGGCGTACCCGGCCTCCGGCATCGCGGCCACGCACCGCGCGCTGGAGATCGGCGGCGAGTACCAGTGGCGCCGCGAGGGCGAGCCGCACCTGTTCGACCCGGACACGGTCTTCCGCCTGCAGCACGCCACGCGCAACCGCCGGTACGACATCTTCAAGCAGTACACGGAGCGGGTGAACGAGCAGTCCGAGCGCCTGATGACGCTCCGCGGCCTGTTCGGCTTCAAGACGGAGGACCGTGCGTCGATCTCCATCGACGAGGTCGAGTCGGTCGCCGACATCGTCAAGCGCTTCTCCACCGGCGCCATGTCGTACGGCTCCATCTCCAAGGAGGCGCACGAGACCCTCGCCATCGCCATGAACCAGTTGGGCGCCAAGTCCAACACCGGTGAGGGCGGCGAGGACCCGGACCGCCTGTACGACCCGGCGCGCCGCTCCTCCATCAAGCAGGTCGCCTCCGGCCGCTTCGGTGTCACGAGCGAGTACCTGGTCAACGCGGACGACATCCAGATCAAGATGGCGCAGGGTGCCAAGCCCGGCGAGGGCGGCCAGCTGCCCGGCCACAAGGTCTACCCGTGGGTCGCCAAGACCCGGCACTCCACCCCGGGCGTCGGCCTGATCTCCCCGCCGCCGCACCACGACATCTACTCCATCGAGGACCTGGCTCAGCTGATCCACGACCTCAAGAACGCCAACCCGGTCGCCCGCATCCACGTGAAGCTGGTCTCCGAGGTCGGCGTGGGTACGGTCGCGGCCGGTGTCTCCAAGGCCCACGCGGACGTCGTCCTCATCTCCGGCCACGACGGCGGTACGGGCGCCTCCCCGCTCACCTCGCTGAAGCACGCGGGCGGTCCCTGGGAGCTCGGCCTCGCCGAGACCCAGCAGACCCTGCTGCTCAACGGGCTGCGCGACCGCATCGTGGTCCAGACGGACGGCCAGCTCAAGACCGGCCGCGACGTCGTCATCGCCGCGCTGCTCGGCGCCGAGGAGTTCGGTTTCGCGACCGCGCCGCTCGTCGTCTCCGGCTGCGTCATGATGCGCGTCTGCCACCTGGACACCTGCCCGGTCGGCATCGCCACCCAGAACCCGGTCCTGCGCGACCGCTTCTCCGGCAAGCCCGAGTTCGTCGTCAACTTCTTCGAGTTCATCGCGGAGGAGGTGCGCGAACTCCTCGCCGAGCTGGGCTTCCGCACGATCGAGGAGGCCGTCGGTCACGCCGAACTCCTCGACACCAGCAAGGCCGTCACGCACTGGAAGGCGCAGGGTCTCGACCTGGAGCCGCTCTTCTACGTGCCGGAGCTCCCCGAGGGCGCGGTCCGCCACGCTCTGATCGAGCAGGACCACGGCCTGGAGAAGGCGCTCGACAACGAGCTCATCCGCCTCGCCGCGGACGCGCTGAACGCCGACTCGGCCGAGACCGCGCTGCCGGTCCGCGCCCAGGTCGCGATCCGCAACATCAACCGCACGGTCGGCACCATGCTCGGCCACGAGGTCACGAAGAAGTTCGGTGGCGCGGGCCTGCCCGACAACACCATCGACCTGACCTTCACCGGCTCCGCCGGCCAGTCCTTCGGCGCCTTCCTGCCCAAGGGCGTGACCCTGCGCCTGGAGGGCGACGCCAACGACTACGTCGGCAAGGGCCTCTCCGGCGGCCGCGTCGTGGTCCGTCCCGACCGCGGCGCCGACCACCTGGCCGAGTACTCGACCATCGCGGGCAACACGATCGGCTACGGCGCCACCGGCGGCGAGCTGTTCCTGCGCGGCCGCACCGGCGAGCGCTTCTGCGTCCGCAACTCCGGCGCCCTGGTCGTCTCGGAAGGCGTGGGCGACCACGGCTGCGAGTACATGACCGGCGGCACCGCGGTCGTCCTCGGCGAGACGGGCCGCAACTTCGCGGCGGGCATGTCGGGCGGCGTCGCGTACGTCATCGACCTCGACCCGGCCAACGTCAACGTCGGCAACACGGGCGCGGTCGAGGCCCTCTCCGACACGGACGCCCAGTGGCTGCACGATGTGGTGCGCCGCCACGAGGAGGAGACCGGCTCGACCGTGGCCGCGAAGCTCCTGGCCGACTGGACCGCCTCGGCGGCCCGCTTCAGCAAGATCATCCCGACCACGTACAAGGCAGTGCTCGCCGCCAAGGACGCCGCTGAGCTCGCCGGACTCTCCGAGTCCGAGACCACGGAGAAGATGATGGAGGCGGCGACCAATGGCTGACCCGAAGGGCTTCCTCACCACCCCGCGCGAGACCGCCTGCACCCGTCCTGTGGCCGAGCGCCTCAAGGACTGGAACGAGGTCTACGTTCCGGGCTCGCTGCTGCCGATCATCAGCAAGCAGGCCGGCCGCTGCATGGACTGCGGCATCCCGTTCTGCCACAACGGCTGCCCGCTCGGGAACCTGATCCCCGAGTGGAACGACTTCGCGTACCGCGAGGACTGGACCGCCGCCTCCGAGCGGCTGCACGCGACGAACAACTTCCCGGAGTTCACCGGGCGGCTGTGCCCGGCGCCGTGCGAGTCCGCCTGCGTGCTCGGCATCAACCAGCCGGCCGTCACCATCAAGAACGTCGAAGTCTCGATCATCGACAAGGCGTGGGACAACGGCGACGTCACCCCGCAGGCGCCCGAGCGCCTGTCGGGCAAGACGGCCGCGGTCATCGGCTCCGGCCCGGCGGGTCTCGCCGCGGCCCAGCAGCTGACCCGGGCCGGCCACACCGTGGTGGTGTACGAGCGCGCCGACCGCATCGGCGGGCTGCTGCGCTACGGCATCCCCGAGTTCAAGATGGAGAAGGTGCACATCAACCGCCGCATCGAGCAGATGCGCGCGGAGGGCACCAAGTTCCGTACCGGCGTCGAGGTCGGCCGCGACGTCACCGCCACCGACCTGCGCAAGCGGTTCGACGCGGTGGTCATCGCGGCGGGTGCGACGGTCTCCCGCGACCTCCCGGTCCCGGGCCGTGACCTCAAGGGCATCCACTTCGCGATGGAGTACCTCCCCCTCGCGAACAAGGTCCAGGAGGGCGACTTCATGGCGCCCCCCATCACGGCCGAGGGCAAGCACGTGGTCGTCATCGGCGGCGGCGACACCGGCGCGGACTGCGTGGGCACCGCCCACCGCCAGGGCGCGGCCTCGGTCACGCAGCTGGAGATCATGCCGCGTCCGTCCGAGGACCGGCCGGCCGGCCAGCCCTGGCCGACGTTCCCCATGCTGTACAAGGTCACCTCTGCCCACGAGGAGGGCGGCGAGCGGATCTACTCCGTCTCCACCACCCACTTCGAGGGCGACGAGGACGGCAACGTCCAGGCCCTCCACCTGGTCGAGGTCGCCTTCGAGGACGGCAAGCTCGTCCAGAAGCCCGGCACCGAGCGCGTCCTCCCCGCGCAGCTGGTCACCCTGGCGATGGGCTTCACCGGCACCGACCAGGAGAACGGCCTGACGGCGCAGTTCGGCCTGGCGATGGACGCCCGCGGCAACATCGAGCGCGACGCCTCCTACGCGACCAACGTCGACGGCGTCTTCGTCGCCGGCGACGCCGGCCGCGGCCAGTCGCTGATCGTCTGGGCCATCGCGGAAGGCCGCTCGGCCGCCCGCGGCGTGGACCGCTTCCTGACCGGCACCAGCGCCCTCCCGTACCCGGTCAAGCCGACGGACCGCTCCATCACCGTCTGACCCGCAGCACCCGCCTGACCCGCAGTACCCCCGGCCCCGGCCGGGACCCCTCATACGGTCCGTACAACGAAGTACGGCACGCGACACGACGCCCGCCACGACTCCTTCTGGACGCCGTGCTCGCGCACCGCTCGGCCGCAGGCGGCCTCCCGGGCTTCGCCCGGCTGCGCCGGCCTCCGGCCGTCGGGTGGTGGTCGTTGAGGTCTAGCAGTACCCCCGGCCCCGGCCGGGACCCCTCATACGGTCCGTACAACGAAGTACGGCACGCGACACGACGCCCGCCACGACTCCTTCTGGACGCCGTGCTCGCGCACCGCTCGGCCGCAGGCGGCCTCCCGGGCTTCGCCCGGCTGCGCCGGCCTCCGGCCGTCGGGTGGTGGTCATTGAGGTCTAGCAGTACCCCCGGCCCCGGCCGGGACCCCTCATACGGTCCGTACAACGAAGTACGGCACGCGACACGACGCCCGCCACGTCCCCGACCAGGGGTGGCGGGCGTCGTGGCGTTCCGGGGGCGGTCAGGCTTCGGGCGCGAACTCGTACTGGAGCTCGTACAGGTGTCCTGCCTTCACCATCACGGTGACTTCGATCGGCTGTCCCTCGGCGCTGTACACCGTGCGGAGGGTCCGCAGGACGGGCAGGTCGCCGGGGAGTCGCAGGGCGGTGTATTGCTCCTGCGTCGCCACGCGGGCGGAGAGTCGGTCCACGCTGCGGTGGGGCGGGAAGCCGAGTTCCGCCAGTAGGGTCGGAGTGCCGCCCCGGATCCGGCGGGGCTCCGCGAGGGCGGTGCCGCGCGCGAGGTCCGGCGGGTAGTACGAGCTCACCAGCTCGGCGGGTTCGCCGTCGATGGTGATCAGCTGCCGCCTGCACACGGCCGGACTGCCCTCGGGGAGGCTGAGCGCGGCAGCGACATCCCCGACGACGGGCACGTCTTCCACCGCCAGTAGGGTGCTTTGGGCCGCGCGGGCCGGTTCCGATGCTTCGGCGAGCCACGGGTAGGCCGCCCCGTCCACGGCCGGCGTCAGGGAGCCGGCCGGGCGAACGGTCCGCTGCCGGGTGTCCCGTACGGTCACTGCCGAGCCCGCACGGCCCAGGGCCAGTCCCTCGTCCTTGAGGAGCTGGACGGCCTTCTGGATCGTGGCGTTGGACGCGTCGAACCGGATCTTCAGCTGCGCTGTCGAAGGCAGCTTCGATCCAGGCGCGAGGCCGCCGCTCATGATCTCGTCCCGCAGATCGGCGGCGATGCGGGCGTGGAGCGACCGGGGGTCGGGGCCCGCGGATTCGGGACTGGGCAGGGTCATGCCACCTCGATGTCGATCTCGTACCGCAACTGCTGGCGTCCGGCAGGCATGACCATCACATCGGCCTGGATCGGCCGGCCCGTCGAGTCGTAGGTGGTTCTGGCTAGTTGGAGGACCGGTTCTGCCGGTCCGAGGCGCAGGTGCTCCCGCTCCTCGGGGCCGGGCATTCGCGCCGTCACGTTCTCGACGACCCGTACGCCGATGTGCCCCAGCCCGGCCAGCAGGGTCACCGCACCGCCTCGGATCTTTGCCGTGCCGGCCAGCGGGGTGCCTGCGGCGATGTCGACAGGGTAATAGGTGTCGGTCAACTCGGTTGGTTCGCCGTCGAGTTCGATGATCCGGCGGCGGATGATGGCGGTCTGCCCGGTCGCGAGGTCGAGCATCCGGGCAACTTCGGCCGGGGCGTCGTGGTCGCCGGCGCGGAGGATGCGCTGTGCGCCGCGACGGCCTGCGGCCTTGGCCTCGGCGGTCCAGGCGTCCGCCTCCCCGTCGGCGCGAGGGGTCAGGTAGGGCATCGACGTGCTGGTCCATCCGCTGCCGCTCACGCCGCCTCCTGAATGTCCGCCGCTCTCCGCCGGTGCCCACGTTAAGCGACGCCTTTACGTAATCCCAGCCCGCACCCTTGCTGCTTTTCGCGAATAGCGACACGCTCTGTGTGGCCTTGGAAGCTCAGCGTTAAGGCGGTGGGGTGCTATGTCCTTTTCCCGGCAGCAGCGGTTCCCTCGGGCCCGTGCCTCGGTGCGCGCGGCCCGTCAGTTCGTAGGAGACGCGCTCGGTGAGTGGGGCGTGTGCGAGCGTCGGGACGACATACGGCTCTGCGTTTCAGAACTCGCCACGAATGCCGTTCTGCACGGGGTCCCGTCGGGGCGGGAGTTCTCCGTGCGTCTGGAGTGTGCGGGTGGGATCGTGGCGATCGAGGTGCGCGACAGCGGGCCGGATCGCCCCGTCGTGCAGGAGCCCGGGCTCGATGCCCGGAGCGGCCGGGGGCTGTGGTTGGTGGCCGAGCTTGCGGACGAGTTCCAGATCCGTGACGAGCGGGTGGGCAAAACGATCTGGGTCGGGTTCAAGCTGGTCTCGGCGTGAGGTGAGTGACGGTGGCGCAGCGCCCGCCACGTCCGTGACCCGGGCGTTGTGGCGTTCCGGGCGGCGCGGGGCCGTCCGCCGTGCCGAGCTGCGGGGTGGGTGGGGGCGGGTTATCAAGGGGGGTGAAGGCGAGCCCGGGTGGTGTGGGGGTCGTCGCCCCCACGGTTGAGGAGTGCGTCGCGTGGAGTTCGAGGTCAATGGCGTCCCGTGTGCGGTGGACGTGGACGGTGATCCGGCTGCCGTGGAGGTGGTGCGGGAGCAGTTGGGGCTGACCGGGACCAAGCTCGTCTGCGCCGGCGGGGTGTGCGGGGCGTGCACGATCCAGGTCGACGGTGAGCCGCGGGTGGCATGTCTGACGCCGGCGGCCCGGTTGGCCGGGCGGCGGGTGACGACGGTGGAGGGGCTGGCCGGTCACCCGGTCGGGCGTGCCTTCGCCGGGGAGGACGCCCTTCAGTGCGGCTACTGCACGCCCGGGTTCGTGGTCGAGGCGGCGGCGTTCTTCGAGCGGTGGCGGGCCGCGCACGGGCGGACCAGGCCGGGGCGGGAGGAGATCGCGGAGGCGCTGGCGGGGCACCTGTGCCGGTGCGGCGCCTATGAGGGGATCTTCAGCGCCGTGGCGGCGGCCTGTGCGGGGGAGTACGACGGGGAGGCGGCCGCGGCCGTTCCGCGCGCCGAGGCTCCGGAGAAGGTCGACGGGTCGGCCCGGTACACCACCGATCAGCGGCCCGAGGGGCTGCTGGAGGGGGTGATCATCCGCTCGCCGCACGCGCACGCGCACGTACGGTCCCTGGAGGCCGGAGACCTGGCGCTGGTCCCGCTGCTGCCCCCCGACGGCGTGGTGCGGTACGTCGGCCAGCCCGTGGCGGCGGTCGCCGCGGCGGACCGGGCCTCCGCCCGGGCGGCCGCCGAGCGGGTCGCGGTGGACTACGAGGTGCTGCCGGCCGCCCTCGACGTGGGCCGGGCCCGGGCAGGCGAGGGGCCGCTGGTCTACGAGGACAAGGCGGCGCGGAAGCGGGCGCCCGGGTCCGGTGAGGCCCCGCAGCTGACGCCCGCCCGCTGGCGCGGCAACCGGCGGGGGCCGTCCGCCATGAGCAAGCGGCCCGCCAAGGCCGTGCGCCGCATCATCGAGGCACGGGAGAGCAGCCCCGAGCGGGTGGTCGAGGGCGTGTTCACGACCGCCGCGCAGACCCACACCCCGCTCGAGCCGCACGCCTGCCTGGCCCGGTGGGACGAGGGCACCCTCCACCTGGAGGTGTCCACGCAGTCGGTCAAGCAGGTGGCCGAGCTCGCCGCCGAGCGCTTCGGCGTGCCCCTCGAACGGGTGGTGGCCCGGGCCGTCCACGTCGGGGGCGGTTTCGGCTGCAAGATGGGCCTGACCTCCGACGTCGTCGCCGCGGCGGAGCTGGCCCGGCTGCACGGCGCCCCGGTGCGGGTGGTGCTGGACCGGGACGAGGAGCTCACCGACGGCGGGTACCGGCCCGGCACCCGGATCCGGCTGGCGATGGCCGCGGACGCCGCAGGCGAGCTGAGCGCGCTGGCCATGGGACGTGGACACCGACGGCGGGGTCTCGGTGGGCGGCACCGTCGCGGCGCTGGCCCGGTTCATGTACGGCAAGGCCCCGCGCCGCCTCCGCGACTTCGACACGGTCACCCACCGGCCGCCGGGCGCCCCGTTCCGCGGCCCGGGCGGACCCACGATGTGCTGGGCCCTGGAGCAGGCCGTCGACGAGATGGCCCACAAGCTCGGCCAGGACCCCATCGCCCTGCGCCGCCGCTGGGACGGCAACCCCAAACGCCACGCGCTGTACGACCTGGCGGCGGCCCTCCCGGCCTGGTCGGGCACCCGCGGCGGCACCGGGAGGTTCCGCCGGGGCGTCGGCGTGGCCGCGGCCAACTGGCTGTACTTCCTCGACCCCGGCACCGAGGTCGAGCTCACCGTCGAGGACGGGATCGTCGTCGCCCGCTGCGCCGTGCAGGACATGGGCACGGGTGCGCGCACCGTACTGCGCCGGGCCGTCGCCGAAGGACTCGGCGTACCGGAGGAGAGGGTGCGCTCCGAGGTCGGGCACAGCGACACCGTCCACGGCCCCACCTCCGGCGGCAGCCGCACCACCCCGTCGATCGTGCCCGCCGCCGCGGACGCCGCCGCCCGGCTGCGCGAGGCGCTCGGCGGTGGCGGCCGTCACGGTCACGGGGGCGTGGCCGCCCGGCTGGACGGGGCGAACGGCGTACGGGTCACCGGCCGGCGCACCCGGGACCACCGGGGCTTCGTGACCCCCCTCAACCTGACCATGGGGGGCGTGGCGATCGGCCGCGGCTTCACCGGATCGGTCCAGGTCGCCGAGGTGGAGGTGGACACCCGGCTCGGCCGGATCCGCCCGCTCCGGGTGTGGAGCGGCATCGCCGCGGGCCGCATCCACGAGGACCGCCTCGCCCGGAGCCAGTGCGAGGGCGCCGTCATCCAGGGCGTCGGCTACGCCCTGTTCGAAGAGCGGCGCACCGACCCCGCCACCGGCCGGGTGCTGACCGACAACCTGGAGGACTACCGCATCCCCGGGATCGGAGACACCCCCGAGATCACCGTCCACTTCCACCAGGAGGGCTTCGAGCACGTCCCCGGCGGCGGAGTCGGACTCGGCGAGATCGCCACCCTGCCCACCGCCGCCTGCCTGGCCAACGCGGTCCACGACGCGACCGGCTGGCGCCCGTACGACATGCCCATCCGCCCCGACCGGCTCCTGGAAGGACTGGCTCCGTGAGCACCGACGCCACCCTCACCGACCTCTCGGCCGCCGTCCTGGCCCGCGGCGGAGAGCTGCGCGCAGGCGGCACCGACACCACCGCCCGACAGCGCACCGGCATCTCCCCGGGCCCGTTCACCGACCTCGACGGCGCGGCCGGCCTGCGCGGCTGCACGCAGCTGCCCGGCGGCGGGCTGCGGATCGGCGCGCTGACCACGCTCGCCGACGTTGCCGCCGATCCGCGGGTGCGCTCCGGGTGGCCCGCCCTGTCGGTGTCGGCCGGGACCGCGGCGACCCCGCAGATCCGAGCCGCCGGCACCCTGGGCGGCAACCTGCTCCAGCGCAACCGCTGCTGGTACTACCGCAATCCGCACTTCAGCTGCCTCCAGAAGGGCGGCTCCGGCTGCCCCGCGCGCGAGGGCGATCACCACTTCGGCGTGGTCAGCGGCAACGGTCCGTGCGTCGCCCCGCACCCGTCCACCCTCGCGATGGCCCTGCTCACCTACGACGCCGGAGCCGAGATCCACGGCGAACCGCAGCGCACGGTAGCCGAGTTGTACGGGGACGGCGACCGGCTCCACCAGGTCGACCACCTGCTGGCACCGGAACGCATCCTCACCGCGGTCCTGCTGCCGCCGGCCCTGCCGGGCGAGCGCGCCGCCTGCCACCGGGCCACCAGCCGGGCCCACGGCGAATGGCCCCTGGTCGAGGCCACCGCCCGGCTGGCGCTCGACGGCGCCACCATCACGCACGCGGCCGTCGCGGCGGGCGGGGTGGCGCGGGTTCCGCTGCGGCTGCCGGAGGTGGAAGCGGCCCTGACCGGTCGCGAGGCCACCCCCGAGGTCCTCGCGGCAGCGGCCGCGACGGTACTCGCCCGCTGCCGCCCGCTGCCGCAGACCGGGTACAAGGCCACGCTGTTCCGGGACACCGTGTTGGAGGTGCTGGAACGGGCCGCCGCCGGGGCCTGACCTGACCGGTACGAGGAAGAGGAAGGGGCGGTCGGAGCCGGCACGAGACCGGCTTCGACCGCCCCTCGGCTGCGCGGCCATCGCGCCGGCGCCGGCCTTACCCGCGAGTATTGACTAATAGTCAACACGGCCTCACGCTCGGAGCGAGCCGTCGTGTCGTCTTTGGTGTGGGAGGTCGTCCCGTGCGTACAGATGAGGAAATGGGCCGTTTGAGCGGGGAGTTGGGGGGCGCCCGGCCTCCCGCATCGTTCGCGGAGCTGGACGCCGGGGAGCTCGCGCTGCTCGCCGAGGCGCTCAAGGCGGAGCGGGCGCGTCAGGCCGAGGGCCTGAACCGGGCCGCCGAGGAGGCGCTGGGGCTGGTCCCCGCCCTCGCGCGCGGGGCCGTGCGCAAGGTGCTGTTCCGGTGAGCCGCGCCGAAGTGGAGAAGATCGCCCGGCTGGTGGGCGCGGACGCCGGGGAACTCGGCTTCCTGCGCGGGCTCCCGGACGAGGACGTGCGGGCGTTCCGGGAGCAGGTCAGCGGCGTGCTCAACGACGGCGCACCCGAGATGCTCGACCGGGTCGCCGCCGCGACCAAGCTGGTGCCGGCCGGGGTGGCGGCCGCCATCTCGCAGAAGGCGCTCGGACCCCGGCTGGCCGCCGGCGTGGCCGGCAGGCTGGAGGCGGGCCGGGCCGCCGCCATCATCGAGAAGCTGCCCGTCTCCTTCACCGCCGAGGCCTGCGGACACCTGGACCCCCGGAAGATCTCCGGGATCGTCGACCGGCTCGACGAGGGTCTCGTCGTCCGCATCGCCACCACCCTCGCCGAGAACCGAGACCACCTCACGATGGGCCGGTTCGTCGGCCACATGCGGGACCGGGTGCTCGGCCGGATCCTGGACCAGGTGGACGACGCGGCGGTGCTGCGCGCCGGTTTCTACGTCGACCTGCCCGAGCGGCTGCCCCGGATCCTGGAGCTCATGGGCGACGACCGCCTCGGCGCGGTGGTACGGGCCGCGGCCGCCGAGGGGCTCTGGGAGGAAGCCCTCGGCGTCGCCGCGATGGTCGGCGGTGACCAGCGGTTGCGGATCGCCGAGCTCACCGCCCGCCTCGACGCGGCCGAGCTCGACTCGCTCGTACGGGTGACGCACGCCGAGGGGCTGTGGGAGTCGCTGCTCCCGCTCGTGGCGCTGCTCGGCGAGGAGGACCGGATCGCGGTGGCCCGGCTGGACTCCCTGCGCGACCCGCTCGTGCTGGCCGGCGTGGTACGGGCCGTCGTGGCGACCGCCCTGTGGGGCGCCTTCCTGCCGCTGGTCGGCGTACTGCCGGAGGAGTCGCGCAAGGTGGTGGCCGATGCCGCCGCCGGGCTGGGCGACGCGGAGCTGGAAGGACTCGTGCGCGAGGTCGACAAGCAGGACCTGTGGGAGCTGGTGCTGCCGCTCGTCGAGCTCATGGAGGAGGCGGGGAAGGAACGGATCTTCGCCCTTCCCGCCTTCCAGGAGCAGGAGCAGGAGCAGGAGCAGGAGCAGGAGCAGGAGCAGGAGGCGGAGGCGGAGGCGGAGTAGGGGAGCAGGGGGAGTAGGGGAGGAGCAGTCGGAGCGGGAGTCGCGGGCGGAGGGCGGCGGCCCACCGGCCGAGCAGCGCGAGGAGGACACGGTACGGGAGGGGAGCGAGGGGGTTGTCCGCAGTGCCGTGCGGCCGTCCCGTCAACACGTGACCGCGGGCTCTCGTGCCTCTGCGTAAGCCTGCGGGCCTTCTGGTAACAGTGGGTCACATGCTCCCCTCCCACATGCTGTTGAGCTGCCTGCTGGGCGCCGCGCTGCTCGCTCCCGTCCCCCTCGGGGCCGCCGACGGCCACCCCGCCGACGGCCGGCCCGTCGACTACCGCGGGCTGCGCCTCACCGTCCCCGCCGACTGGCGGGTCGTCGACCTCGACCGGAATCCCGACGCCTGCCTGCGCCTCGACGTGCCCACCCTCTACCTCGGGCACGCCGGCGCCCAGGGCGAGTGCGGAGCCGCCCGCGCCGCCGCCCCCCGCTCCGACACCCTGCACCTGGAGCCGCTCGACGGGGCCCCGCCGCGCGCCGACATCCCCACGGTCGGAGGCGACGAGGGCGACCCCCTCCCCAAGGTCCGGGGCGACAGCAACGAGATCCGCTACGCCCTGCGCCGCGCCGGGGTGATGGCCACCGTCTCCTACGGGTCCACCCCCCAGGCCGTCCGCGCGGTCCTCACCCGGGCCCGCGCCCTCACACCCCCGGCCGCCCCCGGCCCGGTCCCCGTCGATCCGATCGGCGTGGTCGGCGGGGGTCCCCGTACCACCGTCCAGGCGCCCTTCACCGGCGAGGGCTTCGACGCCTGCACGGCCCCCACGCAGCGCACCATGAACGCCTGGCGGACCGACTCGCCCTTCGGAGCCGTCGGCGTCTACATCGGCGGCCGCGCCCGCGCCTGCGCCCAGTCGCAGCTCACCGCCGGATGGGTGAGCCGGCAGGCCGGGGCGGGCTGGCACCTCATGCCGATCTGGGTCGGCCCCCAGCCCTGGAAGAGCTCCTCCACGGGTCTCTCCACCGACCCCTCAGAAGCCAACGAGCAGGGCCGGGCCGAGGCCGAGGGCGCGGCCCACGCGGCCGCGGCCCTGGGCATGGCGGAAGGCACGGTCCTCTACAACGACCTGGAGAACTACACGGACCGGGCCACGTGGGACGCCCCGGTCGTCGCCTACCTCACGGCCTGGACGGTCCGGCTGCACGAACTGGGCTACGGCGCCGCCGCCTACGTCGCGGCGAGCTCCGGGGCCAAGGCGCTGAGCGCCCACTACGCCCAGGCCCCGGACGCCATGCCCGACGTGCTGTGGGTGGCCCGCTGGAACGGCGTGGCCTCCGTCACCGACGCCGACCTGGGGCTGCCCGCAGGTACGAGCCAGTGGACGGGGGGCCGCCGCGCCCACCAGTTCCGCGGGGACCACGACGCCACGTACGGGGGCGTGACGCTCAACATCGACCGGAGCTGGCTGGACGTCGGCGCCCAGACCGCGGCCCCGGCCCCGGTGCCGCAGGTCCCGCAGAAGACCCCGAAGACCCCGAAGGCCTCGGGCAAGGCCCCGGCCAAGACCCCCAAGGCCCCGGCCAAGGCTCCCGCCAACACCCCGGCCAAGGTCCCGGCCCAGGCCCCTAAAGCCCCGGCGAAGACCGTGGGCCGCGCCTAGTCCAGCCCGTCCCGGCCCGGCTCAGCCCGCCGCAGGCTCCTCGCGGGCCGGCTCGTCGTCATTGCCCCGGCGCACGGTGCGCAGTCCGTGCTCCGGGGTCCACGAGCGGACCACCAGGTCGTCGCCCTCGACGCCGACGTGGACCACCTCCGTCAGCTCGGCGCGGAACAGGTCGAAGGGGTGCGGGGTGTCGTTCTCCTCGGCCTCCTCCGCGTACCGGTGGAGCTCGGGCTGTTCCACGATCTCCACCGCCCGCCCGGAGATCCGTACGTCCCCGTCGGGCATCGTCTCGCCCGCACCCGGGTTGGTGTGCAGGGCGAAGCGCGGATCGCGCCGCAGGTCCTTGCCCTTCATCGAGCCCGGCATCATGCCCAGCCACAGCTCGCCGCCGCGGATGTCGACATTCAGCCCGGTCGCGCGGGGCGAGCCGTCCTTGCGCAGGGTCGCCAGGACGTGGTGCGGGAACTGTGCGAAGCGGGCCCGCACGGCCGCCGCGAAGTCGGGTTCCGCCTTTTCGAATACGGCCCAGTTGTTCGTCGTCATACGACCATCAAAGCGCGGGGCACCGACGGCCGCCGGTCAGGCGCGCACGATTCCCGCCGCCCGGGCCGCGGCCAGCCACGCCGGGAACTCCCCGACCAGCCGGTCGTACAACTCCGCGTCCGTGACGGCCCGCGGGTCGGACCCGGCGTGGAAGTAGCCCGCGTTGTCCACCACCCGCTTCTGCGGGACGGGCAGTTCGTCCAGCCGCCGCAGGAAGTCGAACTGCGAGCTGCGCGTGTTGCCGAAGCCGACGAACTGCCAGAAGAGCGGCAGCCGGGCCGCCTTGCACAGGTACTTCTCGGCGGCGAGCTTGTTGATCGGGCCGCCGTCGGTCTGGAAGACCACGAGCGCGGGGAGGACCGACGCCGAGTCCAGGTAGTGGTCGATCACCGCGTCCATCGCCGCGTGGTAGGCCGTCTTGCCCATGTGGCCGAGGCCGGCGGCGATCGCGGAGACTCGTCCCTCGTGGCCGGCCAGGGAGATCTCCTCGACCGCGTCGACCTCGGTGGAGAAGAAGACGACCGGCACGCGGGCATCGCCGTCCAGGTGGGCGGAGAGCCCCAGCACCCGGTCGGCGAGGGCCTGCACGCTGCCGTCGTCGTAGTACGGGCGCATCGAGCCGGAGTAGTCGAGGACCAGGTACACCGCGGCCCGCCCGCCTGCCAGGCCGTGTGCGAGGAGCGAGGTCCCGGCGCTCTTGTACAGGCTCACCAGCGCCGGAGCGGTCTCTTCGATCTTCCGGAGGTCAATCGCGCTGCCGGTCATGGGCCGAGGGTACGGCAGTCCGCGGTCCCCACGCCGTCGTTCGGGAGGAACCCCAGCCGGGCCGCCAGCCGTTCACGGTGTGCGGCGGGGGAGCCGAAGAGCAGGGCCGAGCCGTGTGCCCGCTTGAAGTACTCGTGCGCCTCGTGCTCCCAGGTGATGCCGATGCCGCCGTGCAGCTGGATCATCTCGCCCGCCACGTACGCAAAGGCCTCGGAGCAGGCCGACTTGGCGGCGGCCGCGAGCTCCGGGGCCGCGTCGGCGGCGGCCGCCGCGAGGGCGAGCGAGCGGGCGCCCTCCACCGCGGTGTGCAGGTCGGCGAGCCGGTGCTTGACCGCCTGGAAGGAGCCGATGGGCCGCCCGAACTGCACCCGCTCCTTCGCGTACCGGACCGTCGCCTCCAGCGCCCGTGCCGCCGCGCCCGCCTGCTCGGCGGCGAGCGCCGTACAGGCCAGGTCCCGGACCCGGGCGAGGACCCCGGCGCCGTCGGCCGACAGCAGCCGGGCCGGGGTCCGGTCCAGGGTCAGCTCCGCGAGGGGGCGGGTGCGGTCCATCGTGGACCGTGCGGTGAAGGCCGCCGGTGCGGCGACGAGTTCGAACAGCCCGAGCCGCCCGTGTCCCCGGCCGGGCGTGGTACCGGGTCCGCCGGCCGTGCCCGGGGCCGGGTGCATCCTGGCGAAGGCCAGCAGCAGGGGCGGTTCCGCCGGCCCGGCCAGGACGTACCGCTTGGTTCCCGTGAGCAGCCAGTCGGAGCCCGCCGGCTCGGCCCGGGCCGCGAGCTCGCGGGCCTCCCAGCCCCCGCGCGGGACGCCGGACCCGGGCCCCGTACCGGGTCCGGGTCCAGGGGTCTCCGCCCAGGCCAGGGCGCCGACGAGGGTGCCCTCCGCCAGGTGCGGCAGGTGCTTGGCGCAGGCCTCCCGGTCCCCGGACGCGAGCAGGGCCCCCGCGGTCAGCACCGCCGAGCCCAGGTACGGTACGGGGCTCAGCGCGCGCCCCAGCTCCGCCATGACCACCCCGACTTCCCTCGGCCCGCAGCCGAGCCCGCCGTACTCCTCGGGGACCGCCAGCGCGGCCGCGCCGATCCGCGCCGTCAGCGGAGCCCAGGCCGCGTGGCCGGGGTGCCGGGCCAGGACCGCCCGTACCGCGTCCCGGAGTTCATCCTGCTCGACCGTCGGCTCCAGCGGCCTCACGCCGACTCCCCTCGCGCCGTGCGGCGCAGCTCCGTCTTCAGCAGCTTGCCGCCCGCGTTGCGCGGGAGCTCCTCCAGCCGGGTGAACCGCCGCGGCACCTTGAAGTTGGCCAGCCGTTCCCGGGTCCAGGCGGTCAGCTCCTCGGCGGTGACCGGCCCGGTGGTGACGACGTAGGCCACCCCGACCTCGCCGAGCCGCTCGTCGGGGGCGCCGACGACCGCCGCGTCGGTGATGGCGGGGTGGGTCAGCAGCACGTTCTCCACCTCCGCCGGATAGGCGTTGAACCCGCCGACCACGTACATGTCCTTCAGCCGGTCGGTGATGGCGAGGTAGCCGCGCCCGTCGAGGACGCCGATGTCCCCGGTGCGCAGCCAGCCGCCGGGCAGCACGGCTTCGGCGGTGCTCGCCGGGTCATCCAGGTAGCCGGCGGTGACGTGGTAGCCGCGGACCTGCACCTCGCCGGGCTCCCCGGCGGGCAGCACCGCGCCGAGCGGGTCGGTGATCCGTACCTCGGTGTCCGGCAGCGGCGGGCCGACGGTGTGGGCGAGGGTCCGGGCGTCGGCGTCGGTGGGGCAGACGGAGACGACCCCGCCGGACTCGGTGAGCCCGTACGCGGTGAACACGTCGGGCGCGCCCAGTTCGCCGCGGATCTTTTCGACGAGGGACGCGGGCACCGAGGCGGCTCCGGTGCCGGCCAGGCGCAGCGCGGACAGGTCGTGCGCGGCCCGCGCGGGGTGGCGGATCAGGCCGTGGAAGACGGTCGGCGGGCCCATCAGGCAGGTGACGCGTTCGGCGGCCATGCGGTGCAGGATGCGGTCGGTGTCGTAGACCGCCTCGGGGAGCATGGTGACCCCGCGCAGCAGGCAGGCGA
This sequence comes from Streptomyces sp. GQ60, assembly GCF_059758875.1. Taxonomy (NCBI): domain Bacteria; kingdom Bacillati; phylum Actinomycetota; class Actinomycetes; order Kitasatosporales; family Streptomycetaceae; genus Streptomyces; species Streptomyces sp. GQ60. Next base: position 255,049 of record NZ_JCAXEG010000003.1, on the reverse strand, counting down.
GCACGCCGGCCTTGTAGCCGAAGGTGTGGAAGAAGGGGTTGACCAGCAGGTACCGGTCGCCGGGGCGCAGGGTGACGAGGTCGGACCAGGAGGCGTAGAGCCGGACGGTCTGGCCGTGGGTGGTCATGACGCCCTTGGGGCGGCCGGTGGTGCCGGAGGTGTAGAGGATGTCGCTGAGGTCCTCGGGGCGTACGGCGGCGGCGCGCGCGGCCCGCTCGGCGTCGGGGACGGCCTCGCCGGCGCGCAGGTACGCCTCCCAGGAGAGGGTCCCGGCCGGGCCGTCGGGACCCGCGTCGCCGCCCGCCCCGCGCTCCTCGCGCCCGTCCCGCAGGATCACGATCGAGCCGAGCGCCCCGAGGTCCTCGCCGGAGGCGTGCAGGTCGCGGGCGTAGTCGGTGCCGAGGAACCCGCGCTCGGTGAGCAGGACGCGGGCGCCGCTGCGCCGGATGATGTCGGCGGCCTCGGCGGTCTTGTAGCGGGTGTTGACCGGTACGAGGACGGCTCCGGCGCCGACCGCGCCGAGGGCGGCGGTGATCCACCGGCGGCTGTTCGGGGCCCAGATCGCGACCCGGTCGCCGGGCCGGATGCCGTGGGCGATGGCGGCGCGGGCGGCGGCGGAGATCTCGGCGGCGAGGCGGGCGAAGGTCCACCGGACCTCTCCGTCGGCGAGCGCCTCGCGCTCCCCGTACGCGGCGGCGGCGTACTGGGGGAGCCGGGCGAGCGTGGCGGGTGGCTGCGGCGGGGGTGGTGGTGGCATCGGACCCTCCCTACTTGACGAGCGAGCGTGGGCGGTATCCAATCACAGGTGTTTCGGTTAGGCATATACCTAGTAGACATAATCAAGGGAGGGTTCACATGAGGGAGGAAGTCATGTCCGACATGAAGTCGGTCCTGTCCAGCTTCTGCACCGGCGTCGCCGTCATCGCGGCATGCGGAACCGACGGCCGTCCCGTCGGGATGGCCGTCCAGTCCTTCTCGTCCGTGTCCCTGGACCCGCCGCTCGTCTGCTTCTGCCCGGCGCGCACGTCCAGCACCTGGCCCCGGATCCGGGCGGCCGAGACCTTCGCCGTCAACATCCTCGCCGCCGACCAGCAGGAGCTGTGCCGCCGGTTCGCCGTCACCGGGGGCGACAAGTTCGCCGGGGTCGCCTGGCGGCCCGGCGGCAACGGCGCGCCCCTGCTGGACGGGGTCCTCGCCACCGTCGAATGCGATCTGGAGGCCGTCCTGGACGGCGGCGACCATGCCATCGCGCTGGGCAGGGTCACCGCCCTGACGGCACGCCGCGAGGGCGCGCCGCTGCTCTACTTCCGGCGCACCTACGGGCGCTTGCCGGTCTTGCCCGGCGCCGGGTCCAGGGCTGTGGCCGGCGCCGGGTCCGGGGCCGGGTCCGGGACAGAGCCCGGGACCGACCCCAGGTCCGGGGCCGGGCCGCGCCCGCCCTCCCGCGCAGCGACCTCGGCGAGGTCGTCGAGCATGGCGGCCGCCAGGTCGCGCTCGGAGGCGTAGTACCGCTCCGCCCACTTGAGGGTGAGCGTCGGGTACGCCCACGCGGCCTCTTCCTTGGCTCCGTCCGCGTCGGCCACCGCGCGCCGCCGCATATTCTCCGCGAACTCCTGGTGCTGTACGAGGACTTCGCGCATCTGCTCCGGCTCGAGCAGGTGGCCGAGCCACAGCCGCAGCATCGGCCCGTGCTTGAGCACCGGCGGGTCGACGGGCGCCTCGCGCGCCCAGCGCCGTACGGCCGCCATGCCCTCGCCGGTGATCCGGTACACCCGCTTGTCGCGGGTGCCGGTCTCCTGGGCGACCATCCGCGACGAGGCGTAGCCGGCCTTCTCCAGCCGCTTGAGCTCGCTGTAGATCTGGCTGAAGGACGGGCTCCAGTAGAAGAAGCGCAGCGACCAGTCCGACCACTTCTTCAGGTCGTAACCGGAGAGCTCCTCCCCGAAGGAGAGCAGCCCGAGCACCGCCCAGCTGGTCGCGGGGAGCGTGCGCCCGTTCGTCTCTTCTGCCGCCTCGTTCGTCACGCAGCGCAGTCTACGACCGGTCTTCGTGGTGACCCTTCCCCTGACAAGGCATGACTGCTAGAAGTATTCCTATTCGAAATACATCCCCGACGTGCCGTGCGCAGCGCACGGCTGGGAGGTCCCCCGTGAAGTTCTCGATGATCTTCGAGGCGCAGCTCGTCGACCCGACGCCCGAACGCGAGCGCCAGGTCATCCACGACTGCGTCGAACAGGCCGTGTTCGCCGAGGAGATGGGCTTCGACCGGATCTGGGCCGTGGAGCACCACGCCCTCACCCAGTACGCCCACATGAGCGCCTCCGAGATCTTCCTGACCTGGGTCGCCGCCCGGACCGAGAAGATCCGCATCGGCCACGGCGTCGTCACCATGCCCTTCGGCTACCAGCACCCCGTGCGCGTGGCCGAACGCGCCGCCATGCTCGACGTGCTCTCCGGCGGCCGCGTGGACATCGGCGCCGGCCGCGGCGCCACCCGCCAGGAGATGTCCATGTACGGGGTCCGCCCCGAGGACACCTACCCGCAGATGGAAGAGGCGCTGCGGATCTTCTCCTCCGCGTGGCGCGAGGAGAAGTTCGAGTGGCACGGCTCCATCGACATCGGCCCCGGCGCGATCCTGCCCCGCCCGGTCCAGGACCCGCACCCGCCGCTCTTCATGGCCTGCTCCAAACACGACACCCTCAAGCTCGCCGCCGAACTGGGCATCGGAGCCCTCGTGATGGGCTTCGCCGGCGCCGACGACGTCCGCACGATGCGCAAGGTCTACGACGAGGCCATCGCCACCCGCAGCGGGGACCGCTTCGTCTCCACCGAGGTCAACGACCACCTCTCCGCGCTCTGCCCCACCATCGTCCTCGACGACGCCGAGCGCGCCCTGCGCCTGGGCACCCGCGGCCAGCGCTTCTTCGCCGAGTCCATCGCCCACTGGTACGGCAACGCCCCCGAGCCGACGGGCTACTCCGAGGACGAGACCGCCGAGGAGCACGTGGCCGCGCTGGAGAAGGGCCGGAGCGAGCTGGTCGCCAAGCTCCACGAGGCGAACATCCCGGCCCGCCCCGTAGACACCGGCACCTACAACGCCGAGCATGCCTACGGCAACGCCCGGACGGCCATCGCCTACGTCGAGCAGCTCCGCGCGATCGGCGTCGACGAGGTCATGTGCCTGATCCAGATGGGCACCGTCCCGCAGGAGGCCTGCATGGAGACCATCCGCCAGTGGGGCGAGAGCGTCATCCCGCACTTCCGCGCCCTGGAGGGCTGACCGGTGACCGTCTCTCTCAACGGCAAGGTCGTCGTCATCACCGGCGCAGGCCGCGGCCAGGGCGCGGCCGAGGCCCGGCTGTGCGCCGAGGCCGGAGCACGGGTCGTGGTCACCGACGTCCGGGAGGAGGAGGGCCGCGCGGTCGCCGACTCCCTCGCAGACCAGGGGCTCTACGTGTGCCACGACGTGGCCGACGCCGACAGCTGGGCGGAGGTGGTCCGCGAGGCCGTACGCGCCTTCGGCACGGTCTCCGCCCTGGTCAACAACGCCGCGCTGTGGCGCACGGCCCACGTGGAGCGCCAGGGCCTCGAAGACTTCGAAGCCCTGCTCCGGGTCAATCTGCTCGGCCCGTTCCTCGGCATCCAGGCGGTGGCCCCGGTGCTGCGCGCGGCGGGAGGCGGCTCCATCGTCAACGTCTCCTCCACCGCCGGACTGGTCGGCATCCCGGGCCACGCGGCGTACGGGTCGAGCAAGTTCGCCCTGCGCGGGCTGACGAAGTCGGCCGCGCTGGACCTGGCGGGGGACCGGATCAGGGTCAACTCCGTGCATCCGGGGGCGATCGACACCCCGATGGTCAGCGAGGCCGTCGCGGGGCGGGACTGGTCGCACCTGCCGCTGGGGCGGATCGGGCGGCCCGAGGAGGTCGGGGAGCTGGTCCTCTTCCTCTGCTCGGAGGGGTCCTCGTACATCACGGGCGCGGAGTTCACCGTCGACGGCGGGATGACGGCGCGATGAGCGGCACCGGAACCGGTTCCCTGTCCCCGGCGGCCCGCCGGCTGTGCGACGCGATGGCGGCCTTCTTCCCCGGCCCGGGGGACCTGGCCGCCCTGCGCGCGGCCGCGTCGGGCTCCCGCGGCGGCGGCGCGGAGGTGGCCTCCGTACGGGACGCGGTCGCGGACGGCGTCCCCGTCCGGATCTACGACCCGGCGCCGGGCGCCGGGGGCCGCCCGCTGGCGGTGTTCTTCCACGGCGGGGGCTGGGTGATGTGCGGCCTGGACACCCACGACGCGCTGTGCCGGGCGCTGGCCGCGGCCTCGGGAGCGGTGGTGGTCTCCGCGGACTACCGGCTCGCCCCGGAACACCCGTGGCCGGCGGCGCCCGACGACGCGCTGACGGTGCTGCTGTGGGCCCGGGCCCGGGCAGCCGAACTGGGCTGCGACCCCGCGCGGCTTGTCGTCGCCGGGGACTCCAGCGGTGGCAACCTCGCGGCCGTGACGGCCCTGCGGGCCCCGGAGCTGGTCGCCGGCCAGCTGCTGTTCTACCCGCCGCTGGACGCCTCGATGGAGCACCCGTCCGTAGCCGAGTTCGCGGAGGGGTACTTCCACACGGCCGCCCACATGGCCTGGTACTGGGACCAGTACGGCGGCGACCCGGCCCACCCCCACGTCTCCCCGCTGCGGGCCGCCGACCTCTCGGGGCTGCCGCGCAGCCTGCTGGTCCTGGCCGACTGCGACGTCCTGCGGGACGAGGGCCTGGCCTACGGGCGAAGGCTGGCGGAGGCGGGCGTGGACTGCGGGATCCAGCTGGTCCCCGGGGTCTTCCACGGATTCCTCGGCCTGCCGCTCCCCGCCGCGGCCGCGGCGATCGCGGCGGCGGGGGCGTGGGTGGCGGCGACGGGTGCGCCGTAGAGGAGAGAGGGGGGCCGGGCGGCCGGATTCGAACCGGCGTCCTCCTCCATGCTGTGTAGGCGCACTACCTCTGTGCTACGACCCAGCCCTTGCGCCGGATCCTAGGCGCGGCCCCGCCGGACGCGCACCCGAATATCCCCGGCATGATGTGCACATGTCGATATCGGTCCAGGGGGCCCTGGCGCGCAACTCCCTCGCCCTCGCAGCGGAGTTCGCCGCCGCGCTCCTGATGCGCGGCTCCCAGCCGCACTGGCTGCCGGTCATGCTCGCGCTGGTCGCCCTCGTGTCCGGACTGCCGCACGGCACGGACGCCGGCTTCGTCCACCGGATCGTGCTCGCGGCCGGCGCGGTGGCGATCACCCTGTCCGCGGCCCGGGCCCTGGACGCCCCCGACCCGCTCCTCTGGCAGATCCTGACCGGAGCCCTGCTCCTGACCCAGACGGTCTCCCTGACCCGCCTTTCCCGCCGCCTAACCGCCTGAAAGGGCCTGGCCGGGGCCGTGCCCACCCACCTACGCTGCGCCCATGTCCCCTACGACGACCCTGTGGCGCCCGACGGGCCCGGTGGAGCTCGGACTGGTCCGTGACCTCGACTGGCGCGCCTGGCCGCCGCGGCTGCCGGAGCAGCCCATCTTCTACCCCGTCCTGAACGAGGACTACGCGGTCCGCATCGCCAGGGACTGGAACGTCAAGCACGACGGCGCGGGGTTCGTGACGCGCTTCGAGGTGGACTCGGCGTTCCTGGAGCGCTACCCGGTCCAGCAGGCCGGCGGGGAGACCATCCTGGAGCTGTGGGTCCCGGCGGAGGAGCTGGACGAGTTCAACTCGCACATCGTGGGGCGCATCGAAGCAGTGCGCGAGTTCCACGCGTGAGAGGGGTCGGGGGGATCGTCCCCTCCCCGCCCTTGCACCGTTCCCCGGGGCTTCGCCCCAGACCCCGGGCCTCACACGCCGGCGGGGCTGGATTTCCAGCCCCGCGTGCACGTGCGGGCTGACGCCGGCCCGCGTCCCGCCGGAGGCTACAGCCGCTCGATGATGGTGACGTTGGCCTGCCCGCCGCCCTCGCACATCGTCTGGAGGCCGAAGCGGCCGCCCGTGCGCTCCAGTTCGTGCAGGAGGGTCGTCATCAGCTTGACGCCCGTCGCACCCAGGGGGTGGCCCAGGGCGATCGCGCCGCCGTTGACGTTGACCCGCTCCGGGTCCGCGCCCGTCTCCTTCAGCCAGGCCAGGGCCACCGGGGCGAAGGCCTCGTTGATCTCGACCAGGTCGATGTCGGAGAGGGACATGCCGGTCTTCTTCAGGGCGTACGCCGTCGCCGGGATCGGCGCCGACAGCATGCGGATCGGGTCCTCGCCGCGGACCGACAGGTGGTGGATGCGGGCCCGGGGGCGCAGCCCGTGCTCCCGTACCGCCCGCTCGGAGGCCAGCAGCATCGCCGCCGCGCCGTCCGACACCTGGGAGGAGACCGCCGCCGTGATCGTGCCGCCCTCCATGACCGGCTTCAGGCCCGCCATCTTCTCCAGGCTGGTGTCGCGGCGCGGGCCCTCGTCGACCGACACCGACCCGTACGGCACGATCTCCCGCTCGAAGCGGCCCTCGTCGATCGCGCGCAGCGCCCGCCGGTGGGAGCGCAGCGCGAACTCCTCCATGTCGAGGCGGGAGATGCCCCACTTCTCGGCGATCAGCTGGGCCCCGTAGAACTGGTTGACGGGGGAGTCCCCGTACCGGGCGCGCCACCCCGCCGACCCCGGGTACGGGCCCTCGGTGAAGCCCAGCGGCTCCGCGGCCTGCCGCGAGGCGAAGGCGATCGGGATCATCGACATGTTCTGGGTGCCGCCCGCGACCACCAGGTCCTGAGTGCCGGACATGACGCCCTGCGCCGCGAAGTGCACGGCCTGCTGCGAGGATCCGCACTGGCGGTCGATGGTGACGCCCGGGACCTCCTCGGGGAGCCCCGCGGCCAGCCAGGCCGTCCGGGCGATGTCGCCCGCCTGCGGCCCCACCGTGTCGAGGCAGCCGAAGACCACGTCCTCCACGGCCGACGGGTCGATCCCGGACCGTTCGACGAGGGCCTTGAGGACGTGCGCCCCCAGGTCGGCCGGGTGGACCTCGGACAGGCCTCCCTTGCGCCGCCCCACGGGGGTGCGTACCGCTTCGACTATGTAGGCCTCGGGCATCGGAACTCCTCAGGGTTACGTTCGTGTGGCGATGCCGTCCAGGACCATGGACAGGTACTGGCGGGCGATCTCCTCGGGGCTGTGCTGGCCGCCCGGCCGGTACCAGGACGCCGCCACCCACACCGTGTCGCGCACGAAGCGGTAGGTGAGGCGGATGTCCAGGTCGGCGCGGAAGACCCCGTCCGCGACCCCGCGCTCCAGCGTCCCCAGCCACGCCTTCTCGAACTTGACCTGCGAGTCCGAGAGGTAGTGGAAGCGGGGCTGGACCGACAGGTGCCGGGATTCCTTCTGGTAGATGGCGACGGCGGCGCGGTGCCGGTCGATCTCCCGGAACGATTCGGTGACGAGGGCCTCGATGGTCTCCCTGGGTCCGAGACCTGCGGCGAGGACGGTGTCGTACCCGTCCCACAGCTCGGTCAGGAAGGCGGAGAGGATCTCGTCGAGGATCGATTCCTTGGAATCGAAGTGGTAGTAGAGGCTGCCGGCGAGCATGCCGGCGGCGTCGGCGATCTTGCGGACGGTGGTGGCGTTGTAGCCCTGCGCGGCGAAGACCTCGGCGGCGGTGTCGAGGAGTTCGCGGCGGCGTTCGGGCGACGCCGTCACCTGGGGCTTCTTCTTGGCCGTCGGTGCGATCGGCTTGTTCGTGGGCACGCGTCCATTCTGGTACCGCCCCGGCCGGTCATCCGACGCCCTACGCGTGCTGACTGCTGACCGACACGGTCTCGCCCGTCATGTACGACGAGTAGCCGCTGGCCAGGAAGACGATGACGTTGGCGACCTCCCAGGGTTCGGCGTACCGGCCGAAGGCCTCGCGGGCGGTCAGTTCGGCGAGCAGCTCCTGGCTGGTGACCTTCACCAGGTGCGGGTGCATGGCCAGGCTCGGCGCCACCGCGTTGATCCGTACGCCGAACTCCGCCGCCTCCAGTGCCGCGCAGCGGGTCAGCGCCATCACCCCGGCCTTGGCGGCGGCGTAGTGGGCCTGCCCGGTCTGGGCGCGCCAGCCGATGACGGAGGCGTTGTTGACGATCACCCCGCCCGTTCCCGAGGCCTGCATCGAGCGCATGGCGGCGCGGGTGCAGCGGAACGTGCCGTTCAGGGTGACGTCGAGGACGCGGGACCACTGGTCGTCGGTCATGTCGACCAGGTTCGCGGTGCCGCCGAGCCCGGCGTTGTTGACGACGAGGTCGAGGCGGCCGTGGAGCCGTTCGGCGAGCGCGAAGAAGGCGCCCACCTGCTCCTCGTCGGTGACGTCGCAGGGCAGGGAGGCGACCCGGTCCGCGCCGAACTCCGCGGCCAGCGCCTCCTCGCTCTCCTTCAGCCGCCGCGCGTGCGCGTCGCCGATGAGGACGCGGGCGCCCTCCTCCAGGAACCGGCGCGCGGTGGCCCCGCCGATGCCGGCCCCGGCGGCCGCGGTGATCACGGCGCTCCGGCCGGCCAGCAGCCCGTGCCCCGCCACGTACGCGGGTGCGTTGCCGATCGCGTTCACGCTCGTACCTCCTTGGGAAGGCCGAGGACGCGCTCGGCGACGATGGTGCGCTGGATCTCGTCGGAGCCCGCGTAGATGGTGTCGGAGCGGGAGAAGAGGAAGAGCCGCTGCCAGTCGTCGAGGTCGTACGGGTCCCCGTGCGCCCCCGCCGCGAGGAGCGAGGCGGCTCCGCGGACGTCCATGGCGAGTTCGCCGAGGTCCCGGTGCCAGCGGGCCCAGTACAGCTTGGCCGTGGACGGGGCGACCCCGGGCCGCAGCGCGGAGGCGCGCATGGTCTCCAGGCCGATCCAGGCCCGGACGAGCCGGTCGCGGACCAGCGGATCGGCCATGGCGCCGTTGCGCTTCGCCAGCGCGGCCAGGTCTTCGAGCTCGCGGCGGAAGCCGACCTGCTGGCCGAGGGTGGAGACCCCGCGCTCGAAGCCGAGGGTGGCCATGGCGACGGCCCAGCCCTCGCCGGGAGCGCCGACGACGTGGGCGGCGTCGGCGCGGGCCCCGTCGAAGAAGACCTCGTTGAACTCCGAGGTCCCGGTCAGCTGCACGACGGGCCGCACCTCCACCCCGGGCTGGTCCATCGGGACCAGCAGGTAGGACAGTCCCGCGTGCCGGCGGGAGCCCGGCTCGGTGCGGGCGACGACGAAGCACCACTGCGAGGCGTGGGCCAGAGAGGTCCAGACCTTCTGGCCGTCCACCACCCACGCGCCGTCCACCAGGGCGGCCCGGGTGCGGATGTTCGCCAGGTCCGAGCCGGCGTCGGGCTCGCTGTAGCCCTGGCACCACAGCTCCTCCACGGCCCGGATGGGCGGCAGGAAGCGCCGCCGCTGCTCCTCGGTGCCGTGCGCGATGAGGGTGGGGCCGAGGAGCTGCTCGCCGATGTGGTTCACGCGCGCGGGCGCGCCGGCCAGCGCGTACTCCTCGTGGAAGGCGATCTGCTGCCCGGTGCTCGCGCCGCGGCCGCCGTACTCGACCGGCCAGCCCACGCAGGTCCAGCCGTGCGCCGCCATGTGCCGTTCCCAGGCGAGGCGTTCGTCGAAGGCCTCGTGCTCCCGGCCCGGTCCGCCGCGGCCCTTGAGGGCGGCGAACTCGCCGGTGAGGTGGGCCCGTAGCCATCTCCGAACCTCGGTGCGGAACTCCTCGACGCTGCTCATGGCCGTACGTTAACCTACCAAACACTTGTTAGGGAAGGATCCAGGGATGCCCGATGACACCCCCGTGCTCTACGAGCGCCGCGGCCCGGTCGCGTACGTGACCATGAACCGCCCCCGATACCGCAACGCCCAGAACAGCGCGATGACCTACGCCCTCGACGACGCCTTCTACCGCGCCGCCGACGATCCCGCGGTCAAGGTCGTCGTCCTGGCCGGGGCCGGCGAGCACTTCTCGGCGGGCCACGACATCGGTACCCCGGAGCGCGACGCGCACCTGCCCTTCGAACGCCGCGCCGGCCTGTGGTGGGACCACTCCCAGCGCTCCGGCGCCGAATCCCGCTTCGCCCGCGAATCCGAGGTCTACCTCGGCATGTGCCGGCGCTGGCGCGAGCTGCCCAAGCCAGTCATCGCCTCCGTCCACGGAGCGTGCGTGGCCGGCGGGCTGATGCTCGCCTGGGTCTGCGACCTGATCGTGGCAAGCGAGGACGCCTTCTTCGCCGACCCCGTCGTGCGCATGGGCATCCCCGGCGTCGAGTACTTCGCCCACCCGTGGGCGATGCCCCCGCGCATCGCCAAGGAGTTCCTCTACACCGGCGACCGGATGCCCGCCCGCCGCGCCTACGAGATCGGCATGGTCAACCGGGTCGTCGAGCGGGCCGAACTGGCCGGGGCCACCGACCGGCTCGCCCTGCGGATCGCCGAGATGCCCGCCTTCGGACTCGCCCTCACCAAGCGGGCCGTCAACCAGGCCGAGGACCTCCAGGGCCTGCACACCGGCATGGACTCCGTCTTCGGACTGCACCACCTCGCGCACGCCCACAACGCCGAGACGACGGCGGACCCGCTCGGCGGCATGGACGTATCGGGAATGAAGGGTGCCGCGATGAAGGGTGCCGCGATGAAGGGCGCCACCAAGCAGGGCTTCGCGATGAAGGAGGCGAACAGCTGATGGACCTGAACCATGCGGCGGACGTGGAAGCCTTCCGGGCCGAAGCGCGCGACTGGCTGGCCTCCCACGTGCCCGCCACCCCCCTCCCCTCCCTGGAGACCCGGGACGGCTTCGCCGCCCACCGGGAATGGGAGGCGCTCCTGCACTCCGCCCGCTGGGCGGTGGTGTCCTGGCCCGAGGAGTACGGCGGCCGCGGCGTGGACATCGAGCACTGGCTGGTCTTCGAGGAGGAGTACTGGGCCGCCGGCGCGCCCGGCCGGGTCTCGCAGAACGGCATCAACCTGCTCGCCCCCACCCTCTTCGACCACGCCACGGACGAACAGCGCGCCCGCGTCCTGCCCTCCATGGCCGACGGCGAGGTGATCTGGGCGCAGGCCTGGTCCGAGCCCGAATCCGGCTCCGACCTCGCCTCCCTGAAGTCCCGCGCCGTCCGCACCGAGGGCGGCTGGCTGCTGTCCGGGCAGAAGACCTGGTCCTCGCGGGCCGCCTTCGCCGACCGCGCCTTCGGCATCTTCCGCACCGACCCCGAGGCCCCCAAACCGCACCAGGGCCTCACCTATCTGATGTTCGACCTGCACGCCCCCGGGGTCACCGTGCGGCCCATCGGCCGCCTCGACGGCAAGCCCGCCTTCGCGGAACTCTTCCTCGACGAGGTCTTCGTCCCCGACGCGGACGTCATCGGGGAGCCCGGACAGGGCTGGCGGATCGCCATGTCCACCACCGGCAACGAACGCGGGCTCACCCTGCGCGCCCCGGGCCGCTTCCTCGCCGCCGCCGACCGCCTCGTGGAGCTGTGGCAGAGCCACGGGGACCCGGCCGACACCGCGCTGCGCGACCGGGTCGCCGACGCGGTGGTCGGAGCGCGCGCCTACCAGCTGTTCACCTGGGCCAACGCCTCCCGTTTCGCGGCCGGCGAGACGATCGGCGCCGAGTCCAGCCTGAACAAGGTGTTCTGGTCCCGGTACGACATCGCCCTGCACGAGAGCGCCCTCGACCTGCTGGGCCCCGACGCGGAACTCGCCGACGGGGAATGGGCCGAGCCGTGGATCTTCTCCCTCGCCGGTCCCATCTACGCGGGGACCAACGAGATCCAGCGCGACATCATCGCCGAGCGGCTGCTCGGCCTCCCGAAGGGCCGCCGCTGATGCGCTTCCTGCCCACCGAAGAACAGGCGGACTTCGCCCGCACCCTGCGCGGCCTGCTCGCCGCCTCCGACGTCCCGGCGGCGGTACGGGCCTGGGGCGCGGGCGACCACGACCCGGGCAAGGCGCTGTGGGCGCGGCTCGCCGCCACCGGACTGTTCGCCCTCGCCGCCGACGAGGCCCACGAGGGCATGGGCCTCATGCCCCTGGAGATGGCGACCGGGTTCGTGGAGCTGGGCCGCGCCGGAGTCCCGGGCCCGCTGGTGGAGACGGCCGCCGCCGCCGTACTCCTGACCCGGCTCGGCGACGAGGCACTGGCCAAGCGGTTCCTCCCCGGGCTGGCCGCGGGGGAGGCCTCGGCCACCCTGACCCTGCCCGGCGGGACCCCGTACGCCCTGGACGCCGACGCGGCCACCCACCTCTTCACGGTGTCCCCGGCCGGGGAGCTCCGGCTGGCCGCCGGCGCCGGTCCGCTCCGCACCTCCATCGACCCCGCCCGCCGCCTGGCCCTGCCGGACGGCGGCGGCGAAGTCCTCGCCGCCGGCCCGGCGGTCACCGCGGCGGCGCACGACGCCGCCGAGTGGGCCCGGCTGCTGACCGCCGCCCAGTGCCTCGGCGCCGGCGAGGCCCTCCTCGCGCGCACGGTGGAGTACGCGAAGCAGCGCACCCAGTTCGGCACGGCGATCGGCGGCTTCCAGGCGGTGAAGCACCGGCTGGCCGACACCTTGATCGGCCTGGAGTTCGCCCGGCCGCTGCTGTGGGCGGCCGCGCTCTCCCTGGCCCCCGGGGAGGTCGCCGCGGCGAAGCTGACCGCGGGCGAGGCCGCGTACGCGGCAGCCATGACCGCGCTGCAGCTCCACGGGGCCGTCGGCTACACCGAGGAGCTCGACCTCTCCCTGTGGCTGCGCAAGGCCCGCCCGCTGCGCGACGCCTGGGGGAGTCCCTCGCAGTGCCGGGCGGCGGTGCTTCAGGAGCGGTTGCGGTAATACGAGGAGAGGCCGGTGTTCACGACGACGGCCACCGTGAACCACAGGGCCGGCAGCCGCTGCCCGAGCGCGAGCAGCGCCAGGGCGGCGGCGCCGAACACCACGGCCTTGACCCCGAGCTGAGCGGCCAGGGGCACGGCGAACCGGGCCTTCGGCGCGGCGAACATCCCCCAGAGCACGGCGGCGGCCACCGGGGCGGCCACCGCCAGGGCGAGGGACCCCGCCCATCCGACGTCCCGGGTGAAACCCCACCAGGCCAGCAGGAAGAGGACCAGCAGCTCCAGCAGGAAGGCGATGCCCTCGTTGACGAGGAAGAACGCACGGACGGGCGGAGACAGCGAAGAGGGCGACATGGCCGCCAGCTTCACGCCCCGGGGGCGCGAGCCGCTAGTCCCCGCACGGAGCCGTCTCGGATGACGGCCACGCTGAGCGTGACCGCGTAGGCCGGCGAGGTCCAGACCCAGACCCTGGCCCTGGCCCTGGCCCTGCGCCCCTCCGGGGCCTTGCTCACGCGGCGCGGACCAGCCCCGCCTCGTAGGCGAGGATCGCGGCCTGGGTCCGGTTGGAGAGGTCGAGCTGCGTCAGGATCCGCGAGACGTACGTCTTCACGCTCGCCGGGGACAGGTGCAGCGCCTGCGCTATCTGCAGGTTCGTCCGCCCCTCGCCGACCAGTGCGAGGACGTCCCGCTCGCCGGGGGACAGGGTGGAGAGCTGCTCCGCGTGGTCGGGAGCACCGGTGCGGGTGCCGGCCCGTTCCAGCAGCACCCGCATCACCCCGGGAGCCAGTGCGCTGCCGCCCGCCGCGACCGTGCGGATGCCGGCGAAGAGCTCCTCGGGGCGCAGGTCCTTCAGCAGGAACCCGGCCGCTCCGGCCCGCAGCGCGTCCAGGACCAGGTCGTCCGCCGTGTAGCCGGTGAGGACGAGCACGCGCGGGGGCTCCGGCAGGCGCAGCAGCTGCAAGGTGGCCTCCATGCCGTCGACCTTCGGCATGACCAGGTCCATCAGCGCCACGTCCGGCCGGTACGTGCGCGCCAGCGGCACGGCCTCGGCCCCGTCGGCGGCCTCCGCGACCACCTCGATGTCGGGCGCGCTCGCGAGCAGGGTCACGAGTCCCGACCGTATGAGGCTCTGGTCGTCGACCACCATCACGCGGATCGTCATGTGACCCACCTCCCCTGATGCTCCGTCTCATTGCGGACATTACCGGCAGAGCGGGACGTAAGTGCCCTCAACCCTCCCTCCCCAGTCCCCTTTTGCCGCCCCGCTTGTCCTCTTTCGGGGACTTCGGGGACCCCCCGTCCTCCCGGACGGTGGTTACCGAGGCCGAACGCACCACCGCTTCACCCGGTGCACCCGGCCTCCGCAAATGTCCCCGAAGTCAGGAACTCCGCATGTCTTTCCCGTCTGCTCGTACCCTCGCCGGTCTCGTTGTCGCCGGTATCGCCGCACCCGCCGCCGTGGGTCTCGTGGCACAGCCCGCGTCCGCCGCGTCGGTCGGCACGTGGGACAAGGTCGCCCAGTGCGAGTCCACCAGCGACTGGAGCATCAACACCGGCAACGGCTACTACGGCGGCCTGCAGTTCTCCTCCGGCACGTGGGCGGAGTTCGGCGGCCGGCAGTACGCCCCCCAGGCCGACCAGGCCACCAAGGCGCAGCAGATCGCCATAGCCGAGAAGGTCCTGGCGACCCAGGGCCCCGGCGCCTGGCCCTCCTGCGGCAAGCTCGCCGGCCTGCAGCGCGGCGGCCCGGCCCCCGAGGCCCCCGCCAAGGGCGCCGGCACCTCGACCGCGGGCAAGCGCGTCGAGGCCCGGGCGGCCCCGGCCGCCCCGAAGCCCGCCCAGGGCGCCCACAGCTACACCGTGGTCAGCGGCGACACCCTCGGCACCATCGGCTCCGAACTCGGCGTCAGCTGGCAGACCCTCTACTCCGAGAACCGCTCGGTGATCGGGTCCAACCCGCACATGATCCTCCCGGGCCAGCGCCTCGCGTACGGCTCCGGCGGCTCCTCCGACTCCGGCGGCTCCACCCCGGCCGCGCCGAAGTCCTCCAGCTCCTCCGGCTCCTCGAAGTCCTCCGGCTCCTCGAAGTCCTCGGAGTCCGCGAAGTCCTCGGATGCGTCGAGCTCGTCCAAGAGCAGCTCCCGCGGCAGCGCCGAGGGCGTCCTGCCCGTCTCGGGCGGCACCATCTCCGCGCGTTACCACCAGGCGGGTGGCTGGGCCGCCGGCCACCACACCGGCATCGACTTCGCGGTGTCCACCGGCACCCCGGTCCGGGCCGCGGCCGCCGGCACCGTCGTCTCCTCCGGCTGGCAGGGCGCGTACGGCAACGCCGTGGTCGTCAAGCACGACGACGGCCGCTACACCCTCTCCGCCCACCTCTCCTCGGCGACCGCCTCCGAAGGCGAGCGCGTCTCCGCGGGCGAGCAGATCGGCAGCTCCGGCAACACCGGCAACTCCACCGGCCCGCACCTCCACTTCGAGGTCCGCTCCAGCAACAGCTACGGCGCCGACGTCAACCCGGTCACCTGGCTGAACGGCCTCGGTGTCTCCCTGTAACGAACGAGCCGTTCACTGCGGGCCGGTTCACTGCGGGCCCGTTCGCTGAGGGCCGGTTCACCAAGAGCGCGTCCCCCCGGGATGCCCCTTCGGCGGAAGAAGGGCAACCTGGGGGGACGTTTTGGCATGTTCTGCGCACTTTTGTGCGTCATGGGGGGTGGTGGAGTCATGCAGGCCGTGCCCGGTCGCGCCGGACAGCTGCTGGAACGGGGTCTGCGCACCCTGACCGGAGAGGGCGGCGGGGCGCCCGACCCCGTGCGCGCCCGCCGCACCGACATCTGGCTCGCCCTCGCCTGCGGGCTGCTCACCACCCTCAACCTCCACGACGTCCACCGCTTCGGCCTCGTCAGCGACTACTCCACGAGCCTGGCCGCCGGCTGGCTCGCGGCCGTCTCCCTGCTGTGCCGCCGCTCCCACCCCTGGATACCGGCCCTCGCGGCCACCGCCGCCACCGTCGTCTCCGACGACCGCGGCCCCCTCGTCTTCGCCGCCTACGCCCTGGCCGCGTACGGCCGCGCCCACCGCTGGGGCGGGGTCCTGCTGATGGCCGTCGTCTACGCGGCCACCCGCGACCTGTTCCTGCCGCTCGGGTACGCCGGGCGCGACCCCGCGTCCTTCGTCCTCGGCTCCATCCTCGTGCCCGCCCTCTACGGGGAGACCGTGCGCCGCAACCGGCACGTCATGGCCGCGCTGCGCGAGCGGGCCCGCCAGGCGCACGCCGCCGTGGACCAGGCGGCCGACCTCGCCGTCGTCCAGGAGCGCACCCGTTTGGCCCAGCGCACCCACGACGGGCTCGGCCACCGCCTCACCGCCCTCACGATGCAGGCCGCCGCCCTGCGCCTGGACGCCGGAGCCGATCCCCGGGTCCGGGAGGCCGCCGGCGCCGTGGAGGAGTCGGCGCGGGCCGCGATGGCCGAGGTCAGGGAGGTGCTGGACATGCTGACCGACCCCGCGGGCAGTCGCGCGTACACCTCCCCCGTGGACGTGGGCCGCTTCCTGGGCTCCCTGGCCCGGAACATGCGGGCCACCGGCATGGAGATCACCCACCACACGCAGCCCGGCCTGGGATCCTTCCCGGCGGCCGACGGGCGGCTGCTGCTGCGGATCGCCCGCGAGGGACTCACCAACGCGGCGAAGTACGCCCCCGGCTCCGCCGTCCGGATGAATCTGTACGCCGAGGACGGGGAGGTCCGCCTCGACGTGGTCAACACCGCCCCGGAGGGGGAACGGATCGTGCTGGACTCGGGCGGGATGGGCATTCCGGGGCTCAGGCGCGCCCTCGCGGAGGCGGGCGGGCGACTCCGCGCGGGCGGTACACGCGACGGAGGTCACATGATCGCGGCGGCACTCCCCGACCGACGTGTGCTAGCTTAGAGCTCGTTGCAGTTGTGGTACCCATGAACTTTATGTGCGCCTGACGGGAATGCTCCGACAGGCGCTTTTATTGTTTTGCCGGAATCTCCGGATGGGGCCCTTTGCCGCCTATTCAGGAGATTCAAAATGGCACTTGGCACCGTGAAGTGGTTCAACTCGGAAAAGGGCTTCGGCTTCATCGAGCAGGACGGTGGCGGCCCGGACGTCTTCGCCCACTACTCGAACATCGCCACCCAGGGCTTCCGTGAGCTCAACGAGGGCCAGCGCGTGTCCTTCGACGTCACCCAGGGCCAGAAGGGCCCCCAGGCGGAGAACATCCTCCCCGCCTAAGGCAGTCAGCACGCCGGGGTCCGCACCGAGTAGGTGCGGGCCCCGGCTTGTCTGCTGTTTCGCACCATTTGTTTGCAGTGCTTTGTGCAGTACCTGCCGGTTTCAGGAGGGCTTTCTCGCATGACCAGCTCCAGCTCCGCACGACCCAGCCGCCGCCCCACCCGGGGTCGAGGTGCGGCTCAGGGACGTCCGAAGGCTGGCGCGGGACGGCAGAAGTCCGCCCCCGTAGCCAGGCCCCAAGAATTCACCATGCCCGACCCGCTGACCCCGGCCCTGCCGCCGGTGGACTCGTTCGGCGACATGGACATGCCCGAGGCGCTGCTGAAGACCCTCGCCGCCCAGGGCGTCACCGAGCCGTTCCCGATCCAGGCCGCGACCATCCCGAACTCCCTCGTCGGCCGTGACCTGCTCGGCCGCGGCCGTACCGGCTCCGGCAAGACGCTGGCCTTCGGCCTGGCCCTGCTGGCCCGCACCGCCGGCCGCCGCGCACAGCCGAAGCAGCCGCTCGCGCTGGTCCTCGTACCGACCCGCGAGCTCGCTCAGCAGGTCACCGACGCGATGTCCCCGTACGCCACGGCCGTCAACCTGCGGATCACCACCGTCGTCGGCGGCATGTCGATCAACCGGCAGTCCGGCGCCCTGCGCCGCGGCGCCGAGGTGCTCGTCGCCACCCCCGGCCGCCTGAAGGACCTCATCGACCGCGGTGACGCCGACCTCTCCCAGGTCTCCATCACGGTCCTCGACGAGGCCGACCAGATGACCGACATGGGCTTCATGCCGCAGGTCACCGCCCTGCTCAAGCAGGTCCAGCCCGACGGCCAGACCATGCTGTTCTCGGCGACGCTCGACAAGAACATCGACAAGCTCGTCAAGATGTTCCTCACCGACCCGGTCGCCTTCTCCGTCGACCCGTCCGCCGGTGCGGTCAGCACGATGGAGCACCACGTCCTGTACGTCATGGACGAGACCGACAAGAAGGCCGTGGCCACGCGCATAGCCGCTCGCGACGGCCGGGTGATCATGTTCGTCGACACCAAGCGCGGGGTCGACCGCATGGTCAAGAAGCTCCTCGCCGACGGCGTCCGCGCCTCCGGCCTGCACGGCGGCCGCTCGCAGCCGCAGCGCAACCGGACCCTCGACTGGTTCAAGACGGGCGAGGTCACCGCGCTGGTCGCCACCAACGTGGCCGCGCGAGGCATCCACATCGACGACCTCGACCTCGTCGTCAACGTGGACCCGCCGGTCGACCACAAGGACTACCTGCACCGCGGCGGCCGTACCGCCCGCGCCGGCGAGTCCGGCAGCGTCGTCACCCTGGTCCTGCCCGACCAGAAGCGCGACATGACCCGCCTCATGTCGGACGCCGGGATCTCCCCGCGCACCGCGCAGATCAAGTCCTCCGACGAGGAGCTCGTGCGCATCACCGGCGCCAAGGAGCCCTCGGGCATCCCGGTCGTCATGGAGGTGCCGCAGGCGACCCCGCCGCGTCAGCGCTCCGCCGGCGGGGGTGCGGGCTCCGGCGCGCGCCGCCGCTCCGGCGGACCGCGTACGGGCGCCGGCACGGGTGCGGCTCCGGCAGCCGGGGGCGGCCGCGGCCGTCGCACCGGCGGCGGCGCTGCCGGGCAGGCTCCGGCCACCGGCTCCGGCCAGGCCCGCCGTGGCCAGGGCGGGCAGGGCGGCTCCACGGCCGGTTCCGGCGAGCGCGGCCGGCGTACCGGAGGCGCTCCCTCCGGTGGTGCCGCCGCCGCTTCGGCACGCAGCCGGGTGGGTGGCGCCGGCCAGGGCCGTCGCCGCTCCGCCTGACCTGGAGCATTACGTACGAACCACTGCGCCGGGCGGCACGCGCCGCCCGGCGCAGTGGTGTATTCCGGGTCCGGCCGGTGCCTAGCGGACCAGCTTCACCTGGAGCTTCGCCAGGGTCCGCAGGTCCAGGCCGAGGCCGTCGGTGAGGTAGCCGTAGAGGCTGCCGTAGTCGGCCTCCATCTGCGTGGTCGCCGCGTCCAGGTAGTCCTGGCGGACCTCCTGGAGCGGGATCAGCAGATCGGGGTTCTGCATCCGGCCGGATGCCTTGATGCCCGCCCGCACCTGGGCGTCGTACGCCGCGCGGAACGTGTTCGAGGCCAGGTAGTCGCGCTCGGCCGTGGACTTCGGGACGGCCAGGGCGTTCAGCAGGACGTAGCTCATCCAGCCGGTCCGGTCCTTGCCCGAGGTGCAGTGGTACAGCAGCGGGCCCTGGCTGCCGTCGGCGATCTCGCGGAGCGTGGTCGCGAACTGCGCCCGGTTCTCGGGGCTGGTCACGAACGAGCGGTAGATGTCGCGCATGTACGCCTCGGCGCGGCCACCGCCGAGCATCTGCTCCTGCTTCACGGGATCACCGCTGCCGATCGCGCCGACCAGGGTCCCGTACAGACCGAGGTCGCTGACCGGGCGGGCGGTGGAGACCAGGCCGGCGGGCAGTTTGTCGGCCCCGTCGTACTGGACCTCCATCGGGATGCGGAAGTCGAGGACCTTGGTGAGGCCCAGACCGCCGACGGTGGTGACGTCGGAGGCGGTCAGCTTGCCCAGCGCGTCGGAACGGTAGACCAGCCCCTGACGGACTTGGCCTCCGGTCCACGTGCGGTAGCCACCGAGGTCGCGGAAGTTGACCGCGCCCTGGAGGGGGATCTGGCGGATCGTTTCCGTCGACTGCGCGGGCCAGTGGTGGCGGGAGACGGAGGCACTGTCGGCCGGAGCGGCGTACGCGGCGGCGGGCAGGGTTCCGATGGCGAGGGCGGAAGCGAGCACCGCGGTCGCCAGGCGGATTCGGGCACGGCTCATCTGGGGCAACTCCTGTCACGGAGATGGGGAATCACCCTGGTGGTGGCAGGGTGCCGAGCGGGTGCGGAGGGAGGGAAAGACGCTGTGGGGGAGTGAGGCCGTGCAGCCGTTCCAGGACGGCGTGTGCCTCGGCCATGACGCGGGTGACGAGCTCCGCACAGGACGGAAGGTCCTCGATCACGCCCGCGACCTGGCCCGATGCCATGACGCCGAGGTCCGTACGGCCCTCGACCATGGACGCCTTGAGGAGCATGGGGGTGTTCGCGGCGAGCAGCACCTGGCTCCAGGACAGGTCCTTGCCGTGTTTCATCGCGAGGCCGTCCCGGATCATCTCCGCCCAGGTCAGACCCGATAGCTTCTTGAATCCGGCCGCGTGCCGCACCGCCTTGGCCAGTGCCTTCGCCCGGCCGGCCCGCTCCAGGGAAGCGACCAGCTCGCTGCGCAGCATCCGGTGCGGGAGCCCGTCCACGGCCGTCGTCACGGTGACGTCCTTCACCGTCGCCTTCAGGTACTCGGCCTTCACCGCGTCCGGGACCGTCGAGTCGGAGGTCAGCAGGAACCGGGTGCCCATGGCGATGCCCGAGGCCCCGTAGGCGAGCGCCGCGACCAGACCGCGGCCGTCGCTGAAGCCGCCCGCCGCGATCACCGGGATGTCCACCGCGTCGACCACCTGCGGCAGCAGCACGGTCGTGGCGACGTCACCGGTGTGCCCGCCGCCCTCGCCGCCCTGCACGATCACCGCGTCCGCGCCCCACGCCGCGACCTTCTCGGCGTGCCGGCGCGCCCCGATCGACGGGACCACGACCACGCCCGCGTCCTTCAGCCGCGCGATCAGCTCCTTGGACGGGGCCAGCGCGAAGGAGGCCACCCGGACGCCCTCGTCGATGATCAGCTGCGCGCGCTCGGCCGCGTCCCCGGCGTCCGCGCGCAGATTGACCCCGAACGGTGCGTCCGTACGGGACTTGACCTCGTGGACCGCCGCCCGCAACTGCTCCATCGTCATGGTCGCCGAGGCCAGGATGCCGAGCGCGCCCGCGTTGGCCGCCCCCGACACCAAGCGCGGACCCGCCACCCAGCCCATGCCCGTCTGCACGATCGGGTGCTCGACCCCGACCAGCTCGGTGAATGCCGTCTCCATCGGCTCAGACCCGCACTTCCCGGTCGCGCAGGCCCTTGGGGTCGATGACCTCGCGGATCAGCCGCAGCTCCTCCGCCGTCGGCTCCCGCGTGTACGGGACCTCTTCGGGCAGGTCCAGCTCGAAGCCGGTCGCCGCCCGGACCTGTTCCACCGTGACCCCGGGGTGCAGGGAGACCAGGCGCATGGCGTGGCCGGGGCCGCTGAAGTCGAGGACGCCGAGGTCGCTGACCACGCGGGGGAGCCGGTGGAAGCGGGTCACCCCGGCCGCCTCGGCGCGGTCGTAGCCCACGCCGCTCACCATGTCGACGCGCTCGACGAACACCCGGGTGGAGTGCTTGGGGATCCAGTAGCTCACCGGATTGTTCAGGGTGTTCACCGGGGCGCCGCGCACCCCCAGGAGCTGGCGGGCCGGCTGCTCCCAGTCCCCGATGCAGGAGATGTTCTGATTGCCGAACCGGTCTATCTGGCTGGCGCCCATCATCACGTGCCGGCGGCCACCGGTGACCATCGTCAGGTGACGGCGGTACGGCAGCCAGCCCTCGGCCGAGCCGTCGAGCCCGACCAGCATGGCTTCGCCGTCGGTCAGCAGCAGGTCGGGGGAGAAGGTCCGCTTCGCCAGCCGGGCCCCGAAGGAGGGCACCAGGCCCATCGGGCTGGCCAGCACCTCGCCGTTGTCCCGCCAGGCCTCCGCGCAGGCGATCACGCAGTACTCGGCGCGGGTGACCGCGGCCGTGGTCGTCGTGGAGGGCGTGCTCACTTCTGCTCCTCGTGCCAGGCCTGGACGGCCGACTGGTAGGCGTGCTCGCTGCCGCCGGAGAGGAAGCGCTCGGCGAACTCGGGCCAGGGGGTGGTCGCGTACAGCTTCTGGAAGGCCTCGTCGCGGCCGTAGTCGGGGGTACAGGAGGTGAAGTGCGCGCCGTTCGGGGTCTCCACGACCCCGGTGACCGAGTGGCGGCTGATCAGGAGCGACTGCGGGGGCCCGGATTTGGAGAGCTCCGCGGTCTCGACGAGCTGCTCGCAGGAGACGTAGGCGGCGTCGGCCGCCTCGCAGAAGAGGTCGTCGAAGTACGGGTCCGGGCCCAGGTACTGGGCGTTCCCGAGCCGGTCGGCCCGGTTGAGGTGGACCAGCGCGGCGTCCATGCGCAGGGCCGGGACCGCCACGAACTCCTCCCCGTCGGCGTACGGGGACGTGACGGTGCGCAGCTCGGGGTTGACGCGCATGACGTCGGAGCCGAGGCCGGCGCGGACCGGGAGGAAGGGCATCCGGTTGGCGGCCGCGTGCAGGCCCCACATGAACATGGCCTCGTCGAGCTCGGTGAGGGCGAAGGCGCGGCTCTCGCGGGCGGCCCGGTAGTGCGGCTCCAGCGGGATGGAGTCGAGGGTGACGAAGGGGGTGACCAGCGTGCGGATCCGGCCGGCCGCGGCGAGCAGGCCGACGTCGGGGCCGCCGTACGAGATCACGGTGAGATCGGTGATCTCGGAGCGGAGCAGTGCGCGCACCAGGGCCATGGGCTTGCGGCGCGAACCCCAGCCGCCGATGCCGACGGTCATCCCGCTGCTCAGCCGGCCGACCGCTTCCTCCGGGGTCATGCTCTTGTCGGTCATGCCGATTCCGCCTTTGCCTCAGTGCTTCCGGAGGGACCGCTGCCGCCGAAGGTGTCGCGGACCCGGTCCGCCACGCCGCTGAGGTTGGCCTCGAAGGTGAAGCCCTGCTCGAAGCGGTAGCTGCGGCGCACGTCCACGGGGTCGATGCCGTTGATGGCCGCCTTGGCGAGCCGGATGAGGTACCCGTCCTTCTTCGCGATCTCGGCTGCCAGCTTCAGGGCGGCCGCCCGCAGTTCGCCCGGCGGGACGACCTTCCACACCGAGCCGTGCGCGTGCAGTTCGGCGGCGGTGGCGGTGCGCGAGGTGTAGTACAGGGTCCGCATGAGGTGCTGCGGGACGAGCCGGGCCAGGTGGGTGGCGGCCCCGAGGGCGCCCCGGTCCAGTTCCGGCAGCCCGAAGGTCGCGTCCTCGGAGGCGACGATGGCGTCGGCGTTGCCGACCAGGCCGATCCCGCCGCCGAGGCAGAAGCCGTTCACGGCCGCCACGACCGGGACCTCGCACTCGTAGACGGCGGCGAAGGCCTCGTAGCAGCCCCGGTTGGCGCCGATGAGCGAGGCGTGGCCGGTATCGCGCTGCATCTCCTTGATGTCGACGCCGGCGTTGAAGCCGCGGCCCTCCGCGGCCAGGACCACGCACCGGACCTCGGGGTCGCGGCCGGCCGCGCGCAGGGCGTCGGCCAGGTCGTACCAGCCCTGCACGGGCAGTGCGTTGACGGGCGGGAAGTCGACTGTGACGAGTGCGATGGCCTTGTCGGGGCTTGAGGTGGAGACACCCATGAGCGGATCAGCTACCTTTCCACCAAACATTTGTTAGGTGAGGAAGGTAGCAGCCGATGGAGCTCAACGGGAGGGTTGTCGTCGTCACCGGCGGAACCCGCGGCGTCGGCGCCGGGATCGCGCGGTCGTTCCTCGCGGCGGGGGCCGAAGTCGTCGTCTGCGCGCGCCGGCCACCGGACGAACCGGTCGAGGCGGCGGGCCGCTCGGCGCTCTTCACCGCCCTGGACCTGCGCGATCCGGCCGCCGTGCAGGAGTTCTTCGGATCGGTCGCCGCGCGCCACGGGCGGCTGGACTGCCTGGTGAACAACGCCGGCGGGACCCCGTACCGGCTGCTGGGGGAGGGCGAGGCGCAGCGCCACGCGCGGGTCGTCGAGCTCAACCTGATCGCCCCGATGACCGCCTCGGTCGCCGCGTACTCCTGGCTCCGGGAGACCCGGGGCTCGATCGTGATGATCGGCAGCGTCAGCGGGACCCGGCCCTCGCCGGGCACGGCGGCCTACGGGGCGGCGAAGGCGGGCCTGGAGAACCTGGCCCGCTCCATGGCCGTGGAGTGGGCTCCCGAGGTGCGGGTCAACTCGCTGGTCCTGGGCATGGTGCGGACCGAGCTGTCGCACCTGCACTACGGCGACGAGAGCGGGATCGCGGCGGTCGGCGCGACCGTGCCGCTGGGACGGCTGGCGGAGCCCTCGGACGTGGGCGAGGCGGCCGTCTTCCTGGCCTCCGGCCGGGCGGGGTACGTGAGCGGGGCGAGCCTGCTCGTGCACGGGGGCGGCGAGCGGCCGGCGTTTTTGGATGCGGCAACTGCGAACAAGGAGAGCTGACATGGGACTTGCCGAAGGCCGTGTGGTCATCGTGACGGGCGCCGGACGGGGGCTGGGTCGGGCCCACGCGCTGGCCTTCGCCGAAGAGGGGGCCCGGGTCGTCGTGAACGACCTCGGGGTCGGCCTGGACGGACTGCCGGGACCGGAGGGCCCGGCGGCGCTGGTCGTCGCCGAGATCCTGGCGATGGGCGGGGAGGCGGTGGCGCACGGCGGCGACATCGCCACGGCGGAGGGCGCGGCGTCACTGGTCGAGACGGCCGTCTCGGCCTTCGGCCGCCTGGACACCCTGGTCAACAACGCGGGGTTCCTGCGCGACCGGATGCTCGTGAACCTGGACGAGGACGACTGGGACGCCGTGATGCGGGTCCACCTGAAGGGGCACTTCCTGCCGCTGAAGCACGCGGCGGCGTACTGGCGGGCGGAGGCGAAGGAGGGCCGGCAGGTGGCCGCCCGGGTCGTGAACACCTCCTCGGGGGCGGGGCTGCTCGGCTCCGTGGGCCAGGGAAACTACAGCGCGGCCAAGGCCGGGATCCTCGGGCTGACCCTGGTGTCGGCGGCGGAGATGGGCCGCTACGGGGTCCAGGTCAACGCGATCGCCCCCGCGGCGCGGACCCGGATGACGGAGCGGACCTTCGCGGACACCATGGCCGCCCCGGAGGCCGGGGCCTTCGACGCGATGGCCCCGGAGAACGTGTCCCCGCTGGTGGTGTGGCTCGGCTCCGACGCCTCGGACGGGGTCACGGGCCGCGTCTTCGAGGCGGAGGGCGGCCGCATCACGGTCATGGAGGGCTGGCGGCCCGGACCCACGGCCGACTGCGGAGCGAGGTGGACCCCGTCGGAGGCGGGCGAGGCGACTACGAAGCTCCTGGCCCGGTCGGAGCCGCCGCATCCGGTGTACGGGTCCCGCTGACGGGCGGGGCGAGCGGGGGGCCGGGCGGGGGGCGGGGGCTGGGCGGGCGCCGGCCCCCGTTTCGTGCAGGCTGCTGGTGCTGGGGGGCTGGCGGCCCTGGTGTTCCCGGGCGGTGCGCCGGCCGGGCCCCACGGGCGTGGGGCAGTCGCGAGCCGCGGCCCGAACGGCTCCCGGGGTTGCCCGGAACGCGCGGATTCCCTTCCGGACGGGCCTTTCCCGGTGGCCGGGAAAACGCCCTCCCGGCGCCGGAGGCGGGCCGTCTAGCCTCGCCGCACCGAACCAGCCCCCCGTACGCAAGGACCCGCACATGCTCTCGGACCGCCACCGGCTTCACGTCGCGCAGCAGCTGCGATCCGCCGAGCACGGGCGGACGCCCGTCGCACCGCTCGGTGACCGCTTCCCGGGGATCGACACCGAGGACGCCTACGAGATCCAGCTCCTCAACATCCGCCACCGCCTCGCGGCCGGCGACCGCGTCACCGGGCACAAGGTCGGGCTCTCTTCCCCCGTCATGCAGGCCATGATGGGCGTCGACGAACCCGACTACGGGCACCTGTTGCAGTCCATGGAGCTGTACGAGGACACCCCGGTCCCCGCTGCCGCGTACTGCGCTCCGCGCGTCGAGGTCGAGGTCGGCTTCGTGCTCGGCGCCGACCTCCCCGGCGAGGGCTGCACCGCCGCCGACGTACTGGCGGCCACCGAGCGGGTCGTCCCGGCCCTGGAACTCATCGACAGCCGGATCGCCGACTGGCGGATCACCATCGCCGACACCATCGCCGACAACGCCTCCTCCGCCGGATACGTCATCGGCGAGGGCCGCGATCCCCGCGAGCTGGACCTGAAGACCGTCGACGCCACGCTGACCAGCGGATCCGACACCCTGGCGAGCGGCCGCAGCGACGCCGTGCTCGGGGACCCGGCCGCCTCCGTCGCCTGGCTGGCCCGTACGGTCGCCCGTTTCGGGGTCCAGCTCCGCAAGGGGCACCTGATCCTGCCCGGGTCCTGCACCCGCGCCGTGGACGTGGCCGCAGGGCGGACCTACACCGCCGACTTCACCGGGCTCGGCCCGGTGTCCCTCTCCTTCTCCTGAGGTGATCACGATCAGTACGACGACGCAGACGCAGAAGACGACGCAGACGCAGAAGGCGAAGGCGACCGCCGCCATCGTCGGCTCCGGGAACATCGGTACCGACCTGCTCTACAAACTCCTGCGCTCCCCGCACGTAGAACCCCGCTGGATGATCGGCGTGGACCCCGACAGCGAGGGTCTGGCCCGCGCCTGCCGCGCCGGACTCGAAGCCTCTCCCGAGGGCGTGGACTGGCTGCTCGCCCAGGACGAGCTGCCGGACCTGGTCTTCGAGGCCACCTCCGCCTCCGTGCACCGCTCCAACGCCCCGCGGTACGCCGAACTCGGCATCAAGGCCGTCGACCTGACCCCGGCCGCCGTCGGCCCCGCCGTCGTCCCGCCCGCGAACCTGACCGCCCACCTCGACCGGGCCAACGTCAACATGATCACCTGCGGCGGCCAGGCCACCATCCCCATGGTGTACGCCGTTTCCCGCGTGGTCCCCGTCGCCTACGCGGAGATCGTCGCCTCGGTGGCCTCCGTCTCGGCCGGCCCCGGCACCCGCGCCAACATCGACGAGTTCACCCGTACCACCTCCCGGGGCATCGAGGAGATCGGCGGCGCCGCCCGCGGCAAGGCCATCATCATCCTCAACCCCGCCGATCCGCCGGTCATCATGCGGGACACCGTCTTCTGCGCCATCCCGGCCGACGCGGACCGCGAGGCCATCGCGGCCTCCGTCAAGCAGGTCGCCGAGGACGTGGCCTCGTACGTACCGGGCTACCGGCTGCGCACCGAGCCGCAGTTCGACGACCCCTCCCCGCTCAACGGCGGCATGGCCAGGGTCGCGATCTTCCTGGAGGTGGAAGGCGCCGGCGACTACCTGCCGCCCTACGCCGGAAACCTCGACATCATGACCGCCGCCGCCACCAAGGTCGGCGAGGAGTTCGCGAAGGGGACGCAGAAGTGACCACCGTGACCAGCGCAACCGCAACCACCCCAGCCACCGCAACCCCCGCGACCTCTTACTCCGACACCCTCGACATCCGGGTCACCGACTCCTCCCTGCGCGACGGGTCGCACGCCAAGCGGCACCAGTTCACGGGCGAGGACGTACGGTCGATCGTCTCCGCGCTCGACGGCGCGGGGGTCCCCGTCATCGAGGTCACGCACGGCGACGGCCTCGGCGGGTCCTCCTTCACCTACGGCTTCTCGAAGACGCCCGAGCAGGAACTCATCAAGATCGCCGCCGATACGGCGCGCCACGCGAAGATCGCCTTCCTGATGCTCCCGGGCCTCGGCGTGAAGGACGACATCCGCGCCGCCCACGGCAGCGGCGGACAGATCTGCCGGGTCGCCACCCACTGCACCGAGGCGGACATCTCCGTCCAGCACTTCGGGCTCGCCCGCGAGATGGGCCTGGAGACCGTCGGGTTCCTGATGATGGCCCACTCCACCACCCCCGAGAACCTGGCCCGGCAGGCCCGGATCATGGCCGACGCCGGCTGCCAGTGCGTGTACGTCGTAGACTCCGCCGGCGCCATGGTCATGGACGAGGTCACCGACCGGGTCACGGCGCTGGTCGCCGAGCTCGGCACCGATGCCCAGGTCGGCTTCCACGGCCACGAGAACCTCGGTCTGGGCGTGGGCAATTCGGTCGCGGCCGTCCGCGCCGGCGCGCTCCAGATCGACGGCTCCACCAGGCGCCTCGGCGCGGGCGCCGGGAACACGCCCGTCGAGGCCTTCGCCGCCGTCTGCCGGAAGATGGGAATCCGCACCGGCATCGACGTCCTGAAGATCATCGACGCGGCCGAGGACGTGGTCCGCCCGGTCATGGAAGACGAGTGCACGCTCGACCGCATGGCCCTGCTCATGGGCCACGCCGGGGTCTACTCCAGCTTCCTCAAGCACGCCTACCGGCAGGCCGAGCGCTACGGGGTCTCCGGCGCGCAGATCCTCCTGCGCGCGGGCGAACGCCGCCTCGTCGGCGGCCAGGAGGACCAGATCATCGACATCGCGGTCGAGCTCGCCGCCACATCCAGCCCCGCCGGAGTGTGAGGTTCGGGGCCGAGCCCGGGACCCCGTCTTCTCACCCCGTGGGCGGCCCGGCCCGCCCACGAACCTCACCTCACCACACCACGACGAAGTGGAGGGCCACCCATGGCCGAAACGACCGCAGTCGACGAAGCGCCCCGCGTCATCGAGGCCGCCGCCGTGCCCGCGAGGTTCGCCCGCGGCTGGCACTGCCTCGGCCTCGCCGCCGCCTTCAAAGACGGTGCCCCTCACGAGATCGAGGCCTTCGGCACGAAGCTCGTCGTCTTCCAGGGCGCCGGGAGCGGGAAGCTGAGCGTCCTGAACGCCTACTGCCCCCACATGGGCGGCAACCTCGCCCACGGCACCGTCAAGGGCGACACCGTCGCCTGCCCCTTCCACGACTGGCGCTGGTCCGGAGACGGCCGCTGCGCCGCCATCCCCTACGCCCGCCGCGTCCCGCCGCGCGCCCGGACCCGCGCCTGGACCACCCTGGAACGCAACGGCCAGCTCTACGTCTGGCACGACCCCGAGGGCAACCCGCCGCCGCCCGCCGTCACGATCCCCGTCATCGAGGGAGTCGGCGACCCCGAGTGGAGCGACTGGAGCTGGAACTTCCTGCGCGTCGAGAACTCCAACTGCCGCGAGATCGTCGACAACATCGTCGACATGGCGCACTTCTACTACGTGCACTACGCCTTCCCGCACTACTTCAAGAACGTCTTCGACGGCCACGTCGCCACCCAGTACATGGAGTCCACCCCGCGCGGCGACGTGGACCTCGGAACCCTCTCCACCGGCGGCGGCCTGCGCTCGGACGCCTCGTACCACGGCCCCTCCTACATGATCGACAAGCTGTGGAGCGATGTCGGCGGCGGCGTCGAACTCGAATCGGTCCTCATCAACTGCCATTACCCGATCGACGAGAACAGCTTCATGCTCATGTACGGCACCATCGTCAAGAAGCTCCCCGGCATGAGCGACGAACAGGCCGCCGAAGCCGCCCGCCTCACCTCCCAGGGCCTCGCCGTGGGCTTCGAGCAGGACGTCGAGATATGGAAGAACAAGACCCGCATCGACAACCCCCTCCTCACCGAGGAGGACGGCCCCGTCTACCAGCTCCGCCGCTGGTACGAGCAGTTCTACGTGGACGCCGCCGACGTCAAGGACGAGATGGTCCGGCGCTTCGAGTTCGAGATCGACACCGCCCGCGCCACCGCCGCCTGGAAGGCCGAGGTCGCCGAGAACCTCGCGCGCCGCGCGGCCGGGACCCCGTGATGACCCCCGTGGTGTGCGGGGAGTGCGGCACCCAGGTGCTGTGCGAGAAGTTCAGCCCCGCCCACACCCAGGTCCAGTGGACCGATGAGGCGGCCGTGCTCCCGGGCGGATGCCCGCGCATCGCGACCGAGGTCGGGGCGGGCCGCCCCAGCGGCCGGGTCCGCTCCTGCGAGGCCCTGGGCGCGGCCATCGGGGCCGCCGTCCTTTCGGGCCGCCTGGAGGTGCCGGCCGATGTCTGACACCGACGCCCGTACGACGTCCCGCGCCGCGGAGGTCCGGAGCCCGGCCCCGGCTGCCGCCCGGGGCGGAGCCGACGGCAGGCTGCTGGTCCGCGTCACGGACCGGATCCAGGAGACCCCCGAGGCGGTCTCCCTCGTACTCGACGCGGAACTCCCGTACCGCCCCGGGCAGTTCCTCACCCTCCGGCTTCCCCTGTCGACCGGGGCGGGCGGCGCGGCCCGCTGCTACTCCCTGGCGGGCTCCCCGCACGCCGGGGACCCGCTGCGCATCACCGTCAAACGGGTCCCCGGCGGGGTCGGCTCCGGCTGGCTGTGCCAGGACGTGGGCATCGGCGACGAGCTGGAGATCCTGCCGCCCGCCGGCACCTTCACCCCGCCCGACCTGGACCTGGACCTGCTACTGGTGGCGGGCGGCAGCGGGATCACCCCGGTGCTCTCCCTCGCGAAGTCGGCGCTCGTGGCCGGAGGGGGTCACGTCGCGCTGGTGTACGCCAACCGCGACCCCGACTCGGTGATCTTCCGCGACGAGCTGTGGGGGCTCGCAGAGGAACACCCCGGGCGGCTCACCGTCGTGCACTGGCTGGAGACCCTCCAGGGACTGCCGACCGCCCCGCAGCTGGGCCCGCTCCTGGCCCCGTACGCGAGCCGCGAGGCCTACCTGTGCGGGCCCGCTCCGCTCATGGACGCGGCGGAGTCGGCGCTGCGGGCCTCGGGCGGCCGGGGCCGGACGATCCACCGGGAGCGGTACTTCTCCCTGAGCGGGGACGTCTTCACCGGCCCGGCCTCCGGCCCGGCTCCCGACTCCGGCCAGGGGCCCGTCCCCGCCCCCGGTTCCGCCCCCGGCGCGGGGGACGGCGCCACCGCCGAGGTGGAGTTCGAGGGGAGGGTGCACACCGTGGACTGGCCCGCCGGGACCCCGCTGCTCGACGCCCTGCTCACCGCGGGCGTCCCCGCCCCGTACTCCTGCCGCGAGGGTGCGTGCAGCGCTTGCTGCTGCCGGGTGCTGGAAGGCGAGGTCACGATGGTCCGCAACGACGTCCTGGCCCCCGAGGACCTGGCCGACGGCTACGTCCTGGCCTGCCAGGCCCTGCCGCTCGGCGACCGCGTCAGCATCAGCTACGACGGCTGAGCGGCACCGCTGGACGGGCCCCGCCGTACGACCGCGGGCCCGGCCCCCTGGCGAGGGGTCGGGCCCGCGGTCACTCGTGCGTTGGGGTACCACTACCCACTACATCCACTCGCTGAACCGCAGCCACCCCATCATGTTGTCCATGGCCTGCGCCGAGACCGCCGGCTCCAGGTCCCGCTCCGGCGCCGCCGCGGCCCGCCCCGGCCGGCCCGGCCCGTACAGCTCCCGCCACACCGACCGCGCGCAGGCCAGTACCGCCGGCGCGAGGCGGGCCGTCTCCCGGTCACCCCGGCAGGAGGACACCGACACGGCGGCCACGGCCCGCCCGGCGCCCCGCAGCGGCGCGGCCACGCAGGAGATGCCCCGGAAGCTCTCCTCGCGGTCGTAGGCCACCCCGCGCTCGCGGACGGCCGCCAGCTCCGAACGCAGCGCCAACGGCCGGATCAGGGTGCGCGCGGTGCGCGGGCGCAGCCCCTGCGCGAGGACGTGTTCCACCGCGGCGGGATCGCTGAACGCGAGGATCGCCTTGCCGGCGGCCGTGCAGTAGGCCGGCATCCGGCCGCCGACCCGCGAGGGCACCGTGGTGGCCTCCGAACCGCCGATCCGCTCCAGGCAGACCACCTCGGCCCCGTCGAGCACCGACAGGTGCACCACCCGGCCCGTCTGCTCGTGCAGCGCGTGCAGCAGCGGCAGCGCGGCCCGGCGCAGCCGGTTGTGATGGGAGGCGAGCGCGCCCAGCTCCAGCATGCGCATGCCCATGCGGTAGTCCCGGCCCTCGCGGTCCAGCCAGCGCAACTGCACCAGCTGGTCGAGGATCCGGTGGGCGGAAGAACGCGGGATTCCGGAGCGGCGCACGACCTCGGTGAGCGACAGCCGCGGCTGTGGACCCTCGAAGGCGCCCAGCACTTTCGCGGCCTTCTCCAGCAGCGACAGCGGTGCGAGTTCGGTCTCCATGACCTGGTCGAACACGAGAAGACCCCCTGCGTGAGGCGTTGGGGCGACCCTGCCACGGGCCCCCGGCCGGAGGGAAGCACTCGGAAGGGTTCTATTTCATTCAGTAATACTTCAAGTAGTCGTTTCGGGGAGTCGCTTCAAGGAGTCCGGCGGAGTCCCAAGGAGGTCCGAGGTCCGAGTTCCGAGTTCCGAGTTCCGAGGAGCTTCCCGCTCAGCGGGAACAGCTCGTTCCGCGCCCGGACCCACCCGGCGTACGTTCCTCGCCATCGATCCCGAACGCCTGAAGATCCTTGATCTGAGAAGGGGACACCATGAGTGACGAAGAGGTCCTCGCAGCGGTCCGCACCCTCGCCCCCGCCCTCCGCGAGCGCAGCGCAGAGGCCGAAAGCCGGCGCAAAGTCCCCGGGGCGAGCATCAAGGAACTCGCCGCCACCGGCTTCTTCCGGCTGCTCCAGCCCAAGGCCCACGGCGGGTACGCCGCCGACCCCGCCCTCTTCTACGCCGCAGTCAAGGACATAGCCAAGGCCTGCGGCTCCACCGGCTGGGTCGCCTCCGTCGTCGGCGTCCACCCCTGGCACGTCGCCCTCTACGACCCCCGCGCCCAGGAAGAGGTCTGGGGCCAGGACCGCGACACGCGGATCTGCTCGTCCTACGCCCCCACCGGCAAGGTCACCCCCGTCGACGGAGGCTTCACCCTCAGCGGCCGGTGGCACTTCTCCTCCGGCTGCGACCACGCCGAATGGGCCCTGCTCGGCGGACTCGTCACCGACGCCGAAGGCCGCCCCGTCGACATGCGGACCTTCCTGATCCCGCGCACCCAGTACCGCATCGACGACGTCTGGGACACCGTCGGCCTGCGCGGCTCCGGCTCCAACGACATCGTCGTCGAGGAGGTGTTCGTCCCCGAACACCGCGCCCTCAGCTTCGGCCCCGTCACCGCCCTCCAGGTACCCGGCCACCGTCTCAACCCCGAGCCGCTCTACCGGCTCCCCTACGCCTCCGTCTTCACCACCACCATCTCCACCCCCATCGTCGGCATCGCCGAAGGCGCCTACGAGGACTACGTCCGCGCGACCCGCGAACGCTTCCGCATCTCCTACGGCCAGCAGGTCGCCGAAGACCCCTTCGCCCAGGTCCGCATCGCCCGCGCCGCCAGCGACATCGACGCCTCCTGGCTCCAGCTCCAGCGCAACATCTCCGAGCTCTACGCCCTCGCCGAACGCGGCGAGGAACTCCCCACACCGCTGCGCACCCGGGCCCGCCGCGACCAGGTCCTCGCCACCGAACGCTGCGTCGCCGCCGTCGACCTCCTCATGGAGAACGCGGGCGGCAGCGCCATGCGCACCGGCCCCCACCCCGTCCAGCGCGCCTGGCGCGACGTCCACACCGGCCGCGGCCACGCCGCCAACGACCCGGAGCGGGCCCTGGTCCTCTTCGGACAGGGCGCGCTCGGCCTCGACATCCAGCGACACGATGCTGTGAGCGCGCAGGTACTCACGTACGAGAACACCTCCCGCACCGCCCAGGCCGGCGCCCTGACCCTGCACTACCACGCGGCCGGTCCCCCCGACGGACCCGACGGCCCCGACGCCCCCGTCGTGATCATGCTGCACGGCGGCGGGCCCGGTGCCTCCGGCTGGTCCAACTTCGGCGGCAACCTGCCCCACTTCGCCGAGCGGTTCCGCACCCTGCTCGTCGACCAGCCCTGCTACGGCCGCTCCGACAAGCCGGAACCCGACCGCGACTACTTCGGCTTCAGCGCGAACGCCGTCCTCGCCCTCATGGACGAGCTCGGCATCGAGCGGGCGAGCTTCATCGGCAACTCCCTCGGCGGAGGCACCGCCACCCGGCTCGTCCTGGACCACCCCGAACGCGTCGACAAGCTCCTGCTCATGGGCCCCGGCGGGATCTCGCTCAACCTCTTCTCCGCCGACCCCACCGAAGGCATCAAGCGGCTCTTCGAGTTCAGCCTCGCCCCCGAGCCCACCCGCGAGCAGATGCGGACCTTCCTCACCACCCTCGCCCACGACCCGGTGATCGTCACCGACGCCCTCGTCGAGGAGCGCTACGCCCAGGCCACCGACCCCGAAGCCAGGCTCGGCAACGTCCGTATGGGCGCCTCCTTCGCCAAGTGGCCCGAGGCCGCCATGCTCTGGCGCGACGCCCACCGCATCAGCCGCCCCGTCCTGCTGACCTGGGGCCGCGAGGACCGCGTCAACCCGGTCGACGGCGCCTTCCTCGCGCTGAAGACCATCCCCGACGCCCGCCTGCACGTCTTCCCGCACTGCGGGCACTGGGCGCAGACCGAGGCCGCCGACGAGTTCAACCGCCTCGCCACCGACTTCTTCCTCCACTGATCCCACCGATCCCACCGATCCCACCGAGGAGTTCCCCCATGGACATCCGCGCACTCGGCTACCTCCGCATCGAGACCGCCGACCTCGCCGCCTGGCGCACCTACGTCCTCGACATCCTCGGCATGGCCGAAGCCGCGGGCACCACGGACACCTGCCTGGGCGTCCGCATCGACGACCGCACGCACCGCTTCCAGTTCGTCGCCGGCACCCAGGACCGGCTGCTCGCCGCCGGCTTCGAAGCGCCGAACGCCCGAGCCCTGGAAGACGCCGCCGCCGAGCTGGAGGCCGCCGGACACCCCGTCAAGCAGGGCGACGCCGAGACCCTCGCCGACCGCCGCGTCCAGGGCCTCATCCACTGCGAGGACCCCAGCGGCAACCCCCTGGAGATCTACTGGGGCCAGGCCCAGGACCACACCCCGCTCGCGGCCCGGTACGGCAACCGGTTCGTCACCGGCGGCCGCGAGGGGAGCCTCGGCCTGGGCCACGTCGTCCTGCCCGCCGCCGACACCGAGGCCACCCTCGACTTCTACGAGAACCTCCTCGGCTTCCAACTGCGCGACTCGATGCGGCTGCCCCCGGTCGCCGTCCCCACCGGCAAGCCCGGCCGGGACTTCCATTGGATGCACTTCCTCAGCCCCAACCGCCGCCACCACAGCCTCGGGCTCTACCCCGGCGCGCTGCCGCCCGGCATCGTCCACTTCATGGTCGAGCTGGAGACCCTCGACGACATCGGCTACTGCCTCGACCGCATGAACGCGGCCGGCATCCCCATCGCCTCCACCCTCGGCCGGCACTCCAACGACCACATGGTCTCCTTCTACGCCCAGGCCCCCGGCGGCTTCCAGGTCGAGTACGGCTGGGACGGCCTCCTCGTCGACCCCGCCACCTGGACCGCGAAGGAGATCACCGCGGACAGCTTCTGGGGCCACCAGTGGAACGGCTGACCGGGACCGCCGGCGCCGGGACCGCCGGCGCGGTCGACCCGGCCCTGTTCCGCGAGGTCCTCGGCGCCTTCGCCTCCGGCATCACCGTCGTCGCGGCCGTCGCGGACGACGGCCGCCCGGCCGGGCTGGCCTGCCAGTCCTTCGCCTCCCTCTCCCTCGACCCGCCGCTGGTCCTGCTCTGCGTGGGCAAGGGCTCTTCGAGCTGGCCCAAGGTGCGGGCCGCCGGGCGCTTCGGCGTCAGCATCCTCGCCGAGGAGCAGCGCGCCGTGTGCGAAGCGCTCGGCCGCCGCGGCGCGGACAAGTTCGCGGGCGTCGACTGGGAACGCTCCGCCCACGGAGCCGTCCGCGTCACCGGCGCCCTCGCCACCGTCGAC
The DNA here is from genome assembly GCF_059758875.1 of Streptomyces sp. GQ60. NCBI lineage: Bacteria > Bacillati > Actinomycetota > Actinomycetes > Kitasatosporales > Streptomycetaceae > Streptomyces > Streptomyces sp. GQ60. Next base: position 219,559 of record NZ_JCAXEG010000003.1, on the reverse strand, counting down.
TGCGCCCTCGAAGAGGTCCACGAAGCGGGCGACCACTACCTCGTCACCGCCCGGGTCCTCGAACTGAGCGCCCGCGACGGCGGATCACCCCTGCTGTACTACCGCAGCGCCTACGCCACGGGAGCCTTCGGATGACAAGCGAGCACGCCACGGAGCACGCCTACGACGTGGTGGTCGTCGGCTCAGGCGCCGCCGGTTTCGCCGCCGCCGTCACCGCCCGGCTGCGGGGCCTGAGCGTCCTCGTCGTGGAGAAGACCGACACGTACGGGGGTTCCACCGCCCTTTCCGGCGGCGCGATCTGGATCCCCGGCAACTTCCACCTCGACCGCGCCGGCCTCGCCGACACCCGCGAGAAGGCCCGCGCCTACCTCGACGCCACCGTCGGCGACCGGGTCCCGGCCGCCCGCAAGGACGCGTACCTCCGCCACGGGCCGCGCATGGTCAAGGAGTTCCACGACCGCACCGAGATCCGCTTCATGTACACCCCCGGCTACTCGGACTACTTCCCCGAGGCCCAGGGCGGCATGGCGCAGGGCCGCTCCATCGAACCGTGCATCGTCGACTTCAAACGGCTCGGCGGTCTCGGCGCCTCCATGCGCCGGGCCGGCCTGCCCACCTACGGGCTGACCATGACCTCGTACGACTTCCGCTTCCTGAACATGGTCAGCCGGACCTGGGCGGGCAAGAAGACCGCCGTCAAGGTGGGCCTGCGCGCGGTCAAGGCCCTGGCCACCGGCCGCAGGCCGCTCTCCCTCGGCGAGGCGCTCATCGCCCGCATGCGGCTCTCCCTGGACACCCTCGGCGGGGAACTGTGGCTGTCGGCGCCCCTGACCGGCCTGGTCACGGACCCGGCCGGGCGGGTGACCGGCGTACGGGTCCTGCGCGCCGGACGCGAGGTGACGGTGGCGGCCCGGGGAGGGGTCGTGCTGGCCTCGGGCGGCTTCTCGCACGACCAGGCACTGCGCGAGAAGCACCTGCCCGCGCCCACGTCCACGGCCTGGACGCACGCCTCGGAGGGCCAGACCGGCGACGCCCTGAAGCTCGGTGAGGAACTGGGGGCCGCCACCGATCTGCTGGACAGGGTCTGGGGCGCGCCGTCGGTGTGCCCGCCGGGGGAGAAGCCCTTCTTCCTCGTCGCCGACCGGGGCATCCCCGGCATGGTCATCGTCAACGAGGCGGGGGAGCGCTACGCCAACGAGGCCCTGCCGTACCACGCGTTCGTGGACCGGATGTACGCCGCCGACCGTCCCGACGCCGGGACGGTGCCGTCCTGGCTGATCCTGGACGCCCGCTCCAAGGCCCGGTACATCTTCGCCGGACTCTTCCCCGGACAGCCCTTCCCCAAGAAGTGGCTGGAGAGCGGCTTCCTGAAGAAGGCCGACACCGTCGAGGAACTGGCCCGGCAGATCTCCGCCCCCGGCCTGCCCGCCGCGATCGGCCGCTTCAACTCCTTCGCCGCGGTCGGCACCGACAAGGACCACGGGCGGGGCGAGAGCGTCTACGACCGCTACTACGGCGACCCGACACTGCCCAACCCGAACCTGGCGCCGATCGAGAAGGGACCCTTCTACGCGGTCCCCGTGCACCCGGGGGACATCGGCACCAAGGGCGGCCTCGTCACGGACACCGACGGCCGGGTGCTCCGCGAGGACTCCACGCCGATCCCGGGTCTCTACGCCTCCGGCAACTGCTCGGCGGCGGTGATGGGGGAGACCTACCCCGGGCCGGGCGCGACGATCGGCCCCGCCATGGCCTTCGGCTGGGCCGCCGTCAACGCGATCGCCGCCGGGCTGGACTAGGCCTCGGCCTGTCTGGCCTGGCCTGGCCTGGCCTGGCCTAGGAGAGCTTGCCGTCGTAGTCCGGGAGCTTGACGGTGCGCTCGGAGTGGCCGCCGACCAGGTCGCTCTGGTTGTTGCCGATGTTGGCGATGATCGTGTAGCCGCGCGCCTCGATCTCGGCCCGCTTGGCCGTCTTGTACGCGCTGACCTCGCCGAACAGCGCGGGCAGATCGCGCACGTAGAGGCCCGAGACGGGGTAGCCGACCGCCTTGAGGTTGCGCTCGGTGAGGGAATAGATGATCCCCGGGCGGGCGGTGACGAAGAAGATGGCGACCCCGCGGTCGTTCGCGTACCGGGTCAGGTCCCGGACCTGGGCGATCGCGGGGGTCGGGAAGGTCCAGAACCAGTGGAAGTCCGTCTCCAGCGACGAGTTGTCTATGTCGAGGACGATCGCCGGCTTCTCACCGGCCGGCGAGGCGGCGATGCGCTGCTCGATCCCGGGGCGGGCCGCGTCGATGACGGCGGAGACGTCGCGCTGCCAGACGGTGTAGTCGATGCCCAGGATCGCCGCGTTGCCGCCCGGCGCGGAGGCGGTGGCGGAGGCGACGGCGGTGACGGCCGCGGGGGCCGCCTGGGCGGAGGCGGCGGGAACCAGGGCCAGTACGGCCGCTGCTACGGCCACAGCGGCGGCAGTGGTACGGGTGCTGCGCATGGGGGACGCTCCTCGATCACGTGTTGGCATGTACGTGACCAGGCTGGGGATCGTCCGCCCTCATGTCTACTGGCTGGTAAGTAACTTTTCATGGCCGGGTGGTGAACCTCCGTCACGCGGCGCGCTACGTGTCGCACTCCAGTACCGTGCGGCACAGCCCGCAGCGGGCCCGGACCGGTCCGCCGTGCGCGGGCAGTCGCAGCCGCTGTCCGCACACCGGGCACGGGAAGCTCACCCGCAGCCCGTCCGCGTGCGCCTCGAAGCCGTACGCGGCCCCGGGCGGGGCGGCCCCGGTCCGGCGGGCCGCCGCGTACCGGAGCCGCTCCGGCCGGCCCGCGGCCGCCAGCGGGGCCCGGCGCAGGTCCCGGTCGGCCCGGGCGCGGCCGCGCACGTACGCCTCGTAGGCCTGCGGACCGGTGAACCACGGGGAGAGGTCCTCGCCGCCGAGGAACCGGCCGCGTTTGGCGAGGACGTAGCCGAACTCCTCCGGGGTGAGGTAGCCGAGCTTCTGGTGGGTGAGCTCGTCCTCCCGGTAGGCGTCGAGCAGCAGCCAGCCGGCGCCCAGGTAGGCGGCGGCGGTGTCGGTGAGGATCTCGTTGTCGACCGTCGCGCGGAAGCGCAGGTCCAGGCGGTGCAGCAGTACGTGCGTGACCTCGTGGGCGAGGGCGGCCGCCAGATCGCGGCGGTGGACCCGGAAGCGGTCGTTGACCTCGACGAAGTACTCGGGACCGGCGGCGAGTTCCACGGTGGCCGCCTCCTCCATCGCCCGGAACCCCACGACCAGGCGCGCGTCGGGCAGCCGCAGGGCGCGGACCATCGCGGAAGCCACCCGATGGGCGCCCGGGTACAGGTCCTCGGAGGCGGGGAAGGCCGCGTCGGCGGGGGCGAAGGGCGTGTCGTAGGCACGGATCCCGTCGGCGGACAGCCGCCGGAACAGCGCGGTGACGGCCGCGCGGACCGTCTCCAGATGAGGAAATCCGTGCTCGACGGGGCTGCGCGGCCGCCCCTTGTGCGTCATCGGGCCCCTCCGGCCGGAAATTGTCCGAAAACGCGTTCTTGAAGCCCTCCGGGCGAGCGGTGTGTCATGTCCCCGTCACCCATGTGGTCTGTCCCACCCGCCTGTCCCACCCGCCACGAGGTGACGCGCACGGCCCAACCCCCCACGAAAGGCAGTGTGTCGACTGTGTCCAGCCTCACCACCACCCTCAAGCGCATCGTCACCGCCGGAGCGGTGACCCTCGCGGCCATCAGCCTCCAGCTCGGCGCCGCCACCGCTTCCCCGGTTCCCGTCGTCGGCGGAACCCCCGCCGCCCAGGGGGAATTCCCCTTCATGGTCCGGCTCTCCATGGGCTGCGGCGGCGCCCTCTACACCCAGCAGATCGTGCTCACCGCCGCCCACTGCGTGAACGGCTCCGGCAACAACACCACCATCACCGCCACCGCCGGAGTCGTCGACCTGCGCAGCTCCAGCGCCATCAAGGTCAAGTCCACGAAGGTCCTCCAGGCCCCCGGCTACAACGGCACGGGCAAGGACTGGGCCCTCATCAAGCTCGCCCAACCCATCAACCTGCCCACCCTCAAGATCGCCGAGACCAAGGCCTACGACAGCGGCACCTTCACCGTCGCCGGCTGGGGCGCCACCCGCGAAGGCGGCGGTCAGCAGCGCTACCTGCGCAAGGCCACCGTCCCCTTCGTCTCCGACGCCTCCTGCCAGGCCTCCTACGGCAGCTCCCTCGTGCCCGCCGAGGAGATCTGCGCCGGATTCGACGCGGGCGGCATCGACACCTGCCAGGGCGACTCCGGCGGCCCCATGTTCCGCCGGGACGACACCAACGCCTGGATCCAGGTCGGGATAACCAGCTGGGGCGAGGGCTGCGCCCGTCCCGACTACCCCGGCGTCTACACGGAGGTCTCCACCTTCGCCGCAGCGATCAAGAGCGCGGCCGCCACGCTCTGACCACCCCGCGGCCCTGTCGCCCTCGTCCTCCCGGCCCATCCGACAGGGGCCGGAAGAACGAGGCGCGATGCCCCAGATGTCCGTAAGGTCGATCGCAGTCCCGTGAGGCCGGAACGACGCCGTTCCGGCCTTGCGGCATGCTCCCGGCGGTCTGCCGTGCGGTTGCGGGCCGACGCGCCCGCAGGTCCCATGGAGAGATCCCACCGGGTGGGAATGCCGGGGAAGCCGGGACAGCACAGGCAGCGGGCGACAGTGGGGCAGGCGGCGCATGGCGATCAGAGTGATCATCGCGGACGACCAGGAGATGGTCAGGACCGGCTTCCGGATGATCCTCGAAAGCCAGCCGGACATCGAAGTGGTCGCCGACGTCGTCGACGGCGAAGCAGCCCTCGCGGCCGTCGCCGAACACCGCCCCGACGTCCTGCTCCTCGACATCCGCATGCCCAAACTCGACGGACTCGAAGTCACCCGCCGGCTCTCCGGCCGCGACATCCCCCGCATCGTCATCGTCACCACCTTCGACCTCGACGAGTACGTCCACGCGGCGCTCCAGGGCGGAGCGTCCGGCTTCCTCCTCAAAGACGCGAGCCCGGCCATGCTGGTTGAAGCGGTGAGGGCGGCGGCCGTCGGAGACTCCCTCGTCTCACCCGCCATCACCGTACGGTTGCTGCGCGAAATGGCCCACCGCACCCCGGCCGCCGCCGCGGCCGCCCGCCGCCCGGCGGAGCCCCTGACGGACCGGGAACGCGAGGTCGTACGCTGCCTCGCGCGCGGCCTCACCAACGCCGAGATCGCGGGGGAGCTCTTCGTCTCCCTCTCCACCGTCAAGACCCACCTGGCCAACGTCCAGGCCAAACTGGACGCCCGCAACCGCGTCGAAATCGCCGCCTGGGCCTGGGAAAGCGGCCTGGCAGGCACCCCGGCGTGACCCGCCCCCACCCCCGGACCGAGCCCCAACGCGGCGCGGGCGCCGCCCGCCACAACCCGCCGTGCCGATCGCGTGCCCCTGGGCAGAATCCACCCCGCCGCGGTGCGGGCGCCGCCGGGCACGATCAGCCGTGCCGATCGCGTGCCGCCGGGCAGAATCCACCCCGCCGCGGCGCGGGCGCCGCCGGGAAAATTCAGCCGTGCCGGTCGCGTGCCGCTGGGCAGAATCCACCTCGCCGCGGCGCGGGTGCCGCCGGGCGCGATCAGCCGTGCCGGTCGCGCACGGCCGGGCAGAATCCACGTCGCCGCCGTGCGGGCGCCGCCGGGCAAAATCAGCCGTGCCGGTCGCGTGCCGCCGGGCGGAATGCACCTCGCCGCGGCGCGGGTGCCGCCGGACCAAATCAGCCCCGCCGGCGTTTGAGGCGCGGGGCCTGGGGCGGCGCCCCAGGAAGCCGGCGCACGCCGTCCCCGGCGACACCGGCTCCCACGGGTCCGGGCAGGGCTCTGACGGGCCCTGGCCCGACACCCGTGGGTACGGGCAGCACCCCGGCGGGCGCCCGCCTGCGCCGAAGCCCGCACACCCCCGGCGGAGCCACCCGGCCCCCGGGCGAAGCCACCTCGACGGAGCACCGCAGAACCGGCGGAGCCACCCGCACGCCCCGGGCCCCGCTGTGAGCCCCCTGGGGCCGTGGGCCCGCCGCCACCCCTACGCCGCGGACTGGATCCGCATCACCCTCTCCGTCACCCTCCTCGCCCTCGTCACCTTCGAGGGCGTCGTCCTCGCCCGCCAGCCCAGCACCCCGCACGCCGCCGTCTGGGTGTCCGGCATCCTCGTCTGCCTCAGTGCCGCGCCCTGGCCGCGCATCCCCCTCCTCGTCCGCGCCTGGTTCGCCGCCGCCGTCACCTGGGTCGTCACCCTCTCCCTGATCTTCGGCAACCACCCCCTCGTCGTCTGGGGCGGCGGCGAGGCCATCGCCCTGCTCGTCCTGCTCACCCAGGTCCTGCTCCGCGCCCCCGCCCGCACCGCCGCCGTCCTCGCCCCCCTCCTCGTCCTCGGCTGCATGTCGGTGCCCGTCCGCGACGCGGACCCGGGCCGCTTCACGCTGCTCTTCTCCGTGCTCGCCGTCGTCGTCACCGCGTACTCCCTGCTCCTGCGCCTGCAGTCCGTCCAGCGGGTCCGCGAGCTGCGCGCCGTACGCAGTGCCGAGCGCCTGGAACTGGCGCGCGAGCTCCACGACCTCGTCGCCCACCACGTGACGGGGATCGTCGTCGAGGCGCGCGCCGCCCGCTACACCAAGGTCTCCGCCGAACGCGCCGGCGAGATCTTCGGCCGCATCGAGACCGCCGGCGACGAGGCGCTCGGCTCCATGCGCCGCCTGGTCAAGATCCTCCGCGAGGGCGCCGCGGACACCGGCCCGGAGACGGGCAAGGGCGTCGGCACGGCAGGCTCCGCCGGCACCGCCCCCGTCGCCGGCCTCCGGGAGATCCGCGAGCTGACGGAACGATTCGCCGCCACCGGCCCGCCCGTCGTCCTCTACGTGGAAGAGGGCCTGCAGGCCCGGCTCCCCGCCGACGTCGCCGCCACCGCCCACCGGATCGTCCTCGAAGCCCTCACCAACATCGGCAAGCACGCCGCCACCGCCACCGCCGTCCGGGTCGGCCTGCGCACCGTCCCGGCCGGCCTCGAAGTACGGATCGCCGACGACGGCGGCCGTCCGGCGAAACTCTCCGAGAAAGCCCGCGGCGGCGGCTACGGCCTCGTCGGCATGGCCGAACGCGCCGCAGCCCTCGGCGGCTCCCTCACCGCCGGCCCCGCCCCCGAAGGCGGCTGGCTGGTCACAGCCCTCCTCCCCCTCTAAACGCCACCCGGCACCCCGCCCGGACGGCCCCCGCCACCCGGCACCCCGCCCGGACGGCCCCCGCCACCCCGGCACCCCGCCCGGACGGCACCTCGCCACCCCGACCCCCGCCACCCCAACCCCCGCCACCTCGGCCGACGGCACCCCGCCCGGACGGCAGCTGGCTGACGGCACCGCGCCACCCCGCCCGGACGGCGCCGCGCCCGACGGCACCGCGCCACCCTGACCCCCGCCACCCGTCACCTCGGCCGACGGCACCGCGCCACCCTGACCCCCGTCACCTCGGCCGACGGCACCGCGCCACCCCGCCCGACGGCAGCCCGCTCGGACGGCCCTCGCCCGACGGCACCTCGCCACCCCGACCCCCGGCACCTTGCCCGACGGCACCCCGCCACCCCGGCACCCCGCCACCCGTCACCTCGGCCGACGGCACCCCGGCACCCCGCCCCGACGGCCCCCTGTCTTCACGGCTCCCGGGCTCGGCGGCGACTCGCCTCGGCGGCGACTCGCCTCGGCGGCCCCGCGTCTCGGCGGCGCCTCGCCGCGACGACGCCCCCGCCCCGACGGGGCCACCCTGTCCGACCGCCGCACGCGGTCCGCCCTGGCCGGCCGCTCTGCTCGGGCGTACCGCCCCGACTGCGCCGCCCGGGCCCGTACCGTCCGCCCGACCGGGCCCGTAGCCGGCTGTGCTCCTGGCCTCGCCGCCCCGATGGGCACCCGCCTCCGCAGCCGGGAGGCGGGCCAGGGGCCGGGGATCGCTGAGCCACCCTCTAGGCCCAGACCCAGACCCAGACTCCGGCGCGCGCCAGCGCGCCCCCGCGGCGTCTCAGTGGCCGACCAGCCGACGACCCGAACAGGAGCGCCACGTATTCTCGTGGACCATGAACACCAGGGACATCGATGAGAACGTCACCGCCGAGCTGGCCCGGCTCAGGGACAGCATCGACAACATCGACGCGGCCGTGGTCCACATGCTCGCCGAGCGGTTCAAGTGCACGCAGCAAGTCGGCCACCTCAAGGCCCGCCACCAGCTTCCCCCGGCCGACCCGGGCCGCGAGGCCAGCCAGATCGCCCGGCTGCGCCAGCTCGCCGAGAACGCCAAACTCGACCCCGCCTTCGCCGAGAAGCTCCTCAACTTCATCATCGCCGAGGTAATCCGCCACCACGAGACGATCGCCGCCGGCGAGGGCGAAGGCGAAGGCGAAGAATAGAAGCTGGGCCCGGCGCCGCCATCCGGCAGCATGGGCCCATGTCCGCACTGACGCGCAACGAAGCGCAGCTCCGAGCCCGGCTCCTCGACGTCCGGCAGTACGAGGTCGACCTCGACCTCACCACCGGCGACGAGACCTTCGAGTCCCGCACCGTCATCCGGTTCACCGCCCGCGCCGCCGGCGACACCTTCGTCGAGCTGAAACCGGCCGAACTGCGCTCCGCCGCCCTCGACGGACACCCCCTGGACCCGGCCTCCCTCACCGACGGCCGCCTCCCCCTCACCGGCCTCGCCGAAGGCCCCCACGAGCTCCGCATCGCCGCCCGCATGCGCTACTCCCGCACCGGCGAAGGCCTCCACCGCTTCACCGACCCCGCGGACGGGGAGACGTACGTCTACACCCAGATGTTCCTCGACGACGTCCAGCGCGTCTTCCCGGCCTTCGACCAGCCCGACCTCAAGGCCGTGTTCGAGTTCACCGTCACCGCCCCGCCGCACTGGACCGTCCTCGCCAACGGCATCACCTCCCGCATCGGCGAACGCCTCGGCGACAGCGGCGCCGGCTCGGGCGACGGATCCGCCTCCGAGGCGGGCATCTGGCGCTCCGCCCCCACCCCCGTCATCTCCACCTACCTCGCCGCCGTCGCCGCCGGCCCCTGGCACAGCGTCCGCACCGAACACGCAGGGCTCCCCTTCGGCATCCACTGCCGCCGCTCCCTCGCCCCCCACCTCGACGCCGACGCGCAGGAGATCCTCGACCTCACCACCGCCTGCTACGACCGCTTCCACGAGAAGTTCACCGAGCCCTACCCCTTCGACTCCTACGACCAGGCCTTCGTACCCGAGTTCAACGCCGGCGCCATGGAGAACCCCGGACTCGTCACCTTCCGCGACGACTACGTCTTCCGCTCCGCCGTCACCGACGCCGAACGCCAGCGCCGCGCCGTGACCATCGCGCACGAGATGGCCCACATGTGGTTCGGCGACCTCGTCACCCTCAACTGGTGGGACGACATCTGGCTGAACGAATCCTTCGCCGAATTCATGGGCTACCAGACCCTCATCGAAGCCACCCGCTTCACCGAGACCTGGACCGGCTTCGGCATGGAACGCAAACCCTGGGGCTACGACGCCGACCAGCGCCCCTCCACCCACCCCGTCGCCCCGGACGCCGCCTCCGTCCCCGACACCGCCTCCGCCCTCCTCAACTTCGACGGCATCTCCTACGCCAAGGGCGCGTCCGCCCTGCGCCAACTCGTCGCCTGGCTCGGCGAGAAGGACTTCCTGGCCGGCATCAACACCCACTTCGCCCGCCACAAGTTCGCCAACGCCTCCCTCGCCGACTTCGTCGACTCCCTCGCCGCCCACACCGACCGAGACGTCCACACCTGGGCCGAGACCTGGCTGCGCACCACCGGAGTCGACACCCTCACCCCCCGCCTCGAAGAAAGCCACGGCGGCTGGACCCTCACCGTCGACCGCACCGGCAACCGCCCCCACCACATCGCCGCCGGCCTCTACGACCGCGCCCCGGACGGCGCCATCGAACCCCGCGAGGTCCTCGCCCTCGACGTCCCCACCGACGAGGTCCTCTCCGTGAGCGGCCCGCGCCCCGCCCTCCTCGTCCTCAACGACGGAGACCTCACCTACGCCAAGGTCCGCCTCGACCCGACCTCACTCGAAACGGCCCTGCGCGGCATCTCCCGCATCCCCGACCCGCTCACCCGCGCCGTCGTCTGGAACTCCCTGCGCGACATGGTCCGCGACGGCGAACTGGCCGCCGCCGACTACCTGGCGACCGCCGCAGCCCACGTACCCGAGGAAACCGACCTCGCGATCGTCCAAGGCGTCCTCAGCTTCACCCGCGCCCAGATCGCCGACCGCTACCTCACCCCCGACCGCCGCGGCGACGCCCTCACCACCCTCACCGCCATCGCCCGCGACCTGCTGCGGCGCACCGAGGACGGCTCCGACCCCGGCCTGCGGCTCGTCGCCGTCCGCGCCCTCGTCGACAGCGCCACCCAGCCCGACACCATCGCCGGCTGGCTCGCCGACGGCACCGTCCCCGGCGGCCCCGCACTCGACCCCGAACTGCGCTGGCGCATCCTCGCCCGGCTGTCCGTCCTCGGGGCGGCCGGCGAAGCCGAGATCGAGGAAGCGCTCACCGCCGACCCCAGCGCCACCGGCCGCGAAGGCGCCGCCCGCTGCCGGGCCGCCCTCCCGACCGCCGAGGCCAAGGCCGCCGCCTGGGAGCGCCTCTTCCACGACGACTCCCTCTCCAACTACCTCTTCACCGCCACCGCCCAAGGCTTCTGGCAGCCCGAACAGGCCGACCTGGTACGGGAGTACGTACCCCGGGCCTACCCCGAAGCCGTCGCACTCGCCGCCCGCCGCGGCCCCGCCATCGCCGACGCGGCAGGCCGCTGGGCCCTCCCCGGCCACGAGATCACCGAAGCCAACCTCCAGGCCGGCCACGCCGCCCTGACCGCCCCCGACATCACGCCGCTCCTCCACCGCAAACTCGTCGACCACCTCGACGACCTGTCCCGCGCCCTCCGCGCCCGCCCCTAACCCCACGACCCGGCCGAGACCCCGGGCGCGATCACTGACGCAATGCCGCCCGGGCCCTGCCGGGCCCTGCCGGGCCCTGCCGGGCCCTGCCGGGCCCTGCCGGGCCTGCCGGGCCTGCCGGGCCTGCCGGGCCTGCCGGGCCTGCCGGGCCTGCCGGGCCTGCCGGGCCTGCCGGGCCTGCCGGGCCTGCCGGGCCTGCCGGGCCTGCCGGGTCCGCCCGGCCCGCCCGGCCCGCCCGGCGGGGCCGGGGCGGCATCGCCCGCCTCGGCCCGCTCGACTCGGACAGGCACCGCCAGGCTCCGTCTCGCCGTCTCGCCCGGCCCCGCCCGGCCAGGCACCGCCCTGCCCGCCCCGCCCCGCCCGGCCCTGCCCGCCCCGCCCCGCCCCGCCCGGCCCTGCCCGCCCCGCCCCGCCCCGCCCGGCCCTGCCCGGCTCGCCCGGCCCCGCCGGCTCGGCCAGGCATCGCCCGGCTCGGCCCCGCCCGGCTCCTGCCCGGACCTCGGATCCGCGGGGGTCGGGCCCGTCGCGCCGGGACGGGCCGCCAGGGACGGGCACCTCAGGCCTGCCGCCCTCTGCGCGCGCTCTCAGGCCGCTGACGCCCCACCACCCCGCCTGCGCCCCCGGGCCAACGACCCGGACGTCGGCGGATCCACGCCCTCGTCGACCCCACGCGTCGACAGCCCCGCAGGCAGCCCCGCAGGCAGCAGCGGGGTGCGCGGCCCCGAACCCGCGTGGACGGGCAGGCGCGAGGAGGCGTACGCCGGCCTCCGCCGTTCCGGCGCGGGGCTGCGTCGTTGGGTAACCGGCCGCCGGAAGCAGGGGGTGCGGGTGCGGCGGCAGGCAGCGGAACGACGTCGGTCTCCGCTCGAAGTGTTCTCTCCAGGCCATCCCGACGGCCTGAAATCAACCACTCATAAACCCGGGCGGTTACCCCATTCGGGTCGGATCGTTGTACCCCCCGGGTCCCCGACCCAGCAGAGCGGTACCACCCGCCGCCGAACCGTTCCCGTGAGGACAACCGCATGACAGCGCCCCCCGGCACAGGCAGACGCGGCGCCGCCCCGCTCGCCGGCGGACCCCACGGCCCCGACGCCCTGCAACCACTCCTCGCCACCGTCCTCGACGCCCTGCGCACCGGAGCCCACGCCCGCGGCGGCCCCCTCCCCGCCGGCGGACCCGAAGCCGTCACCGCCCGCGTCACCGCCGCACTCGGCGACGTCCTCCCCGACCACGGCCACGGCGATCACGAAGCACTACGGACCCTCGTCCACACCCTCACCGCCGGCGCGGCCGACCCCGCAGACCCCCTCTGCGCAGCCCACCTGCACTGCCCGCCCCTCGCCGTCGCGGCCGCCGCCGACCTCGCCGCCAGCGCCCTCAACGCCTCCCTCGACTCCTGGGACCAGGCCCCCGCCGCCTCCGCCCTCGAAACCCTCCTCACCCGCACCCTCGCCGCGGAGTTCCACGACACCCCCCACCCCGACGCCGTCCTCACCACCGGCGGCACCGAAGCCAACCACCTCGCCCTCCTCCTCGCCCGCGAACGCCACGGCCCCCACCTCACCGTCCTGCACGGCGCCAACGCCCACCACTCCATCCCGCGCGCCGCCTGGCTCCTCGGCCTGCCCCCCGCCCGCAGCCTCCCCACTCCCACCGGAACCCTCACCCCCGCCACCCTCGCCGAGGCCCTCGCCACCACCACCGGCCCCGCCCTCGTCACCGCCACCGCAGGCACCACCGACGCCGGCCTCATCGACCCCCTCGACGCCCTCGCCAACCTCTGCGAACAGCACGGCGCCGACCTCCACATCGACGCCTCCTACGGCGGACTCCTCCACCTCAGCCCCCGCCACCGCCCCAAACTCGCCGGCCTGCACCGCGCCCGGTCGATCACCATCGACCTGCACAAACTCGGCTGGCAACCCATCGCCGCCGGACTCCTCACCGTCCCCGACACCACCCTCCTGGCCCCCCTCACCCACCAGGCCGACTACCTCAACGCCCCCGACGACACCCGAGCCGGACTGCCCGACCTCCTCGGCCGCTCCCTGCGCACCACCCGCCGCGCAGACGCCCTCAAGATCGCCGCCACCCTGCGCTCACTCGGCCGAGACGGCCTCACCCACCTCATCGACCGCACCTGCGCCCTCGCGGAACACCTCGCCCGGCTCCTCGAAGCACACCCCGCCTTCGAAGTCCACGCCGCGCCCACCATCAGCACGGTCCTGTTCCGGCCCACCCACGCCGACGACACCGCAATCGCCACCCTGCGCCGCACCCTCCTCCTCGACGGCACCGCCGTACTGGGCCGGGCCACCGCCGACGGCCGCCTCTGGCTCAAGGCCACCCTGCTCAACCCCCACACCACGGCGGGGGACCTGGACGCCCTCGTGAACCTCCTGGAAGGCAGCACCCACCGATGACCGCCCAGCTCGATGCACCCCACGACCTCGTCGGAATCGGCATCGGCCCCTTCAATCTCTCCCTCGCGGCCCTAGCCCACGGCCTGCCCCAGCAAGGCGCCGGAGAACTCGCCACCGCCTTCTACGACCAGCGCCGCGACTTCCGCTGGCACCCCGGACTCCTCATCGACGGAGCCACCCTCCAAGTCCCCTTCCTCGCCGACCTCGTCACCCTCGCCGACCCCACCAGCCCCTGGTCGTTCCTCAACTACCTCAAGCACAAGGAACGACTCTTCCCCTTCTACTTCGCCGAGAACTTCCACATCCAGCGCGCCGAATACGACGCCTACTGCCGCTGGGTCGCCGGTCGCCTGCCCGGACTCCACTTCGGCCACCAAGTCGACGCCGTCCGCTGGAACCCCGAACGCGACCTCTTCGAAGTCGACTTCACCCAAGTCGACGCCGACGGCGAAGCCGAAGCCCTCGGCCGCACCTACACCCGCAACCTCGCCCTCGGCATCGGGACCGCCCCCTACGTCCCCGAACCACTGCGCCCCCTCGCCGAAGCCCCCACCGTCCCGGTGATCCACTCCTCCGAGTACCTCGACAACCGGCAGCGCATCCTCGGCGCCGACCACGTCACCGTCATCGGATCGGGCCAGTCCGGAGCCGAGGTCTTCCTCGACCTGCTCCGCTCCCGCCCCGCCGGCCGCGAACGCCTCACCTGGCTCGCCCGCACCCCCTCCTTCGCCCCCATGGAGTACTCCAAGCTCGGCCTGGAACACTTCACCCCCGACTACACCCGCTACTTCCACTCCCTCCCCGAACCGGTCCGCGACCGCCTCGTCCCCGCCCAGTGGCAACTCCACAAGGGCATCGACGCCGCCACCATCGCCGCCATCCACGAGGAGCTCTACCGCCGCACCCTCGACGGAGGGTGGCCCGACGCCGTCCTCACTCCCGGAGTCAGCGTCCGCACCGCCGGCCGCGTCGCCACCACGAAGGTCGAACTCCACCTCGAACACGTGGACCAGGGCAGCCGCTCCCGCCTCACCACCGACGCCGTCGTCCTCGCCACCGGCTACCGCGAACGCCCCCTCGGCCGCCTCCTCGCCGGACTCGACCCCTACCTGCGCAAGGACTCCTCCGGCCGCCCCCGCATCGACGACCGCTACCGCATGCTCACCGACCCGGCCGTCACCGGCAGCGTCTTCGTCCAGAACGGCGAACGCCACACCCACGGCGTCGGAGCCCCCGACCTCGGCCTCGCCGCCTGGCGCAGCGCCGCCATCCTGAACACCCTGACGGGCAAAGAGCCCTACCCCCAGCCCACCCGCACCGCCTTCACCACCTTCGGCCTCGAACAGCGGGAACACACCCGGCCCCAACCCGCCGGCGAACTGCTCCCACTGGTCGAGCAACCGTAAGAAGAAACGTTCAGAAGACGATGCTTTAGAAGACCGGTACCCCGGCTCGGGTCAGCCGCCAGTCCACGGACGCGAACTGCGCCGGGTCCACCGTCCCCTTCGCCTTCACCCACTGGATGATCGTGTTGCGTATTTCATCCGAGTTCGCCCACAGCTGCTTGGACTGCGGCACGTGCGGGAAGTTGCCGCCACCCGCAGCCCGGTAGTTGTTCACCGCCAGCACGAACTGCGCCGCCGGATCCACCGGCTTCCCCTGGAACGACAGCCCCGAAATCCGCGAACCCACCGGCTCGGAGATGTCGATGTCGTACGTCAACCCGTACACGGCGTCGTAGTTGTAGTCCGGAATGCCGTCCGCGTTCGTCAGCTTCGCCGGATCCACCACCTCACCGGGAGCCGTCCGCACGTAGTACTTCGCCGAATACTCCAGATACTCCTTGACCTGCGCACCCGTCAGCAGCCGCGCCTCCAGCGTGTTCTCGAACGGATACAGACCCGCCGCATCCCTGATCGTCACCTCCCCGGCCGGAATCGCAGCCGTCCGCGAGAAACACGAAGCCTGCGACAGCACCGGCAGCGCACCCCACTCCGAACCCGCCAGCGCACCCCGCACCGTCTCCGCCTGCACATGGTTGATCAGATCGATGATCGCCACGTCCTTGACCGGCCCCTCCACCGCGGACATCGCCTGCATCGACGTACCGATCACCTGGTTCACATACGCCACGACCTTGCGGTGCTCGTCCGACAGCAGCCCCACGATCTCCGGGTCCTCCACCACCGTGTTCGAGTTCAGCACCCGCGCCGACACCTTCGCCACCGACCAGCAGCCCCTCGCCCACGTCAGCTCGAAGTCGAACAACGTCAGCCGCTGACCCCACTTCAACGGCTCGGACAACACCACGTCCTTGCCCGTCGCCTTGTTCCGCACCCGGTACTCCGGGATCTCCGTATGCGCGTGCCCCACCAGGATCGCGTCGATCCCCGGCACCTGCTCCGCCACCAGGCCCGCCGCGTTCTCGATGTGCGGCAACTGGTCCCCGTAGCTCGACGTGCCACTCGAACCCGAATGCGCCGACACGATCACCACGTCCGCACCCAGCGACCGCAGCCGCGGCACGTACTTCGCGGCCTGCTCCTCAAGACCCGGGAACGTCATCTTCCCCTGCACGTTCGCCTTGTCCCAGATCGCGATCCCCGGATTCGTCAGACCCAGCACCGCCACCTTCACATCCCGCCCGTGCGGAGTACGCAGCCGGTGCATGCTGTACGGCGGGAACGCCGGCCGCAACGTCTTCGCATCCAGCGCGTTCGCCCCCAGCAACGGGAACTCGCACTGCTCCTCGAACTTCCGCAACACCGGAATGCCGTAATTGAACTCGTGGTTCCCCAGCGCCGCCGCGTCATACCCCATCGCGTTCATCGCCTGCGCCATCGGATGCACCGGACCACGCCGCGCCGTGATCGGATCCACCTTCGCGTAGTAGTACGAAAGCTGCGTCCCCTGAATGGTGTCACCGGCATCGATCAGCAGCGTGTTGCGCCGCCCCTTCTCCGCCCGCACCTGGTTCACCAGCGTCGAGATCTTGGCCAGACCGACGTCGTTGTGCGCCTTGTCGTCGAACTCCTTGTCCGTGAAGTAGTCCCAGTTGAAGACGTTCCCGTGCAGGTCCGTCGTCCCCATCACCGTGAACGCGTACGTCTTCGCCCCCGCGGCCGAAGCGCCGCCGGCCACGGCCTCAGCCGCGACGGCCGGGGTGCTCGCGGCCCCCGCCAACGCCACAGCCGCACCCGTCGCAGCCGAAGTGCCCAAAAATGTCCTACGGTCGAACGCCATGCCATCTCCCCTTGTGAGGTACGCGTGTAGACAGGTAACGCGCGTAGATTCTGACCCAGCCGCAACAAGCCGCAACACCCCCACCAGGTTTCGATCCGATGACCGCCCCCGTACGAGCAGCAGTGCGAGAGTGAATCCATGACCCAGGACGCATCGCACCAGCCCTACGGAACCCCCGAAGTCCCACGCGTCGCCGTCCGCGGCGAAGCCACCCTCGAAGTCGACCCCGAGATCGCCCGCATCGGAATCACCGTCAGCGCCCGCGGCACCGACCGGCGCACCGCCCTCGAAGACCTCACCCGCCGCAACAACGCCGTCCTCGACCTCGTCAAAAGCTACGGCGACCCCGTCGAAAAACTCGAAACCGGCGCCTTCTCCATCACCCCCGAACTCACCCGCCACGGCCGCGGCGAACGCATCCGCGCCTACCACGGACGCGTCCACCTCACCGCCGAACTCAACGACTTCACCACCCTCGGCGAACTCACCACCCGCCTCGCCGACCTCGAACTCACCCAGGTCGACGGACCCTGGTGGGCCCTGCGCCCCACCTCGCCCGCCCACGGCGAAGCCCGCCGCCAAGCCGTACTCGAAGCCGTCCAACGCGCCCGCGAATACGCCGCCGCCCTCGGAGCCGAACTCGCCGCCCTCGTCGAACTCGCCGACCTCGGAGCCGAGAACGCCCCCACCCCCTTCCAGACCGCCGGCGCCGGAATGCGCACCATGGCCTTCAGCGCCGCCGAAGAAGCGGGCGCCCCCGCGCTCGACCTCGAACCCCAGCGCCAGACCGTCTACGCGCAGGTGAACGCACGCTTCACCATGACCCCTCCCCGGCTCTGAAAACCCTGAAGAATCGGTGCCCGGGGGTGCTCATCAGAGCACCCCCATGCACATTCAACAATTGTCAACAAGCTTTTGCTCAAAGGTTGTTGAGTGGACACCCGGAACCAATTTCCTACTCCCTGGTAGGGGCATACGCTCGCCCCATGCGCCGAGCGAAAATCGTATGTACCCTGGGCCCCGCCACCGACTCATACGACCAGATCAAAGCCCTGGTCGAAGCCGGAATGGACATCGCCCGCTTCAACCTCAGCCACGGCACCTACGCCGAACACGAGGACCGCTACCAACGCGTCCGCAAGGCTTCCGACGAAACCGGCCGCAGCGTCGGCATCCTCGCCGACCTTCAAGGCCCGAAGATCCGCCTGGGCCGCTTCCGCGAAGGTCCCGTACTCCTTGAACGCGGCGACGAATTCACCATCACCGTCGAAGACCACGAAGGCGACCGCCACACCTGCGGCACCACCTACAAAGGCCTCGCCGCCGACGTCACCACCGGCGAACGCATCCTCGTAGACGACGGCCGCGTCACCCTCGAAGTCACCGCCGTCGACGGCCCCCGCGTCCACACCCGCGTCATCGAAGGCGGCATGGTCTCCGACAACAAGGGACTCAACCTCCCCGGCGTCGCAGTCTCCGTCCCCGCCCTCTCCGAAAAAGACATCGAAGACCTCCGCTGGGCCCTGCGCATCGGCGCCGACATCATCGCCCTCTCCTTCGTCCGCAGCGGAAGCGACATCGAAGACGTCCACCGCATCATGGACGAAGAAGGCCGACGCCTCCCCGTCATCGCCAAGGTCGAAAAGCCCCAGGCAGTCGAAAACATCGACGACATCGTCGCCGCCTTCGACGGCATCATGGTCGCCCGTGGAGACCTCGGCGTCGAAATGCCCCTGGAACAGGTCCCCATCGTCCAGAAGCGAGCCGTCAAGCTCGCCAAGCGCAACGCCAAGCCCGTCATCGTCGCCACCCAAATGCTCGACTCGATGATCGACAACTCCCGGCCCACCCGCGCCGAAGCATCCGACGTCGCCAACGCCGTCATCGACGGCACCGACGCCGTCATGCTCTCCGGCGAGACCAGCGTCGGCAAGTACGCCATCGAAACCGTCCGCACCATGGCCCGCATCGTCGAAGCCGCCGAAGAAGACATCCTCGCCAAGGGCCTCCCCCCACTCACCGAGCGCAGCAAGCCCCGCACCCAAGGCGGAGCAGTCGCCCGCGCCGCCGCCGAAATGGGCGACTTCCTCGGCGCGAAATTCCTCGTCGCCTTCACCCAGAGCGGAGACACCGTCCGCCGGCTCTCCCGCTACCGCTCACCCATCCCCCTCCTCGCCTTCACCCCCGACCCCGCCACCCGCTCCCAACTCAACCTCACCTGGGGCGTCGAAACCTTCCTCGGACCCCACGTCGACTCCACCGACGCCATGGTCGCCCAGGTCGAAGAAGAGCTCCTGCGCATCGGCCGCTGCGTACCCGGCGACGTCGTCGTCATCACCGCCGGCTCACCCCCCGGCATCAGCGGATCCACCAACCTCGTCCGCATCCACCACATCGGCGACGCAGTCCGCTGACACCGCCCGCAAGCGGCTACAGCACCTCACGTATAAGACGCACCGCGTCGGGCAACACCGAGCGGCTCTCACCCGTACTCGGAAAGTGCCCGCCCGACGCGGTCACCCGCGCCTCGGCGCCCAACTCCCGCACGAACCGCAGCACATGCTCACCCGTCGCCTCCCCGGTCACCGGGTCATCCGCCGCGTGCAGCACACGGAACTCCCGCGCGGCCCTCCGGATCCGCTGCCAGTCGAACTCCGGCGAGAAGAAAGGCGCCAACGCGTCATACCCCACGTCGCCGGACATCGACGCCACGAACACCACCCCCGCGAACGCCCCCTCGGCCTCCGTGTCGTGCTCTTGCAGCAGCCGCAGCACACTCACCCCACCCAGACTGTGACCCACCAACACGGTCTCTCCGGCCGGCGCCCCCTCCACCGAGGCCTCCAGCTCCTTCAGCCACACCCCGGCCTCCGGCGCGAACGGCTCGGGGAAGTTCGGAATCCGCACCTCATGCCCCTCCGCGGCGAACTCCTCACCCGTCGCCGCATACCAGTGCTCCCCGGCATTCATCCCGTACCCGTGCGCGATCACGATCCTGCCCATGGCTCCACCCCTCGTATCCCTCATCGGGGCCATCAATCAAAACGCGACGACGCGTTTCGATAAAACGGTAGGGCTATCGTGAAGCCGTGTCAATCACTCCTTCGAGCAACTCTTCGAGCAACCCGCCCCGCACCGGCGGCCGCCTCCGCAACGAAGACGCCCACCACTCCGTCCTCGAAGCCACCGCCGCACTCCTCGTCGAGAACGGCTACGGCGCCCTCACCATCGAAGGCGTAGCCAAGCGCGCCAACGTCGCCAAGAGCACCGTCTACCGCTGGTGGAAATCCAAGCCCGCCCTCGTCATGGACGCCTACGCCCACGAAACCGCCACCCGCGTCCCCGAACCCGACACCGGCACCCTCACCGGCGACCTCACCGCCTTCGTCACCGACCTCTACCGCGTCGGCCGCGACCCCGTCCGCACCAGAGCCCTCACCGGCCTCATGGCCGAAGCCCAGCTCGACCCCGCCTTCGCCGAGCCCTTCCGTGCCTGGGTCGCCACCCGCCGCGAGGTCGTTGCCACTCTCTTGACTCGGGCGGTAACGCGCGAGGAGCTCCCCACCACCACGGATCTCGACCACGCCACCGACCTGGTCTTCGGCCCCTTCTGGTACCGCCTCCTCATCGCCCACGCCCCCCTCGACCCGGCCGACGCCCCAGCCCACGTGACGACCGTCCTGCACGGCCTCACGGGCCGAGGGTGACCGGACCCGCCAACACGCCTTGACCTCAAGCTGACTCGAGGTCATAGCCTCCCGGCATGACGACGACGAAGACGTACACACAGGACCAGCTCGCGGCCCAGCCCATCGGTTACTGGGCCCGCGAAGCCGCCAACCTCGCCATAGGCGGCCTCCGCGCCGCCCTCGCCGAGGAAAACCTCACCCAGCCCCACTGGTGGACCCTCAACCACGTGGCCGCGTCCCCGGCCCACTGGAAGCGCGCGGCCCTGACGGAGAAGCTTGCCCCGTACGATGACCAGGACACCGACTTCGACGCCCTCTACGACGACCTCGCGGCCCGGGGCTGGCTCATGGAGTCGGAGGGCGTGCTGACCCTCACGGAGCAGGGCGAGGCCGGCCGGGTGCGGGCGCGCGACCGCAACGCGAAGGTCCACGCGCGGATGCGGGAGGGTGTCGACGATGCGGCGTACGCGGCGACGATCGACGGCCTGCGGCGGCTCGTCGCCAACCTGGGCGGCAGCGGCGACCTGCCGGGCTAGTGCTTCGGCCCGATGTGGGCGTCCATGAGCGCGACCGACGCCTTCCTCGCGATGGACACGTTGAAGGGGTCGCTGCCGCGAGCGAGGATCGTCCACTGGACGCCGACCTTGGCGAGGGTGTCCGTACAGAGCTTCCGGATGTCGTCGGACTTGTTGGTGAAGAAGTATCGGGGGTACTCGTAGCGCTTGCCGTTGCGGACGGTCCAGTTGGTGACCCGGCACCCGTCGGAGTGGATCAGTCCCCGGATGAATTCCCACGGGTGGGCGTCGACGATGGCCTGCTGCCAGTCCTCGAGGGAGATCCGTCGGTCGTGCTTCTTGCCCGGGCCGTGCTGCGGGAACAGGCATGCCAGGTGCTTTGAGGACACCTTGATATCGCGGCATCCGGACCTGCGCAGGCGGCACACCTGATTGCCTGGGAATACCCGCCGCAGTGCGTGTTCGGCAGCGTCCATAAGCCCTGGCCACTTCTCGTCGCAGGTGATTGCGAGGGTCGGCACGCGGTGGTGCGAGTAGTGGCTTATGTAGCCGTCGCCCAGGTAGAGGCCCAGCGCGTATGCGTAGGCCTGCTCGTCGAGAGTGGTGCCGTCGCACCGGGGGCAGTCGGGCTTGTGCGCTCCGGGGCATTCGCCGTGCTTCGCACGGTCCTTGTGCTTCCAATAGCCGACCGTGCCGAGCGGCACGTTCAGCCGACGGGCCACGTCCGCGTTTCTCGTGCCGCCGCGCAGCAAGGAAACGGCTGTCTGTCGTATCTCTAGGCTGTGGAACTCCATGGCGCCACTCTGAGTGACGAGCGACAGCCGTACGTAGCAAAAAGCGAACGTTCACACGAAAGTGGACGTTCGCTCTTTGGGGAGTACCGGGTGCGGGATTCGAACCCGCACGTCCTTTCGGACAGATGTGTTTGAGACATCAGCGTCTGCCATTCCGCCAACCCGGCTAGGTTGCACGTCGGAGTGTACCGGGTGACCATGCTGCGCCGCTGCTAGGTAGGCTCATCCAAGCAGGACAGCCCCGCAAAGAGGAGCCGCAGTGACCGCCGAGCACGAGTCGACGCCCACGCCCGACGCCGACCAGTCGCACGTTCCGCCGCTGACGACGCGCGTCGTCATCGCCGAGGACGAGGCGCTCATCCGTCTCGACCTCAAGGAGATGCTGGAGGAAGAGGGCTACGCCGTCGTAGGTGAGGCCGGAGACGGGCAGACCGCCGTCGAGCTGGCCCGGGAGCACCGTCCCGACCTGGTCATCCTCGATGTGAAGATGCCCGTCCTGGACGGGATCTCCGCCGCCGAGAAGATCGCGGAGGAGTCCATCGCCCCCGTGCTGATGCTCACCGCGTTCTCGCAGCGCGATCTCGTCGAGCGGGCCCGCGACGCCGGGGCCATGGCGTACCTCGTGAAGCCCTTCAGTAAGAGCGATGTCGTACCGGCCATCGAGATGGCCGTGTCGCGCTTCGCCGAGCTCCGTGCGCTGGAGAAGGAGGTCGCCGACCTCTCGCTCCGCCTGGAGACCCGCAAGCTCGTGGACCGTGCCAAGAGCATCCTGCAGACGCAGTACGGGCTCTCCGAGCCGGCCGCGTTCCGGTGGATCCAGAAGACCTCCATGGACCGCCGGATGTCCATGCAGCAGGTCGCCGAGGCCGTCATCGAGGACGCCGAGGAGAAGAAGGCCGCCGCGGGCAAGGGCGAGTAGCACCCCCCCCAAGTACGGCAAACAGTGAGGCCCGCCTCCGGATCCAGGATCCGGAGGCGGGCCTCACTCGTACGACGAGGGGAGTGCTCAGTCCTCGCCGAGGTACGCCTTGCGGACGTCCTCGTTGTGCAGGAGCTCCTGGCCGGTGCCGGACAGGACGATCTTGCCGATCTCCATCACGTGGGCCGTGTCCGCCAGCGAGAGGGCGGCCTGGGCGTTCTGCTCGACCAGGAGGATCGTGGTGCCGGTCGCCTTGAGTTCGGCGATCGTGGCCATGATCTTCTGCATCATCAGCGGGGAGAGGCCCATGGAGGGCTCGTCCAGCATGAGCAGCTTGGGCTGGCACATGAGGGCGCGGCCCATGGCGAGCATCTGCTGCTCGCCGCCCGAGAGGGTTCCGGCGGCCTGCTTGCGGCGCTCTCCCAGGATGGGGAAGAGGTCGTAGGCGCGCTGGATGTCCTTCTCGATGCCTTCTTTGTCCGTACGGAGGAAGGCGCCGAGCTGGAGGTTCTCGGTGATCGTCAGCCGGGGGAAGATGTGGCGTCCCTCGGGGGAGTGCGCCAGCTTCATGGAGACGATCTTGTGGGCGGGTACGCCGGCCAGGGGCTTGCCGTCGAAGGTGATGTTGCCCGCGGTGGGCTTGAGGAGCCCGGAGAGGGTGCGCAGGGTGGTCGTCTTGCCGGCGCCGTTGGTGCCGACGAGGCAGACGATTTCGCCTTCGTTGACTTCGAAGGAGATGCCCTTGACGGCTTCGATCTTGCCGTACGCGACTTTGAGGTCTTCGACCTTGAGCAGTGCGGTCACTTGGCCTCTCCTTCCGTGTCCGTGCTGGTGGTGCTGTCCGCGTCCGCGTCCGCGTCCGCGTCCGCGTCCGCGTCCGCGTCGGCGTCCGAGTTCGCGTCGGCGTCCGCGTCCGGAGCCGCGTCCGCGTCGGTGTCCGCGTCCGCGTCCGGGGCGGCGGATTCGGCGGCCTCGACTTCGGCCACTTCCTCCGCGCCGGGGGCGCCTTCGAAGGGTTCGCCGAGGTAGGCGGCGATGACGCGTTCGTCGCCCTGGACCTCGGAGGCGGTGCCCTCGATGAGCTTTTCGCCCTGGACGAGGCAGGCGACGCGGTCGCAGAGGTTGAAGATGAAGCGCATGTCGTGCTCGATGACGAGGACGGCGATGCCCATGTCGCGGATCGCGAAGATGAGTTCTTCGGCGGCGCGGGTTTCCTGCGGGTTCATGCCGGCGGTGGGCTCGTCCAGGAGGATGAGGCCGGGGTCGCTGGCCAGCGCGCGGGCGATTTCGAGCTTGCGCTGTTCGCCGTAGGGGAGGTTCTTGGCGAGGTGTCCGGCCTTGTGCTTCAGGCCGATGAACTCCAGGAGTTCCATGGCGCGCGCTTCGCTGGCGGCTTCGGCCTTCTTGAAGCCGGGGCCGCGCAGGAGGGCGGACCAGAGGCCTTCCTTGGTGCGGGTGTGGCGTCCGACGAGGACGTTTTCCAGCACGGTCATGTTGTGGAAGAGCCGGATGTTCTGGAAGGTGCGGGCGACGCCTGCTGCGGTGACCTTGTGGGGCGTGGGCGGCAGGACGGTGCCCTTGTAGCTGACGGTTCCCTCGGTGGGGACGTACAGCCCGGTGAGGCAGTTGAAGAAGGTGGTCTTGCCGGCGCCGTTGGGGCCGATCAGGCCGACGATCTCGCCGGCGTTGACCTTGAGGTCGACGCCCTTGACGGCGGTGAGGCCGCCGAAGCGCATGGTGACGCCGCTGGCTTCGAGCACGGTGGTCGTGGTGGTGGTGTCCGTGGTGGTCATGTCGTTCACGCCCCCGCCTTGGCGGTGGCCAGGTCCGTGGGGGCCTGGTCAGTCGTCTCTTCGTCGTGGTACTCGAGCTTCGCGCGCTTGTTGGCGATGAGGCCTTCGGGGCGGAAGCGCATGAGCAGGATGAGGGCGATGCCGAAGGCGAGGAGCTGGTAGTCCTGGAGGAAGGCCAGCTTCGCCGGGATCAGGAAGAGCAGTGCGGCGCCGAGGATGGGGCCGCGGATGGTGCCCATGCCGCCGAGGATGACGGCGGCGAGGAGGAACGCGGAGTTCGGCGGGACGGGCCCGGCGAAGACGTAGTTCTCGGGGACGACCGTGCTGTTGACGTGTGCCTGGACGGTGCCGGCGAGGCCGGCGAGGGTGGCGCCGAGGGCGAAGGCGATGAGCTTGACCTTGAAGCCGTTGATGCCCATGGCTTCTGCGGCGGTCTCGTCTTCGCGGATGGCGACCCAGGCGCGGCCGATGCGGCTGTTGCCGGCGCGGGCGAAGATCACGATGACCAGGGCCATCACGAGCAGCATCAGGAAGTAGTAGTTGGCGTAGGCGCCGAGGGTGATGCCGCCGACCACGTGGGATTCCCCGAAGTTCCACCCGAAGAGTTCGAGGTGGGGGATGTTGGGGATGCCGTTGGGGCCGTTGGTGATGTCGGGGCCGGACTGGCCGTCGAGGTTGCCCATGGCGATGCGGAAGATTTCTCCGAAGCCGAGGGTGACGATGGCGAGGTAGTCGCCGCGCAGGCGGAGGGTCGGTGCGCCGATGACCACGCCGAAGATGAGCGAGGCGAGGGCTCCGACGATGACCGCTGCCCAGAAGGGCAGGTGGATGCCGAAGGCGGAGGCGGTGCTTCCGGAGACCAGGGCCGCGGCGTAGGCGCCGACGCCGAGGAAGGCGACGTAGCCGAGGTCGAGGAGGCCGGCGAGGCCGACGACGACGTTGAGGCCGAGGGCGACGGTCGCGAAGATCAGGATGTTGACCGCGATGAGCGTGTACGTGTCGCCGCTCTGCTGGATGAACGGGAAGGCGATCGCGGCGGCGGCGGTCCCGATGAGGGTGACCTGCCGGTTGTTCGCCGTGATGGTGCTGAACCGGTCCAGGAGGCCCGACTTGAGCAGGCCGAAGGCGGCGAAGCCGACGGTGATCAGGTAGGCGACGAAGAGCTGCGGCTCTTTGTCGTCGGTGTCGATGCCGAAGGTGACGACGTAGAGGCCGAGGGCGAAGACGCCGGTGATGATGAGGATTTCGGCCCAGGAGGGCAGCGGCTTGGCGGGGGCCGCCTTGTGGCTGTCGTCGGTGAGCTTCAGCGCGGCGAGGGCCGGGACGAGCGAGCCGACGAGGGCTGCGTAGGCGCCGGGGTCGAGGTCGGCGATCTTGCCGAGGACGACGACGATGGAGATGACCGTGAACCAGGTGGCCAGGAAGTTGCCGAGGGCCAGGAACTTGACGGCCTTGTGGGATCCGGCGGGGGTCAGCCAGTGGAAGCCCTTGACGCCGAGCGCGGAGAGCGCGAAGGCGAGGGTGAGGGCCGCTCCGACGAGGGTGACGTACTGGAGGCTGGCGGGGCTGCCGTAGTAGGTCAGGTCGCCGGGGAATTCGGGGGTCCACGTCCAGGCCAGGAAGGCGCTGACGATGGTGAGGAGGCTGCCGGCGACGACCGCGTAGAGCAGTGCGGTGGGGGCGGGGCCCTGCTTGGCCGGGGCGGTCTGCGGGGTGGTGTTGGTGGTCATGGTTCTCACGCCCGATCCGCGACGCGCTCACCGAGCAGGCCTTGTGGCCGCACGAGGAGGACGACGATGAGGAGTACGAAGGCCCAGACGTTGGACCAGGCTCCACCGCCGAGCTGCTGCATGCCGGGGATCTCTTCGATGTATGCGATCGAGAGGGCTTCGGCGAGGCCGAGGACCACGCCGCCGACCATGGCGCCGTAGATGTTGCCGATGCCGCCGAGGACGGCTGCGGTGAAGGCCTTGAGTCCGAGGATGAAGCCCATCTCGAAGTTGATCTGGCCCTTGTCGACGCCGTAGGCGACGGCTGCGACGGCGGCGAACGCGGCACCGATGGCGAAGGCCATGACGATGATGCGGTCGGTGTTGATGCCCATCAGCTTCGCGGTGTCGGGGTCCTGCGCGGTGGCCTGCATGGCGCGGCCGCTGCGGCTCTTGGAGACGAAGATGCCGAGGGCGAGCATGCACAGGGGGGCGAGGACGAGGACGAAGGCGTCCGCGCGCTGGATGGCGAGGCTGTCGGTGATCTTGAAGGCCGCGCCCTTGAATTCGGGGAAGCTGACTGCCTTCTTGGCGTCCGGGTAGAACTGCCAGACGAGCTGCTGGAGCGCGATCGAGAGGCCGATTGCGGTGATGAGCGGGGCGAGCCGTGGTGCGCTGCGCAGGGGTCGGTACGCGAAGCGTTCGGCTGCGGTGGCCACGGCGACGGAGGCGAGCGCGCCTCCGACGATCATGACGGGTATCGCGATCAGCAGGGATGTGCCGGTCGGGAGGACGGTGTACGCGGTGAGCGCGCCGAACCCGCCGATCATGAATATCTCGCCGTGGGCGAAGTTGATGAGCTGGACGATGCCGTAGACCATGGTGTACCCGATGGCGATGAGGCCATAGAGAGCACCGAGGGACAGGCCGTTGGCCAGCTGTTGCGGCAGTTCGTGCACCGCAGGGCCTCCGATGAGCGTGTCGGATAAGACTCCGCGCGAGGGCGCTGTTGCGCCCTCGCGCGGCTGGTTCTTTGGGGAGGGTGGGCCCGGTCGGACGGACCGGGCCCGGTCCTACTGGATTACTGGTTGAACGTGTCGCTCTTGACGTCGACCCACTTGCCGCCCTCGACCTTGTAGACCGTGAGCTGCTTGTTGGTCGTGTCGCCGTACTGGTCGAAGGCGACCTTGCCGGTCACACCCTCGAAGGAGACCTTGGAGAGGGCGTCGACGACGGCGGCGCGGGCGCCGTCGGCCGGGAGCTTGCCACCGTTGGCGGCGGCGACGGCCTTGACGGCCTGGATGATGGACCAGCCGGCGTCGTAGGAGTAACCGCCGTAGGCCGCGTAGGGGTCCTTGTAGCCGCCGGCCGCGTAGTCGGCGATGAAGGTCTTGGCGGTGGGGAGCTTCTCGACCGGGTAACCGATGGAGGTGGAGAGGTCGCCCTCGTTGGCCTCACCGGAGGCGGTGATGAAGGCGGGGTCCTGGATGCCGTCGCCGCCCATGAGCGGGACGTTGGCGCCGGCCTTCTTGATCTGGTCGGCGAGCAGGCCGCCCTCGGGGTACTGGCCGCCGAAGTAGACGGAGTCGGCGCCGGAGCTCTTGACCTTGTCGGCGGTGGAGGAGAAGTCGGTCTCCTTCACGGTGACGTGGTCGGTGCCGATGACCTCGCCGCCGAGCTTCTTGAACTCGTCGGAGAAGATCGCGGCCAGGCCGGCGCCGTAGGTCTGCTTGTCGTCGACGACGAAGACCTTCTTCTTGCCGGCGTCCTTGAAGAGGTACTGGGCGGCGAACTTGCCCTGGACCACGTCGGTGGCGGCGGTGCGGAAGTAGGTCTTGAAGGGGCGCTTGTACTCGCCCTTGCCCCAGTTGTCGCCCTGGCTGAGCGAGGGGTTGGTGTTGGCGGGCGAGACCTGCGCCAGGTTGGCGGAGGCGAAGACGCCCTGCATCTGCTGGGCGACGCCGGAGTTCAGCGGGCCGACGACACCGATGACCTCCTTGTTGCCGACGAGCTTGGTGGCGTTGGCCTGACCGGAGGCGGGGACCGCCTGGTCGTCGAGGGCCTCGACCTTGAACTCGATGCCGGGGACCTCGTTGTTCTTGTTGGCCGTCTTGGCCGCGAGGTCGACAGAGTTCTTGATGCCCTGGCCGAGCGCGGAGAGGGAGCCCGTGAGCGGGGCGTCCACGCCGATGACGACGACGGTCTTGGCTCCGTCGGTCTTGTCCGCAGGCTTGCCCTCGTCGCGGGATCCGCAGGCGGTGAGGGTCAGTGCACCCGTGGTGAGGACGGTGGTGAGGACGAGCAAAGAACGGTGTCGCACGATTCTTCCTTTCCCTGGCGCGGCCGCCTCAGATGAGGCGCCGATTGTTCGCCGGGCCGCACTGGGAGATCCACGGCCGTGCTGAGTCGCACCTTGCGGCGCGGTGACTGGCCGTGACTCTAGGCCCGAGGTGGCGAATGCGGGGAGGCGGGAAAGGAGGATGTGACGCTCTTGTTATGCCAAGGCCAAGAATGTGCGGCGGGAGTACGGGCATATCGGGCGTTTAGCGACCTCGGGGATTGACCACATGCTGAGAAATCCCCGTTCCCCTAAGGGGCTTGAGGGCCTCATGGTCCTGTCATAGATCAAAACTGGTCGAATGTTGCAGCGTGTGGCCGAAAGAATCCATCGGGTGGCATTCGGGAAGGTAAAGGCCTGATTCTGCCCGATGGGAACGTGACGCACAGTAGCGGAATTGCCTGATCGACTTCGGCCGTTGGATCTTTCGCAGGCGGTGAAAGGCCCCTCGACCTGCGGTGGGGCCGTACATCGACAAGTGACCGGAAGCCGGACATGGCATGCACGATTCCGGTCATCCGGCTCACCGGGGAGGGCGCCAGTTCTCGGAGCTCCGGGTGGCTCCGTCCCGCTCGGCGCAGCGCTGCGCCGCGAGCCGGTCGATCAGCTCAAGTCCGCTTGCCCGTCCGTGAGTTCGCTCCTCGGTCCGGCCGGCGGCTACGACTTCCTCGTGGATCGCGTACTGATCGTTGGACAGGCCCTTCTGCTCCCAGTCCAGCCCTGACCACTTGCTGCCCTTGAGGGCCTCTTTGGCCCAGTACGAGACCAGGGCGGTGCAGATCTGGGCAGGTGAGGAGGGGCTGGGCGCGGCGGCGGAGGAGCTCGGGGCGGCGTGCGGGGCGGAGTTGGAGCATCCGGGCAGGACCAGCGCGGCGAGGACGGCAGCGGCGTACGGGAGCGCGGTGCGTGGCGTGGTCCCCATGGGGGGACGGTAGGCCGTCACCATCGGTGACACAACAGTCTGTGGCGGAACGTGTGCGGACTGGCGGATTCCGGGCGGGCGGCGGGGTTCTCGGGTGGCGGGGCTTTGGGGTGGCGGGGTTCTGCGTGGCGGGTGTGCGGCGGGGTGCAGGCCTGGCGGGTGTGTCAGGGGCGGGTCCGGCGGATGTGGCGAGGGCCCGGCCCCGTCCCTCGCGGGGCGGGGCCGGGCCCGTGGTCAGGCGCGTCGGAGTCAGGCCCCGGGGGCCGCTTCGACGTCGCGCAGCAGGCAGGTCAGGCGTGCGGTGCAGACCCGGCGGTCCTGTTCGTCGGTGATGACCACCTCGTAGGTGGCGGTGGAGCGGCCCCGGTGTACGGGGGTCGCGACGCCGGTGACCAGGCCGGATCGGGCGCCGCGGTGGTGGGTGCAGTTCAGGTCGACGCCGACGGCGACCTTGGTGATGCCGCCGTGCATCATCGCGCCGACCGAGCCGAGGGTCTCGGCGAGCACGGCGGAGGCCCCGCCGTGGAGGAGTCCGTAGGGCTGGGTGTTGCCCTCGACGGGCATGGTGGCGACGACGCGCTCGGCGGAGGCTTCGAGGATGCGGATGTCCATCCGCTTGCCGAGGTCCCCCGCCGAGAACAGCGCGGGCAGGTCGATGCCCAGGGCCGTGTACTCGTCGAGGACCTCCTGCGGGAACTTCACCGCGTGCTGCTGCTCGCCCATGGGCCGACTCCGTTCGTCAACGTTCGTTAACCATCTTGTGTTCGGGTCGTTCTATCAGGCCGGCTCGAAGCGCACGACGACGGACTTGCTCGCCGGGGTATTGCTGGTGTCCGCGGTGGAGTCGAGGGGGACCAGCACGTTGGTCTCGGGGTAGTAGGCGGCGGCGCAGCCGCGGGCGGTCGGGTAGTGGACGACGCGGAAGCCGGGGGCGCGCCGCTCCACGCCGTCGTGCCACTCGCCGACGAGGTCGGTGTAGGAGCCGTCGGCGAGCCCGAGCTCGGCGGCGTCCTCGGGGTTGACCATGACCACGCGGCGGCCGCCGGTGATCCCGCGGTAGCGGTCGTCGAGGCCGTAGATCGTGGTGTTGTACTGGTCGTGGCTGCGCAGGGTCTGCAGGAGCAGGCGTCCCGCCGGGAGGCGCGGGTACTCCACGGGGGCGGCGGTGAAGTTCGCCTTGCCGGTCTTCGTGGGGAAGCGCCGCTCGTCGCGGGGGGCGTGCGGGAGCTGGAAGCCGCCGGGGCGGGCGACGCGGGCGTTGAAGTCCTCGAAGCCGGGGATGACGCGGGAGATCCGGTCGCGGATGGCCGCGTAGTCGCGTCCGAACTCCTCCCACGGGGTCGCGGAGGCCTTGCCGAGGACGGCGCGGGCCATGCGGGCCACGATCGCGGGCTCGGAGAGCAGGTGCGGGGAGGCGGGGGCGAGGTTGCCGCGGGAGGAGTGGACCATGCCCATGGAGTCCTCGACGGTCACGAACTGTTTGCCGGTCGCCTGGACGTCCTTGTCGGTGCGCCCGAGGGTGGGCAGGATCAGGGCGCGCTTGCCGGTGACCGCGTGGGAGCGGTTGAGCTTGGTGGAGACGTGCACGGTCAGGGCGGCGCGGCGGATCGCGGCCTCGGTGACCTCGGTGTCGGGGGTGGCGCCGACGAAGTTGCCGCCCATGGCGAAGAGGACCTTGGCCTCGCCGTCGCGCAGGGCCTTGATGGAGCGGACGACGTCGAAGCCGTGCTCGCGGGGCGAGGTGATGCCGAATTCCTTGTCGAGGGCGTCGAGGAAGGCGGGCGCGGGCCGCTCGAAGATCCCCATGGTGCGGTCGCCCTGGACGTTGGAGTGGCCGCGGACGGGACAGACGCCGGCGCCGGGTCGGCCGATGTTGCCGCGCAGGAGCAGCAGGTTGACGACTTCGCGGATGGTGGCGACGGAGTGCTTGTGCTGGGTCAGGCCCATGGCCCAGCAGACGATGGTGCGCTTCGAGGCCAGGATCATGGCCAGGGCGCGTTCGATGTCGGGGCGGGTGAGGCCGGTGGCGGTGAGGGTCTCGTCCCAGTCGGTGTCGTGGGCTGCGGCCGCGAACTCCTCGTAGCCGTGGGTGTGTTCGCGGATGAACTCCTCGTCGGTGGCGCCGCCCGCCTCGATGACCAGCTTGTTGAGGAGGCGGAAGAGGGCCTGGTCGCCGCCGATGCGGATCTGGAGGAACAGGTCGTTGAGGGCGGTGCCCTTGATCATGCCGAGGGGGGTCTGCGGGTTCTTGAACCGCTCCATGCCGGCCTCGGGCAGCGGATTCACCGAGATGATCTTCGCGCCGGCGGACTTGGCCTTCTCCAGGGCGGAGAGCATGCGCGGATGGTTGGTGCCCGGGTTCTGCCCGGCGACGATGATCAGGTCGGCCTGGTGGAGGTCTTCGAGGGAGACGCTGCCCTTGCCGATGCCGATCGTCTCGTTCAGCGCCGAGCCCGAGGACTCGTGGCACATGTTCGAGCAGTCAGGGAGGTTGTTGGTGCCGAACTCGCGGACGAACAGCTGGAAGAGGAAGGCCGCTTCGTTGCTGGTGCGGCCCGAGGTGTAGAAGAGGGCCTCGTCGGGGGAGTCCAGGGCGCGCAGTTCCTCCGCGATGATCTCGAAGGCCCGCTCCCAGCTGACCGGCTCGTAGCGCTCGCCGCCCACCGGGAGGTACATCGGCTGGGTGATCCGGCCCTGCTGGCCCAGCCAGTAGCCGGAGCGGCCGGCGAGGTCGGCCAGCGGGTGCGCGGCGAAGAACGCGGGGGTGACCCGGCGCAGGGTGGCCTCCTCCGCGACGGCCTTGGCGCCGTTCTCGCAGAATTCGGCGGTGTGCCGCTTGTCGCCCTCGGGCCAGGCGCAGCCCGGGCAGTCGAAGCCGTTCTTCTGGTTGACCTTGAGGAGGGTGCGGGCGGTACGGGCCAGGCCCATCTGCTCCTGCGCGATCCTCAGGGTGTGCCCGATCGCGGGCAGGCCGGCGGCCGCGTGCTGGGGAGGCGCTACCTGTGGAGCGTCCTGTACCGGATCACCTGCGGGCGGCTTGGTGGCCATGTCGCTCCCCTTTGAGCAGTCTTCTTCGTACACATCCGATCCTGTCACGCCCCGTCCGCGGCGCCGACGCCGGATTTGACCGGCGGCCCGGGCGGCGGCCGGGGCGGGCGGCTCGGGCGGCTGCTCCGGGCGGTCCCTTCGGCCGGCAGCGCAGCCCGTCCGGATTTGTCGGTGGCGGCGCCTAGGATCGGGGGCGTGGCAGATTCAGCATCGAAGAAGACCGACCAGCCGACCGCAGCGGACCGCCCCCGCCTGATGCTCATGGACGGGCACTCCCTGGCGTACCGGGCGTTCTTCGCGCTGCCCGCGGAGAATTTCACCACCGCGACGGGGCAGCCGACCAACGCCATCTACGGGTTCGCGTCGATGCTGGCGAACACGCTGCGCGACGAGGCGCCCACGCACTTCGCGGTGGCGTTCGACGTGTCCCGCAAGACGTGGCGCTCGGCGGAGTTCCCCGAGTACAAGGCGAACCGCTCCAAGACCCCCGACGAGTTCAAGGGGCAGGTGGAGCTGATCGGCGAGCTCCTCGACGCGATGAGCGTGCCGCGCTTCGCGGTCGACGGCTTCGAGGCCGACGACGTGATCGCGACGCTCGCCACGCAGGCCGAGGCCCTCGGCTTCGACGTGCTGATCGTCACCGGTGACCGGGACTCCTTCCAGCTCGTCTCCGAGCACACGACCGTGCTCTACCCGACCAAGGGCGTCTCCGAGCTCACCCGCTTCACCCCGGAGAAGGTCGAGGAGAAGTACGGACTCACCCCGCAGCAGTACCCGGACTTCGCGGCGCTGCGCGGCGACCCGTCCGACAACCTCCCCGGCATCCCGGGCGTCGGCGAGAAGACCGCCGCCAAGTGGATCACCCAGTTCGGGTCGTTCGCGGAGCTCGTCGAGCGTGCCGAGGAGGTCAAGGGCAAGGCCGGGCAGAACTTCCGCGACCACCTGGACGCCGTGAAGCTCAACCGGGTCCTGACCGAGATGGTCAAGGACGTCGCCCTGCCCAAGACCCCCGCCGACCTGGTCCGCGCCCCCTACGACCGGACGGCCGTCACCGGAGTCCTGGACGTACTGGAGATCCGCAACGCCTCCCTGCGCGAGCGGCTGCTCGCCGTCGACCCGGGCGCCGCCGAGGAGCAGGACCCGGCCCCGGTGGCCGCCGCCGTCGAGCTGGACGGCTCCGTGCTCGGCGCCGGCGAGCTCGCGCCGTGGCTGGAGAGCCACGCGGGCGCCCCGCTCGGCATCTCCACCGTCGACAGCTGGGCGCTCGGCACCGGCAACGTCTCCGAGATCGCGCTGGCCTCGGCCGGCGGAGCGGCCGCCTGGTTCGAGCCGTCCGCCCTGGACGAGGCCGACGAGCGGGCCTTCGCCGCCTGGGCCGCCGACGCCGCCAAGCCCAAGGTGGTCCACAACGCCAAGGCCCTGATGCGGGTCTTCCCGGAGCACGGCTGGATCCTGGCCGGCGTGGCCATGGACACCGCGCTCGCCGCCTACCTGGTCAAGCCGGGCCGCCGCTCCTTCGCGCTGGACGTGCTCTCCCAGGAGTACCTGCACCGGGAGCTGGCACCCGCCGCCGCCGACGGGCAGCTCGCCTTCGGCGCCGACGACACCGCCGAGGCCGAGGCCCTGATGGCGCAGGCCCGCGCCGTCCTGGACCTCGGCGACGCCTTCGCGGTGAAGCTGCCCGAGGTGGGTGCGGCCGAGCTGCTCCACGACATGGAGCTGCCCACGTCCGAGCTGCTGGCCCGCCTGGAGCGGGCCGGCATCGCCGTCGACCGGAGCCATCTCGAAGCGATGGAGCAGCAGTTCGCCGCCGCCGTGCAGCAGGCGGTGAAGGAGGCGCACGCGGCGGTGGGCCACGAGTTCAACCTCGGCTCGCCCAAGCAGCTCCAGGAGGTCTTCTTCGGCGAGCTGGACCTGCCGAAGACGAAGAAGACCAAGACCGGCTACACCACGGACGCCGACGCGCTGGCCTGGCTGGCCACCCAGACCGACCACGAGCTGCCCGTGCTCATGCTCCGCCACCGGGAGCAGGCCAAGCTGCGCGTCACCGTCGAGGGCCTGGTCAAGATGATCGCCGCCGACGGCCGGGTGCACACCAGCTTCAGCCAGACCGTCGCCGCGACCGGCCGGCTGTCCTCCACCGACCCCAACCTGCAGAACGTGCCGGTGCGCACCGACGAGGGCCGGGCCATCCGCCGCGGATTCGTCGTCGGCGAGGGCTACGAATCCCTCATGACCGCCGACTACAGCCAGATCGAGCTGCGCGTCATGGCCCACCTCTCCGAGGACGAG
Source organism: Streptomyces sp. GQ60 (assembly GCF_059758875.1). NCBI lineage: Bacteria > Bacillati > Actinomycetota > Actinomycetes > Kitasatosporales > Streptomycetaceae > Streptomyces > Streptomyces sp. GQ60. The sequence continues at coordinate 184,860 of NZ_JCAXEG010000003.1, read as the reverse complement.
GGCCTGCTCGAAGCCTTCCAGTCGGGCGAGGACCTGCACACCACCGTCGCCTCCCAGGTGTTCGGCGTCGAGCGCTCCGAGGTCGACGCCGAGATGCGGCGCAAGATCAAGGCCATGTCCTACGGTCTGGCCTACGGGCTCTCCGCGTTCGGCCTCGCACAGCAGCTGAACATCGCGCCCGGCGAGGCCGGCGGCCTGATGGAGACCTTCTTCCAGCGCTTCGGCGGAGTCCGGGACTACCTGGGCCGCGTCGTCGAGGAGGCCCGCGCCACCGGCTACACGGCGACGGTCTTCGGCCGCCGCCGCTACCTCCCGGACCTCAACAGCGACAACCGCCAGCGCCGCGAGGCCGCCGAGCGGATGGCGCTGAACGCGCCGATCCAGGGCACCGCCGCCGACATCGTCAAGGTCGCGATGCTGCGCGTGGACAAGGCGATCACCGGGGCCGGGCTGAAGTCGCGGATGCTGCTCCAGGTCCACGACGAAATCGTGCTGGAGATCGCGCCCGGAGAGCGCGAGCAGGTGGAGGAGCTGGTGCGCCGCGAGATGGGCGCCGCCGTCGACCTGCGGGCCCCGCTGGACGTGTCCGTGGGGGTCGGCCCCGACTGGGAGTCCGCCGCGCACTGATCCCCGGCCCCCGTGGCCCGCGCAGCGCCCGTCCCCGCCTACGCGGTGGGGACGGGCGTTCTCGCGTCCGCGTCCGCGTCCGACCGGTCGCGGACCCGCCGGTGGCGCAGCCGCACGAGGGCCCCGTACAGCAGCAGCCCCGCGGCGAGACCGCCGCCCGCGCCGAAACAGACGGTCGGGATGATGTCGAGCGGGGTGCGGATCCGGTCGAAGAAGGTGAAGAAGCGCAGCACGCGCAGGGTGACCACGACCGCCACGCACCCGAGGACCAGCGCGAGCGCACCCCACACCTCGGCCCGGCCGAGCACCGGGACGGACGCGGGCGGCGGCGAGTCCGGCAGCCGGCGCAGCGCGGTCGCCGTGAACCAGAGCAGGAAGAAGGCCGCGAGTGCCGAAGTCCCGTACTGCAGGTACGAGTAGAGGGGCAGCCCGAAGGCGAGCGGCTCGCCCAGCTCCGGCAGGGTGCGCGTGCCGAAGCGGTCGACGTGCGTGAAGGCGTCCCACACCACGTGGGTGAGGGAGCCGATGACCGCCGAGAGGTAGAACCAGAGGGCCAGCGCGGGCAGTCGGCGCCCGCGCCACTCCTCGCCCCGGACGAACGCGTGCACCCTGCCCTGCCGGCCGCGGGGCAGGAGCGCGATCAGCGGCTCGCGCAACAGCAGCCAGCACGCCGCGAGCACGGCGGTGAGTACCGCGTCGGCGGTCAGGATCCCGGGCAGCGAGTGCGTGAAGGTGCCGTACGGCTTGAGGCCCGAGACGACCGTGTCGGCGAAGTAGAAGGTGTCCGGCGCGAAGGACCCGAGGACCAGGGCCGACCCGACGAGGGGGCCTCGCGCACGACCGGACCGGCGGAGGGCGGGCAGTACGGCAGCCGCATGGCTGAGGGTGAACGGCATGGGACCTTGTCTCGGGGCTCGGCTCACCGACCGGTGCGGGTCGGTGCGATCGGTGGATCCAGTATGGGTGGCCGACGGAACTCGTGAGGAAATCATGAATTCCCACCCACGATGCGTGCCCTGTCCAGCGAGTTGACATAGGGTCACGCGGACGTCGAGGGGGAGGGGGGTCCAGCTCATGACGGCTCGGATTCGGATACCGGGGCGCGCGTCCGCGGGGACACCGACGCGGTTCGGCCGGGTGGTGCGCAAGGGCGGGGCCGCCGTGCTCGTCTCCGCTCTCGTGGCCGCCGTGCTGACCGCCTCGCAGGGACCGGTCGCGGCCGGCGCGGACGCGGCACCGGTCGCTGAGCCGGCGCCCGCACCCGTGCCCGACGCCTCCGCGGGGGACGGCTCCTACTTCACCGCCCTGCCGCCGCTGGTGAGCCCGGAGCCGCCGGCCGTGCTGCTGCCCGAGGACGGGGCGACGCCGCCGCCCGCGGCGCCGGCCGCCGCCGACCCGGGGCCGCGCAACGAGCCCGTGGCCATGGGCGGGAGGGAGGGCGCGCAGGGGATACCGGCGAGCGTGCTCGCCGCCTACCGCAACGCGGAGCAGACGGTCGGCGGGAACGACCCCGGATGCGGACTGCGCTGGCAGCTCCTCGCGGCGATCGGCAAGGTCGAGTCGGGTCAGGCGCGCGGCGGCCAGGTCGACACGGCGGGCAGGACGCTGCGGCCGATCCTGGGCCCCGTGCTCGACGGCAACGGCTTCGCGAACATCTCGGACACCGACGGCGGGGCCTACGACGGGGACGCGCGCTACGACCGGGCGATCGGGCCGATGCAGTTCATCCCGTCCACGTGGGCCTCGTGGGGCCAGGACGCCAACGGCGACGGCCGGCGCGACCCCAACAACGTGCACGACGCCGCTCTCGCGGCCGGCCGCTACCTGTGTGCCGGTACGCGTGACCTGCGGGTGGACGCGGATCTGGACCGGGCCGTGCTGTCGTACAACCACTCCTCCGCGTACCTGCGGACGGTGCGGTCGTGGTTCACGTACTACCTGAAGGGCACGCACGAGGTCCCGGACGGCCGGGGGCGCGGCAGCGGTGGCGGCGGCACCCCGGTGGTGACACCTCCGAAGCCGAGCCCGAGCCCGACACCCACGCCTTCCCCGGCGCCTACGCCGAAGCCGACTCTGCCCCCCAGTCCGACTCCGAGCCCGAAGCCGACGCCGACGCCGAGCCCGACGCCTTCGCCGACGCCGACGCCGACGCCGACGCCGAGCCCGACGCCCACGCCGAGCCCGACGCCTTCGCCGAAACCGACGCCGAGCCCCACGCCGACGCCGAGCCCGACGCCGACGCCGAGCCCGACGCCCACCCCCACCCCGACGCCCACGCCGAGCCCGACGCAGGCACCTACGCCCGCGCCCGCTCCGAAGCCCACGGCTTCCGTCTCCCCGTCGCCGAAGCCCAAGCCGTCGCCGTCCGCCGCCGCGTCCGCGTCCGCCGCCGCGTCCGCGTCCGCTGCCGCGTCCGCGTCCGCTGCCGCGCCGGCGCCCACGCCGACCCGCTGACGCGCACCGCCTCCCGCCGCCCCCCGAGCGGGGGCGGGGGCCCCGGAGTGACCCCGCTCGGCCCGGGCCGAGGCGCGGGCCGCCCCCGGCCGCCCCCGGCGGCGCCGTCGCCGCGAATCCGGGGGCCGCGTGCGAGCCGGGCACCGGCCGTCCGGACCTGGTGCGTTCCCGCCACGACGGCGACGGCGTCCAGGCCGTCACCGGCCCACCGCGAGGTCCCCGCGCGAGCAGTGGCGCAAACGGTTCTCATCTGTCACCCGCATTGCTACGGTGCCACCGCCCTGACGACCAATCAGATTCCGGAGGCCCCGGCATGCGCGCATTCGTCGCCGCCGCCAGCGGTCTCGTCCTCGCGGTGCTCCTCGTCTTCGCCATCACGGCGACGGGGGCGCCGGAAGGCAAGACCTCACCGAAGCCCCTGCTCACCACCGCGCCCGCCGCGCCCGGAAAGTAGAGGAGGGCCCGGCCATGCGACGCAGAGCAAGCCTCGTCCTGCTAGCCGTAGCCGTGTTCTGTGCAGCTCTCGCACCGCTGCTGCGCTGGTACGCGTACCCCAGGCTCGCGAAGATCCCGCCGAACCAGTACCAGGAGATGGTGCTGGAGGCGAAGGACGCCACCCTCATCGACTACGCCACCCTGCAGCCCAAGAAGGTCGACAAGGTCACCATCGTCCAGACCCTCAAGGGCAACGTCGAGGCGTCGAGGGCGATCGAGGCCAGCGCCGGCAAGGACGTGGTGGTCTGGGACACGCTGACGCACATCATGGACCCGGACGGGAAGATGGTCTCCCAGATCCCGGAGCGCTACATCTTCGACGCGCACAGCCAGGACCCCGTGCATGCCACCGGCGAGGCGGTCGACGGGGACCCGGTCAAGCGCGAGGGGATCGAGTTCAAGTGGCCGTTCTTCACCGAGCCGCGCGACTACCTCTACTTCGACCAGCAGACGCGCACCTCCTCGCCCATCCACTACGTGGGTCCGCGCACGTTCAAGGGCATGGACGTCTACTACTTCGAGCAGACCGTTCCGTGGACGAAGGTCGGCCTGCCGAAGAAGATGCCGATCGAGGCCATCGACCCGGCGACGTTCGAGCAGACCACCGGAACCAGCCTGTGGTACTCGACCAAGGCGAAGTTCTGGGTCGACCCGGTGACCGGGGCGCCCGTCAACGCCGAGCAGGAGATCCAGCAGGAGATGCGCGGCGGGAGCATCGCGGGCAGCGCGCCCGACGGGAAGCTCACCGTGTTCGCCGGGCACGTGAAGATCCGCGAGGACTACAGCGACTACACCGTCGACCTCGTCAAGTCGAACCGGATCATGGTCCTCGCGCTGCACACGTACGCCCCGATCGGGCTGGCGGCCGGCGGGCTCGCGCTCTTCGGGCTCGCGCTGTTGCTGGAGGCGCGCGGCCGGCGCCCCGAGCGGGAGGGGCCGCTCAGCGCTTGAGCCGGGCGTTGGTGTGCCGGGTGGGCTCGGCGGTCGCCGGGTCCTCGGGCCACGGGTGCTTGGGGTAGCGGCCGCGGAGCTCGGCGCGGACGGCGCGGTAGCCGCCCTGCCAGAAGGAGGCCAGGTCGGCGGTGACCGCGGCGGGCCGGCCGGCGGGCGACAGGAGATGGACCAGTACGGGGACCCCGGCGACCCGGGGGGTCTCGGCCAGCCCGAACAGCTCCTGGAGCTTGACCGCCAGCACGGGCTGCCCGTGCTCGGCCGCGTAGTCGACGCGGATCCGGGAGCCGCTGGGCACCTCGATCCGCTCCGGGGCCAGCTCGTCGAGCCGGGCGGCCTCGCCGGTGGCCCAGGGCAGCAGCCGGTTCAGGGCCTGCCCGGCGTCGATCCGCGCGAGGTCACCGCGCCGGCGGGCCCGTGACAGTTCGGGCTCCAGCCAGTCGTCGGCCCGCTCCAGCAGATCCGCGTCGTCCGCCACGTCGGGCCAGGGCGGGCCGAGGGTGCGGTGCAGGAAGCCGACCCGGGCCCGCAGTGCCCGCGCGTCCGGGGTCCAGCGCAGCAGGCCGAGCCCCTCGGTGCGCAGTCCGTCGAGCAGTGCGGCCCGGACGAGGGCGCGGTCGGGGTCGCGCAGGGGCCGGGCGGTGAGTTCGATGGCGCCGAGGCGGCTGACGCTCCGGGCGACGAGGTCTCCGTCCTCCCAGTGCACCTCTTCGCCCTCGCGGAACAGGTGGGCGGCAGCCGCGCGGCCGGTCTCCTCGTCGATGAGGGCTCCGAGCCGGACGCGGGCGGACGCGGAGTGCGGCGGCCTGTCGGCGACCGCGACGGCCAGCCAGGGCGCGCGGCGCAGCCCCGACCCCTCGCCGAGCTCGGCGGCGGTTCCGGAGGCCATGAGGAAGGCCCCCTCTCCCTTGGCCCGGGCGACCCGCTCCGGGAACGCGAGCGCGGCCACGAGCCCGGCCGCGGCGTCGTCGGGCAGGGACGGGGTGGTGGACTGCCCCGCAGGGCCGCCTTCCGCCGCCGCGCGCTCCAGGCGGCGGGCCTCCGCGCGCCAGCGCGATGCGTACGGGTCGCCGCCCGCCCGGGCCCGGCGCCAGGCCGCGGCCAGGTCGTCCCCGTACTCCCGCGGCGGCTCCTCGCTGAGCAGGGCCACCAGTTCCGACGATCGTCGCGGGCCCAGCGCGGCGGAGCCGTCGAGGAGGGCGCGGGCGAGGCGCGGGTGCAGGCCGAGGCGGGCCATCCGCAGCCCCCGCGGGGTCGGCCGCCCCGCCGGGGACACCGCGCCCACCGCGAGCAGCACCTCGCGCGCCGCGGCCATGGCCCCGGCCGGCGGCGGATCGAGCAGGGCAAGGCCGGTGGCGTCCGGGTCGCCCCAGCAGGCGGCCTGGAGGGCGAACTGCGCGAGGTCCGCGATCCGGATCTCGGGGGAGGGGTACGCGGGCAGCCGCCCGTCCTCCGCCTCGGCCCAGCAGCGGTACACCGCGCCCGGGGCCTCGCGCCCGGCCCGGCCCGCGCGCTGGCGGCCGGCCGCGCGGGACGCCCGTACGGTGGCCAGCGCTCCCAGGCCCCGGGCGTGGTCGACCCGGGGTTCGCGGGCCAGCCCCGAGTCCACGACGATCCGTACGCCGGGCACGGTCAGGCTGGACTCCGCTACGGCGGTGGAGAGGATGACCCGGCGGTGCGGCGCGGGCGACAGCGCCGCGTCCTGGACGGAGGCCGGGGCGCGGCCGTGTATCTGGAGGACCTCCGCCTCGGCCGCGCCGAGCTGCCCGGCGACCCGGGCGATCTCACCGACGCCGGGCAGGAAGCAGAGGACGTCGCCGGAACGTTCCGCCAGCGCCCGCCGCACCACCGAGGCCACGTGCGTGAGCTGCGCCGGATCCACCCGCATCCCGTGCGGCGGCCGCACCGGGCGGGCCGGCGGGGCCCACACGGTCTCCACCGGGTAGGAGACGCCGGCCGCCTCCACGACGGGGGCGTCACCGGGGCCGCCGTGACCCAGGAGCCGGGCCCAGCCGGCAGCGTCCGTGGTCGCCGAGGCCGCGAGGAGCCGCAGCTCCGGGCGCAGGGCCGCGCGCACGTCCAGGAGGAAGGCGGCGACCGTGTCGGCGTCGAGGTGCCGCTCGTGGCACTCGTCCAGGATCACCAGGTCGGTACCGGAGAGCTCCTGGTCCCGCTGGAGCCGCTGGAGGAGCACCCCGGTGGTGACCACCTCGATCACGGTGGAGGGCCCCGTCACCCGCTCCCCGCGCACGGTGAAGCCCACCGAGGCGCCGACCTGCTCGCCGAGGAGGTGGGCCATCCGCCGGGCCGCCGCGCGGGCGGCGATCCGGCGGGGTTCGGCGACCACGACGCGGCGGCGCGGCCCGGGCGCCGATCCACTGCCGGCCGGCCCCACCAGCCCCGCCAGTACCAGCGGCACCAGCGTGGTCTTGCCGGTGCCGGGCGGGGCGCAGAGCACGGCGGCGCCGTGGGCGTCGAGCGCCGAGACGAGCGCGGGCAGGGCTTCCCGTACGGGAAGGGAGTCGAGGGCGGCCGTACGGATCGCGCGCTGTCCCGTCACCGGCTCAGTCCCGCTCGCACACGAAGATCGCCGTACCGGGGATGAGGTTGCCGCGCAGCGGGGACCAGCCGCCCCACTCCTGGCTGTTCCACGCGGGCCATTCCGGCTCGACCAGGTCCACGAGGCGGAAGCCGCCCGCGACCACGTCCCGTACCCGGTCGCCGAGGGTGCGGTGGTGCTCCACGTATACGGCGCGGCCCTGCTCGTCCTGCTCCACGTAAGGGGTGCGGTCGAAGTAGGAGGCGGCGACGGACAGGCCCTCGGGGCCCGGCTCGTCGGGGAAGGCCCAGCGAATGGGGTGGGTGACGGAGAAGACCCAGCGGCCGCCGGGGCGCAGGACGCGGCGCACCTCGCGCATGACGTTCACGGGGTCGGCGACGAAGGGGACGGCCCCGTAGGCCGAGCAGGCGAGGTCGAAGGAGGCGTCGCGGAAGGGAAGGCGGCCGGCGTCGGCCTCGACCAGGGGAACGTCCTCGCCGATCCGCAGGGCGTGCTGGAGCTGGCGGTGGGAGAGGTCCAGGGCGACGGGGCGGGCGCCCCGGGCGGCCAGCCAGCGCGAGCACTGGGCGGCGCCGGCGCCGATCTCCAGGACGTCCTTGCCCTTGAGGGAGGCGGCGGGGCCGAGCAGGGCCGCTTCCGCCTCGTCCAGGCCCTCGGGGCCCCAGACGAAGCGGTCGTCGCCGAGGAACGCGCCGTGTTCGCTCTGGTACTCGTCGGCGTTGCGGTCCCACCAGCCCCGGCTCGCCCGGCTGCTCTCCGCTTCTCCCGCGTCACGCCGCGTGGCCTCGGAATCGTCATCGGCGGCCGATCCGGCGTCGTACGCCGCTTCGGGGGCGCAGTCCTCTTGGTTCATGGGGCCCGTCGTCGTAGTCTGCGAATGTCTGCGGAGAGCGGGCTGGAAGGGCCATCGGCACCTGCCCGCCCGTTAATTGTGCCGGTTGTGCGGTGATCCGCCCGGGGTGTGCGCCTTCGCGCATTGACCCTGTCCGGCTGCCCCCGTATGCTACAAGTTGCGCTGCGAGCCTGTGCTCCTCAGACCTAGCAGGCTGCGCTTGTATCTGTCGATGTCCCCTCGGTTTTCGAGGCCCCCACCCCGCATTTCGCGGAACTGGGGCTTCCTTGGCTGTCCGGCTTCTTCGGCAGATGCCGATAAGGGCTCCCGGCGTAGCAGTACCTACGACTTTCTGTCCGTAACCGGAGCCCTTTCCCACATGACGAGCAGCACCGAGACCACCGCCACCACTCCGCAGGTTGCGGTCAACGACATCGGCGACGCGGACGCGTTCCTCGCGGCGATCGACGCGACGATCAAGTACTTCAACGATGGCGACATCGTCGACGGCGTCATCGTCAAGGTTGACCGGGACGAGGTTCTCCTCGACATCGGTTACAAGACCGAAGGCGTCATCCCGAGCCGCGAGCTCTCGATCAAGCACGACGTCGACCCGAACGAGGTCGTCAAGGTCGGCGACGAGATCGAGGCCCTGGTTCTCCAGAAGGAGGACAAGGAAGGCCGCCTGATCCTCTCGAAGAAGCGCGCTCAGTACGAGCGTGCCTGGGGCACCATCGAGAAGATCAAGGAAGAAGACGGCATCGTCACCGGTACCGTCATCGAGGTCGTCAAGGGTGGTCTCATCCTGGACATCGGCCTCCGCGGCTTCCTGCCGGCCTCTCTCGTCGAGATGCGTCGCGTCCGCGACCTCCAGCCCTACGTGGGCAAGGAGCTCGAGGCCAAGATCATCGAGCTGGACAAGAACCGCAACAACGTGGTCCTGTCCCGCCGCGCCTGGCTCGAGCAGACCCAGTCCGAGGTTCGCCAGACGTTCCTCACCACCCTGCAGAAGGGTCAGGTCCGCTCCGGCGTCGTTTCCTCGATCGTCAACTTCGGTGCCTTCGTGGACCTGGGTGGCGTCGACGGTCTCGTGCACGTCTCCGAGCTGTCCTGGAAGCACATCGACCACCCGTCCGAGGTTGTCGAGGTCGGCCAGGAAGTCACCGTCGAGGTCCTCGACGTCGACATGGACCGCGAGCGCGTCTCCCTGTCGCTGAAGGCGACGCAGGAAGACCCGTGGCAGCAGTTCGCCCGGACGCACCAGATCGGTCAGGTCGTCCCGGGTAAGGTCACCAAGCTGGTTCCGTTCGGTGCGTTCGTCCGCGTGGACGAGGGCATCGAGGGTCTGGTCCACATCTCCGAGCTGGCCGAGCGCCACGTGGAGATCCCGGAGCAGGTCGTCCAGGTCAACGACGAGATCTTCGTCAAGGTCATCGACATCGACCTCGAGCGTCGCCGGATCTCGCTGTCCCTGAAGCAGGCCAACGAGTCCTTCGGTGCCGACCCGGCCTCGGTCGAGTTCGACCCGACCCTCTACGGTATGGCTGCCTCGTACGACGACGCGGGCAACTACATCTACCCCGAGGGCTTCGACCCCGAGACCAACGACTGGCTCGAGGGCTTCGACAAGCAGCGCGAAGCCTGGGAGGGCCAGTACGCCGAGGCGCAGACGCGCTTCGAGCAGCACCAGGCCCAGGTCATCAAGAGCCGCGAGGCCGACGAGGCCGCCGCTGCCGAGGGTGCGGCCGCTCCGGCCGCGGGCAGCAGCAGCAGCAGCGCCGGTGCGGGCATCTCGGGCGGTTCGTACTCCTCCGAGGGTGCGGACGAGACCTCTGGCGCCCTGGCGTCGGACGAGGCCCTGGCCGCGCTCCGCGAGAAGCTGGCCGGCGGCCAGAGCTGATCGCAGCAGCACGGCGTGAGCTGAGCTGATCTTCACCGGTAAGGCCCGTCCCCTCAGGGGGGCGGGCCTTACCGCGTTGTGCGGGCTCGCGCGCCGTGCCCGGGCCGCGATCTCGTGAATACCGTCAACTGGGGAATGGTCACGGGTTCTTGGACGTTCTTGCCAGGGAACGCGGCGGAGGAGGAGTGGTGGCGGTGCTTGATCCACAAGGTTTGTACGAATGGGACGCCAAGGGCCTGGCGGTGGCCGACCTGGCGGTCGCCCAGGACTCGGCCGGACTGGTCATGCTCTACCACTTCGAGGGGTACATAGACGCGGGCGAAACCGGCGAGCAGATCGTCGAGCGGCTGCTCGACACGCTGCCCCACCAGGTCGTGGCCCGGTTCGACGCGGACCGCCTGGTGGACTACCGGGCGCGCCGCCCGCTGCTGACCTTCCAGCGCGACCACTGGACGGAGTTCGAGGCGCCCCAGCTCGAGGTGCGCCTCGTCCAGGACGCCACGGGCGCGCCGTTCCTGCTGCTGTCCGGCCCCGAGCCGGACGTGGAGTGGGAGCGCTTCTGCGTCGCCGTCCGGCAGATCGTCGAGCGCCTGGGCGTGCGGCTCTCGGTCAACTTCCACGGCATCCCCATGGGGGTCCCGCACACCCGGCCCGTCGGGATCACCCCGCACGGCAACCGGACCGACCTCATGCCGGGACACCGCAGCCCCTTCGACGAGGCCCAGGTCCCCGGCAGCGCCGAGTCGCTGGTCGAGTTCCGCCTCGGCCAGGCCGGGCACGACGTGCTGGGCGTCGCCGCCCACGTACCGCACTATGTGGCGCGCTCCCCGTATCCCGACGCCGCGCTGACCGCCCTGGAGGCGATCACCGCCGCGACGGGGCTGGTCCTGCCGTCGGTCGCGCACGCGCTGCGCACCGAGGCGCACCGCACGCAGACGGAGATCGACCGGCAGATCCGGGAGGGCGACGAGGAGCTGGTCAGCCTGGTGCAGGGGCTGGAGCACCAGTACGACGCCGCGGCCGGCGCCGAGACGCGGGGCAACATGATCGCGGAGCCCGCCGAGATTCCGTCGGCGGAAGAGATCGGGCTCGAGTTCGAGCGGTTCCTGGCGGAGCGCGAGGGCGAGGGCTGAGGAGCCGTCTAGGGCGTCTCTTTCGGATCTTGCCGGGCGGCGCGGGCCGGGCAAGATCCGAAAGAGACGGCCTAGGGTCGGGGGTCCGTACGGGCCCCAGGGCGCGGGGGCTAGTCTGCCCGGCATGTTGAAAGTTGGCCTGACAGGCGGAATCGGCGCCGGCAAGAGCGAGGTCTCGCGGCTGCTGGCGGGGTACGGGGCGGTCGTCGTGGACGCCGACCGCATCGCGCGGGAGGCCGTGGAGCCGGGTACGCCCGGGCTCGCGGCGGTGGTGGCGGCCTTCGGGGAGTCCGTACTGACTCCGGAAGGCGGGCTGGACCGGCCGAAGCTGGGCTCGATCGTGTTCGCCGACCCGGCGAAGCTGCGGATCCTCAACGGGATCGTGCATCCGCTGGTCGGGGCCCGGTCCGCCGAGCTGGAAGCCGCCGCGGGACCCGACGCGATCGTGGTGCACGACGTACCGCTGCTCGCCGAGAACGGGCTCGCGCCCCTGTACGACCTGGTCGTCGTCGTGGACGCGGCCCCCGACACCCAGCTCGCCCGGCTCACGGGCTTGCGGGGCATGGAGGAGTCGGAGGCTAGGGCCCGGATGGCCGCGCAGGCCACGCGGGAACAGCGGCTGGCCGTGGCCACGCTCGTGATCGACAACGACGGGCCGCTGGAGGCGCTGGACCCGCAGGTGCGGAAGGTGTGGGAGGAGCTCACGGCGCGGGCCGCCGCCGGCGGCGCGTGTCCTCCGGCCTGACGGGCGGGTGCGGCGGGCCCCTGAGCGGGATCCGGCGGCCCGCGAAGTCGCTGGGAGCCGCTCGGTCTCCCACCCCCGGATCCGCGTCCGCGGACTGGTGAGGGCGGGTACGGCGGCCTCGCCCCCGCGGTCACCGCCACCACCCGGTACGGCCCCCTGCGCGGCGGGGGCAATGCCCGCGCCGAAGCCCTGGCCGACGCCGGCGTGGAGGTCTTCGTCCGAACGTATGACGGACTGATCCACCCCTTCCGCCGCCTCTTCCCGTCTCCCCGGCCACCGGCGGCGACGCTGTCGCCCGCCGTCACCGAGCTGTACACCCAGCTCAGGGAGCGACTCCGCCGTATCCCGCCCGGCGTCGGCGCGGACCGCGCCACCGGTGCACGCGGCGTCAACAGCGAGAACGGAGCGCCGGGCCCCGTGCCCACGGAATAGCGGGCGGTGCGCGAGGCGTTGAACCCGCCCGTAGAGGGAAGGAACAGACCGTGTCCGACACCACGCCGCAGCTCCCGCCGCCGTCGCGGTCCTCGTCGCCCGAGACGCACGTCATCGACTACCGGGCCGCGGAGCAGCTCCTCGCCGCGCGCGACCCGCGCGGTGCGGTGAAGCTGCTCGACTCGGTCATAGCCGCCCACCCGGAGAACACGGCGGCCCGGCTGCTCCGCGCCCGGGCCTTCTTCGCCGCCGCCCAACTGCGGCCGGCGGAGCTGGAGTTCGAGATCGTGCTGGAGCGGGAGCCGGACAACGCGTTCGCCCACTTCGCGCTGGCCCGCACCCACCAGCGCGCCGGCCGGCCGGACCAGGCCCGCAAACACTTCCGCCTCGCGGCCGCCCTCGACCCCCAGCCGGACTACCTGGCGGCGGCCCGCTTCGAGAAGTAGCCGGGCCGGCTCGGGCCTTAGGCGCCGGGGGGCTCGTACGGCGGGACGTCGCGGCCGGGCTGGTAGTGCGGGCCCTGGCGGATGCGGCGCAGCACCACGGCCAGGTCCACGGCCGCGAGCACCGCGACGGCGGCACAGGCCGCGGCCCACCCGGGCCGGGCGGCGAGCGAGAACGCCGCCGCCCCGGCCCCGGCCCAGATCAGCCCCCACAGGCTCAGCCAGAAGCGCAGCCGCAGCGCGCTGCGGGCGGTCACCGGCTCGTTTCCGGTGCGCATGGCCATCACCGCCTCGACCTCGTCGACCTCGTCGCCGTCCCGGCCTCCCCGGCCTCCCCGGCCCTTCCATGGTCCCACCGGGTGCGTGACCCGTCAGGGGTTGAGCTTGTTCACGGCCTTCACGGTCGTCTTCTTGAAGGCGGGGAGGGGGGCCTCGTGCAGGTAGCCCATCTGCCCCCACTTCACGATCGTCACGGTGGAGCCGTCGCGCCCGATGCCGTACAGGTGCACGCCCGGCTCGGATTCCGGCATGGAGGTGTGCACCCCGTAGACGTGCGCGCCTTCCTCGACGGTGAGCTTCCCGTAGTCCTGCCAGGAGGCCGTACCGCCCGGGGTGGTCCGCAGCCAGTCGGCGGCGCAGGCCGCCACCTTGCGCTCCAGGGCCGCCGTGAGCTCGATGGCCGCGGTGCTGGAGGACGTGCGTACGGACACCTGTACCGCGCCCGTGTCGAACTCGGTGGAGAAGTCGCGGTACCAGCTCCCCGCGGCGGGGAGCACGCCGTCCACGCAGAACGGCGCGAACTCGGGCAGCCCCTTGGTGACCTGCCCGGCGTACCAGGCCGAGCTCGGGTGCGGGGGCAGGTCGGTCCCGGCCAGGAAGCCGGGCGCGGTGACGGCGGCGGTGGAGGTGGTGGAGGCGGCCAGGACGAGGGCGGTGGCGGCGGCCGCGGTGGCCGCGAGGACGGCACTGGTCCGGGCGGATCGGGTGGATCGGGCGGTCCCGGTGGATCGGGAGGTGCGTCGGAACATGGTCGGTTCTCCCCGTGTGGTCCGTGATGGTGTAGCGGTGTGTCGAGAAGGCTCTACCCCCGCTCGGGCCGGGGCCTACGGTTCGGGACGAATCCGGGACAATGGAACGGCCGTACACACCGTCAGCTGCGGGAACATCCTTGGCATGGAACGGAACTCCGGGACGGGGAGATCGGCCGAGGCGCAGGCGTTCGCGCGGTCGATGAGGGAATTGAAGGAGCGGAGCGGGCGGAGCTACGGGGCCCTCGCACGCACGCTCCACACGAGTACGTCGACCCTGCACCGCTACTGCAGTGGTGAGGCGCTGCCTGCGGAGTTCGCGGTGGTGGACCGCTTCGCACGGGCCTGCGGGGCGAAGCCGGCGGAGGCGGTGGAACTGCACCGGGCCTGGCTGCTGGCGGACGCGCGGCGGCGGGCGGTCGCGGTGGTGGAGGCGTCGCCCGGAGATGAGGGCGGCGGGGCGGATCCGGAGACCGACCCGGAGGCGGCGTCAGCGGACCCCGATGTTCCGGGGGCGCCCGTGCCGCGCCGGTCCGGGCGCCGGCTGCTGCTGGCCGGGGTGGCGGTCGCGGCGGTCGTGGTCCTCGCGGTGGGCGTCAGGTGGCTTCCGGGGACGGGGCCGGACCACCGGGCGCCCCGAGCCGCACCGACGGCGCCGGTGACGGCCACGGGTACGGCCGGGGCCACGGGGACGGCAGCGACGTCCGGGCCGACGGCGTCGGCGACCGGGCCGGGGCCGACGGCGACCGGGCCGGTGGCCGGAGCTTCGACGGGAGCGACGGGAGCATCCACCGGGCCCGCGGCGACGGGTGGCCCCTCGCCGGCCTCCCCGCCCCTGCGTGCGGCCGTGCGGTCGCACGTGTGGGCGGCGGCCTGCGACCACGCGTACCTGGCCGAGCCGGCGCCCTCGGCGGTGCCGCCGCCCCCGGTGGAGGCCGACGCGCCCGCGTGGGCGGCGGGGCGGAAGGCCGTTCACGCGGGGACGCAGATCGTGGAGGTCACCCTGCTGGGCACGGGTCCGGACGCCGTGGTCCTGGAGGACTTGGAGGTACGGGTGGCCGGGCGGCGGTCCCCACTGCCGTGGAACGTCTACCAGATGTCGCAGGGCTGCGGTGGAGGCCTCACCCCGGCCGGATTCGCGGTCAACCTGGACGCCCCGCGCCCGCTGGCCCGGCCGGTGGCCGGCAACAACGAGGGGGAGGCGATCAAGGCCCCCGCCTTCCCGCTCCGGGTCTCGGCCGCCGAACCGGCCGTCCTGCGGGTGGTGGCGAGCAGCACCGGATGCGACTGCGACTGGTACCTGGACCTCCGCTGGAGCGGCCCGACCGGTTCCGGCACCCTCCGCCTCGACGAGGCCGGCCGGCCCTGGCGCATCTCCGCCGTCTCCCCGGACCGTCCGGTCTACGGGTACGCCCACGAGCGCGGCCACTGGGGCCGCTGAACCGCTGCGCTACCGGGTCGCCGGGTCGCTGCGTTGCCGGGGCGGCCGGGGCGGCCGGGGCGGCCGGGCGGCCGGGGCGCCGGATCGCTGGGCTGCCGGTCGCCCGGCTTCCCCCCTCCCGGGCTTCCCCGGCGGACCGTCTCCCTGCCGGCCCGCGGGGCGGGCGGATTGCAGGGCCGCCGGGCCGCCGGGGCGCCGGATCGCTGGGCCATTGAGCTGCCGGTCGCCGGGCCGCTGTGCTGCCTGGCCGCGGGGCAGCCGGATCGCTGGCCCGCGGGGTGGCCGCGGCGCCTGGTCGTCGGTTTGCCGGGCCGTCGGGTTTCCGATTTCAAGACCTCTGGATCTCCGAGAAACATGCAGCTCAGCAGCATTGTCAGTGCCCCCGCCTAGACTCGACGGCAGAGGGGATCCGGCTGACCGCGAAGGTGACGACGGAGACCGCCGGCCGCCGCCGACGACCGGGAAGCCGCAGGGATCGCGGAGAGCGCGCGAGGGGGACACGATGGCCACGCCGACGACGCGGCACGCACCGGGGCAGTCGGACGCGTCCGCCTCCGCCCTGCCGCGGCACGCGGCCGTGTTCCTGCCCGCCGCCGTGCCCCGCGAGAGCCGCATCGCGTTCTGGGCCCCCGACGGGGACCCCCTGCCCGCCGAGGGCGCCCCGGCCACGCTCCAGGTGGTCCGCGCCCATGGCGAGGGCGTTCGTACCCGCACCGTGCCCGCCGTCACGCTGACGGTCACCGCCGCCCTGCCCGTGCTCGTCCGCGCGGTCCGCAGACCCGTCACGCATCCCGCGACCCGCGCCTGGGGGACCGCCGCCGTCCAGGCGCTCTCCCTCGTCGCACGGGGCCGTCTGCTGCCCGGGGTGACCCCCGACGGCATCGACGCCTGGCGGGCCGGGCCGCTGGACGCCGAGGACATCGCGCACCTGCGCGCGGTCGCCGCCGCCCTGCCCCACGAGGGGTACGCCACCCCGCTCGCCGGCCGCCGCCCGCTCCACCTGCCCGAACCGGAGGCGCTGGTCAGGGCGTTCCTCGACGCCGTCGCCGACAGCCTGCCCCGGACCCCCGCGGCGCCCTTCGCCGCGGGCCGGCCGTTCGCGGCCCGCGAGCCGCAGCAGGTTCCGGGGATACGGGACTGGGCCGCACAGGTCGCCTCCGGCGCGGACACCGGAGTCGGGATCTCCCTCCGCCTCGACCTGTCCTCCTTCCGCCTCTTCGACGAGGCCGAGAGCGGGACCGACCCGGAGGAGGACGTGCGCCGCGCCGGGGCCGCGGTCGTCCAGGTGCACAGCCTCGCCGACCCGACCCTGGTCACCGACGCCGCGATGCTCTGGGCGGGCGCCGCCGCGGCCGGTTTCGGACCCCGCGCGCGCATCGACGCCGTCCTCGCGCTGCGCCGGGCGGCCCGGGTCTGGCCGCCGCTGCTGCGGCTCCTGGACCAGCCGGTCCCCGATGTCCTGGCCCTCTCGGACCCCGAGCTCGAAGACCTGCTGGGCCGGGCCGCGACCCGGCTGGCGGAGGCCGGAGTCGCGGTCCACTGGCCGCGCGAGCTGGCTCGTACCCTGTCCGCGACCGCCGTCGTACGGTCCACCGCGCCCGGTTCCGCCACCGACGGCACCTCGTTCTTCGAAGCCGAGCACCTCTTCGCCTTCTCCTGGGAGCTGGCGCTCGGCGGGGACCGGCTCACCCCGGGGGAGATGGACGCGCTCGCGCAGGCCCACCGGCCCGTGGTGCGGCTGCGCGACCAGTGGGTGCGGGTCGATCCGGAGCTGGTGCGCAAGGCGCGCAAGCGGGAGCTGGGCCTGCTGGATCCGGTCGACGCGCTGGCCGCCGTGCTGACGGGGACCGCCGAGGTGGAGGGCGAGCCCGTGGCGGCGGTGCCCGTGGGCGCGCTGGCCGCCCTGCGGGACCGGCTGACCGGGGAGCTGTCTCCGCTGCCCCAGCCGGCCGGGCTCAAGGCCACCCTGCGCGACTACCAGGCGCGTGGTCTGGCCTGGCTGGACCTGATGACCTCGCTCGGGCTGGGCGGCTGCCTCGCCGACGACATGGGTCTGGGGAAGACCGTCACGCTGATCGCGCTCCACCTGCACCGCGACCGTCCCGAGCCGACGCTGGTGGTCTGCCCGGCCTCGCTGCTGGGCAACTGGCAGCGGGAGATCGAGAGGTTCGCCCCCGGCACGCCGGTGCGCCGCTTCCACGGCGCCGGCCGCAGCCTCGAAGGGCTGGCCGACCAACCCGCCGGGGGATTCGTCCTCACCACGTACGGAACCATGCGCGCGGGAGCGGCCCGGCTGGCCGAACAGCCCTGGGGCATGGTCGTCGCGGACGAGGCCCAGCACGTCAAGAATCCGCACTCGGCGACCGCGAAGGCGCTGCGTACGATCCCGGCGCCCGCGCGGGTGGCGCTGACCGGCACCCCGGTGGAGAACAACCTCTCCGAGCTGTGGGCGCTCCTCGACTGGACCACGCCCGGACTGCTCGGCCCGCTCACCGCGTTCCGGGCCCGGCACGCCCGGCCGGTGGAGCACCAGACGGAGGAGGACGGGGGCAACGAGGCGGCGGTCGCCCGACTGGCGGCGCTGGTCCGGCCGTTCCTGCTGCGGCGCAAGAAGTCCGATCCCGGGATCGCCCCCGAGCTGCCGCCGAAGACGGAGACCGACCACCCCGTGTCCCTCACCCGCGAGCAGGCCTCCCTCTACCAGGCTGCGGTCGACGAGGCGATGGCGGTGATCGGCGCGAGCGAGGGCATCGAGCGACGCGGCATGATCATGAAGCTGCTGGCCTCGCTCAAGCAGATCTGCAACCACCCCGCGCAGTATTTGAAGGAGGACGAGCCGCGGATCACGCACCGTTCCGGGAAGCTCGCGCTCCTCGACGAGCTGCTCGACACGATCCTCGCCGAGGGCGGTTCGGTGCTGGTCTTCACGCAGTACGTGACGATGGCCCGGATCATCGAGCGCCATCTCACGGCCCGGGGCATCTCCCACCAACTGCTGCACGGGGGCACGCCCGTTCCGCGTCGCGAGGAGCTCGTGGACCGCTTCCAGGCGGGCGAGGTCCCGGTGTTCCTGCTCTCCCTCAAAGCGGCGGGCACCGGCCTCAACCTCACCCGGGCCGGCCACGTCATCCACTACGACCGGTGGTGGAACCCGGCCGTCGAGGAACAGGCCACCGACCGCGCCTACCGCATCGGCCAGACCCAGCCCGTCCAGGTCCACCGCATCATCGCCGAAGGCACCGTCGAGGACCGGATCGCCGAAATGCTGGAGGCGAAGCGGGCGCTGGCCGACGCCGTGCTGGGCTCCGGCGAGACGGCGCTGACCGAGCTCACCGACCGCGAGCTGGCCGACCTCGTCTCCCTGCGCAGGCCCGCGTGATCACCGCGCGCGACGACCGCCGCCGCACCTTCGACACCGTGCCGCCCGGGCTGGAGGCCGTCAGCTGGTGGGGCCGGGCCTGGGTGTCCGCCCTGGAGGCGGTGGCCCGCGACGGAGCACGCCTGACCCGGGGGCGGACGTACGCCGCCGAGGGGCACGTCGATGCCGTCACCGTCACCCCGGGCCGGATCGTGGCCTACGTACGGGGCAGCCGGCCGCGGCCGTACCGCACCGAGCTGTCCCTGCCCGCCTTCTCGGACACCGAGTGGAGCGAGCTGCTGGAGTCGGTGGTGGCCGATCCGACGGCGCTCGCCGCGCTGCTGGAGCGGGAGGTCCCGGAGTCCCTCTCCGAGTCGGTCCTGCCCGGGGCGGGAGAGCTCGTGCCGCGCTGCTCCTGCCCGGACGTCGCGCGCCCGCCCTGCAAGCACGCCGCGGCCCTGTGCTATCGCGCGGCCCGGCTCCTGGACGCCGACCCGTTCGTCCTGCTCCTGCTGCGCGGCCGCGGTGAGCGGGAGCTGCTGGAGGAGCTCACCCGCCGCAACGCCGCCCACGCCGCGCGCGAACAACCCGATGAGACACCGGACTTCCCCGGCGTACCGGCCCGCGGCGCGCTCGCCCGCACCGTCCTGCCGCCGCTGCCCGCTCCGCTGGCGGCGCCGTCCGCCGCCGGGCTGCCGCCCGCGTATCCGGCCGACCCGGCGGCCCCGGACCCGCTCGCCCTGGACCAGCTCGCCGGGGACGCGGCCGCCCGCGCCCTGGCTCTGCTGCGCACCGGCGAGGATCCGATGGCCGGGCTGAGCCGCTGGCAGGACGCCGTCCGGCTGGCCTCGGCCCACCCCACGGCCGGGCTCACCGGCGCCGCCCGCGCGCTCTACCGCGAGCTGGCCCGCGCCACGGGGCGCAGCACCACCGACCTGGCCCGGGGGGCGGCCGCCTGGCGGCAGGGCGGTCTGCCCGCCCTGCTCGCCCTCGAAGAGCCCTGGGATCCGCCCGCCGGCCCCTTCGACCGGGCCCGTCCGGCGCTCATCGCCGCCGCCCAGGGCTCGTTCCGCCCCGACCGCAACCGGCTCACGGGCACCTCCCGCCAGCTCAGGCTCGGTCGTGACGGCCTCTGGTACTCCTACGAGAACCGGCTGGGCGACGACGACTGGTGGCCCACGGGCCGCCACCCCTCCCCGGACCCGGTCACGGCGCTGCTGGGCTGAGTCCGGCCGCCCAGCGGCCGAGGGTGGTGAAGTCCTGCGGGCGCAGCCCGTGGCGGGGGTGGATGCGCAGGAGCAGGGCCGGGGCCGGGTAGTGAGCGGCGACCCAGGCGCGGTCCCGGGGCGTGATCATGTCGTCGACCCAGGCGAAGGGGCGGCCGGCCGCCCATTCCAGGAGGGGGCGGGTCTTCCAGAAGAGGCCGTCGGGGTCACGGATGAAGGGTTCCGGCCATTCGATGACAGGAAGATCAGCGGGTAGTCCGATGTGCGGGGAGATCAGCGTGTTGGCCTCGTGCGTCCAGGCGGTGGCCCAGGCGAGTTCGTAGGGCAGGGCCAGCAGCCGGGCGCCGTGGGCCGGGTGCAGGCGCACCCGCAGGCCGCGCCTGGAACTGCGGGATTCCGGTGCGCGGTAGGACAGCCAGATGCTCGGACGCATGCGGTGGCTGGTGTATCCGCGGAGACCTGCGAGGCGGGACCGGAACGGGTTGAGGGGGCCGTCCACGTCGAGGAGGAGCAGCGGGCGAGTCATGAAGTAGGGATTACCCAGTACACGATGGAGTGAAATGCCTACCGGCGCTATAACCCGAATGGGGTTACGGCGTTGTTTCCGGTACGGGTGCACGGCCCGTGGACCCTTCCGGAAGGCAGGAAAACTGATGCGTCACAGTCGTCGGAATGGCTTGATCGCGGCGGTGGTTGCGGGGGGTGGACTCGCGGTCGCGGGTGCGGGCGGCTTCGCCCACGCCGACGCGGAGGCGGGCGGACAGGCCGTGCGTTCGCCGGGGGTGCTGTCGGGGAATCTGCTGCAACTGCCGGTGCACGCCCCGGTGAACGTGTGCGGGAACACCGTGAGCGTGGTCGGCGTGCTCAACCCGGCAACCGGGAACCGGTGCGTCAACGCGGACCAGGGCGGCGGGAGGCCGGGCGGGCCGGGTCATCCCGGGCCGCGGCCGTCCGACCCCTCGCACCCCTCGAAACCCGGCGCCGGAAACGGTGCGGGGAACGGCGGGGGGAGCGGCCGCGACGGAGACGGCGGGCACGGCCGCGGTGCGGTGGCCGATGGGCGCGGAAAGGATTCTCCCGGGCTGCTGTCCGGCAACGGGCTCCAGCTCCCCGTCCAGGTGCCGGTCAACATCAGCGGCAACTCGGTGAGCGTCGTCGGCGTCGGCAACCCCTCCGTGGGCAACACCTCCGTCAACGGGCCGACCCCGGTCGTCGGCGAGCCCGTCCAGCCGCCCGTCACCGTGCGGCCGGTCACCCCGCCGGCCCCGCCGCGCAACCACCCCTCGGCGCTCGCCCACACCGGGGCCGAAGGCGCCGGCTACCTGCTGTCCGGCGGCGGCGCCCTGCTGCTCGGCGGAGTGCTGCTCTACCGCCGCTTCCGGCTCAACTAGCCCGGGCGGACGCCTCGGAGGCCGACCGCCAGCCGTCCAGGATCGCGTCGATCCGCGGCGCCAGCCGGGCCCGGGCCGCGAACCGGGGCACGCCCCCCATGAGCAGGGCGTCGTACTCGGTGTCGAGGTGCCGCACGGCCGCCCGTACCGCCGCGTACACGGCCGGCGGGTCGAGGGCCCGGCCGGCCGCGCTGCGGCCCACCCGGCCGCTGCCGCGCACCGAGGCGTGCGCGGCGATGGCCCGGGCCCGGTCGGTGGGGCATCCGGGGAACAGCCGCAGGATCTCGGCGGCGAAGGCCGCCGTGAACCGGGTGTCCTCGGCGGCCCGGCGCAGCCGGTCGCGCTCCCGGCGACGGGCCCGCGCCTCGGCGTCCGCGAGGCAGGCGCGCTCGGCGCCGGCCAGGGCGGCGTCCTCGACGAGGATCCCCAGGCGCTCGTAACGCCGGCGGCGCCGGTGGAAGCGGACGACGACGGCGGACAGCGAACTGGCCTCGTGGGCCCGCCGGGTGAGGGCCGTGTCCCCGCGCGGCAGGTAGACGAGGTGTCCGAGGTCGGCGCAGTCCAGGCAGCGGGGCACGCCGGCCTCGCGGACGAGGCGGCGCAGCGGTCCCTGCCTGCACTCCGCGCAGTGGATCTGCTTCGTCGACTCGAAAACGACCAGGCTCATGACGAAGTGATACCGCCGTTCCGGCCGTATATCACATTGTAAGTATGGGTAGTTGCGGTTTCACAGAGTCTTCCCTGACCTCATGGTGTCCTCCTAACGTGAGCCGAGTGGGCCGAGGCTGGTCCATGGAGGAGGGAAACATGGCGGGACGGCAGGCGACGGCGGGGCGCCCGAGGGCTGCGGGCCGGCGCCCGAAGGCGGAGGTGGCCTCCGACCTCGTGGTGAGAGAGGTCGCGATAGAACCGGGCGGCTGCACCGGCTGGCACTACCATCGCGTCGCGCTGATGGCGGTGGTCAAGTCCGGCACCCTGACCCGGATCCTGCGCGACGGCACGGTCGAGGTCCATCACACCGGCACGAGCTTCGTCGAGCCCGCCGGCCGCCGCCACGTCCACCTCGGCCGCAACCTCGGCGCCGAGCCGGTCGTGCTCTGCGTGACCGCCGCCCTCGCCGAGGGCGACCCCTTCGCGCTGCCCGCCGCGGCCCCGCCCGGGGCCACTCCGTGTGCGTGCCCCGCGCGGACGCGGTGACCCCGGCTCCCGTGATCCCGGCTCCCGTGATCCCGGCTCCCGTGACCCCGGCCACCGATCAGACGAGTCGGCGGATCTCCCCGCGCACGCGGTAGAAGCCTCCGGCCGCCGGATGCAGGCCGTCCACCACGTACCGGGCGCCGGGCTCCCGTATCCCGCGCGGGAACTGCACGTTCCAGGAGGGCTCGAACCCGCCCGACACCACCTGGACGCGCATCCGCTGGCCCTGCTGCACGCACTCCACGACCACACCGCCCGCGGGCAGCGAGGCCACCGACACCGTCGCCACGGCGGCGGGGGTGGCGGCCGGGGTGAAGACGGGCAGGGCGGCCGCCGACTTCACGTCCACGGCCGTCGGAACCGATCCCTCGCGG
Organism: Streptomyces sp. GQ60; assembly: GCF_059758875.1. Lineage (NCBI taxonomy): Bacteria > Bacillati > Actinomycetota > Actinomycetes > Kitasatosporales > Streptomycetaceae > Streptomyces > Streptomyces sp. GQ60. Next base: position 162,273 of record NZ_JCAXEG010000003.1, on the reverse strand, counting down.
GCCGCCGCGATCGCGGCCTCGCTCGCGTCCACGCACACCAGCGAACCGTCCGTGGTGACCAAGTACAGCCGCTCGTCCAGGTACTGCATGGACAGCGCGGCCCCGCTGCCGGTGCCCAGCTTCCACAGCCGCCGCCCGTCGGCGTCGAAGCAGTACACGGACGACGCGAGGTCGCCGGCGAAGACGTGCCGGCCGTCCGGCGAGGTCGCGCACGAATAGACCGCCGCGTCGCACCGGTACGAGGCCTCCAGCGCGCCCGTCGCCTTCGACAGCCGCTCCACCGTGTTGCGACCGGTCCCCGCGTACACCGCGTGGTCCTCCTGCCAGCCGAACAGCACCGACCCGTTGGTCTTCGTGTGCCACAACTGCCCGCCGCCGTCCGGGGCGTAGGCCGTCACCCCCTGGCTGTGGCCGTGGTAGACCGCCCGCTCGTCCGCCCGCACCATCCACGCGTTCTCACCGGCCGAGCGCCGCGACCACTGGAACTCGTCCTCGTGGTCGATGACCGTCAGCCCGCCGCTGCGGTCGGACACGTTCAGCACGCCCTCGCGGATGTCGAGCCAGAAGATGTCCACGTCGGCCGCGATGTCGTACGCCCCGAACGGCACCTTCGAGGACAGGTCGTACACCGTGCCGTCGTCACAGCCCGCGTAGATCCAGAACTCGTCCGCCACCAGGCACTTCACCCCGTCCGGCAGCGAGTACCGGGCCAGCACCTCACCGCTGTGGCTCAGCGTGTAGACGTCTCCGGCCTGGTTGCCGACCCAGCAGCGGTCCTCGTCCACGTGGATCCCGAAGGCGGAGGACCCCGTACGGAAACGCCACAGGACCGGGGCCACCGCGCGGGCGGTGGACGGGGTCGAGGTCACCTGGCGGCGCGTCACCGACCGGGCGGCGCGGACGCCCCGCACCGCTGGGGCGTAGCCCTTGCGGACCTTCTCGCCGACCTTCTTGGCGGCGGCCGCCCGCGCCTTTTCGGCCGTCGGGAAGGAGGAGTTCTGCAGCTGCCCGTCCGCGCCGATGCGCCCGTACCGCACCGAGACGGCGGTGCCGTCGACGGTGACCTCGTAGAACTTGTGGGCACCGCCGTCCTCCTGGGACAGCTCCAGATACGTCGTCTCCCGAGCCATGACAGACCCCTCCCCAAGGCCGGGCCACCGGCCCCCTGTGCGCCGGTGATCCCTCGTGAAAGACGTTAGGGGCGACCACTGACAATGGGCTGGTGCAGCTGGAAGCGATCACCTGGCAGCGGATGGCCGAGCGGCTCGCCGGCCACCTCGAAGACGACGACAACGACAACGCCACAGACAACGGCAACGACGCGGGCGGGAGCGAGGGCCGCCCGGCGGGCGGATGGCGGCGGGTCGGCATCGACGGGGCGCCCGCCGCCCGCACCGGCGTGCTGGCGGCGGAGCTCGCCGACGCGCTGCGCCTGCGCGGGCGTTCGGCCCTGGTCGTGGCGGCCGAGGGCTTCCTGCGCCCGGCCTCCCTCCGCTTCGAGTTCGGCCGCGAGGACGTGGACTCCTACCTCGACGGCTGGTACGACACGGCGGCGCTGTGGCGGGAGGTCTTCGGCCCGACCGACCCCGGCGGCACCGGCCGGGTGCTGCACGACCTCTGGGACCCGGTCACCGACCGGGCCACCCGCAGCCCCTACGCCGAACTCCCGGCCGGCGGCGTGCTCATCGTGCACGGCCCGCTGCTGCTGGGCCACTGGTTCCCCTTCGACCTCAGCGTCCACATCGGTCTCTCTCCGGGCGCGCTCGCCCGCCGCACCGAGGAGTCCGCACGCTGGACCCTCCCCGCCTTCGCGCGCTACGAGGCCGAGACCGGCCCGGCGGACCGGGCCGACGCCCTGGTCCGGGCCGATGATCCGCGCCATCCGGCCTGGACGGGCCTGCGCGGAGGGCGCACCGGCTGACGCCGTGGGCAGCCGCGCGGATGCCTGCGCACCCCCGCCCCGTCACGGAGGTCCGGGAACCGCAACAGGGGGATTCCGGCACGGTGACGATCGGTTCCGGCCATCGCTCCGGCCGGAACCGCGCGCTACGTTGACGCCACGCTTCGACGGCGGCCATCGCGGTGGCGCCTTGGCAGAGGGAGAACGCAATGCGTGGACACGGCACGGCGGTCCGGGGCGCGAGACGGTTGCGCGCGCAGGCGGCGCTCGCCGCACTGGCCCTGTGCGGGACCTTGGCCCTCACGGCGTGCAACGGTGACGACGGGACCGGTGCGGCGGGAATCCCCGCGGGTCCCGCCACCAGCCCGGCGGCCACGGGCACCCCCTCGCCGTCGGCCTCGCCCTCCTCGACGCCGTCGGCCGCGCCGAAGAAGCCTTCCCCCACCGCCACTTCGGCCGCCACCCCGGGGGGCACGAAGAAGGCCCCGACACCCGGTTCCACCTGCGACCACAGGATGCCGATCTCGCCCGACGAGATCGCCGTCCACCGCTACACCCCCGAAGGCGGGGTCCACAGCCTGATCATCAAGCACGGCAACTGGGGGTGCGCCGCCCCCGGCGCGGACGCCGCCCCCTTCGTGACCACCGGCAAGGAAACCTTCCTCAACATCGCCGAGGACGCCAAGATCACGGCCGTCACCCCCATCGTCGCGAGCACCGTGAGCCAGCCGATCACGCTCCAGCAGCTCATCGACTGGCTGATCGCCCACCCGAACCAGGGCCGCGTCTTCCGCTACCACCTGGACGGCGCCGGCGTCATCGACTCCCTCGACCAGCAGTACACCTCCTGACCCAGCTCCCTACGGCCTCCCGCCCAGCCGGGTCACCGCCAGCGCGGCCGCCCGGCAGCCGGCCTCCGCGGCCCGGGCCGAGCCCGCTCCGGCCAGCCGGGCCGCGAGGAACGCGCCCGTGAAGGCGTCCCCGGCGCCCGTGGAATCCACCGCCTCGGCGCTCTCCGCCGCGACCTCGGCCGTCACCCGGCCGTCCTCGGCGATGAGCGCCCCGGACCCGCCCCGGGTCACCACCACCAACGGCACGCGCCGGCTCAGCTCCGCCGCCGCCCGCGCGACCCCGGCCGCCCCGGCCGGCCCGCGCGACCCCGCGAGCAGCAGCGCCTCGTCCTCGTTGGGCAGCAGTACGCCGGCCCCCGCCGCGGCCGCCAGGAAGCGCTCCGGACCCAGTGAGGCCAGGAACCCCGCCGACGCCGGATCCACGCTCACCGGTACGCACCGGGCGCGGGCGTCCCGTAGCGCGGCCAGGGCCAGCTCCCGGCTCGCGTCGGCGAAGAACAGGTAGCCCGACAGGTGGAGATGGGCGACCCCGTCCAGCAGCCCGGGCTCCCAGTCGGCGGGGGAGAGACGCAGCGAGGCCCCGCTGTCGGTCAGGAAGGTCCGCTCCGCGTCCTCGCCGACCAGCACGACCACCGTCCCGGTCGGCTCGGCGGGATCGACCACCAGCCTCGGCCGCACCCCCGCGCCGAGCAGCGCCCGCTCGTGCCACCCGGCCGATTCGGCGCCGACCCGCGCGAGGAGGCGCACCTCCGCCGCGCCCGCGCGGGCGGCCCAGCAGGCGGCGTTGGCCCCGGCGCCGCCCGGCAGGGTCCGGATCCGGGCCGGGGTGTCGGTACCCGGAGCCAGTGGCTCGGCGTGCACCGCCACGACATCCGTCACCACGTCCCCGATGACCAGCAGCGCCCCCGGCACGGCGGGAGCGGCCGGCGCCGCGGTCACGGCCGCGCCGCCCAGGCCCGCGCGATGCGGGCCCCGAGGCGGACGTTGCCCCGTACCGCCGCGAGGTTGGCCTCCAGGGAGGCGCCGCCCGTCGCGCGCACCAGGAACCCCAGCAGGAACGGGGTCACCGCCTGCCCCGCGATGCCCCGCTCCCGGCACTCCGCGAGCGCCTCGGCCAGCACCCGGTCGTGCAGCTCCGGATCGAGCTGCCGCTCCCGCGCCACGGGGTTGGCCACGAGCAGCGCCGACTCCGCGCCACCGAGGAGGTCCTGAGCGGCCATCACGGCCGCCACCTCCTCCGGGCGGTGCACCGTCCAGTCCACCGGCTCCCCGGAGTCGGCCAGGTAGAAGCCGGGGAAGCGATCGGTCCCGTACCCGAGGACCGCCACCCCCAGCGTCTCCAGCCGCTGGAGCGTCGCGGGCACGTCCAGGATCGACTTCACCCCCGCGCACACCACGGTGATCCGGGTCCGTGCCAGCAGCGCCAGGTCCGCCGACTCGTCCTGCGAGCGCGTCCAGTCCCGGTGTACGCCGCCCAGCCCGCCGGTGGCGAAGACCCGCAGCCCGGCCCGCGCGGCGAGGAAGGCGGTGGCCGAGACCGTCGTGGCGCCCGTCGCCCCCGTGGCGAGGGCGGGGGCCAGGTCCCGGTGGCCGAGCTTGCGCACGCCTCCGCCGCCCGCGATCCGCTCCAGCCGGGCCTTGTCCAGTCCGGCGTACGCCACCCCGTCGACGACCGCGATGGTCGCCGGAACGGCTCCCTCCGCCCGGACCAGCTCCTCCAGTTCCAGGCCCACCGCCAGATTGCGCGGGCGGGGCAGGCCGTGGGCGAGGATCGTGGACTCCAGCGCCACGACGGGCTGTCCGCGGTCGAGCGCCTCGCGCACTTCTTCCGACAGGACCGGGACCGGGGTCAGGGCCGGGGCCGTGTGCTCAGATGCTGTGTGCTGTGACATGTCCCCATCCCTGGCACGCGATCCGGGACCCCAAACGCCCGGACGCCGCACCGGCGCGAACCCGCCCCGGTAGCGTGCCCGCACGCCCTCGGGACGCACCCGTCTCCCGGGACCCCGGGGCCTTCTACGCCGAACTCGCCGACCGCCACGACCTGCCGCACGCCGACCGGCGAGCGCGCCCGCCCGCCCGGACCGCGCCCGGTCACCGCCTCACCGGCACGGACCCGAGCCCCGGCCGTCCCCGGATGTGCCGCTGCGCGGGGCGAAGTCCGCTCCCCGCCCTTCCACCGTTCCCAGGGCCGGCCCTGACCCGGACCCCGGTCCTCACACGCCGGACGGGCTGGAAGCGGGACCCGGGCCGCGCCCGGACCCCCTGGGGCTCCGCCCCAGACCCCGCGCCTCAAACGCCGGCGAGGCTGAGAACACCCCCGGCGGGGCTGGATTCCGTAGGCCTCGCCTGAAGCCGGTTCACAGCGGGCGCGGAGCGATACCCGGGCTGTACGGGAACTCCTGGCCCCGTGCCGAAGCCCGCACTGCGGCATCTCCAGCCCGTCCGGCGTCCCCGGACTGGGGGGCACACCCGGCCCGTCCGGCGTTTCCGGACTGGGGGGCACACCCGGCCCGTCCGGCGTTTCCGGACCGGGGGCACACCCGGCCCGTCCGGCTTCGCGGACCGGGGGCCCTCTCAGCCTCGCCGGCGTTTGAGGCGCGGGTCCGGGCGGAGCCCGGGGAACGGTGGAAGGGTGGGTAGGGGACTTCGCCCCGCAGGGCCGCCCCACCCGCACCCGCCCACCGGGCCAAACGCCGGGACGGCGGTGGCGAGCACCCCGACGGGCCACCGCCGGACGGAGTCAGGCGCAGCGGCGCGAAGCCGGGGAGGCCCGCCAGGGCCGCGCCGTGCGAGGGGCGCGTCGAAAAGGTGCCCGGCGCAGCGGCGCGAAGCCGGGGAGGCCCGCCAGGGCCGCGCCGTGCGAGGGGCGCGTCGAAAAGGGTGTGCGGCGCGTCGAAAGGGGCGACAGCATGACGGGCGGGGCGGGCGCGCGCTGGACGCTCTGGTCACCCCGGCCGGCCGGACGCCCCGGTTAGGCTCCCGGACCATGAGCACAAGTGATCACCGCGACGCCCCCGCCCCCGCCCCCGCTTCCTTCGCCGTCTCCGTCCCGGACTTTCCCGACTCCGAGCTGGAAGTGGACGAGCTCGACCCCGCCCAGATCGTCTCCGGGAACCCCGTGGTGACGGGCAAGGTGCTGTGGGAGGCGCCGGACGGCTCGCAGGTGCGCGGGATCTGGCAGATCACCCCGGGCGTGGTCACCGACACCGAGGCGAACGAGCTGTTCGTGGTGGTGAGCGGCCGCGCCACCGTCGAGGTGGAAGGCGGCGAGACCCTGGAGGTCGGCCCCGGGTCCGCGTGCGTCCTGCGGGAGGGCGACAAGACCACCTGGACCGTCCACGAGACGCTCCGCAAGGCCTACCACATCAGCTACTGAGCGGTACCCGTGCCGTTGTCCGCGTCCTTCGCCGGGCGGCGTCGCGAGGTGAACAGAGCCAGCGCCGCCATCGGCAGCAGCAGGGCGGCGCCGGCCGCGTTGAGCCAGCCGTAGCCCGCCTGGGACATGACCAGCCCGGCGGCCGCGCCGCCGACCCCGGCGGCCGTGTTCATGGTGAGGTCGCCCAGCCCCTGTACGGCGGCCCGCGCGGGCTGCGGCACCGAGTCGGTCAGCAGCGCCGAGCCGGACACCATGCCGGCGGACCAGCCCAGGCCGAGCAGGAAGAGTCCGGCGGCGCTCTGGGCGTGGTTCCCGTCGGCCGTGCCGGCGAGCAGCGCGGCGACGGACAGCAGCCCGGCGGCGAGCCCGATGACGGACAGCCGGCCGACCCGGTCCGCGAGCCAGCCCATCACGGGCGAGAAGCCGAACATGCCGGCGATGTGCCCGCTGATGACCAGCCCGATGAGCTGGAGCCCGGCTCCGTGGTGCCCGAGGTCGACCGGCGTCATCACCATGATCGAGACCATGGTGGTGTGTGACACCGCGATGGTGACCAGCGCGAGCCGGGCCCGCGGGGAAGCCTTGACGGCCGCGAAGCCGGCGCGCAGCGACCGCCCGGCGCGGGTCTGGTCCGCGGCCGGGGCGAGCGCGCGGGCCGTCAGCAGCGGGTCCGGGCGCAGCAGTACGCCGATCAGCGCGGCGGTGAGCAGGAAGATGGCGCCGGCCCATATGAAGGGCCCCGCCATCGGGGGTATGGAGGTGCCGGCGAAGCTGCGGCTGGCCGGGGCGGAGAGGTTGGGGCCGAGCACCGCGCCGATGGTGGAGGCCCATACGACGACGGAGATCGCCCGTGCCCGGTGGTCGGGCTCGGCGAGGTCGGCGGCGGCGAAGCGGGCCTGCAGGTTGGCGGAGGAGGCTGCTCCGAAGGCGGCCATGCCGAGCATCAGCAGCGGGAAGCTCTTGACCGAGGCGGCGAGGACGACGAGGGCGGCCCCGGCCGCGCCGATCACGTAGGCGAGGACCAGGCCGGGCCTCCGGCCGCGCGCGGTCATCAGCGCGGCGAGCGGCAGGGAGACGGCCGCGGTGCCGATCACGGAGGCGGTCGAAGCGAAGCCGGAGAGCGACTCCGTACCGCTGACCTCGGTGGCCAGGACCGGTGCCAGGGCGATGCTGATGGGCACGCCGATCCCGCCCAGCACCTGGCCGGCGATCAGTACCCCGGAGGTGCGGCGCCGCAGTCGGGGCAGGTCGGCGGCGGTGACCGTGACGACGGGCCGGCCGGTGCCGGGCGAGATGCTCACGCGGTCCACCTCCGACACGGATGCGGAGGAGGTGCGGGCGCGGCGCAAGGAGTGGTCACCGCCGCAGTTTCGCACTCCCCGCCGGGCGGGCGGAACAGGGTTTCCGGGAGCGCGGGGAGCACCGGGAGCACGGCGCGCCCTAGAACAGCGGCTCGGGGAGTACCCCCTCCAGGGCGAGGAGGCGGCGCTTGGTCTCCACGCCGCCGCCGAAGCCGCCGATGCCCCCGTCGTTCTCCACGACGCGGTGGCAGGCCACCACCAGCGGCAGCGGGTTCGAGCCCATCGCGTTGCCCACGGCCTGGGCCGCGCCCGGGGCGCCGGCCCGGGCGGCCAGCTCGCCGTACCCCACGACCGCCCCGTAGGGCACGGAGCGGTCCAGCTCCAGCAGGACCTGCCGGTTGAAGCCGGAGCTGAGCCGCCAGTCCAGCGGCAGCTCGAAGCGGCGCAGCGTACCGGCGAAGTACGCGTCGAGCTGGCGCATCGGCTCGGCCAGCAGGACCTCGTCGCCCGGCGGCGGGCGCCGGGCGTCGGCGCCGAGCCGGGAGACCAGCGCGCCGATCAGCTTCTCGGCCCGGTCCGGTCCGGCATGGAACTCGACCTTGACCAGGCCCTCGGGGGTGGCGGCCAGGAGCAGGGGACCGATATCGCTGTCGACGACGGTCCATTCGAGGTGCGGCCCGCGGGGCTCAGGAGTGTCCACCTCTTCACGGTACGGCGCTCCACCGACAGTGCCGGCAGCGCTGACAGCCCCGACAGCGCCGTGCGCGCGTCAGTAGCCGCCGACCGCTTCCCGTACGACGTCCGGCTTGTCGGTGATGATGCCGTCCACGCCCATGTCCTGGACCTTCCGGGCGGTCGCCGCGTCGTCCACGATCCACGTGTCCACTTCCAGCGCCTTGCCGTGGGCGCCGAGCAGCTTGTGCACCGCGGCGACCCACTCGCCGTCGATGGTGGTGTGCCAGGGGTTGATCCGGTCGGTGAACTCCGCGTACCGCGGCAGGTCGGCGACGGCCGGCGTGCCGAGGAAGGCCGTGACCAGGTCGGGGCGCAGCTCGTGCACGGTGCGGACCGAGTCGGCGCTGAAGCTCTGGACCACCAGCCGGCGGGCCACACGGCTCTCTTCGAGCCAGCCGGTCTCGCCCAGCACGTCCAGGGTCTGCCGCTCGATCCCCGGGTAGAGCTCCGGCTTCTTGATCTCCAGCAGCAGCCGCTGCTGGTTGCGCCGGACCCGGTTCATGTACTCCCGCAGGGTCGGTACGCGGGCCCCCGCGAACTCCGGCCCGAACCAGCTCCCCGCGTCCAGCCCGGCGATCTCCGCAGCGGTGAAGTCCCTCACCCGCCAGGGCTTGCGGTCGGGGAATGCTTGTTCGACATCCGTCGTGCGGGTCAGGGTGTCGTCGTGGATGACCACGAGCTCCCCGTCCCTGGTGCGCTGGACGTCGTTCTCCACCCACTCGAAGCCCATTTCCATGGCGAGGTCGATCGCCTCCAGGGTGTTCTCCGGGGCGTACGCCGAGGCCCCCCGGTGGGCGTACACGATCGGGTTGGACAGCCAGTCCGGACCGGGTGCGGCCGAGGCGGAGCCCGCACCGCACACGGTCAGGGTGAGTCCCAGGAAGGCGGCGGTGGCCGCGGCGGCGGATCGGACGTACATGCACGTTCTCCTCGGGTCATGGGCCCTGCTCCTGCCGTCAAACGGGCGTGGAGCGGCATTCGTTGCGGCCGTGCACGGGCGGCGGTGCGTTTCCGACGCACTTTCAGGGAGAGCCGCGTACGGCGATCATGGGGTCGGTGATCACCGGGCCGCCACCGAACTACGACAAACGGACCAGGCCCGCACGACTCCGCCCGGGGCGGGCGGGCGCCGAGTGTCAGTGGGTGGTCGTACGGTTGACCCATGCGGCCCGTATCGAAGATCGAACGCACGGTGGCGCCTTTCGAGGTCGTCAGCTCCTACACGCCCAGCGGCGACCAGCCCGCGGCCATCGCCGAGCTGGAGAAGCGCATCCGTGCAGGTGAGAAGGATGTCGTGCTGCTCGGCGCGACCGGAACCGGCAAGTCGGCGACGACCGCCTGGATGATCGAGAAGCTTCAGCGGCCCACCCTGGTGATGGCGCCGAACAAGACGCTCGCCGCCCAGCTGGCGAACGAGTTCCGCGAGCTCCTGCCGAACAACGCGGTCGAGTACTTCGTCTCGTACTACGACTACTACCAGCCCGAGGCGTACGTACCGCAGTCGGACACCTACATCGAGAAGGACTCCTCGATCAACGAGGAGGTGGAGCGGCTGCGCCACTCCGCGACCAACTCCCTCCTCACCCGGCGCGACGTCATCGTCGTGGCCTCCGTGTCGTGCATCTACGGTCTCGGCACCCCGCAGGAGTACGTGGACCGGATGGTCCCCCTCAAGGTCGGCGAGGAGATGGACCGGGACCAGCTCCTGCGCCGCTTCGTCGACATCCAGTACACGCGCAACGACGTGGCCTTCACACGGGGCACCTTCCGGGTGCGCGGCGACACCATCGAGATCTTCCCGGTCTACGAGGAACTGGCCGTCCGCATCGAGATGTTCGGCGACGAGATCGAGGCCCTGTCCACCCTGCACCCGCTGACCGGCGAGGTGATCAGCGAGGACCGCGAGCTCTACGTCTTCCCCGCCAGCCACTACGTCGCCGGCCCCGAGCGCATGGAGAAGGCGGTCCGCGGCATCGAGGCCGAGCTCGCCGAGCGCCTCGCCGAGCTGGAGAAGCAGGGCAAGATGCTGGAGGCGCAGCGCCTGCGCATGCGCACCACCTACGACCTGGAGATGATGCGCCAGATCGGCTCCTGCTCCGGCATCGAGAACTACTCGCTGCACATGGACGACCGCGAGCGCGGCTCCGCCCCGAACACGCTCATCGACTACTTCCCCGAGGACTTCCTCCTCGTCATCGACGAGTCGCACGTCACCGTGCCCCAGATCGGCGCGATGTACGAGGGCGACGCCTCCCGCAAGCGGACCCTCGTCGACCACGGCTTCCGGCTCCCGTCGGCCCTCGACAACCGGCCGCTGAAGTGGGAGGAGTTCCAGGAGCGGATCGGCCAGACCGTCTACCTGTCGGCCACTCCGGGGAAGTACGAGCTCTCGCGCGGCGACGGCTTCGTCGAGCAGATCATCCGACCGACCGGTCTCATCGACCCGGAGGTCGTGGTCAAGCCCACCGAGGGCCAGATCGACGACCTGGTGCACGAGATCCGCCAGCGGGTCGAGAAGGACGAGCGGGTCCTGGTCACCACCCTCACCAAGAAGATGGCGGAGGACCTCACCGACTACTTCCTGGAGCTCGGCATCCAGGTCCGCTACCTGCACAGCGACGTGGACACCCTGCGCCGCATCGAGCTGCTGCGCGAACTGCGGGCCGGCGAGTACGACGTCCTGGTCGGCATCAACCTGCTCCGCGAGGGCCTCGACCTGCCCGAGGTGTCGCTGGTGGCCATCCTCGACGCCGACAAGCAGGGCTTCCTGCGGTCGGGGACCTCGCTGATCCAGACCATCGGACGCGCGGCGCGCAACGTCTCCGGCCAGGTCCACATGTACGCGGACAGCATCACCCCGGCGATGGCCCAGGCGATCGACGAGACGAACCGGCGGCGCGAGAAGCAGGTCGCCTACAACACGGCCCACGGGATCGACCCGCAGCCGCTGCGCAAGAAGATCAACGACATCGTGGCCACGATCGCCCGCGAGGAGCTCGACACCGAGGAGCTCCTCGGCACCGGCTACCGGCAGACGAAGGACGGCAAGGCCCTCAAGGCGCCCGTCCCGGCGCTGGGCGGCAAGGCGGCGCAGGCCGCGGCGGGCGGAAAGGCCGGGGCCAGGGGGGCCAAGGGAGCGAAGGGCCCCGTGGTGGCGACCGACCGCCCGGCCGCCGAACTGGCCGCACTCATCGAGCAGATGACCGAGCGGATGCGGGGCGCGGCCGCCGAGCTGCAGTTCGAGGTCGCGGCCCGGATCCGGGACGAGGTCGGCGAGCTGAAGAAGGAGCTACGGCAGATGAAGGAAGCGGGCCTCGCCTGACCCGGAGGCGGTCAGTAGGGTTGGCACAGCCGCAGGTACACGCTGCGCACCCCCATCGGGGGCGGGCTATGGAGAGGGGACAGCGCGTGACGGTCAACATGACCAAGGGTCAGGCCATCAATCTGCAGAAGGCGGACGGAGGCACGCTGACCGCGGTCCGTATGGGCCTCGGCTGGCAGGCGGCCAAGCGCCGGGGGCTGTTCGGCTCGCGGACCCGGGAGATCGACCTCGACGCGTCGGCGGTGCTCTTCGCCGACAAGCAGCCCGTGGACGTCGTCTTCTTCCGGCACCTGCAGAGCGACGACGGCTCGGTCAAGCACACCGGTGACAACCTCGTCGGCGGCGTCGGCCAGGGCGGGGACGACGAGTCGATCCTCGTCGACCTGCAGCGCGTGCCGGTGCACATCGACCAGATCGTCTTCACGGTGAACTCTTTCACCGGCCAGACGTTCCAGGAGGTGGAGAACGCCTTCTGCCGCATCGTCGATGAGACCAACGGCCAGGAGCTGGCCCGCTACACACTGGACGGTGGCGGCCAGTACACCGCTCAGATCATGGCGAAGGTGTCGCGCCTCGGCAGCGGCTGGCAGATGACGGCCCTCGGAAACCCGGCCAACGGCCGCACCTTCCAGGACCTGATGCCGGCGATCCTGCCGCACCTGTAAGCAGGACCGGCAGCACGGCAGCACGGCAGCGCAACACAGCAGCACAGCAGCACAGCAGCACAGCAGCACAGCAGCACAGCAGGGCAGGACCGGGCACGATCGAGGGCCCGGCGGAAGAACGGGTACGGGGGAGGGGCTGCACGATGACGGCCGAACTGGTCCGGGGGCAGAACCACCCCCTGTCCCGGAGCCGGGTGGAGGTCCGGGTCTCGGCGGGCACACCCGTGCTCGCCCTGGCCCAGCTCGGCGACGACGCGGGCCGGCTCGCCGGCCCCGGGGCGGTCGCCCACCCGGGCGCCCGCACCCTGCCCGGACTGGAAGTACCCGGTGCCGCCTCCGGGCAGCACCGCATAGCGGTCGACCTCGACGCGGTCGCACCGGCCGTCCACCGGGTCGGCTTCGTCCTGGTCCTGCCGCCCGGCGGCCCGGGGCGCTTCGGCGCGGTCCCCGCCTCCTACGTGTCCGTGGCCGACCCGGAGGGCGCGGAGCTCGCCGGGTACACACTGACCGGATTGGAGTCGGAGACCGCCGTCGTGGCCCTGGAGCTGTACCGGCGCCAGGGCGCCTGGAAGGTGCGCGCCGTCGGCCAGGGGTACGCCGCCGGCCTCGGCGCGCTCCTGACCGACGCCGGGCTGCCCGCCCCGGCCGCGGCCGAACTGGCCGCCGCCGCGCTGGGCGCGGCGCCGACCGGGGACGTCACCCTCGCCGCCCTGCCCGGCGGGCCGGCCCCGACCGTCCCGCGCGGACTCCGGGCCCCGGCCGCGGCCCAGACGCCGGCCCCGGTGCCCCAGGACGTTCCCCCCGCTCCCACACCCCCGCCGCTGCCCCCGGAGCCGGGCACGGACACCTCGGGCGGTCCGGCCACCATCAGCTACGCCCACCCGCGCCGCCGCACCAGCACCGAGTCACCCGAGCCCGGACCGCGCCCGGCCACGCCGCCGCGGCCGGGCGAGGCGCCCCGCCCCGTCGCCGGGGACGCGAGCGGCTGGTCCATGGAGGAGCGGCTCTACAACCAGGTCTGGGGCATGTTCGAGGACCTGGCCCGCGCCGTCGCCGCCTACCGGGGCGCCGTGGAGTTCGCCGACTCCCGGATGGACCGCGAGCTCGACGAGGCGCTGTCCGACCCCCGCCACCGCCTCGGCGGCTCCGGAAACGCCGCCCGGGACACCGCCCGGGCCCGCCGCGAGGAACTGGTCGCGCGGGCGCAGGAGGTGCTCGACCGGGACCTGGTCCAGCTCACCTCCGAGTCCGAGGTGGTCGAGCCCGCGCTGCCCGCCGCGTACGCGCGCTGGGACAACCCGGTCTGGCAGGCGCACTCCGTGCCCGCCGAGGCCCCCCTCGCCCTGCGCCTGGGCGACCTCCACCTGCCCGAGCGGCCGGACCTGCGCATCCCCATGCTGGTCAGGGTCCCGCTGGAGCGCGGCCTGTGGATCGACAACGGCCGCACCGGCTCGGAGTCGGCCATGGCGATGGACACCGACCGGCTGCGCCGGGCCGCCATGGACATGGCCGTCGCGCACGCGGCGCGGATGCTGGCCGCCCACCCCGCCGACCGGTTCGCCGTCCACGTCATCGACGCGGCCGGAGCCGGGGCCGCCTCGCTGGCCCCGCTGGTGCGCGCCGGAGTGCTGGCCGGGGCGCCCGCCGCCGGAGCCGCGGGGGTCACCGAGACCCTGGAGCGGCTGACCCGCCGGGTGGACCTCGTACAGATGGCGGTGCGGGCCGGGGCTCCGGAGGACCTGCCGCCCGATGTGGACACGTCCGACCAGCTCCTGATCGTGCACGACTTCCCGCACGGCTTCGACGACCGGGCCGTCACCCGTTTGCGCTACCTCGCCGACGAGGGCCCGGCGGTCGGCGTGCACCTGCTGATGGTCGCGGACCGTGACGAGGCCTCGGCCTACGGGCCACTGCTGGACCCGCTGTGGCGCTCGCTGATGCGGCTGTCGCCCGTACCGGACAACCACCTCGCCGACCCGTGGGTCCAGCACGCCTGGATCTTCGAGCCGGATCTGCCCCCGCAGGGCAGCCGGGTCCTCGACCAGGCATTGGAGCGGGTCGCGGCGGCCAGGGGCGGCGCCCGGTAGCGGCGGCCGGGCGGTCCGCCGCCCGGCCTCGATGACCGGCTACTGACCAGTTCTTGGGGTCCCCTTTACCTTCGGTGCCCACGGCGGGTACCCTGGTGAGTGCGGAGGGGAGTATTCCTGCTTTCCTGCTACGGCGTGCTCGTCAATACGGACTGCAATCGGTCCCGGGGCGCCGGCCCGCGGCCTCCTGGCCGTCCGGGTGGAAGAGACCTCCGGCAGCGATGACGCTGACAAAGTTCTGAGCCATCTGCCGGAGGCGTGTTAATAGTGGACGTTTCGTTGACCCTCTGGGTGCTGACCATTCTCGGTCTGAGCATCCTCATCGGCGCCGATTTCTTCATCGGCCGCAAGCCGCACGACGTCTCCATGAAGGAAGCGGGCATCTGGACGGTCGTCTGGATCGTCCTCGCGGTGCTCTTCGGCCTCGGCCTTCTGGTGTTCGGAAACGGCCAGGCCTCGCAGGAGTTCTTCGCAGGCTTCATCACCGAGAAGTCCCTGAGCGTGGACAACCTCTTCGTCTTCGTCCTGATCATGGCGAAGTTCGCGGTCCCCTCACAGCTCCAGCAGCGCGTCCTGCTCATCGGCGTGCTCATCGCCCTGGTCCTGCGCGCCATCTTCATCGCCGCCGGCGCCGCGATCATCACCAACTTCTCGTGGGTCTTCTACATCTTCGGCGCGTTCCTCATCTACACCGCGTGGAAGCTGATCCAGGAAGCCCGCAAGGACGAGGACGACGAGGAGTTCGAGGAGAACCGCCTCCTGAAGTCCATCGAGAAGAAGTTCGGCGTCGCCGACCGCTACCACGGCACCAAGCTCTTCATCCAGAACAACGGCAAGCGCGTCCTGACCCCGCTGATGGTCGTCATGCTCGCCATCGGCACCACCGACGTGCTGTTCGCCCTGGACTCGATCCCCGCGATCTTCGGCCTCACCCAGGACCCGTACATCGTCTTCACGGCCAACGCCTTCGCGCTGATGGGTCTGCGCCAGCTGTACTTCCTCATCGGCGGCCTGCTGAAGAAGCTGGTCCACCTCAGCTACGGCCTCTCCGTCATCCTCGGGTTCATCGGCATCAAGCTCGTGCTGCACGCTCTCCACGAGTCGGGCCTGCACGTCCCGCAGATCTCCATCCCGGTCTCCCTGGGCGTCATCTGCGGTGTCCTGGTGATCACCACGATCACCAGCCTGATCGCCTCGAAGAAGCAGGCCGAAGCCGACGCCGCCGAGGCGGCCGCCGGCCCGGAGCGCATCGACGCCTGATCCTGTGCCACCCCGGTCGCCGCGCGACCGGGGTGCCCCGGGCCTAGGCTGAGGATGTTGCCTTGGCCGTCGTACGACAGGAGGCCCTGCGATGAGGCCGACCCGTATGCGCATGCGCAGGGCCTGTGTGGCCGTCTCGGCCGCAGGCGCACTCTTGGTCCCGGCTGCCGCGGGTACCGCGTACGGGGCCACCGCCCCGGCGCGTTCCGTGTCCGCCGCGCCGTCCCCGGACGGCGACACGGAGTTCCCGCAGCTCACCCCGGCCGTCACGGCCCGACTGGACGCGGCCGTGCGCCAGGTGATGGAGCAGGCCGAGGTGCCGGGCGTGACCGTCGGTCTGTGGGCCCCCGGCAAGGGAAGCTACGTGAAGTCCTTCGGCGTGGCCGACACGGCGACCGGCGCGCCCATGACGCCCGATCTCGGGGTCCGCATCGGCAGCGAGACCAAGACGTTCACGGTCACCGCCCTCCTCCAGCTCGTGGACCAGGGCAAGCTCGCCCTGGACGACCCGATCGGCAAGTACATCAGCGGCGTCCCGAACGGGGACCGCATCACCCTGCGCGAGTTGGCGGGCATGCGCAGCGGGCTCTTCAACTACAGCGAAGACCCGGGGTTCGGCAAGGACCTCACCGGCACCTCCACCTTCACGCCGCAGCAGCTGCTCGACATCTCCTTCAAACACCCGGTGAACTTCGCGCCGGGCGCGAAGTTCGAGTACTCCAACACCAACCTGATCCTGCTCGGCCTGCTCGTGGAGAAGATCACCGGCCGGCCGCTCCACGACGTCATCGGGCAGGACGTCGTGAAGCCCGCCGGGCTGAGCAGCCGCACGCTCTTCCCCGTCGGCAAGGAGTTCCCCGAGCCGCACGCGCACGGCTACACCAACGACCTGCCCGGCGGGAAGATCGTGGACGCGACCGACTTCGACCCGTCCTGGGCCTGGGCCGCCGGAGCGATGGTCTCCGACCTGGAGGACCTGCGCAGCTGGGCGAAGACCCTCGCCACCGGCACCCTGCTGACCCCCGCGACCCAGGCCGAGCGGCTGAAGACCCAGCCGATCGGCATCATCCCCGGCGCCGGCTACGGGCTCGGCATCTTCAACGTCCAGGGCTGGATCGGCCACAACGGCTCGCTGCCCGGATACGAGACGCTGACCGTCTACCTGCCGGAGGAGCAGGCCACCATGGTCGTCGTCCTGAACACCGACGACCTGTACGAGGGCCAGGAGCCCAGCACCCTCTTCGGGGAGGCGGTCACCAGCATCGTGACCCCCGACCACGTGTACCCGGGCCACAAGCCGACCGTTCCCCAGAAGGACTGACCGGATCCGGGCCCCGCGGCTACACGGGGGCGGCCGCTTCGGCCGCCCCCTTCTCCGTCTCCGCGTCCGCTCCCGTCCGCTGCCGCACGACCACCGGGTTGGTCTCCGGCAGCAGCGCGAAGCAGGCCAGCGAGACCAGGGCGATCGCCGTCAGGTACACGGCTACGGCCCACGGCGGGCCGGAGCCGTCCGCCAGGGCGGTGGCCACGATCGGGGTCAGCGCACCGCCCAGCACCCCGCCGAGGTTGTAGCCGACGGCCGCGCCCGTGCAGCGGATCCGCGGGGCGTACAGCTCGGGCAGGTACGCGCCCACCACCGCGAACATCGTCACCATGCCGAGCAGGGCGCCGAGCAGGCCCACCGTCATCAGCAAGGGGTCCGCGGTGCGCAGCAGGGCGACGAAGGGGAACATCCACAGCGCGGACGCCGTGCAGCCCGCCAGGCACAGCGGGCGCCGGCCGTAGCGGTCGCCGAGCACCGCGATCACCGGGGTGGCCGCCCCCTTCAGCGCGACGGCCACCATGATGCAGGCCAGCATCACGGAGCGGTGCACGCCGAGGTGCTCGGTGGCGTACGCGAGGGACCAGGTGGTGGCCGCGTAGAAGACGGCGTAGCCCACGGCCAGGGCCCCGCCGGTGAGCAGGAGCAGGCGCCAGTGGCCCCGTAGGACCTCGGCCAGCGGGGCGTCGGCCCGGTGGCCGGTCTCGGCCAGCGCGCGGAACTGCGGGGTCTCCTCCACCGAGCGGCGCAGCCACAGCCCGGTCAGGGCCAGCAGCCCCGCCACCCAGAACGGCACCCGCCAGCCCCAGGCGGCGAACTGCCCGTCGGACAGCGTGCTCGACAGGGTCAGCATCAGGCCATTGGCCAGC
Source organism: Streptomyces sp. GQ60 (assembly GCF_059758875.1). Classification (NCBI taxonomy): domain Bacteria; kingdom Bacillati; phylum Actinomycetota; class Actinomycetes; order Kitasatosporales; family Streptomycetaceae; genus Streptomyces; species Streptomyces sp. GQ60. The sequence goes on along the minus strand of NZ_JCAXEG010000003.1, from coordinate 144,583 downwards.
AGGAATCCCACCGCAGGACCCATCTGCGGGAAGCTCGACCACAGCCCGCGCCGCCCCTCGGGGGCGTGCTCCGAGGTCAGCAGGACCGCGCCGCCCCACTCCCCGCCGAGGCCGAGGCCCTGGAGGAAGCGCAGCAGGACCAGCAGGATCGGCGCGGCCATCCCGATGGAGGCGTACGAGGGCACGCAGCCCACCGCCACCGTGGCCAGGCCGGTGAGCAGCAGGGAGGCGAGCAGGACCGGGCGGCGGCCGTACCGGTCGCCGATGTGGCCGAAGAGAGCGGAGCCGAGGGGGCGGGCGAGGAAGCCGACGCCGAAGGTGCCGAAGGCGGCGAGGGTCCCGGCGAGCGGGGAGAAGGAGGGGAAGAAGAGCGGGCCGAGCACCAGGGCGGCGGCCGTGCCGTAGACGAAGAAGTCGTAGAACTCGATGGCGGTGCCGACGAGGGAGGCCGAGGCGAGCCGGAGCATCGAGGGGGAGGAGGGGGATGGCGCGGCGGCCGGGACGGGCTTGGCCCGGGGGAGGGGAGCGGGGGAGGGGTGGTCCTGTTGCATGGTGCAGCAATTACCCCGCCCCGCCCCCTCAGGACGTGCGTTCGGCCATCAATGACCGGAAGGGAGTGCGGTCCGGCGCGAGGTTGACGGGCCGGTGCCCTCTCCGCCGCCGGCTACCAGCCGCGCTCGCGCCATTCGGCCAGGTGGGGGCGCTCGGCGCCGAGCGTGGTGTCGTTGCCGTGGCCGGGGTAGACCCAGGTCTCGTCGGGCAGCCGTTCGAAGAGCTTGTGCTCCACGTCGTCGACGAGCTGGGCGAAGGCCTTCGGGTCGCCCCACGTGTTGCCGACGCCGCCCGGGAAGAGGCAGTCTCCGGTGAACACGTGCGGGTGGCCGTGCGGGTCGTCGTAGACCAGCGCGATCGAGCCGGGGGTGTGGCCGACCAGGTGGCGGGCGGTCAGCGTGACCCGTCCGACCGTGATCGTGTCCCCGTCCTCGACGGGCACGTCGGTCGGGACCGGAATGCCCTCCGCGTCGTAGCGGCCCGCGTACGTCCGGGCGCCGGTCGCCTTGACCACCTCGGCCAGCGCGCCCCAGTGGTCGCCGTGCTGGTGGGTGGTGACCACGGAGGCGATGCCGCCGCCGCCGATGAGGCCGATCAGGGTCTGCGGCTCCGCGGCCGCGTCGATCAGCAGCTGCTCGTCGGTGGCCCGGCAGCGCAACAGGTAGGCGTTGTTGTTCATCGGGCCCACCGCGACCTTGGAAATCATCAGGTCCGAGAGTTCGTGCACGTCGGCCGGACCGCCGACCTTGACCGCTCCGCTGTACGTCATGAACCGATCCTAGAGCGGAGGGAGGGCCGGCAGGGGGCCGCCCTCGGTGGTCAGCGAGGCTCCCTTGTCCCCGCGGCCGGCCAGCCAGCCCAGGAGGGCGGCGGCGGTGCCGGTGACGGTGACGGCCGGGTCGCCTTCCGAGCCGGTCCGCCAGTGGCGCCCGTCGGTGGCGGACAGGGCGGTGGGCGGTACCTCCGGGCGGCCCGACCAGCGGTCCGCCAGGAACTCGATCTCCCGGCCGGTGAACTCCGCGGGGAGGTCGGAGAGCTCGTAGCCGATGTCGAGGTCGACGTGGTGCAGCTCGACCTCGATCAGGCGCCGGAAGGGCACCCGGGCCGCGGTGTCGGTGACCCCGTTGCGCAGTTCCACGGTGCGGGCCCAGTCCTGCGGGCGTTCGGCGACGGCCTGCCAGCGGTCCGCGGAATTCCGGAGGTCTTCGAGCTGTTCCAGCAGAGGACGCCCCGCATCACGCTCGATGTCGGACTCCCGGGAGGTGGCGCTCTCGTACATCGGGCGACCTTCGAAGACCTCGACCAGGGCGTCCGCGTTCCGGGCGAGGTGCGCCAGGACGTGACCGCGGCTCCAGCCGGGGAGGCGTGACTCTTCGGACAGGGACGCGTTGTCCAGCTTCGCGGCCGCGGTCAGCAGCCGATCGGTGGCCTCACGTACGGAGCGCAGATCGTGCGCATGATCCATCATGCGGCCGAGCCTAGTGGTCGAGCGGCCCTCGCCACACGATCGGGTGAAGAGGGCTGCGGAGTGCCGGAAATCGAATGCACGTGCTATACGCTCGGAGTCCAGTCTCCCACTCCACCGCAGAGGCGCCCCCCAATACCCTGGGACGGGGGCCAGTGCCCCCGCTCTCTCAAGAAAGGTGCGGACCGGCGTGACCGACCGTCTCATCGTTCGTGGCGCTCGCGAGCACAACCTCAAGAACGTTTCTCTTGACCTGCCGCGCGACTCGCTCATCGTCTTCACCGGACTCTCCGGGTCGGGCAAGTCCTCCCTGGCCTTCGACACGATCTTCGCCGAGGGGCAGCGCCGCTACGTCGAGTCGCTGTCCTCGTACGCCCGCCAGTTCCTCGGGCAGATGGACAAGCCCGACGTCGACTTCATCGAGGGCCTCTCCCCGGCCGTCTCCATCGACCAGAAGTCCACCTCGCGCAACCCGCGCTCCACCGTCGGCACCATCACCGAGGTCTACGACTACCTCCGCCTGCTCTTCGCGCGCATCGGCAAGCCCCACTGCCCCGAGTGCCGCCGGCCGATCTCGCGGCAGTCGCCGCAGGCGATCGTCGACAAGGTGCTCGCGCTGCCGGAGGGCAGCCGCTTCCAAGTGCTCTCGCCGCTGGTGCGCGAGCGCAAGGGCGAGTTCGTCGACCTCTTCGCCGACCTCCAGACCAAGGGCTACAGCCGGGCCAGGGTGGACGGGGAGACGATCCAGCTCTCCGAACCGCCCACGCTGAAGAAGCAGGAGAAGCACACCATCGAGGTGGTCATCGACCGCCTCACCGTCAAGGACGGCGCCAAGCGCCGGCTGACGGACTCCGTGGAGACCGCCCTCGGGCTGTCGGGCGGCATGGTGATCCTCGACTTCGTCGACCTCGCCGCTGACGACCCCGAGCGTGAGCGGATGTACTCCGAGCACCTCTACTGCCCGTACGACGACCTGTCCTTCGAGGAGCTGGAGCCGCGCTCCTTCTCCTTCAACTCGCCCTTCGGCGCCTGCCCCGAATGCACGGGCATCGGTACGCGCATGGAGGTGGACCCGGAGCTGATCGTCCCGGACGAGGACAAGTCCCTGGACGAGGGCGCGGTCTCGCCGTGGTCGCTCGGCCACACCAAGGACTACTTCCAGCGGCTCGTCGGCGCCCTCGCCGCGGAGCTCGGCTTCCGCACCGACATCGCCTGGGCCGGGCTGCCGCTGCGGGCGAAGAAGGCCCTGCTGTACGGCCACAAGACGCAGATCGAGGTCCGCTACCGCAACCGGTACGGGCGCGAGCGGGCCTACACCACGGCATTCGAGGGCGCGGTGCCGTTCGTGAAGCGGCGGCACTCGGAATCCGAGAGCGACGCGAGCCGCGAGCGCTTCGAGGGCTACATGCGCGAAGTGCCGTGTCCCACCTGCCAGGGCACCCGGCTCAAGCCGATCGTGCTCGCGGTGACGGTGATGGACCGCTCGATCGCGGACGTCGCCGCGATGTCGATCAGCGAGTGCGCGGACTTCCTCGGGCGGCTGAAGCTCGACGCCCGCGACAAGAAGATCGCCGAGCGGGTCCTCAAGGAGGTCAACGAGCGGCTCCGCTTCCTCGTCGACGTCGGCCTGGACTACCTCTCGCTCAACCGCGCCGCCGGCACCCTCTCGGGCGGCGAGGCCCAGCGCATCCGCCTCGCCACGCAGATCGGCTCCGGGCTGGTGGGCGTGCTGTACGTCCTGGACGAACCGTCCATCGGCCTGCACCAGCGGGACAACCACCGGCTGATCGAGACCCTGGTCCGGCTGCGGGACATGGGCAACACGCTCATCGTCGTCGAGCACGACGAGGACACCATCAAGGTGGCCGACTGGGTCGTGGACATCGGCCCGGGCGCCGGCGAGCACGGCGGCAAGGTGGTGCACAGCGGGTCGCTGAAGGAGCTGCTGAAGAACCCCGAGTCGATCACCGGCCAGTACCTGTCCGGCAAGCGGTCCATCCCGCTCCCCGACGTACGCCGTCCCGTGGACCCGGCGCGCAAGCTCACGGTCCACGGCGCCAAGGAGAACAACCTCCGGGACATCGACGTGTCCTTCCCGCTGGGCGTGCTCACGGCGGTGACGGGCGTATCGGGCTCCGGCAAGTCGACGCTGGTCAACGACATCCTGTACACGCACCTCGCCCGCGAGCTCAACGGCGCGCGTTCGGTGCCGGGACGGCACACGCGGGTGGACGGCGACGACCTCGTCGACAAGGTCGTGCACGTGGACCAGTCGCCGATCGGCCGGACCCCGCGCTCCAACCCGGCCACGTACACCGGTGTCTTCGACCACGTCCGCAAGCTCTTCGCGGAGACGATGGAGGCGAAGGTGCGCGGCTATCTGCCGGGCCGCTTCTCCTTCAACGTGAAGGGCGGCCGCTGCGAGAACTGCTCCGGCGACGGCACGATCAAGATCGAGATGAACTTCCTGCCGGACGTGTACGTCCCGTGCGAGGTCTGCCACGGCGACCGGTACAACCGGGAGACCCTGGAGGTCCACTACAAGGGCAAGTCCATCGCAGAGGTCCTGAACATGCCGATCGAGGAGGCCGCCGGGTTCTTCGAGGCGGTCCCGACGATCTCGCGGCACCTGAAGACGCTGAACGAGGTGGGGCTCGGGTACGTCCGGCTCGGCCAGTCCGCGCCGACCCTCTCGGGCGGCGAGGCGCAGCGCGTGAAGCTGGCCTCGGAACTCCAGAAGCGGTCGACGGGGCGGACGGTGTACGTCCTGGACGAGCCGACCACGGGTCTGCACTTCGAGGACATCTCGAAGCTGATCAAGGTGTTGTCGGGACTGGTGGACAAGGGCAACACGGTGATCGTCATCGAGCACAACCTCGATGTCGTCAAGACCGCGGACTGGGTCGTGGACATGGGCCCCGAGGGCGGATACGGAGGCGGCCTCGTCGTCGCCGAGGGCACGCCGGAACAGATCGCCTCGGTGGGTGCGAGCCACACGGGCAAGTTCCTGCGGGACATCCTGGGCGCGGACCGGGTCTCCGACGCGGAGACGGCCGCCGGGCCGGCGAAGAAGAAGGCGGCGCCGCGGAAGAGGGCGGCGGCTGCCCCGGCCAAGAAGGCGGCGGCCCCGGCTCCCGCGAAGAAGGCCGCGCGGACCCGCAAGGCGTGACCCCCCTCCGGCGGGGCCGGATCCAAGCCGATGTCGGCCAGGATCCAGCCCCGCCGGGGTTTGGGGCACGGGGTTCGAGGCGGCGCCCCGGGAGGCCGGGCGTCGCACCTCCGACCGAGGGCTACGCGGCGACGCCGATGGCGTGGCCCGACGTAGAAGGGTCGGACAGGGTGGTGAGGAGGGCGTCCGCGACGTCCGCCCGGGCGATCACCTTGCCGCCCGGAACGTTGGCGTCGACCGCCCGCCGGTACGTCCCCGTGAACGGCCGGTTCAGCAGCCGCGGCGGCCGGATCACCGTCCACTGCGTACGGCTCGCGGCGATCGCCGCCTCCATGACCGCGAGGTCCGCGTACAGGTCCCGCAGCGCCCTGCGCAGCAGCGGGTAGACCAGGACCCGGGTGAGCGCCCCGTCCTCCGGGGCGAGCGGACCCACCGGCGCCGCACTGACCGCCGACAGGCGGCTCACCCCCGCCCGGTCCATCGCGGAGACGATCGACCGCAGGGCAGGACCCGCCACCGGCGTGAGCCTGGCCTGTTTGTTGCTCGTCGGGCCGAGCGCGGAGACCACCGCCTCCTGCCCCTCCAGCACCGGCACGAGCGCGTCCTCGTCGGACAGGTCCCGTACCACCTCCACGCGCAGCCGTTCGTGCGCCGGTACGTTCAGCCGCGCCGGGTCGCGGACGACCGCCGTCACCTCGTGACCCGCTTCGAGTGCCTGCCGGACCACTTCGTGGCCGACCCCGCCCGTGGCTCCGAACACCGTGAGTTTCATCCTGGCTCCCACATTCACGTGACGCATGACGTGTGACGCATGACCGAGACGAGGGGTGAGTGAGTGCTCACTCACCCCCCCTTCCGTTATGGTGAGTGAATGCTCACCCCAAAGTCAAGCCGGTCCACTCCGGAACGCCTGCTCGATGCGGCCGAAACCCTGATGCGCACCACCGGTCTGGCCAACGCCACCACCAAGGCCATCGCCCGGGAGGCCGGCTGCTCCGAGGCCGCGCTCTACAAGTACTTCGCGAACAAGGAAGAACTGTTCGTCCGCGTGCTGATGGAGCGCCGCCCCAACGCCGGCGCGATGATGGCGGCGCTGGCCACCGACCCGGGGGACCAGCCGGTGGAGGAGAGGCTGACCGAGATCGCCCGGTACGCCTCGCTCTTCTACGCCGAAGCCATGCCCCTGGCCGGATCGCTCTTCGCCGATCCCGTCCTGCTGGCCCGCCACCGCGAGGGCGTACGGAGCATCGGCGCGGGTCCGCACGTGGTGCTGGAGGCCCTCACCGGCCATCTGTCCCGCGAGCTCGAACGGGGCCGGCTGCGCCCCGGCGCCGACCCGGCGGCCGCCGCCGCCCTGCTGCTCGGCGCCTGCTTCCAGCGGGCCTTCTTCCTGCACTTCTCCGGGCCCGACACGGTCGGGCCGGTAGAGGAGTTCGCCCCCGCGGTGGCCGCTACGGTGTGGGCCGCGCTCCGCTGAGCTCGGAGGCGTACGGAGGCTCCGCGCCGGCACGGGTGCACGTCAGCGCGGCCGCCGCGGCGGCGTAGGACAGCACCTCGGGCCAGTCCACCGGCCCCGGGCCGCCCGCACCGGCCGCGAGCCGCTGCAGCAGGGCCGCGTTCACGGTGTCGCCCGCACCGATGGTGTCCACCACCGGGACCCGGCGTGCGGGCACCGAATGCTCCGCTCCCTCCCGCGTCCACACCGTCAGGCCGCCGGCGCCCCGGGTGAGCACCACCGCCGCGGGCCCGGCCGCCAGCCAGTCGCCGGCGCGGCCGCCCAGCCACGCCGCGTCCTCCTCCGACAGCTTCAGCACGCCGACGTGCGGCAGCCAGGACAGGAAGCGCGCCCGGTAGGCCGCCGGGTCGGCGATCAGCGCCGGGCGGATGTTGGGGTCGAGCAGGGTCAGCAGCCCGCGCCCGGACTCCCGGCGCAGCAGGGTCTCGTAGGCGCCGGCCCCCGGCTCCAGCACCAGCGAGCAGGTGCCGAGCGCCAGGGCCCGTGCCCCCTCGGGGAGCGCGGGCGGCAGCCGGAACAGCCGGTCGGCCGTGCCCTCGACGTAGAAGCCGTACGCCGCCGAGCCGTCCGGGGCCAGCGAGGCCACGGCCAGCGTCGTCGGCTCCGGTCCGCGCTGAACCAGGGAGAGGTCCACCCCGGCGGCGCGCAGTCCGTCGAGCAGCGAGACGCCGAAGCCGTCCGTCGAGATCCGGGAGCAGAAGGCGGTCCGCACGCCGAGCCGGCCCAGCGCGACCGCCGTGTTGTACGGTCCACCGCCCGGCCGCGGCAGCAGGGCGCCCGGCGGCCGTGCGACGGGCACCAGGTCGATCAGGGCTTCTCCACCGACGACGATCACGCGGGGGAAGGTATCCCATCGGGCGCGGGTATCGTCGGGTGGGCCCGCCGGGCCCGGCCCGGCCGATGCCGGCCCCGCCGCATCCTCACGCCATCCTCACTCCGGGAGAACCGCATGTCCGCCTCGCAGTCCGCCGCCCGCCGTACCGTCCTCAAGGGCGCCGCCGCGATCGTCGGAGCCGTCGGCGGCGGCGTTGCGCTCACGGCCTGCTCCACCGAGACCAACAGCGGCCACGGCTCCCCGGCGGTCCCCGCCGAGCCCGTGGAGCTGGGTGCGGAGGCCGAGGTGCCGGTCGGCGGCGCGAAGCTGTTCCGGGAGAAGAAGCTCGTGGTCAGCTGCGCGGAGGCGGGCCAGTACAAGGCCTTCAGCGCCCAGTGCACCCACTCCGGCTGCGTCCTCGACAAGATCATCGAGGGTGAGGGCAACTGCCCCTGCCACGGCAGCCGTTTCGACGTGACCACGGGCAAGGTGCTGCGCGGCCCGGCCACCGACCCGCTGCCGGAGGTCCCGGTGAAGGTCGAGGCCGGCAGGCTCATCGCGGGCTGACCCGGCGCAGCGCCCGCGCGCTCGCTCACTCCCAGTCCCAGCCGATCCCCAGGATCCCGCGCCGCACCCCCTGCTCCACCAGGTGCACGGCCCGGTGCGGCCCGCTCGGATTCAGGTCCGCGAGGCGCCCGCGCGGAGCGTCCGGCCCGCTGCGCGTGAAGCGGCGGCAGCGCACCGGCAGCGCCGCCTCGTCGAAGCGGACCTGGAGCACGTACTGCCCGCCCGTGTAACTGAAGCCGCGCACGTACTCGGTGCTGCGGCCGGCGGTGCCGTCCTCGAAGCCGTAGCCGAAGACGAAGGTGTCCCCGGCGCGCAGCCGGGCGTCGAAGAGCAGCTCGGCGACGACCAGCTCCGCTTCGGGGTGGCGGCGGACGCGCCCGGTCCGGCAGTTCTCGTCGGCCCGGACCCGGATCCGCTCCGGATCGCAGCCCGGATCGCCGTGGTGGACCGCGATGTACCGGTCGACCCCGTCGCGGTGGGCCCGTACGACGTGCTGCGATTCGCGGCCGAGCAGTTGCCCGGCGGGCCCGATCCGCACCCGCTCGTGGTGCCCGACGGTGTGCAGGCCGCCGTCGGCGGGCAGTTCCATGCCGGCCAGCAGCTCCTCCACGGCCGCGCCCACGCTGAACAGCGCCCGGTACGAACGCGCGGGCGGCCGGGCCGTGCCGGGCGCGGCGGGATCCGGCGCGGCCAGCAGCCGCAGCAGGGCGCCCTCGGGCAGGTCCAGGATCTGCTCCAGGGCCCGTACGGCCTTCAGGGACTCGGGGCGGCGCGGCCGCCGGGCGCCCTGCTGCCAGTAACTGAGGCTGGTCACCCCAAGCTTGATGCCGCGCGCGGCGAGCCGGTGCTGCACCCGGTGCAGGGGCAGGCCGCGGGCGGTGAGGGCGGCGCGGAGCGCGAGGTGGAAGGGGCCGTCGCGCAGCAGGTGCGGCAGGTCCCGGGCGGCCTCCGCGCGGGCACTGTCCGGAGCGGGTCCGGACGGAGCGGGTCCGGCCGGTGGGGGGCCGGCCGGAGCGGTTCCGGGCGGTGGGGAGCCGGCCGGCGGGGGGCTGTCCGAGAGGGTGCCGTTCGCGCTCGACCGCATGGCGGCTCCTCCTGTGAACGTTCACGCGGCGGGGTGCGGGCGGTCCGGCGGGTGACGCCCGTGGTCCCGGTGGGGCCAGGTGGGGGGTGACGGCGGACGTTCACACTCTGGCCCCACCGTTCACACCGCGATGTCACGCCGTATTGAAGCGTGTTGACCTGTTCCCGACAACACCCTGATGCTCCTCCACAGCGTCCGGACGCGCTCCTCCACCCCCACTCCCCACCTCGGGAGGAACGCGATGCGCAACAGAAACCGGCGGCTCACCCTCGCCGCCTTCATCACCGCCCTGCTCCTCGCCCTGCCCACCGCTGCCGCCACCGCCGCCGATGACGCCGCCGGTACGGGCACCACTACCGCCACCTCCGCCGCCGCCGCACCCGCCGAGAGCTCGGCACTGGCGTACAAGCGGCTGAACATCACCATGCAGGCCCAGCAGAAGACCAACTGGTGCTGGGCCGCCGGCGGCAACACCATCGCCACCTGGTTCGGCCGCACCTACACCCAGAACCAGTTCTGCAACGCCGCCTTCAACCGCCAGCAGGGCTACGACTGCCCCAACAACCAGGCCACCCTCGGCAACGTGCAGACCGGCCTGCGCTGGGCCGGCATCAACGCCGGCTCCTACGTGAACGGCTGGCTCCAGTACTCCACCGTCCAGACCGAGATCAACGCCAACCGCCCGATCGAGACCCGCATCCAGTGGTCCAACGGCGGTGGCCACATGCACGTGATCTACGGCTACGACACCGCGAACAGCTGGGTGTACTGGGGAGACCCGTGGCCCTCGAGCGACCGCTACAACTGGGCCTCCCACGCCTGGTACGTGGACAACAGCACCTTCTCCTGGACCCACTCGCTCTACCGGATCGGGGCGTGACCTCATGAATCCACGTCTCGCCGCCGCGGCCGTCGCCGCGACCGCCGTACTGGCCCTGGCCCCCACCCAGGCGTCCGCGGCGCCCGTTCCACAGCCCCAGAACGCCACCGCCGAGAACCTGGCCGCCGCAGGACGCAGGGCGGCGGCCCCCGACACCCTGGCCACCCTGTCCCGCTTCTTCGCCCGCGAGGGCAAGGTCTCGCTCACCGCCGCGCAGCCCCGCATCGAGGGCGAGACCGTTCCCGTGCACTACCTCTCGCCGGAGTTCGTCGCGGGGGAGGCGGGCGCGGGCGTGGCCCGGCTGGAGTTCCTCGCCAGCAAGGCCGTCTCCTCGGACGGGCAGCAGGCAGCCCTGTGGACCGCGAAGACCGAAGCGGGCTGGCAGGTGGTGAACATCGCCACCGGCGACGACGAGTTCCGCTACGCACGGCTCGGCGCGGCGAAACTCCCCGGCGGGACCGTGTTCCGCGAACCGCAGATCGACGCCTGGTACGTGGCCGGCGGCGAGCGGGTGCTGCCCCTGGACGAGGACGCGGCGACCGCCGTCGGCGCGCAGGGAACGAGCCTGGCCGCCTACCGGACGCGGGTCGTGAAGGCTTACGGGGACAAGCTGCCGGGCTCCGCCTACGGCAAGTCCGGCAAGGCCGGTGGCTTCGCCCCCACGGAAGCCACGGCCACGGAAGCCACGGCCACGACGGCGAGCCCCACCGCGGCGTCCACCCTCGCCGGGCTCCCGATGACCGCCGGAGCCGTGGCTCTGGCGCTGGGCGCGGCCGGCGCGGTGGCCGCGCGGCGCGCCCGGCGGCAGCGGGTGGTGCGGGCGTAGCCACCCCGAGGGGCCCGGCCGTCTCTTTCGGATCTTGCCTGACCGACAAGATCCAAGAGGGACGGCCTGGGCCCGGTTGTCGGCGGGCGACAGTAGGGTGGTCGGCATGGCCGACCCTTCCAGCTACCGCCCCGAGCCGGGACAGGTCCCCGACTCCCCGGGGGTCTACAAGTTCCGCGACGAGCACCGCCGGGTGATCTACGTCGGGAAGGCCAAGAGCCTGCGCCAACGGCTGGCCAGCTACTTCCAGGACCTGGCCGGGCTGCACCCCCGTACCGCCACCATGGTGACCACGGCCGCCTCCGTCGAGTGGACCGTGGTCTCCACCGAGGTCGAGGCGCTCCAGCTCGAATACTCCTGGATCAAGGAGTTCGACCCCCGGTTCAACGTCAAGTACCGGGACGACAAGAGCTACCCCTCCCTCGCCGTCACCATGAACGAGGACTATCCACGGGTCCAGGTCATGCGCGGACCCAAGAAGAAGGGCGTGCGCTACTTCGGCCCGTACGGGCACGCCTGGGCCATCCGCGAGACCGTCGACCTGATGCTCCGGGTCTTCCCCGTCCGCACCTGCTCCGCAGGGGTGTTCAAGCGGTCCGCGCAGATCGGCCGCCCCTGCCTGCTCGGGTACATCGGCAAGTGCTCCGCGCCCTGCGTCGGCCGGGTCACCCCCGAGGAGCACCGGGAACTCGCCGAGGACTTCTGCGACTTCATGGCCGGCCGCACCGGCACCTACCTCAGCCGCCTCGAACAGCAGATGCACGAGGCCGCGGAGGAGATGGAGTACGAGAAGGCCGCCCGGCTGCGCGACGACATAGGGGCCCTGCGCCGGGCGATGGAGAAGAACGCGGTCGTGCTCGCCGACGCCACCGACGCCGACCTGTTCGCCGTCGCCGAGGACGAGCTCGAAGCGGCCGTGCAGATCTTCCACGTCCGCGGCGGCCGGGTCCGCGGCCAGCGCGGCTGGGTCACCGACAAGGTCGAGGCCGTCGACACCGCCGGGCTGGTCGAGCACGCCCTCCAGCAGCTGTACGGGGAGGAGAAGGGCGAGGCCGTCCCCAAGGAGGTGCTGGTCCCGGCGCTCCCCGAGGACACCCCGGCCCTGAGCCAGTGGCTCGCCGAGCGGCGCGGCTCGCAGGTGAGCCTGCGCATCCCGCAGCGCGGGGACAAGAAGGCGCTGATGGAGACCGTCCACCGCAACGCCCAGCAGTCCCTCGCCCTGCACAAGACCAAGCGCGCGGCCGACCTCACCACCCGCTCGCGGGCCCTCGAGGAGATCGCCGAGGCGCTCGAGCTGGACGGCGCGCCGCTGCGCATCGAGTGCTTCGACATCTCCCACCTCCAGGGCGACGACGTCGTGGCCTCTATGGTCGTCTTCGAGGACGGGCTGGCGCGCAAGGGCGAGTACCGGCGCTTCCAGATCAAATCCTTCGAGGGGCAGGACGACGTCCGCTCCATGCACGAGGTGGTCTCCCGGCGCTTCCGCCGCTATCTCCAGGAGAAGCTGAAGACGGGGGAGTGGTCCCCCGAGGACGCCGGCCCCACCGCGAGCGGGGAAGTCGGACAGGACGCGCCCGAGGACGACGGGCGCCCCAGGCGCTTCGCGTACCCGCCCCAGCTCGTCGTCGTCGACGGCGGGCAGCCCCAGGTGGCCGCCGCCAAGCGGGCCCTGGAGGAGCTGGGGATCGACGACGTCGCCGTGTGCGGCCTCGCCAAGCGCCTGGAGGAGGTCTGGCTGCCCGGGGAGGGCGACCCGGTGGTGCTGCCCCGCAGCAGCGAGGGCCTGTACCTGCTCCAGCGGGTCCGTGACGAAGCCCACCGGTTCGCCATCCAGTACCAGCGCAACAAGCGCGGCAAACGCCTGAAGGCCGGCCCCCTCGACGAGGTCCCCGGGCTCGGCGAGAGCCGCAGGCTGGCCCTGATCAAGCACTTCGGTTCGGTGAAAAAGCTGAGACAGGCGACAATCGAGCAGATCTGCGAGGTCCCGGGCATAGGCCGCAAGACGGCCGAGACCGTGGCCGTGGCCCTCGCCCAGGCGGTTCCCGCCGGTCCCGCCGTCAATACGGCGACCGGGGAGATCATTGAGGATGAGACCCCCGCGTCCGCGGGAGCAGCATCCGATCGGGGGACCGAGCAATGACCGAGCGCGAAACCCGGCACGACCGAGGATCAGAGCAGGATTCCGGACGTGACATCGCATCCGAGTACGACCGAGACGGAGCACAGGTGAGTACGGGCACGACAGTGGAGCCCGGCGATACCGCCGAGGCGGCCATCCCCGAGCTGGTGATCATCTCCGGAATGTCCGGGGCCGGCCGCAGTACGGCGGCCAAGTGCCTGGAGGACCTCGGCTGGTTCGTCGTCGACAACCTGCCGCCGGCGCTGATCACCACCATGGTGGAACTCGGCGCCCGCTCGCAGGGCAACGTGGCGCGCATCGCCGTCGTCGTCGACGTCCGCGGCCGCCAGTTCTTCGACGCGCTGCGCGAATCCCTCGCCGACCTGGAGACCCGCGGGGTCACCCGGCGGATCGTCTTCCTGGAGTCCTCGGACGACGCCCTCGTCCGGCGCTTCGAGTCGGTCCGCCGCCCGCACCCGCTCCAGGGCGACGGCCGCATCGTCGACGGCATCGCCGCCGAGCGCGACCTGCTGCGCGAGCTGCGCGGCGACGCCGACCTGGTCATCGACACCTCCAGCCTGAACGTGCACGAGCTGCGCGCCAAGATGGACGCCCAGTTCGCCGGCGACGAGGAGCCCGAGCTGCGGGCCACCGTCATGTCCTTCGGCTACAAGTACGGGCTCCCCGTCGACGCAGACCTCGTCGTCGACTGCCGCTTCATCCCCAACCCGCACTGGGTCCCGGAGCTGCGCCCCTTCACCGGCCTGAACGAGGAGGTGTCGGGCTACGTCTTCAGCCAGCCCGGCGCCAAGGAGTTCCTCGACCGGTACACCGAGCTGCTCCAGCTCATCGCCACCGGCTACCGCCGCGAGGGCAAGCGGTACGTGACCATCGCGGTCGGCTGTACCGGCGGCAAGCACCGCAGCGTCGCCATGTCGGAGAAGCTCGCCGCCCGCCTCGCCTCCGAGGGAGTCGAGACCGTCGTCGTCCACAGGGACATGGGGCGCGAGTGACCGGACGTACCATGCGGCTCCGCCGCCTGCGCCGCCTGACCAACGGCAAGGGCGAGGGCGGCGCGGGCCGTACGGGCCTGCGCCGCGGCGAGGCCCCCGAGGTGGCGGCGCCCAAGGTCGTGGCGCTCGGCGGCGGCATGGGCCTCTCGGCCTCGCTGACCGCCCTGCGCCGGATCACGGGCGAGCTGACCGCCGTCGTCACCGTCGCCGACGACGGCGGCTCCAGCGGCAGGCTCCGCGAGGAGCTCGGGGTCCTGCCCCCCGGCGACCTCCGCAAGGCGCTGGCCGCGCTGTGCGGTGACGACGACTGGGGCCAGACCTGGGCGCGGGTCATCCAGCACCGGTTCCAGTCCCAGGGCGACCTGCACGAGCACGCGGTCGGCAACCTGCTGATCGTCGCCCTGTGGGAACAGCTCGGCGACCCCGTCCAGGCCCTGGACCTGGTCGGCAAGCTGCTCGGCGCCCAGGGCCGGGTGCTGCCGATGTCGGCGGTCCCGCTGGAGCTCCAGGCCCTGGTCAAGGGCCACGATCCGGCCCGCCCCGAGGACGTGGACACCGTACGGGGGCAGGCCACCGTGGCGCTGACCCCCGGCGAGGTGCTCTCCGTACAGGTGGTGCCGAGCGATCCGCCGGCGGTGCCGGAAGCGGTCGCGGCGGTGCTCGACGCGGACTGGGTGGTGCTCGGTCCGGGGTCCTGGTTCTCGTCGGTGATTCCGCACCTCCTGGTGCCCGAACTGCTCGACGCGCTGGTCGAGACGAAGGCCAGAAAGGTGCTCTCGCTGAACCTCGCACCACAACCCGGCGAAACAGAGGGCTTCTCTCCGCAGCGTCATTTGGAGGTTTTGGCCCGACACGCCCCTAAACTCGCCCTGGACGTGGTGCTTGCCGATCAGGCTGCCGTGCCCGATCGCGAGTCCCTCGCCGATGCCGCAAAACGGTTCGGCGCCGCGGTCGAGCTGGCGCCGGTCGCCAGGCTGGACGGCTCTCCGAAGCATGATCCGGAGCTGCTGGCCGCCGCGTACGACCGTATTTTTCGGATGCATGGAAGGATCGGCCCATGGCGATGACGCCCGCGGTGAAGGATGAGATCGCCCGCCTGCCTGTCACCCGCACCTGCTGCAGGAAGGCGGAGGTCTCGGCGATCCTTCGGTTCGCGGGCGGGTTGCACCTGGTGAGCGGCCGGATCGTCATCGAGGCGGAACTGGACGCGGGGATCGCGGCCCGCCGCCTGCGCAAGGACATCCTGGAGATCTTCGGACACTCCTCGGATCTCGTGATCATGGCTCCGGGCGGTCTGCGCCGGGGCAACCGGTACGTGGTCCGCGTGGTCGCCGGCGGCGACCAGCTCGCCCGCCAGACCGGCCTCGTGGACGGCCGCGGCCGTCCGATCCGGGGTCTGCCCCCGCAGGTGGTCTCCGGGGCCACCTGCGACGCCGAGGCGGCCTGGCGCGGGGCCTTCCTGGCCCACGGCTCGCTGACCGAGCCGGGGCGCTCCTCCTCCCTGGAGGTCACCTGCCCCGGTCCGGAGGCCGCCCTGGCCCTGGTCGGCGCCGCCCGCCGGCTCTCCATCGCCGCGAAGGCCCGCGAGGTCCGCGGCGTGGACCGGGTCGTCGTACGGGACGGGGACGCCATCGGCGCCCTGCTCACCCGGCTCGGCGCCCACGACTCGGTGCTGGCCTGGGAGGAGCGGCGGATGCGGCGCGAGGTCCGCGCCACCGCCAACCGCCTCGCCAACTTCGACGACGCCAACCTGCGCCGCTCGGCGCGGGCCGCCGTCGCCGCCGGAGCCCGGGTCCAGCGAGCTCTGGAGATCCTCGCCGAAGAGGTCCCCGAGCACCTCGCCGCGGCCGGCCGGCTGCGCATGGAGCACAAGCAGGCCTCCCTGGAGGAGCTGGGCGCGCTCGCCGACCCGCCGCTGACCAAGGACGCGGTCGCCGGCCGGATCCGCCGCCTGCTGGCGATGGCCGACAAGCGGGCCCAAGACCTCGGGATCCCGGGCACCGAGTCGAACCTCGACCTCAGCGACAGCGAGGAGCTGGCCGACCACATGGCCGGCTGATGCCGCGCAGGCCGGACGCAGGTCCGGTCGGAGTACGGCACTGCTGCCGAAGGGGTCCGCACGATCACTCGTGCGGGCCCCTTTTCGGTAGGCCCCATTGACATGAGCATGGGCTGATCGTGAGCCTGTCGTCCGGAGCTTTCGTGGCAGACGGGAGCTTTCGTGGCAGACGACGCCCAGGGGGGCACATGAGGCACCGCGCGAGATCGATCCTCGCCGCAAGCGCATTCGTCTTCGGCACCACACTCGCCGCACTACCCGCAGCGGCCCAGCCCCAGCCCGGCGCGGCGGACACGTCCGCCGCCGACGAGGTGCGGGTCTACGACGCCGACATCACCAAGGAGCAGGTCCCGCTGGTCCTGGCGGCCGGGCAGGACGCGCACGAGCTCTCCGAGCGCGCCCCGGAGACCGGGACCGCCAAGGTCGAGCTCTTCCTCACCGGCGGTCAGGCCAAGGAGCTGGCGGCGCAGGGGATCACGCTCGCCGAGCGCAAGGTCGAGGCCAAGGCCGCGGCGCGCTCGCTGGCGGCCGGCGACGGCGTCTTCCGCCCGTACAGCGGCAAGGGCGGGCTCCAGGAGGAGGTCCTGCGCACCGCCCAGGAGAATCCGGGCCTCACCAAGGTCGTCTCCATCGGCAAGACCGTCCAGGGCAAGGACATCCTCGCCCTGAAGGTCACGAAGAACGCCAAGAAGTCCAGGGACGGCGCCAAGCCCTCCACGTTGTACATGTCCAACCAGCACGCCCGTGAGTGGATCACCCCCGAGATGACCCGGCGGCTGATGCACCACACCCTGGACAACTACGGCAAGGACGCGCGGGTCACCAAGCTGGTGGACTCCACCGAGCTGTGGTTCCTGCTCTCCGCCAACCCCGACGGCTACGACTACACCTTCGCCCCCGACGGCCAGCGGCTGTGGCGCAAGAACCTGCGCGACAACAACGCCGACGGCAAGATCACCACGGGCGACGGCGTCGACCTCAACCGCAACTTCACCTACAAGTGGGGCTACGACAACGAGGGCTCCTCGCCCAACCCGTCGAGCGAGACGTACCGCGGCGCCAAGGCCTCCTCCGAGCCCGAGACCGTCGCCCTCGACACGTTCCAGAAGCGCATCGGCTTCGACTACGGCATCAACTACCACTCCGCGGCCGAACTGATCCTGTACGGCGTGGGCTGGCAGGTGGCCACCCCCACCCCCGACGACGTCGCCTACGAGGCGCTCGCCGGCACCCCGGAGAACCCCGCGGTCCCCGGCTACTACCCCCAGGTCTCCTCCGAGCTCTACACCACCAACGGCGAGGCCGACGGCCATGCCGCCAACGCCAACGGCATGATGATGTTCACGCCGGAGATGACCACCTGCCAGACGGCGTCCGCGATCGACCCGGACGACCGGTGGAAGCCCGAGGACTGCGCCTCCGGCTTCAACTTCCCGGACGACGAGAAGCTCATCCAGGCCGAGTTCGCCAAGAACATCGACTTCGCGCTCTCCGTGGCCGAGAGCGCCGAGCGCCCGGACCAGCCGAAGTCCTCCGTGGGCCTGACCGCCGCCGACTTCACCCTCGACCCCTTCACCACCTCCTACGCGGCCCGCGGCGAGGACCAGAAGGTCTCCGTCACCGCCCGCAAGGCGCTGAAGGACAAGGAACTCAACTACCGGATCAACGGGGGCCGCACCCACGACGAGGACCTCGAAGCCTGGAAGGGCGGTGAGGTCTACGGCGGCGAGGACAACAACTGGTTCGACGAGTACCGCGCCGAGGTCGACGGCACCAAGCCCGGCGACAAGGTCGAGGTCTGGTTCACCGGCCGCGACCGCGGCAAGCAGGTCTCCAGCGAGCACTTCACCTACACGGTGGCCGAGCGGCCGCGCGCCGACGTGCTGGTGATCGCCGAGGAGGGCGCCCCGGCGCAGCACGCGCAGTCCTACGTCGACGCCCTGCGCGCCAACGGCAAGAGCGCGGCGGTCTGGGACGTGGCGGTCCAGGGCGCACCGCACCACCTCGGAGCGCTCTCCCACTTCCGTACGGCCGTCCACTACACCGGGGCCAAGTCCCCGGGCGGTGACACCCAGCTGGCGGTCCGGGACTTCCTCAACGAGGGCGGCAAGCTGATCGAGGCCGGCGAGCTGGCGGGCGGCAACGCCCAGGTCGGCCGCGCCGTGACCAACGACTTCAGCCAGTACTTCCTCGGGGCCTACGGCCGCGCAGGGGTCACCGGTCCCACCGGCTTCACCGGCGCGGGCTCCCTGGCCGGGGCCAAGGGCGCCCTCGGCGACGCCACGGGCAACCCGCTCGACCGCCCGGGCTCCTACACGGTCACCTCCGACACCCTGCCCGCGGCGCAGTTCCCGCAGTTCGCGAGCGCGCAGTCGGGCCAGTACGCGGGAGTCGTGAACCCGTACGCCCCGTACGCCGGCGCCTCGATGGCCTCGGCCACGCACGCGGACGACGACTGGAAGCGCCTCACCCGCACCATCGACCTCACCGGGGTCGCCGCGGCCGACCAGCCCAAGCTCAAGATGGCGCTGAACTGGAACACCGAGGAGGGCTACGACCACGCCGTCCTGGAGTCCCGTACCGCGGGCGGCGACGACTGGACCACGCTGCCCGAGGCGAGCGGCCTGACCACCACCACCGTTCCCGAGGAGTGCGGGGCCGGGTTCTTCATCAACGGCCACCCGTTCCTGCGCCGCTACCTCACCCTCGACGCCGGCGGCTGCACCCCGCAGGGCACCACCGGCACGTGGAACTCCTTCACCGCCTCCTCCGGCGGCTGGAAGCAGGTCTCCTTCGACCTGAGCGCGTACGCGGGCAAGACCGTCGAGGTCTCCCTCGCCTACATCACCGACCCGGGCTCGGGCGGCCGCGGAGTCTTCGCGGACGAGGCCCGCGTATCGCTCGGCGGCACCGACCAGGCGGCCGAGGGCTTCGAGTCCTCGTTTGGTGTCTGGACCGCCCAGGGCGCACCTGCCGGAAGCCCCGATGTTCCGGGCGATTGGTCCCGGTCGGGCGAGCTGTTCAAGTCCTATGCCTCCGTCACTACGCGTGACACCGTGCTCCTGGGCTTCGGCCTGGAACACGTGCCGACCGCGGCCGACCGCGCCCTACTCGTCGGTAAGGCGCTCCGCTCGCTGAACCACTGATCAGAGCCCCCGAACGCGCTCACCGTGAGTGACCGGGCACAAAGTCCCCGAGGTCCCGTACCCGTCATGGAGTGCGGGGCTTCGGGGCGTGTCTCAGGATGGTCGATGTCACTCCGAAGCTCACGGAGAGGTAGTGTCGTAAGCGGTCGGGGACATCCCATACAGCTCGCTGGCGGACAGGCCGGCGCACCAACGAGGAGATCGGTTCGTGACGATCCGCGTAGGCATCAATGGTTTTGGCCGAATTGGCCGCAACTACTTCCGGGCGCTCCTGGAGCAGGGAGCGGACATCGAGATCGTCGGTGTCAACGACCTGACTGACAACGCGACCCTGGTTCACCTCCTCAAGTACGACACGATCCTGGGCCGTCTCAAGGCCGAGGTCAGCCACACCGACGACACCATCACCGTCGGTGGCAACACCTTCAAGACCTTCGCCGAGCGCGACCCCGCGAACCTCCCCTGGGGCGAGCTGGGCGCCGACATCGTCATCGAGTCGACCGGCATCTTCACCAAGAAGGCCGACGCCGCCAAGCACATCGCGGCCGGCGCGAAGAAGGTCCTCATCTCGGCTCCGGCCAAGGACGAGGACATCACGATCGTGATGGGCGTCAACCAGGAGAAGTACGACGCGGCCAACCACCACGTCATCTCCAACGCCTCCTGCACCACCAACTGCGTGGCGCCGATGGCCAAGGTCCTCCTGGAGAACTTCGGCATCGTCAAGGGCATGATGACGACGGTCCACGCGTACACGAACGACCAGCGCATCCTGGACTTCCCGCACTCGGACCTGCGCCGCGCCCGCGCCGCCGCCGAGAACATCATCCCGACCACCACCGGTGCCGCCAAGGCCACCGCGCTGGTCATCCCGGAGCTGGCGGGCAAGCTCGACGGCATCGCGATGCGCGTCCCGGTCCCCACCGGTTCCGTGACCGACCTGGTCATCGAGCTGGAGCGCGAAGTCACCAAGGACGAGGTCAACTCGGCCTTCCAGAAGGCCTCTCAGGGCCAGCTCAAGGGCATCCTGGACTACACCGAGGACGCGATCGTCTCTTCCGACATCGTGAACTGGCCGTACTCCTGCACCTTCGACTCCTCCCTGACGATGGTCCAGGGCAAGAGCGTCAAGGTCATCGGCTGGTACGACAACGAGTGGGGCTACTCCAACCGCCTCGTCGACCTGACCGTGTTCGTCGGCGGTCAGCTCTAAGCACCACAGCAGGCACCACGATGTGAGCACCGGGGCTCGGGCAGCGCGACGAAGCGCTGTACGGGCCCTGTTGCTTGTCTCGTACCCCTCTCGTCCCGCACGGGTAGAGTCCTGGGCTGGGAAAAGGAGTAGAAAACAGCATGAAGACGATCGACGAACTTCTCGCCGAGGGCGTGTCCGGCAAGCGTGTCTTCGTACGCGCGGACCTGAACGTGCCGCTCTCGAACGGTGAGATCACCGACGACGGCCGCATCCGCGCCGTGCAGCCCACCATCGCGAAGCTCGCCGAGGCCGGCGCACGCGTGGTAGTTGCCTCGCACCTGGGCCGCCCCAAGGGCGCCCCGGACCCGGCCTTCTCGCTGGCGCCCGCCGCCGCCCGCCTCGGCGAGCTGCTGGCCGTGGACGTCGCGTTCGCCACCGACACGGTCGGCGCCTCCGCGAAGGAGACCGTGGCCGCCCTCGCCGACGGCCAGGTCGCCGTCATCGAGAACCTGCGCTTCAACGCCGGTGAGACCGCCAAGGACGACGCCGAGCGCGGGGCCTTCGCGGACCAGCTCGCCGAGCTCGCCGACATCTACGTCGGCGACGGCTTCGGCGCTGTCCACCGCAAGCACGCCTCGGTCTTCGACCTTCCCGCGCGCCTCCCGCACGCGGCCGGCTACCTCATCGCCACCGAGGTCGGAGTCCTGAAGAAGCTGACCGCCGAGGTCAAGCGCCCGTACGTGGTCATCCTCGGCGGCGCCAAGGTCTCCGACAAGCTCGCCGTCATCGACGAGCTGCTCGGCAAGGCCGACCGCCTCCTCATCGGCGGCGGCATGGCGTACACCTTCCTCTACGCCAAGGGCTACGAGGTCGGCATCTCCCTGCTCCAGAAGGACCAGGTGGACGTCGTCAAGGAGTACATGGAGCGCGCCGAGAAGAACGGTGTCGAGCTGGTCCTCCCCGTCGACATCCTCGCCTCCAAGGACTTCCCGGACCTGAAGA
Organism: Streptomyces sp. GQ60; assembly: GCF_059758875.1. Classification (NCBI taxonomy): domain Bacteria; kingdom Bacillati; phylum Actinomycetota; class Actinomycetes; order Kitasatosporales; family Streptomycetaceae; genus Streptomyces; species Streptomyces sp. GQ60. Next base: position 123,176 of record NZ_JCAXEG010000003.1, on the reverse strand, counting down.
CCAAGGCTCCGGCGGACTTCATCACCGTCGACGCGGACAAGATCCCCGCCGACCAGGAGGGTCTGGACATCGGTCCCAAGACCCGCGAGCTGTACGCCTCGAAGATCGCCGACGCCGAGACCGTCTTCTGGAACGGCCCGGTGGGCGTCTTCGAGCACCCCGACTACGCCAACGGCACCCGCGCCATCGCGCAGGCCCTCGTCGACAGCAGCGCCTTCACCGTCGTCGGCGGTGGCGACTCGGCCGCCGCCGTGCGCACGCTCGGCTTCGACGAGAACGCTTTCGGCCACATTTCGACCGGTGGCGGCGCCTCCCTCGAGTACCTCGAGGGCAAGACGCTCCCCGGCCTCGCCGCACTGGAGGTCTGAACCCTGATGACTGAGAACACCGCCGGCCGTACCCCGCTGATGGCGGGCAACTGGAAGATGAACCTCAACCACCTCGAGGCCATCGCCCACGTCCAGAAGCTCGCCTTCGCCCTGGCCGACAAGGACTACGACTTCGTCGAGGTCGCGGTGCTGCCGCCCTTCGTCGACCTCCGCTCGGTCCAGACCCTGGTCGACGGCGACAAGCTGAAGATCAAGTACGGAGCCCAGGACATCTCGGCCCACGACTCCGGCGCCTACACCGGCGAGATCTCCGGACCGATGCTGTCGAAGCTGAAGTGCACGTTCGTGGCCGTCGGCCACAGCGAGCGCCGCCAGTACCACGGCGAGAGCGACGAGATCTGCAACGCCAAGGTCAAGGCCGCCTACAAGCACGGGATCACCCCCATCCTGTGCGTCGGCGAGGGCCTGGACATCCGCAAGGCCGGCCAGCAGGTCGAGTACACGCTGAACCAGCTCGACGGCGGCCTCAAGGACATTCCGGCCGAGCAGGTCGAGTCCATCGTGATCGCGTACGAGCCCGTCTGGGCGATCGGCACCGGCGAGGTCGCCACCCCCGAGGACGCGCAGGAGGTCTGCGGTGCCATCCGCGTCCGTCTCGCGGAGCTCTACTCGCAGGAGCTGGCCGACAAGGTCCGCATCCAGTACGGCGGCTCGGTCAAGTCCGGCAACATCGCCGCGATCATGGCCCAGCCCGACGTCGACGGCGCCCTGATCGGCGGCGCGGCGCTGGACGCGGAGGAGTTCGTGAAGATCGTCCGGTTCCGCGACCAGTGACGTTCATCGTGAGTATGCGGTAGGACGGATCCGTCGTACCCTTGCGGGGGCCAGCAGGCTGGACGAGCTGCCGGCCCCCGTGCTCATCATCGGCGATGCGGGAAAGCCGGAAAGCCAGTAAGCCCAGAAAGTAGGAATCAGCCGTGATTTTGGGGTTCGAGATCGCCTTGGTCGTCTTCAGCGCCCTGCTGATGCTGCTCGTGCTGATGCACAAGGGCAAGGGCGGCGGTCTTTCCGACATGTTCGGCGGCGGTATGCAGTCGTCGGTCGGCGGCTCCTCGGTCGCGGAGCGCAACCTCGACCGCATCACCGTCGTGGTGGGTCTGCTCTGGTTCGCGTGCATCGTCGCGCTCGGTCTGCTCATGAAGTCCGGCAGCTGAACCGTTCTGGCCATTCCGGCAGTCCGGTCGGCTCCCCCCGGCCTATCATGAGGTCCGGCGTTCTTGTCTGGAATGGGTAACTCCACTCCTGGACGGGCGTTGGGCCTTACGTAGACTTGGGCGCCCGCGACGGAATCCACTCACGTTCCGCGGCACCATCACGCAGGGAGTTACGACCGTGGCAAGTGGCAACGCGATTCGTGGTAGTCGGGTCGGAGCGGGGCCGATGGGCGAGGCCGAGCGCGGCGAGTCCGCGCCCCGCCTGCGCATCTCCTTCTGGTGCTCGAACGGGCACGAGACGCAGCCGAGCTTCGCCAGCGACGCGCAGGTGCCGGATACCTGGGACTGCCCGCGCTGCGGGTTCCCGGCCGGCCAGGACCGGGACAACCCGCCCGCGCCGCCGCGCACCGAGCCGTACAAGACGCACCTGGCGTACGTGCGGGAGCGGCGCACGGACGCCGACGGCGAGGCGATCCTCGCCGAGGCGCTCGCCAAGCTGCGCGGCGAGATCTGACGCGTCCCCACCGGACGATCGACGTGGCATCCGGCCCGGCCCGAAGGAGTCTTCTCTCCTGCGGGCCGGGCCGCTTTGTGTCGGTTGTGCCCCTTCCCATCCCTTAGGTTGGAACCGGCGGGGCACGACAGGACAGGAAGTGGGAGATGTCCGAGATGAACGCAGACAAGGCCGCCGCGCGAAGCGCGTCGAGCGAGGGTGGTGGTGGGCGACGGGAGGGCCGTACGAGGCTCAACCGGACGCCCGAGTGGCTCGCACTCGGCAAGCACCGGGACGAGTTGGGGCAGACGCATCTGCGGGATCTGTTCGAGGCGGATCCGGACCGGGGCGCCGGCTACACCCTGCGGGTCGGAGACCTGCACATCGACTACTCGAAGCACCTCGTGACCGACGAGACGCTGGCACTGCTGCGCGAACTGGCCGCCGCGACCGGCGTGTCCGAGCTGCGCGAGGCCATGTTCCGGGGCGAGAAGATCAACACGACCGAGGACCGGGCGGTGCTGCACACCGCGCTGCGCGCACCGGCCGACGCGGTCGTCATGGTGGACGGGGAGAACGTCGTACCCGGCGTCCACGCGGTCCTCGACAAGATGGCGGGCTTCGCCCGCAGGATCCGGTCGGGGGAGTGGACCGGCTTCACCGGCAAGCGCATCAAGAACATCGTCAACATCGGCATCGGCGGCTCCGACCTCGGTCCGGCGATGGCGTACGAGGCGCTGCGCGCCTTCTCCGACCGTGGCCTGACCCTGCGCTTCGTGTCCAACGTGGACGGCGCCGACCTGCACGAGGCGGTGCGGGACCTGGACCCGCACGAGACGCTGTTCATCATCGCGTCGAAGACCTTCACGACGATCGAGACCATCACCAACGCCACCTCGGCGCGCGCGTGGCTGCTCGCGGGCGTGGGCGGCGACCAGGCGGCCGTGGCGCGGCACTTCGTGGCGCTGTCGACCAACGCCGAGAAGGTCGAGGGCTTCGGCATCGACCCGGCCAACATGTTCGAGTTCTGGGACTGGGTCGGCGGGCGCTACTCCTTCGACTCCGCGATCGGCCTCTCGCTGATGGTGGCGATCGGCCCGGAGGCCTTCCGCGAACTGCTCGGCGGCTTCCACGCCATGGACGAGCACTTCCGCACGGCGCCCCCCGAGGAGAACGCACCGCTGCTGCTGGGCCTGTTGGGGATCTGGTACGGCGCCTTCTTCGACGCCCAGTCGCACGCGGTGCTCCCGTACAGCCACTACCTCTCCCGGTTCACCGCGTACTTGCAGCAGTTGGACATGGAGTCCAACGGCAAGTCGGTGGACCGCGAGGGCAACCCGGTGGACTGGCAGACCGGGCCCGTGGTGTGGGGCACGCCCGGCACCAACGGCCAGCACGCCTACTACCAGTTGATCCACCAGGGCACCCGGGTGATCCCGGCAGACTTCATCGGCTTCGCGCGGCCGGTGGCCGAACTGGCGCCGGCGCTGGCGGCCCAGCACGACCTGCTGATGGCGAACTTCTTCGCGCAGACGCAGGCGCTGGCCTTCGGCAAGACGGCGGACGAGGTCCGGGCGGAGGGCGTCGCCGAGCCGCTGGTCCCGCACAAGACCTTCGCGGGCAACCACCCGACGACCACGATCCTGGCGACCGAGCTCACTCCGGCGGTCCTGGGCCAGTTGATCGCGCTCTACGAGCACAAGGTGTTCGTCCAGGGCGCGGTCTGGAACATCGACTCCTTCGACCAGTGGGGCGTGGAGCTCGGGAAGGTACTGGCCAAGCGGGTCGAGCCGGCGCTCGCCGAAGGCACGGAGGTACCCGGCCTGGACGCGTCGACGCGCGCGCTGGTGGCCGCGTACCGCTCGCTGCGGGGCCGCTGACCCGGGCCCGTCCGACGGCGAAAGGGCCCGCTCTCCGTGGGGAGGGCGGGCCCTTTCGCGTTGTACGCGTCGTGGGCGTCGTACGGGGTCAGGCGGAGGCCGGGGGGTACATGGCCGGCGGCAGCTTCGCGGCCGCCGCGCGGTCGAGGAGCCAGAGGGTGCGGGAGCGGCCGTACGCCGCGGCCGCCGGCGCCTGGACCTCGCCCGCTCCGCCCAGCGCGATCGCCACCGCTCCGGCCTTGTCCTCGCCGGCCGCCAGGAGCCAGACCTCGCGGGCCGCCCGGATCGCCGGGAGGGTGAGCGAGATCCGGGTCGGCGGCGGCTTGGGCGCGCCGTGGACGCCGACGACCGTGCGCTCGGTCTCGCGGGACGCCGGGTGCTCCGGGAACAGCGAGGCCACGTGCGTGTCGGGGCCGACGCCCAGCATCAGGACGTCGAAGCGGGGGACCGGGCCGTGGTCCTCGGGGCCGGAGGCCTTGAGGAGCTCCGCCGCGTAGGAGGCGGCCGCCGCGTCCACGTCGGCCCCGTACGGGCCGTCGGAGGCGGGCATGGCGTGGATCCGCGCGGGGTCCACCGGGACGGAGTCCAGGAGGGCCTCACGGGCCTGGACGTGGTTGCGCTCGGGGTCGTCGGAGGGCACGTAGCGCTCGTCGCCCCACCACAGGTCGATCCGCGACCAGTCGATGGCGTCCCGGGCCGGGGCCGCGGCCAGCGCGGCGAGCAGGCCGTTGCCGTTGCGGCCGCCGGTGAGGACCACGGACGCGGTGCCGCGGGCGGCCTGTGCGTCCACGATCTTCGTGATCAGCCGGGCGGCCGCGGCCTGGGCCATCAGCTCCTTGTCCCGGTGGACGACGACCTGGGGAGTCGTCATACCCATGTGCTGCCGCCTTGTCGGTAGTTCGGGGTCGTACGGGTGCGGACGCAGCTGCGCGGAGCTTTCCCCCACCCCGCCCCTTCCCGAAACCGGGGCCCCGCCCCGGGGAACGGGCGAAGGGCGGGTAGGGGACAGCTCCGCGCAGCGGGGCCGTTACTTCGCTGCGGCCTTCTTCGCCGGGGCCTTGGCCGGAGCCGGCTTCGCGGCCGGAGCACCGGCCTTGGCGGGAGACTCCGCCTTGGCGGGCGCCGGCTTCGCGGGAGCCGGTCCGTCCGTGGCGGCCAGGCGGGCCACGCCGAACTTCAGCGAGGCCTCGTAGGTGTTGTCCGGGTCCAGGCGGCGGAGTTCCTCCGCCAGCAGCTCGGCCGTGTCGCGGCGCTTCAGCGCCACCGCACGGTCGGGCTGCCCCGGCATGCACAGCGTGGCCAGTGCCCCGTCGGCCCGGTCCAGGACGATCTCACCGTCCTTGGTCTCCAGGCGCACCGCGGTGAGCCCGGGGCCCGCCGAGGAGGTGCGCTTGACGGGGACCTGGAGCCGGTCCGCGAGCCACATCGCCAGCAGCTCGCAGCTCGGGTTGTCGTCCTCGCCCTCGACCGTCGCCGAGGACACCGAGTGGACCTGCTGGTCGAGCGCGGCCGCCAGCATGGAGCGCCACGGGGTGATCCGGGTCCAGGACAGGTCCGTGTCCCCGGGCGCGTACGCCGCCGCCCGGCTGCCGAGCGCCCCGATCGGGTCCTCGACGGAGTAGGTGTCCGTGATCCGGCGCTGGCCGAGCGACCCCAGGGGATCGCCCGCCAGGTCCTGCGGAGCGCCCTCCGGCCACCAGACGACGACGGGCGCGTCCGGGAGGAGCAGCGGGAGAACCACCGACTGGGCGTGGTCGACCAGTTCGCCGTGCAGGCGGAGCACGACCGTCTCGCCGGTGCCGGAGTCCGTCCCCACGCGGACTTCCGCGTCGAGTCGGGCATCGCGGCGGCTGCGCGGCGAGCGGCTGACCCGCTTGATGACGACGACGATCCGCGAGGGGTGTTCGCGGGACGCGTCGTTCGCCGACTTGAGCGCGTCGTACGCGTTCTCCTCGTCGGTCACGATCACCAGCGTGAGCACCATCCCGATGGCAGGCGTGCCGATGTCCCGGCGCGCCTGCACCAACGAGGCGTTGATCTTGCTGGAGTTGGTCTCCGTGAGATCGATCTTCATGGCCGGCGCCAGCTCCGTCCGTCTCGTGCGAGCATCTCGTCCGCTTCGACCGGCCCCCAGGTGCCCGACGGGTACTGCGCGGGCTTGCCGTGCGAGTCCCAGTACCGCTCGATCGGGTCGAGGATGTTCCAGGACAGCTCGACCTCCTGGTGGCGCGGGAACAGGTTCGCGTCACCCAGCAGCACGTCGAGGATCAGCCGCTCGTAGGCCTCGGGGCTCGACTCCGTGAAGGACTCGCCGTAGGCGAAGTCCATCGTCACGTCGCGGACCTCCATGGAGGTGCCCGGAACCTTGGAACCGAAGCGCACCGTCACGCCCTCGTCCGGCTGGACCCGGATGACCAGGGCGTTCTGCCCCAGCTCCTCGGTCGCACCCGATTCGAACGGGAGGTACGGGGCCCGCTTGAAGACGACCGCGATCTCGGTCACCCGGCGGCCCAGGCGCTTGCCCGTCCGCAGGTAGAACGGGACGCCCGCCCAGCGGCGGTTGTTGATCTCCAGGCGGATCGCCGCGTAGGTGTCGGTCTTCGACTTGGGGTCGATGCCGTCCTCTTCGAGGTACCCGACGACCTTCTCGCCACCCTGCCACGCGGCCGAGTACTGGCCGCGCACGGTGTGCTTGCCCAGGTCCTCGGGCAGCTCCACGGCGGTCAGCACCTTGAGCTTCTCGGCCACCAGAGCCTTGGGGTGGAAGGAGCCGGGCTCCTCCATCGCCGTGAGCGCCAGCAACTGGAGCAGGTGGTTCTGGATGACGTCGCGGGCCGCGCCGATGCCGTCGTAGTAGCCGGCCCGGCCGCCGATGCCGATGTCCTCGGCCATGGTGATCTGCACGTGGTCGACGTACGACCGGTTCCAGATCGGCTCGAACATCGTGTTGGCGAAGCGGAGCGCCAGGATGTTCTGGACGGTCTCCTTGCCCAGGTAGTGGTCGATCCGGAAGACCTCGTTGGGCGGGAAGACGTCGTGCACGAGCTGGTTGAGCTCCTGTGCACTGGCCAGGTCGTGCCCGAACGGCTTCTCGATGACCGCGCGCCGCCAGGAGCCCTCCTTCTGGTCCGCCAACCCGTGCTTCTTGAGCTGGGCGACGACCTTGGGGAAGAACTTCGGCGGGACGGACAGGTAGAAGGCGAAGTTGCCGCCGGTGCCCTGCGCCTTGTCCAGCTCCTCGATCGTCGACTTCAGCGTCTCGAACGCCTGGTCGTCGTCGAAGTCGCCCTGGACGAAGCGGCAGCCCTGGACGAGCTGCTGCCAGACCTCTTCACGGAAGGGGGTGCGCGCGTGCTGCTTGACCGCGTCGTGAACCTCCTGCGCGAAGTCCTCGTCCTGCCACTCGCGTCGGGCGAAACCGATCAGCGAGAAGCCCGGCGGGAGCAGGCCGCGGTTGGCGAGGTCGTAGACGGCAGGCATCAGCTTCTTGCGCGACAGGTCACCCGTAACGCCGAAAATGACCAGGCCGGACGGCCCCGCGATGCGCGGGAGCCGCCGGTCCTGTGCGTCACGAAGCGGGTTCGCTCCGTTTACAGACAAAGTGTTCAGGCCTCCGTGGGGGCGAGGCGCTCAAGCTCCGCCTCGGTCGACTTCAGCAGGTCGTTCCAGGACACCGCGAACTTCTCGACGCCCTCTTCTTCGAGCAGCTGCACCACATCGTCGTACGAAATGCCCAGCTTCGCGACCGCTGCGAGCTCGGCGCGCGACTGCTCGTACGTGCCGCGGATGGTGTCGCCCTCGACCACGCCGTGGTCGGCGGTGGCCTCGAGGGTGCCCTCGGGCATGGTGTTCACGGTGCCGGGGGCGACCAGGTCCACCACGTACAGGGTGTCCTTGTACGCCGGGTCCTTGACGCCGGTCGAGGCCCAGAGCGGGCGCTGCTTGTTGGCGTGCGCCTTGTCCAGGGCGGCCCAGCGCTCGGTGGAGAAGACCTCTTCGAAGGCCTCGTAGGCCAGACGGGCGTTCGCGAGCGCCGCCTTGCCCTTGAGGGCCTTGGCCTCGTCGGTGCCGAGGGCGTCCAGGCGCTGGTCGATCTCGGAGTCCACGCGGGACACGAAGAAGGAGGCGACCGAGTGGATCTTGGAGAGGTCCAGGCCGGCGGCCTTCGCCTTCTCCAGGCCCGCCAGGTACGCGTCCATGACCTCGCGGTAGCGCTCCAGCGAGAAGATCAGCGTGACGTTGACGCTGATGCCCCTGCCGATGACCTCGGTGATCGCCGGCAGGCCGGCCTTGGTCGCCGGGATCTTGATGAGCGTGTTCGGACGGTCCACCAGCCACGCGAGCTGCTTGGCCTCGGCGATGGTCGCCGCGGTGTCGTGGGCCAGGCGCGGGTCGACCTCGATCGAGACGCGGCCGTCCTGGCCCTCGGTCGAGTCGTAGACCGGGCGCAGGATGTCGGCGGCGTCGCGGACGTCCGCCGTGGTGATCATGCGGATCGCCTCTTCGACGGTGACCTTGCGGGCGGCCAGGTCGGCGAGCTGCTGCCCGTACCCCTCGCCGCCGCTGATCGCCTTCTGGAAGATCGCCGGGTTGGTGGTGACACCCACCACGTGCTGCTGGTCGATGAGCTCGGCCAGGTTGCCGGACGTGATCCGCTTGCGGGACAGGTCGTCCAGCCAGATCGCCACGCCCTCGTCGGAAAGGCGCTTCAGTGCGTCTGTCATGAGAATTGCATCTCCTACTGGTCTGGGTGCGGGAGTCAGCGCGCGGCGGCGGCGAGCGACGCGCGGGCGGCGGCGGTCACGGCTTCGGCGGTCAGGCCGAACTCGCGGTACAGCACGGCGCCGTCGGCCGAGGCACCGAAGTGCTCCAGCGAGACGATCCGGCCGGCGTCGCCGACGTAGCGGTGCCAGGTCAGGCCGATGCCGGCCTCGACCGCGACACGCGCCTTGACCGAAGGCGGCAGGACGCTGTCCTTGTACTCCTGGGACTGCTCCTCGAACCACTCGACGGACGGCATCGAGACGACGCGCGCCGGGACGCCCTCGGCCTGCAGGGCCTCGCGCGCGGCGACGGCGAGCTGGACCTCGGAGCCGGTGCCGATGAGGACGACCTGAGCGGCCGCGCTCTGCCCGTCGGGGCCCGTCGCCTCGAAGAGCACGTACCCGCCCTTGGCGGCGTCCTCGTTGCGCTCGTAGGTCGGCACGCCCTGGCGGGTCAGCGCCAGTCCGTGCGGGGCGCCCTTGCCGAAGACCTTGGTGTGGCGCTTGAGGATCTCGCGCCAGGCGACGGCGGTCTCGTTGGCGTCGGCCGGGCGGACCACGTTCAGGCCCGGGATGGCGCGCAGCGCGGCGACGTGCTCGACCGGCTGGTGGGTCGGGCCGTCCTCGCCGAGGCCGATGGAGTCGTGCGTCCACACGTAGGTGACCGGCACGTGCATCAGGGCGGAAAGGCGCACGGCGTTGCGCATGTAGTCGGAGAACACCAGGAAGGTGCCGCCGTAGATGCGGGTGTGGCCGTGCAGGGCGATGCCGTTCATGGCCGCGGCCATGGCGTGCTCGCGGATGCCGAAGTGGATGGTGCGGCCGTACGGGTCGGCCTCCGGCAGCGGGTTGCCCACCGGCAGGAACGAGGAGTTCTTGTCGATGGTGGTGTTGTTGGAGCCGGCGAGGTCGGCCGAGCCGCCCCACAGCTCCGGGATGACCGCGCCGAGCGCTTCGAGCACCTTGCCCGAGGCGGCGCGGGTGGCGACGCCCTTGCCGGCTTCGAAGACGGGGAGCTTGTCCTCCCAGCCCGCGGGCAGCTCGTTGGCGTTGATGCGGTCGAACTCGGCGGCGCGCTCGGTGTTGGCGGTGCGCCAGGCGGAGAACTCCTTCTCCCAGGCGGCGCGGGCCTCGCGGCCCCGGTCGCCGAGGGAGCGGGTGTGCGCGATGACCTCGTCGGAGACCTCGAAGGTCTGCTCCGGGTCGAAGCCGAGCACGCGCTTGGTGGCGGCGACCTCGTCGTTGCCGAGGGCCGAGCCGTGCGAGGCCTCGGTGCCCTGGGCGTGCGGGGCCGGCCAGGCGATGATCGAACGGGCCGCGATGAAGGAGGGGCGCTCCGTCTCGGCCTTGGCGGCCTGCAGCGCGGCGAACAGCGCCTTCGGGTCGAGGTCGCCGTTCTCCTGCTGCGCGACGCGCTGGACGTGCCAGCCGTAGGCCTCGTAGCGCTTCAGGGTGTCCTCGGAGACGGCCGTCTCCGTGTCGCCCTCGATGGAGATGTGGTTGTCGTCCCACAGCAGCACCAGGTTGCCGAGCTTCTGGTGGCCGGCCAGCGCGGACGCCTCGTGGGAGATGCCCTCCTGGAGGCAGCCGTCGCCCGCGATCGCGTAGATCATGTGGTCGAACGGGGAGGCTCCCGCGGGGGCCTCGGGGTCGAACAGGCCGCGCTCGTAGCGGGCGGCCATGGCCATGCCCACCGCGTTGGCGATGCCCTGGCCCAGCGGGCCGGTGGTGGTCTCGACGCCCGCGGTGTGGCCGTACTCCGGGTGGCCGGGGGTCTTGGAGCCCCAGGTGCGGAAGGCCTTCAGGTCGTCCAGCTCGAGCCCGAACCCACCCAGGTACAGCTGGGTGTAGAGGGTCAGCGAGGAGTGGCCCGCGGAGAGCACGAAACGGTCGCGGCCGACCCACTCCGGGTCCGCCGGGTCGTGCCGCATCACCTTCTGGAAGAGGGTGTACGCGGCGGGGGCCAGGCTCATCGCAGTGCCGGGGTGGCCGTTACCGACCTTCTGGACCGCGTCGGCGGCCAGGATCCGGGCGGTGTCGACAGCACGCTGGTCCAGTTCGGTCCAGTCGAGCTCTGTGGTCGTCGGCTTGGTGCTCACCGTGGGTCAGGGCTCCTCTCCACATGTCTGGTTCCCGGTGACGAACGGTGCACCGGAGCGATTCCGAGCCTACCCCCGCCACAGCGTGCAGCTATTCGAGTACCCGCGGTCCGCTCGTGACGTCTCGGTACTGATCGGACCAACACGGGGCGACCCCCGCGCGGGACGAGCCAATGGCTACGTCTAGAGTGGCGTGGTACGCGCAAGCCTTTACGGGACCTTCATGTTTAAAAGGGTTCACGTCGGAGCTTGCTGGATTCTCTGTCAGGGGTGTGCGTGACGGCCGTCGAATCCCGTCCAGCGGGGGTGCTCGGGACGAGCCCCAACCACCGGCCGTTCGGGGCCCGGGCCATGGCTTTCGTGGCACTGACCAAGCCGCGGATCATCGAGCTTCTGCTCATTACGACCGTGCCGGTGATGTTCCTCGCCGAGCAGGGCGTGCCCCCGCTGTGGCTGGTCCTCGCCACCTGCTTCGGCGGGTACCTGTCCGCGGGCGGCGCCAACGCGCTGAACATGTACATCGACCGCGACATCGACGCGCTGATGGACCGGACCTCGGGACGCCCGCTGGTGACCGGCATGGTCAGCCCGCGCGAGTGCCTGGTCTTCGGCATCACCCTCGGGATCGCGTCGACCCTGTTCTTCGGGCTGCTGATCAACTGGCTGTCGGCCGCCCTCGCGCTCGGCGCGCTCCTCTTCTATGTCGTCGTCTACACGATGCTGTTGAAGCGGCGCACCTCGCAGAACATCGTGTGGGGCGGCATCGCGGGCTGCATGCCGGTGCTCATCGGCTGGTCGGCGGTGAAGAACGAGGTCTCCTGGGCCGCGGTCATCCTCTTCCTCGTCATCTTCTTCTGGACGCCGCCGCACTACTGGCCGCTGTCGATGAAGGTGAAGGACGACTACGCGCGCGTCGGCGTGCCGATGCTGCCGGTCGTCGCGGGCAACAGGGCCGTGGCCAAGCAGATCGTCCTCTACAGCTGGGTGATGGTCGCCGTCTCGCTGCTGCTGACCCCGCTGGGGTACACCGGCTGGTTCTACACCTCGGTCGCCCTGGTGGCCGGCGGCTGGTGGCTGTGGGAGGCGCACGGGCTCAACGCGCGCGCCAAGTCGGGCCTGACGGGCGCGAAGCTCAAGGAGATGCGGCTGTTCCACTGGTCGATCACCTATGTGTCGCTCCTCTTCGTCGCCGTCGCCGTGGATCCCTTCCTCCGCTGATGCCTCCCTCGTTCATGCTTCCTTCGTTCATTACCGGCCGGTAGCATGCTGCCCATGGCAGACACCGAGGGGACCGCCGCCACGGCGGACAAGAAGCAGGACCGTACGGCCGCCAAGCTGGCCAAGCAGATCGGCGCGTTCGCCAAGCAGCACGGCGGCGCCGAGGGCAACCTCGCGCACATCGGCCAGGCGGGCACCCGGATCGTCCTCGTCGGCACCGACGGCAGCTGGGGCGACCTGGTGGCCCCGACGTACGACACCGCGCGGCTCGCGGCGGAGAAGGCCGGGCTGACCCTCCACGAGGAGTTCGACGGAGAGTTCGCCGCGCGGGTGCGGACGGGGCCGTACGAGTGGTCCCGGATGGCCGGCATGCAGCTCGGCGGAGCCGCGAACCCGGCCGCCTGACCCGGTCGATCATTGGCCTGATCATTGGCCGGATCGCTTCCGCGTCACCCGCTCGGTCAACAGCGCGAGCAACACCTCACACCCCGCGCACCCGTTAGGACGTGTGGAAGCCCCTTCCTCACGTCCGCAACGGGATGCCCGGATGATCGAAACGCCGCCCCTGGTGGACCAGTACTGCCAGGGAGTGCTCCGCACGGAGCTGGGCCTCGCCACCTTCGAGGCCCAGCTGATCCCCTCCGCCGGCCCGCCCGCCGCCGGCACCACCTTCTTCGACACCCAGACCGGCTTCGCGGTGCGCCGCTGGTGCCCGCCGCTGCTCGGCCTCGAACCGCACTGCGCCCCCGCCCGCTACCTCGCCCGGCGGCGCGAGCTGGGCGCCGCCGAGTCGGCCCGCCGGCTGCTGCGCGGCTGCGGGGTCGGCGCCCGGCTCGTCGACTCCGGGGTGCCCGGGGACCTCACCGGGCCCAAGGAACTGGCCCGGGCGGGCGGGGCCGAGGCCTACGAACTGGTGCGGCTGGAGCTGCTGGCCGAGCAGGCGGCCGACACCTCCGGGACCGTGGCCGCCTTCCTGGCCAACCTCGCGGGGGCGGTCCACCACGCCGCCGCCGGGGCCGTGGCGTTCACCTGCGGGGCCGGGGCGGGGAGTGCGGCCCGGGCCTGGGGGGCGGCCCTCGAAGCCGCGCCCGAGCCGCCCGGTCCGGGCGAGGTGCGGGGCGCGGCCGGGCGCTGGCTGGCCGCGCGGGCCAAGGGCGGGGCGGTACGGGATCCCGTACTCCTGCGGCACCTGGCGTGGAGCGCGGTGTCCTCCGGGCCGCCGCTCCAGCTGCACACGGGCGGGGAGTCGGGGGAGCCGGAACGGCTGACCGGGTTCGTACGGGCGACCGAGGGGCTGGGGGCGCGGCTGGTCCTGCTCGGCGGGTACCCCGACCACCGGCAGGCCGCGCGGCTGGCAGCGGCCTTCCCGCACGTCCACGCCGACCTCGGTGCGGCGTCGGGGCCCGTGGGGGCCCGGGCGGCCGCCGTGCTGGCGGAGTGCCTGGAGACCGCGCCGTTCGGGAAGCTGATGTTCTCCGGCGGCGGACGGCAACTGCCCGAACTCCACGCGGTGGGCGCGCTGGTTTTCCGGGAGGCGCTCGGCCGGGTGCTCGGCGGCTGGGTCGCCGACGGCTCCTGGTCCTGGCGGGACGCGGAGCGGGTGGCGGCGATGGTCGCGGCGGGCAATGCCCGCCGCGTCTACCGGCTGGACGAACGGCGCTGACGAGCGGCGCTGACGAATGGCGCTGACGAATGGCGCTGACGAACGGCGCCTACGAACGGTGCCGACGAGCGGCCGGCCCCCCCCGGTGGGCCGGTGGGTCAGACCGCGGCGAGCCGGGCGTCGTCCCGGTCCGGGCTGCCGGCCTGCTCGGACGGACGCTCGCGCAGGCTCAGCGCCACCCGGAGCACCGAGATCCACACCAGGCAGGAGCCGAGCATGTGGGCCGCCACGAGGGCCTCGGGCACGTCGGTGAAGTACTGGAGGTAGCCGATGGCGCCCTGGGAGAGCAGCACGATCAGCAGGTCGCGGGCGCGCGCCCGGGTGTCCACGGGAGCGTCGACCACGCGCAGCACCAGCCACATCGCGACGGCGAGCGCGCACACCAGCCAGGCGGAGACCGCGTGGACGTGGACGGTGGCCGACCAGTCGAACGGCATCCGCTTGATCTCGCTGCTGTCCCCGGCGTGCGGGCCGGAGCCGGTGACCACGGTGCCCGCCGCGATCAGCACGACGGTGGCCGCGAGCAGCGCCCACGAGAGCTTGCGCACCGGAGCGGGCACGCGCGGCCGGGCCGGGGCGTCGCCCTCGCGGGTGCGCTGCCAGGTGATCGTCGCCACGGTGATCAGCGAGGTGGCGAGCATGAAGTGCCCGGCCACGCTGTAGGGGTTGAGACCCGTCAGGACGGTGATGCCGCCGAGGACCGCGTTGCCCATCACGATGGCGAACTGGAGCCAGCCGAGCCGGGTCAGTGAGCGGCGCCACGGCTTGGCGCAGCGGGCGGCGGTGATCGCCCAGCCGACGGCCGCGCAGAGCACGTACGTCAGCATGCGGTTGCCGAACTCGATGGCGCCGTGGAAGCCCTGCTCCTGGGTCACGATCAGGCTGTCGCCGGTGCACTTGGGCCAGGTGTCGCAGCCGAGACCGGATCCGGTCAGCCGCACCGCGCCGCCGGTGACGACGATGACGACGCTCATGAGCACCGCTGCGAACGCGGCCCGCTGGACGGTCCGGGGTGACGGCGTCCAGCGGCGGGCGAGATATGCGAGGGGGGTCAACACGGCGCTTATCGTACGCGGACACTTGTGCAAAGTTTCACGAGGGGGTGGCGGCCGCTCCGTCAGGGCCGACGACCAGGCGGAACCGGGCCCCGGCGGGGTCGCCTTCCGCGTGCCACCACACGCGGACCCGCCAATGCGCGCCCTTGCCCGGGTAGTCGGCCGAGGCGGCGAAGCCGCGCGCCAATTCGGCGCCTACGTCCTCGGCCGTCCTGTTCCTCACTTCCGCCCCGCTGTGCCAGGGATGTGGCTGTACGTTCCACAGTCCGTCGGAGCCGCGGACCTCGATGCGCCACACCGCGAGCCAGGGGGTCACCTCCAGCATCGTGTGGACCTGGTCGGCCTCCAGACCCAGCCGGGCGGCGATCTCCGCCTCGGGGACGCCCTGGACGCGGGCGGCCACCACGGCCTGCGGCAGCAGCCGTTCGGGCAGCAGCCCGCGCGTGCGCAGGCCGGCCAGGGAGGCGAAGGACAGGAAGCGCAGACGCAGTTCGAGCTGACGGCCGACGTGGTCCAGGGCCTCCTCGGCCTCCTGCGACTCCTCGGAGCCGGGATCGGCGAGCAGCAGCCGCCGGAAGGAGCCTTCCGCGTCGACCGCCCAGGCCACGGACTCCTCGGCCAGGCCCAGCTCCGCGAGCCGGTCGCCGAGGAACACCTTCGCCTGCGCGAGACCCCGCTGATTGACCGGATCCCCCTGGTCCAGGGCCGCCCAGACCTCCACCGCGCCGCGCGTCAGGTCCCGGGCCCGCTCCCCGGCGGCCCGCTCCACGGCGCTCGGGCCGCTCTCGGAGCCGGGGCCCAGCGGATGCTTCGGCAGCCGCTCCGCGTCGCTGAGGGGCCAGGACAGCCAGACCCCCTGGTTGATCAGGCCCCGGGCGTACCAGCGGGCGTACTCGGCGGCGCGTCCGGCCGCCTGCTGCGAGAACCGCAGCCCCTCCTCAATGGCGGCCAGGGCCCCGGCCCGGTCCCCGCCGGCGAACCGGCGGGCCGCCAGGTCGCTGAGGCGCAGACCCAGCCGGGCCGCGCACTCGGCGTCGGTGCGGGCAGGCTCGCGCAGGGCTCCGATCAGCTCCGCGAGCAGGGCGTCGGCCTCCGCGGGCTCCGCGTGCGCCGCGCCCGACCTGATCCGTGCCCACTGTTCGTCCAGCCGCAGAACGGCCTCCCGCTGCGCCATGCCGCCCCCCGGCTCCATGCGTGAAGGTGCCCATTCTCCCAGGGAAAGCCCGACCGGGGGGAAGTGTTCCGATCAATCCCCGCGACCATTCGAGTGATGGTACGGTGGCGCTGCGTAACCGGGCGGTCTCAACCCGGCTGGCGTCGATCGCGTAAGACTCACCCGTCCGCTGGACGGGCGAGCAGGGTGAGCCAGGAAGTTCCCTCGCCTGCGTGGGAGCGGGGTCAATCCCAGCGGAACAGGCGCGCAGCAGCGCCCAGGCCAATTACGGCCCAGCAGGTAAGCACGGCCGCGTCGCCCCAGGGCAGCGCGGCCCCGTGCTGGAGCACCTCGCGCAGGCCGTCGGAGAGCGCCGAGATCGGGAGCAGGCCGAGGACGGACTGGACCGCGCCGGGGAACTTGTCCAGCGGCACGATCACCCCGCCGCCGACCAGCAGCAGCAGGAAGACCAGGTTGGCCGCGGCCAGGGTGGCCTCCGCCCTGAGGGTGCCCGCCATCAGCAGGCCGAGCCCGGAGAAGGCGGCGGTGCCGAGCAGGATCAGCACGGCGACGGACAGCGGGTTCCCGTGCGGGGACCAGCCCAGGGCGAAGGCGATCACGGTCAGCAGCGCGATCTGCAGCACCTCGGTGACCAGCACGGACAGCGTCTTGGCGGCCATCAGGGCCCAGCGCGGCAGCGGGGAGGCCCCGAGCCGCTTGAGGACTCCGTAGCGCCGGTCGAAGCCGGTGGCGATGGCCTGGCCCGTGAAGGCGGTGGACATCACGGCCAGCGCCAGGATGCCGGGGGCGAGGAAGTCCACGGACTTCTGCGCACCGGTGTCGATGATGTCCACCGCGGAGAAGAGGGTCAGCAGCAGGGCCGGGATGATCACGGTCAGCAGGAGCTGCTCCCCGTTGCGCAGCAGCATCCGGGTCTCCAGCGCCGTCTGCGCCAGGATCATGCGGGACACGGGCGCGGCCCCCGGGCGGGGGGTGAACGTACCGGCGCTCATGCGCGCAGCTCCTTACCGGTGAGCTCCAAAAAGACGTCTTCGAGGGTGTGCCGCTCCACCGAGAGGCTGTCGGGCATCACCCCGTGCTGCGCGCACCAGGAGGCGACGGTGGCCAGCAGCTGGGGGTCCACGTCGCCGGTGACCCGGTAGACGCCGGGGAGGAGCTCGGCGGCCCGGGTGCCGTCGGGCAGGGCCTTCAGCAGGGAGCCGACGTCGAGCGCGGGGCGGCCGGTGAAGCGCAGGGTGTTCTCGGCGCCGCCGCGGCACAGCGCGTCGGGGGTGCCGTGGGCGATGACCTTGCCGGCGTCGACGATGGCGACCTCGTCCGCGAGCTGCTCGGCCTCGTCCATGTGGTGCGTGGTGAGGACGACCGAGACCCCGTCGGCACGCAGTTCCCGTACGAGTTCCCAGGTCGCGCGGCGGGCCTGCGGGTCGAGCCCGGCGGTCGGCTCGTCCAGGAAGACCAGCTCGGGGCGGCCGACGACGGCCATGGCGAGGGCCAGGCGCTGCTGCTGGCCGCCGGAGAGCCGGCGGTAGGCGGTGCGGCCGCAGCCGCCGAGGCCGAGGCGTTCCACCAGGGTGGGGACGTCCAGGGGGTCGGCGTAGAGCTTGGCCATGTGGCGCAGCATCTCGACGGCCCGGGCGCCCGAGTAGACGCCGCCGGACTGGAGCATCACTCCGATGCGCGGGCGCAGGGACTCGGCCTGCGCCACGGGGTCGAGGCCGAGGACGCGGACGGATCCGGCGTCGGGGCGGCGGTAGCCCTCGCAGGTTTCCACCGTGGTCGTCTTGCCCGCGCCGTTGGGACCGAGTACCGCGGTGACCGAGGCCCTCCGGACGGTGAGGTCCAGGCCGTCCACCGCTGTTTTGGGGCCGTACCGCTTCACCAGTCCGCGGATTTCCACGGCGGGGTCGTTGCTCATGGGGAGTGAGTCTACGGAGCCGTGGGAGGTGACCGGGGTGGGGTCGTAGGTCCCGCCCCCGAAGGGTCACGGACCTGCGTAATCGTGACCTTTTCGCCCGTCCGGGGGCGGGGCCGGACCCTAACGTCGAATGGTGAACAGCATCGCTCAGAACGTCGAAGCCACCTCGGGGCAGGCCGAGCACAAGGCCCATGACCTCGGGCACCCGCCGCGCTACTTCGTGTCGGCGATGCTCGCCGGCGCCTACATCGCCATCGGCGAGGTGCTGCTCCTGGTCGCGATCTCGCCGTTCGTCGCGAAGGGCTCGCCGGCCGTGAAGCTGCTGGAGGGCGCGGTCTTCCCGATCGCCCTGACCATCGTGATGTTCGCCGGCGCCCAGCTCTTCACGAGCAACGTGATGGTCATGCTGGTCGGCGCGCTGTCCGGGCGGACCGGTCCCCGGGACCTGGTGCTCTCCTGGACGCTCTCGCTGGCCGGGAACCTGGTCGGGGCCTTCGCCTTCGGCGCCATGGTGCACGCCTCGGGCGTGGCCTCCTCGCCCTCCGCGCGGTCCATGCTCACCGAGATGGTGCACGGGAAGACGGCGCTGAGCGGCGGGCAGCTCTTCTGGCGGGCCGTTCTCTGCAACATGCTGGTCTGCCTGGCCATCTGGATGTTCACCCGGGCCCGCGGCGATGCCGCCAAGATTTTCGTCCTGTGGCTCCCGGTGGCTGTTTTTGTCGCCGTCGGATTCGAACACTGTGTAGCGAACATGGCTGTTTTCAGCCTCGCGATCCTGGATGGCTCAGCCGGGTTCGGTGATCTTTTCCGAAATCTGACGTTCACCGTGCCGGGGAACGTCGTGGGCGGAGGATTGCTGGTGGGAGCCGTTTACTGGTTCACCGGCGGGGCCCCGCGGGAGAGCGGGGAGCCGACTTCCGGGTAACGCTCCGTGGATAAATAAGGTAACCCTTAGTGATGGAGGCCACCAGAGGTGGCTTCCATCACGGCTTGTCGGGGCCGGAGTAATTACGCAACAATGGCGTTGTGAAATACGGCGAACGGATGAGCGAGGCCCCCCAGGGCGAACTCGCGACCGGGGAGCGGTCAACCCGCAACCGGGTCGCGCGGTCGATCCTGGACCACGGTCCCTCCACCGTCGCCGACCTCGCCCAGCGCCTCGGCCTCACCCAGGCCGCCGTCCGCCGCCACCTCGACACGCTCGTCACCGACGACGTGGTCGAACCCCGTGAGCAGCGCGTGTACGGTGCGCGGACCCGAGGGCGGCCCGCCAAGGTCTTCGCGCTGACCGACTGCGGCCGGGACGCCTTCGACCAGTCCTACGACTCGCTCGCGGCCGACGCCATGCGCTGGATCGCGCAGACCGCCGGGGGCGGGGAACGGGGCGACGCCGCCGTGGCCGCCTTCGCGAAGGCCAGGCTGACGGCGCAGGCGGAGACCTACCGCGAAGCCGTGGATGCGGCCGACCCGGCCGGGCGCACCGAGGCCCTTGCCAGGGCGTTGACCGGAGACGGGTACGCTGCTACGGCGAAGAGCGCTCCCGGTCCGCACAGCGGTGAACAGCTCTGCCAGCACCACTGCCCGGTCGCGCACGTCGCCGAGCAGTTCCCGCAGCTCTGCGAGGCGGAGACCGAGGTCTTCTCCCGATTGCTCGGGACGCATGTGCAGCGTCTCGCCACGATCGCCCACGGCGACGGGGTGTGCACGACGTTCATTCCGCGCAGCGGAAACGGCGCCGCTGCCAAGGGCGCCACACAGTCCGACACATCAGTATCTGCAAGTACGGCCGGGAGGAACCCCGCATGACCACGGAGACTGCTCACCCTGAGCTCGATGGCCTGGGCACTTACGAATACGGCTGGGCCGACTCCGACGCGGCCGGTGCGGTCGCCAAGCGGGGTCTGTCCGAAGAGGTCGTCCGCGATATCTCGGCGAAGAAGTCCGAGCCGGAGTGGATGCTGAACCTCCGCCTCAAGGGCCTCAAGCTGTTCGGCAAGAAGCCCATGCCCAACTGGGGTTCCGACCTCTCGGGCATCGACTTCGACAACATCAAGTACTTCGTGCGTTCCACCGAGAAGCAGGCCGCTTCTTGGGAGGACCTGCCGGAGGACATCAAGAACACGTACGACAAGCTCGGCATCCCCGAGGCGGAGAAGCAGCGCCTCGTCGCCGGTGTCGCGGCCCAGTACGAGTCGGAGGTCGTCTACCACCAGATCCGTGAGGACCTGGAGGAGCAGGGCGTCATCTTCCTCGACACGGACACCGCGCTGAAGACGCACCCGGAGCTCTTCCAGGAGTACTTCGGCACCGTCATCCCGGTCGGCGACAACAAGTTCGCCTCGCTGAACACGGCCGTGTGGTCGGGCGGCTCGTTCATCTACGTCCCCAAGGGCGTCAAGGTGGACATCCCGCTCCAGGCCTACTTCCGCATCAACACGGAGAACATGGGCCAGTTCGAGCGGACGCTGATCATCGTCGACGAGGACGCCTACGTCCACTACGTCGAGGGCTGCACCGCCCCGATCTACTCCTCGGACTCGCTGCACAGCGCCGTGGTCGAGATCATCGTGAAGAAGGGCGGCCGCTGCCGCTACACGACGATCCAGAACTGGTCGAACAACGTCTACAACCTGGTCACCAAGCGCGCCGTGGCGTACGAGGGCGCGACCATGGAGTGGATCGACGGCAACATCGGTTCCAAGGTCACCATGAAGTACCCGGCCGTCTACCTGATGGGCGAGCACGCCAAGGGCGAGACCCTCTCCATCGCCTTCGCGGGCGAGGGCCAGCACCAGGACGCCGGCTCCAAGATGGTCCACATGGCGCCGAACACCTCCTCCAACATCGTCTCGAAGTCGGTGGCCCGAGGCGGCGGCCGCACCTCGTACCGCGGTCTGGTCGAGATCGGCGAAGGCGCCCACGGCTCCAAGTCCAACGTGCTGTGCGACGCGCTCCTGGTCGACACCATCTCCCGCTCGGACACCTACCCCTACGTGGACGTCCGCGAGGACGACGTGTCCATGGGCCACGAGGCGACCGTCTCCAAGGTCTCCGACGACCAGCTCTTCTACCTGATGAGCCGCGGTCTGACGGAGTTCGAGGCCATGGCGATGATCGTGCGCGGCTTCGTCGAGCCGATCGCCCGTGAGCTGCCGATGGAGTACGCGCTGGAGCTGAACCGGCTGATCGAGCTGCAGATGGAAGGCTCGGTCGGTTAGTCCCGGCCCGCCCGACGCCCCGCAGCAGATTCTTTAAGGAAGAGAGCAACACGACAGCCATGGCTGAGGCTCAGAACATTCCGGCGGGTTCGACCACCGCCGGCGCGATCGCGGTGGCCGCCGAGTCCACCGTCGCCACCCGGATGAGTGCCCCTCCGTCCTTCGACGTGGCGGACTTCCCCGTGCCCAACGGCCGCGAGGAGGAGTGGCGCTTCACGCCGCTCGCCCGCCTCAAGGGCCTGCACGACGGCACCGCGGTCGCCAACGGCACCATGAAGGCCCAGATCGACGCGCCCGACGTGGTCACGATCGAGTCCGTGGAGCGCGGCGACGCGCGCATCGGCAAGGCCGGCACCCCGGTGGACCGGATCGCCGCCCAGGCGTTCTCGTCCTTCGCCAAGGCCACGGTCGTGACCGTGCCCAAGGAAGCGGTGCTCACCGAACCCGTGCGCGTCACGCTGCACGGCGAGGGCGGCACCACCTTCGGCCACACCGTCTTCGACGTGAAGGCCTTCGCCGAGGCCGTCGTGGTCATCGACCACACCGGTGACGGCGTGCGCGCCGCCAACGTCGACTTCCTCGTCGGCGACGGCGCCAAGCTCACCGTGGTCTCCGTGCAGGACTGGGACGACACCGCCGTCCACTGCTCCCAGCACAACGCCCTGATCGGCCGCGACGCGACCTTCAAGTCGATCGTCGTCACCTTCGGCGGAGACGTCGTACGCCTCCACCCGCGCGTGAACTACGCGGGTCCCGGCGGCGAGGCGGAGCTCTTCGGCCTGTACTTCACGGACGCCGGCCAGCACCAGGAGCACCGCCTCCTGGTCGACCACAAGGCCCCGCACTGCAAGTCGAACGTGGTCTACAAGGGCGCGCTCCAGGGCCAGGACGCCCACGCCGTCTGGATCGGTGACGTGCTCATCGAGAAGACCGCCGAGGGCACCGACACCTACGAGATGAACCGCAACCTCGTCCTCACGGACGGCGCGCGGGTCGACTCGGTGCCGAACCTGGAGATCGAGACCGGCGAGATCGTCGGCGCCGGCCACGCCTCCGCGACCGGCCGCTTCGACGACGAGCAGCTCTTCTACCTGCAGTCCCGCGGCATCCCGGCCGACGAGGCCCGCCGCCTGGTCGTGCGCGGCTTCTTCGCCGAGCTCGTCCAGCAGATCGGTGTCGCCGACATCGAGGAGCGCCTGCTCGCCAAGATCGAGACCGAGCTCCAGGGTTCCGTCTGATGACTTACGTCAAGGCCTGTGCGCTGAGCGAGCTGGAGGAGAACGCCCCCAAGCGGGTCGAACTCGACGGCACGCCGGTGTCCATCGTCCGCGCCGAGGGGGAGGTGTTCGCGATCAACGACATCTGCTCGCACGCGAACGTATCCCTCTCGGAGGGCGAGGTCGAAGACTGCATGATCGAGTGCTGGCTGCACGGCTCGGCCTTCGACCTGCGCACCGGCAAGCCGTCCGGCCTGCCCGCGACGCGCCCCGTCCCCGTATACCCCGTAAAGATCGAAGGGGACGACGTGCTCGTCTCCCTCACCCAGGAGTCCTGAGGTATCCATGGCAACGCTTGAAATCCACGACCTGCACGTCTCCGTCGAGGCCGAGCACGGCGCCCGCGAGATCCTCAAGGGCGTCGACCTCACCATCAAGCAGGGTGAGACGCACGCCATCATGGGTCCGAACGGCTCCGGCAAGTCCACCCTCGCCTACGCGCTGGCCGGCCACCCGAAGTACACCATCACCAAGGGCACCGTGACCCTCGACGGCGAAGACGTCCTGGAGATGTCCGTCGACGAGCGCGCCCGCGCCGGCGTCTTCCTCGCGATGCAGTACCCGGTCGAGATCCCCGGCGTCTCGGTCTCCAACTTCCTGCGCACCTCGGCCACCGCCATCCGCGGCGAGGCGCCGAAGCTGCGCACCTGGGTGAAGGAGGTCAAGTCCGCGATGGAGCAGCTCCAGATGGACACGGCCTTCGCCGAGCGCAACGTCAACGAGGGCTTCTCCGGCGGTGAGAAGAAGCGTCACGAGATCCTGCAGTTGGAGCTCCTCAAGCCGAAGATCGCGATCCTCGACGAGACCGACTCCGGCCTCGACGTCGACGCCCTGCGCCAGGTCTCCGAGGGCGTCAACCGCTTCCGCTCGACCGGCGACACCGGCACCCTGCTGATCACGCACTACACGCGGATCCTCCGCTACATCAAGCCCGACTTCGTCCACGTCTTCTCCGAGGGCCGCATCGTCGAGTCCGGCGGCGCCGAGCTCGCCGACAAGCTGGAGGCGGAGGGCTACGAGTCCTACAGCACGAAGGGTGGCGCGACCGCGTGACACAGCTGCCTGGCCTCCTCGACATCGAGGCGATCCGCAAGGACTTCCCCCTTCTGGATCGTGTGGTCCACGACGGGAAGAAGATCGTTTACCTGGACAACGCGGCGACTTCGCAGAAGCCGCGCCAGGTGCTCGACGCGCTGAACGAGTACTACGAGCAGCACAACGCCAACGTCCACCGCGGCGTGCACGTGCTCGCCGAGGAGGCCACGGCGCTGTACGAGGGCGCCCGCGACAAGGTCGCCGCCTTCATCAACGCTCCGAGCCGCAACGAGGTGATCTTCACCAAGAACGCCTCGGAGTCGCTCAACCTGGTCGCGAACATGCTCGGCTGGGCGGACGAGCCCTACCGGGTCGACCGCGAGACCGAGATCGCCATCACGGAGATGGAGCACCACTCCAACATCGTGCCGTGGCAGCTGCTCTCGCAGCGCACCGGCGCGAAGCTGAAGTGGTTCGGCCTCACCGACGACGGCCGGCTCGACCTGTCCAACATCGAAGAGGTCATCACGGAGAAGACGAAGATCGTCTCCTTCACGCTGGTCTCCAACATCATGGGCACGGTCAACCCGACCGAGGCGATCGTCCGGCGCGCGCAGGAGGTCGGCGCGCTGGTGCTGATCGACGCCTCGCAGGCCGCTCCGCACATGCCGCTCGACGTGCAGGCGCTCGGCGCCGACTTCGTGGCCTTCACCGGCCACAAGATGTGCGGCCCGACCGGCATCGGCGTCCTCTGGGGCCGCCAGGAGCTGCTCGAGGACCTGCCGCCCTTCCTGGGTGGCGGCGAGATGATCGAAACCGTCTCGATGCACTCCTCGACCTACGCCCCGGCGCCCCACAAGTTCGAGGCCGGCACGCCCCCGATCGCCCAGGCCGTCGGCCTCGGCGCGGCCGTGGACTACCTGACCGCGATCGGCATGGACAAGATCGCCGCGCACGAGCACGCGATCACCGAGTACGCGATCAAGCGCCTCGCGGAGGTCCCGGACCTGCGCATCATCGGCCCGACCACGGCCGAGGACCGCGGCGCCGCCATCTCCTTCGTCCTGGGTGACATCCACCCGCACGACGTGGGCCAGGTACTGGACGAGCAGGGCATCGCGGTCCGCGTGGGACACCACTGCGCCCGCCCGGTCTGCCTCCGGTACGGAATTCCGGCGACGACGCGAGCGTCTTTCTATCTGTACTCCTCTCCGGCCGAGGTCGACGCACTGATCGACGGGCTGGAGCACGTACGGAACTTCTTCGGATAAGACGAAGCGACGACGAGGGCGACGAGGCGCAGTGAAGCTGGAATCGATGTACCAGGAACTGATCCTGGACCACTACAAGCACCCGCGCGGGCGAGGCCTGCGCGACGGCGACGCCGAGGTGCACCACGTCAACCCGACGTGCGGTGACGAGATCACCCTGCGCGTGAAGTACGACGGCGAGACCCTCACGGACATCTCGTACGAAGGCCAGGGCTGCTCCATCAGCCAGGCCGGCGCGTCGATACTGAACGAGCTGCTCGTCGGCAAGGAGCTGGGCGAGGCGCGGAAGATCCAGGAAGTCTTCCTGGAGCTGATGCAGTCCAAGGGCAAGATGGAGCCCGACGAGGCCATGGAGGAGGTGCTGGAGGACGCGGTCGCGTTCGCCGGCGTCTCCAAGTACCCGGCCCGGGTGAAGTGTGCTCTGCTGAGCTGGATGGCGTGGAAGGACGCGACCGCCCAGGCACTGGGCGACGCCGAGAGGAAGACGGCATGACCGAGAACGCGACGCCCGAGGCGTCCATCAAGCCGGCCACCGAGGAAGAGGTCCGCGAGGCCCTCTACGACGTGGTCGACCCCGAGCTGGGCATCGACGTCGTCAACCTGGGCCTGATCTACGGCATCCACGTCGACGACGCCAACATCGCGACCCTCGACATGACCCTGACCTCGGCGGCCTGCCCGCTGACGGACGTCATCGAGGACCAGGCGAAGTCGGCTACGGACGGCATCGTCAGCGAACTGCGCATCAACTGGGTGTGGATGCCGCCGTGGGGCCCGGACAAGATCACGGACGACGGCCGCGAGCAGCTGCGCGCGCTCGGTTTCAACGTCTGATCGACGCCCGACCCGAGAACGACGGCCGTCCGACGGCCGAGTGAACAGAGGACCCCCGGCACGGGTGTGCCGGGGGTCCTCTGTTTTCCCGGCGGACGGGCCGCGTGCACCGGGAGTTGGCCACGGTGGCCGAATCTTCTCGACGGCCGTCACATCGTGGCGCGCCGCACACGAGAGGACCCTCCGTTGACCGTTCGCCTTTCGCCGGCACTCCGCCTCGGTGCCGTGGGAGCCGCAGGAGCGGCCGCCCTGCTCGCCGCAGTACTGACCGCGCCCGCCCACGCCGCCCAGGAAACCGCCGCCGAACCGACCATCGCACTCTCCGCCGGGTACCTGTCCGGGGCCGTCGGCGCGATCGGCGACCCGGGCGTGAGCGTGGACATCGCGCAGCAGGGGATACCGGCCGCCTTCCTCAACGTCGACGTCCTCTCCTCGAGCAACCCGGCGGTCGCGGGGCCCGGAGACGTGCGCATCGGCCGGACCGGGCACGGCCACCGCGAGCTGACCGTACGCCCGCGGGCCCAGGGCTACACCGACCTGACGCTCCGGGTGACCGGCCGCGGCGGCAAGACGGCCACGGCCACCCTCTCCTACGCCGCTTCGGCGCGGGTGGCCACCGGCGCCCGCACCACCCGCTACCTCACGGGCTCCGCCGACTCCTCGGCCGCCGTGGACGTCGGCGACGGCTACGCGCTGGTGGCCGACGACGAGACCAACGTGCTGCGCCTGTACGACCGGTCCCGCTCGGGCGCCCCCGTGAAGACCTGGGACCTGGGCGCCGCGCTCGGCACCAAGAAGGAAGCCGACATCGAGGCCGCCGCCCGGGTCGGCGACACCGTGTACTGGACGGGCTCGCTCGGCAACAACAAGGACGGCAAGTACAAGGCCGAGCGCAACACGGTCTTCACCACCCGGCTCACCGGGACGGGCGCCGACACCGAGATCACCTTCGGCTCCGCCTACAAGGGCCTGCGCGAGGACCTGATCGCCTGGGACACGGCGAACGGGAACCGCTACGGCTTCGCGGCGGGCACGGCGGCCGGCCGGATCCCGAAGAGCATCGACGGGTTCAACGTGGAGGGCCTGGAGTTCGCCCCGGGTTCCACCACCACGGCCTACCTGGGCTTCCGCGCGCCGCTCGCGCCCGCGGTGCCCGGCGGCAGGGCACTGGTCGTGCCCGTCACCAACATCGACCAGGTCGTGGCCGGCGCGGCCGGGCCGGTCTTCGGCGAGGCGATCGAGATGGACCTCGGCGGGCTCGCGGTCCGTGACATCCGCAAGAACGCCGCCGACCAGTACCTGGTCCTCGCCGGCTCCTGGGCGGCGGACGACAACTCCGACCCGTACGCCCTCTACCAGTGGGACGGCGTCCCGGGCCACGCCCCGGTGAAGCGGGCGGACCTGCCGACCACCGACCCGGGCGGCTGGGAAGCCGTGGTCTCCGTGCCCGACCTCCGCGTGCCCGGTGCCCGCGTCCAGCTGATCACCGACAGCGGCTCCGCCGACCTGTACGGGGACGGCACCGAGGCCAAGGACCTCGACCACCCGGAGTGGAAGAAGTCCCGCGCGGCCTGGTTCACGCTGACCTGAGCTCGCCGTCCTGCCTGGCGGGCTCCGCCGCCAGGTCCTCGCGGCGGATCCGCCGGTCCGCGTAGAGCAGGCCGGCGGTGAGCTGCGGGAAGCAGAGCAGCAGCGTACGGGCCGGGGCGCGCTGATGTGTACGGGCGTCCATAACGATGGGTACAGTCGTACGCATGCCCTACATACTGCTCGCCGCCGCCATCGTCGCCGAGGTCGCCGGTACCACCGCCATGAAGTTCAGTGAGGGCTTCACGAAGCTGTGGCCCTCGCTGATCACGCTGGTGGGCTACCTCATCGCCTTCACGCTGCTCGCGCAGACGCTGAAGTCGATGTCGGTCGGGACCGCGTACGCGATCTGGGCCGGCGTCGGCACGGCCGCGATCGCCGCGATCGGCATGATCTTCATGGGGGAGGCGGCGACGGCCGCGAAGATCGGCGGCATCGCCCTGGTGATCGCCGGCGTCGTGCTGCTGAACCTCGGGGGGACGGCGCACTGACCGCGAGGACCGTCCCGAGCGCCCCGGCCGTGTGTACCGTCGTACGCATGCCCTGCCAGTCGCCCGCCGCCGCCGTGCCGGGAGCCGTCCGCTGATGGCCGGCTCGGTGCGCCGCTACGACCCGGACCGGCGGGACCGGATCATCGACGCGGCGATCCGGGTGGTGGGCGCCCGGGGCATCGCGGGGCTCAGCCACCGCAGCGCGGCAGCGGAGGCCGACGTACCGCTCGGCTCCACCACGTACCACTTCAAGACCCTGGACGACCTGCTGGTGGCGGCGCTGCGGCAGGCCAACGAGGGCTTCGCCCGGGCGGTGGCGGACTCCGCGGCGCTGGCCGATCCGGGCGCGGACCTGGCGGGCGCCCTGGCGGCGCTGCTCGGGGAGTTCCTGGGGGCGGACCGGGCGCGGGCGGAGCTGGAGTACGAGCTGTACCTGGCCGCCCTGCGCCGCCCCGCGCTGCGCCCGGTGGCGGCGGAGTGGTGCGAGGCCGTCTCCGAGGCGCTGTCCGCGCGAACGGACCCGGCCACGGCGCGGGCGCTGGTGGCGCTGATGGACGGGATCAGCCTGCAGGTGCTGCTGACGGGGACGGTGTACGACGAGGCGTACGCCCGCGAGATCCTGCGCCGGGTGCTGCGGCCCTGACGGCGACGGGGTCGGCGGCCCGGTGGGGCGGCCGGTCCCCGGGCCTACGCGCCGCGGATCGCCGCGAGGGCCGCGGCCACGCTCGCCTCGATGTCCTGGACCGGGTAGAGGACCTCGCGAACGGTCCGGTCGCGGTCCACGACCAGCGTCAGGCGCTTCAGCCGGCTGATGCCCCCCGCCCGGAACGTCGGCAGCCGCAGCGCCGTCACGAGCCCGAGCTCCGCGTCGGAGAGGAGGGGGAAGCGGAGGCCCTCGGCCTCCGCGAACTCCCGCTGCTCGTCCGGCCGCTGAGTGGACACCCCGTGCACCGTCGCGCCCGCCGCGGTGAACTCCCCGAGCCGGTCCCGGTAGGTGCACGATTCGAGGGTGCACCCCCGCGCCCCGGGGATCCCGGCCCACCCCGGCGGGTAGGACTCGGACCGGGCGAACGCGCCCGGGAAGCAGTACAGGACGGTGAACGGGGTGTCCGCCACCGGGTCGCGGAGTTCGCCGGAGAGGTCCGGCAGCGACAGCTCCGGCAGCCGGGTGCCGCGCAGCGCGTGCACGCGTACCGCCTCCCGTGACGCCTCCCGCGTCGTCGCCGTCAGCTCCCCTTCGCCCAGGATCCAGGTGTCTCCCCAGTCCTGGAGGGCGACCAGGACCGGCAGCAGGCCGCGCCCGCGCGGGGTGAGCCGGTACGCGTGGCGCACCGGCCGATCCTGATACGGCTCGCGGGTCAGCACGCCCGCCTCGACGAGCAGCTTCAGCCGTTCCGTCAGGACCTTGCGGGACATGCCCAGTTCGCGCTGGAAGTCGTCGAAGCGGTCCACGCCGCGCGCGGCGTCGCGCACGATCAGCAGCGTCCACCAGTCGCCCACGACGTCGAGGGCCTGGGCGATGGAGCAGTCCGCGTCGTCGAGGTGCGTGCGCTGGGCCATGGGCACTCCTTCTGTCCGTTGACCCGAGGTTGTCATGCTGACATAGTCAGTTCCCAAAGGGAACTAACTCGGGGGCCAGGGAAATGCTGCGGGCGCTGCTGCAAGGATTCACAGAGGTGCCGAGAGCGGTCTGGCTGCTCTCGCCGGGCGTGTTCGTCAACGCCGTGTCCAGCTTCACCTTCGTCTTCGTCTTCGTGTACCTGACCGGTCCGCGCGGACTCTCCGTCGCCGAGGCGGGCCTGATCACCGGAATCGGCGGCATCGGCCTGATCGCCGGGAACTTCACGGGCGGCGGGTTCGGCGACCGCTACGGCCACCGCCGCGTCCTGCTCATCGCCTCCGCCGTCGCCGGCGGCGCCCTGGTCCTCCTGCCGGTCCTGCCCACGGCCGTGCTCTACGCGGCCCTGCCGCCGGCCCAGTACGCCATCGGGGCGATCCGCTCCGCCAACGCGGCACTCGTCGCGGTGATCGTCCCCGAGGGCGCGCGCCGCCAGTCCTTCGCCGTCGTCCGCTGCGTCTCCAACGGCGGCTTCACCCTCGGCGCGCCGCTCGGCGCACTGATCGCGACCGGCGTCTCCTACGACTGGCTCTTCGTCGCCGACGGCATCGGCACGCTCGTCTTCGCCGTGTGGACCGCCCGCGTCGTTCCCGCGCGGGGCGCCGCGAACACCCCCGCCGCGGCCCCGGACGGGGGTCTGGGCCGCGGCGTATGGGGGGAGCTCCGGGCCAGGCCCGCCGTCCTCGTCATGCTGGCCGCGGTCCTCGTCGTCGACGTGATCTACCGCCAGCAGTACTCGACCTTCCCGCTCTACCTCGCGGACCACGGTCTGGACACCGGCGCCTACGGGCTGATCATCGCCCTCAACGGCGCCGTCATCCTCCTCCTGGAGCTGCCGGCCGCCGTCGCCCTGCGCACCCGCCCGCCGCTGACCGTCATCGGCGTCGGGCTGCTGCTCGTCGGCGCCGGGTACGGGGCGCTGCTGCTCGGGACCGGGATCGCGGCCGCCGTGGTGATGATGCTGCTGCTGAGCCTCGGGGAGATCCTCTACAAGACCCCGGCCACCGCGTACGTCGCCGACCAGGCGCCCGCCCACGCCATCGGGCGGTTCCAGAGCCTGTACGCCGGGGTCTCGGTCAGTGGCGTCGTGCTCGGCGGGCCGCTCGGCGGCGCCCTGTACTCCGCGGCGCCCGGGCTGCTGTGGCCGCTGTGCACGGCGCTGGCGGCGCTGGCGGGCGGGGCGGTGCTGTGGATGTCGGCGCGGGGGGCGCGGAAGCCGCGACCCGGGCCGGAGGCGCACCCGGTGCGGGAGCCCGCGCTGGGGGAGCCGGTGCCGGGGGAGCCGGTGCCGGGGCCCGTGGAGGACCCGGCGCGACACGACCCGCGCCCGGCACATGAGACCGGTTCGCGACCGCGGGCCGTCGCCGGTTAGGTTTCGGGCATGACTGCTACGCGTACCACCGGCGCCGTCGCCGCCGGACTTGCCACCATCACCGCCGACGGCACCGTCCTCGACACCTGGTTCCCCGCCCCCCAGCTGGTCGCCGAGCCCGGCCCGGCCGGCACCGAGCGCCTCACCGCCGAACAGGCCGTGGAGCTGCTGGGCGCCACCGCGCCCAAGGCGATCCGCCAGGACGCGGTCCGCGGCGTCGAGGTCGTAGCGGTCCGCACCGTGATCGCCTCCCTGGAGGACAAGCCGCTGGACGCGCACGACGCGTACCTGCGCCTGCACCTGCTCAGCCACCGCCTGGTCAAGCCGCACGGCCAGAACCTGGACGGCGTCTTCGGCCTGCTGGCCAACGTCGCCTGGACCTCGCTCGGTCCGGTCGCGATCGACCAGGTCGAGACCGTCCGCCTGAACGCCCGCGCCGAGGGCCTGCACCTCCAGGTCACCTCGATCGACAAGTTCCCGCGGATGACGGACTACGTCGCCCCCAAGGGCGTGCGCATCGCCGACGCGGACCGGGTCCGCCTCGGCGCGCACCTCGCCGAGGGCACCACGGTCATGCACGAGGGCTTCGTCAACTTCAACGCCGGCACCCTGGGCACCTCCATGGTCGAGGGCCGGATCTCCGCGGGCGTCGTGGTCGGCGACGGCTCCGACATCGGCGGCGGCGCGTCCACCATGGGCACCCTGTCGGGCGGCGGCAAGCAGATCATCTCGATCGGCGAGCGCACCCTGATCGGCGCCGAGGCGGGCGTCGGCATCGCGCTGGGCGACGAGTGCGTCGTCGAGGCCGGCCTGTACGTGACCGCGGGCACCCGCGTCACCCTGCCGGACGGCCAGATCGTCAAGGCCCTGGAGCTCTCGGGCGCCAACAACATCCTCTTCCGCCGCAACTCGGTCACCGGCGCGGTCGAGGCCCGCCCGTACAAGGCGGCCTGGGGCGGCCTGAACGAGGTCCTCCACAGCCACAACTGACCGACCGCGGTCCCGTCGTACCGGTGCCCTCCCACCCCGATCGGGGTGGGAGGGCACCGTGCGTGGTGAGCGCCCTCCCGCCCCGAGCGGGGGAGGGCGCTCCACTGCGCGGTTCCGCGCGGAGGGGTCAGCTCAGGGGGATGGTGCGGACGAGGCCGGCGAACGCCTGCTGCTCCGCCTCGGTCAGTTCCACCGACTCCATCGGATGGACGGAGGTGCCGCGCTGGGCCGGGATGACCGAGAGCCCTTCGAAGGTGCCTGGCTCCGGGTGGTGGAAACGGCTGTCCCACAGCATGTGGCCGAGGCCGACCAGCCAGACGGCGGCGGCCACGAGCAGGACGGCGATGCCGATTTCCTGAGCGAGGGAGATGGAGGGGAACACGCGGTCCTCCAAAGGAGTGCTGGAGTGCGGTACAAGATCGGGCGTGGGGACACTCAACACCAGAACCGCCCGAATGGGTAGGGATGTGCCGAGCGTCACGCCAGGGCCAAAGGTCCCGTCCTCGGGTCCCGCCCGTCCCGCTCAGGCCAGCGGCAGCTTGAAGCCCTCGTGGCTCCGGGCGTAGCCCAGCCGCTCGTAGAAGCGGTGCGCGGCGGTGCGCCGCTTGTTGCTGGTGAGCTGCATCAGGCCGCAGCCGCGCCCGCGGGCCCGGTCCGCCGCCAGCTCCGTCAGGCGGGCCCCGAGCCCCCCGCCCCGCCGGTCCGCGCGGATCCGTACGGCCTCCACGAGGGCCCGCTCCCGCCCGCCCTGGCCGAGGCCGGGGACGTACGTCAGCTGCAGGCAGCCGACGAGGATCATGCCGGGATCATGCCGAAGGGGCCGGGCGGCGGTGCGGCCCGGCCCCTTCGGCGCCGCCGCTACGGGCGGAAGCGCAGGACCTGCGGGTCGTGGTCGCTGTTCTGGTTCGAGAACTCCGCGTTGATGTGCACGCTGTCGTAGCTGAACTGCTTGATGCCCGGGCTCGTCAGGATCTGGTCGAGGACCTGCGAGTTGCCCTGGTAGACGTACGAGTAACGCTCCGACCTCGGCAGCGACTTGATCGCCGCGTACAGCGCCCCGCCGTCCTCCAGCGCCTTCGTCGTGTCCGAGAACTCGAAGTCGTTGATGTCGCCGACCACGAGGACCGCGGCCTTCTTCTCCACCGCCAGGATGTCCTTCACGAAGCCGTTCACGGCCTGCGCCTGCAGCAGCCGCTTGGCCTCGGAGGAACGCACCGGAGGCTGGTTCGAGGAGGTCAGGCCCTGGTCGCCGCCCTTCGAGCCGAAGTGGTTGGCGATCACGAAGACCGTCTTGCCGCGGAAGACGAACTCGCCGGCCAGCGGCTTGCGGCTGTCCACCCACGCCGGGTTCGCCGGGTCGATGCGGCCGGGGGAGTGGGTCAGGGCGGCCTTGCCGTTCTCCTTGACCACGCCGGTCGCCGTCACGGCGTCGCCCGGGGCGCGCTCGGCGAAGGAGACCCGCTCCGGGTTGAAGAGGAACACCTGGCGGATGTTGCCGCCGGGCTCGCCGCCGTCCTTCTTGTCCTCCGGGTTGATCGTGCGCCACTGGTAGGCCGGGCCGCCCGCGGCCGCGATCGCCGTGGTGAACTTCGTGAGCGTGGCCTCGGACGAGACGGTGCCGTCGTTCTTGGCGCCGTTGTCGTCCTGGATCTCCTCCAGGGCGAGGATGTCCGGGGAGGCGAGGTTCTCGACGACGGCCTTGGCCAGGTTGTCGAACTTCTCCTGCGGGTCGGACGGGTCGAGGTTCTCGACGTTGTACGTGGCCACCGCGAGCTCGTGGGAGGACTGCGCCTTGGTGTGCTCCGGGGCGAGGGTGCCCGCCGTGACCGTGCCGAGGGTGCGGGCCACCAGGGTGTAGCCGCCGAACTGGTTGAAGTCCAGCGGGCCTTCGGTGGGGCCGGTCAGCTTGTCGCCGACGTTGGCCACCGGGAACGGCTGCTGCGCGAGGGGCGCGAGCTGCTGGATCTGGAGGCGGCCGGTGTTCTGGGATTCGTACGAACCGTAGACCGTGCCGCCGCGCCGGGTGTTGTTCTCCCAGCCCTTCACCGTCACCCACAGCGCCGCGTACGGGTCGGTGGCGCCGACCACGCGCGAGGTGCCGATCGCGATGTTCATGCCCTCCAGGGACTCGTAGTAGTCCAGGGCGTAGCGCGAGGGCTCCAGGGTCAGGCCGTTGACGCTGCCGGCGGCGGCCGGGTCGCCCTCCGGGGCGTACGCGCAGGGGACCGAGTACTCGTTGACGGCGGTGGCCGCGGGCAGCGCGTTGCCGGAGGAGACCACGGTCACGACGGGCTTGGAGATCTGGGTGACCGACTGGTTGCCGGAGGAGACGCCGCCGGGGATGTACTCGCCGACCAGGCCGGAGACGGTGACGGCGTCGCCGACGGCGACGGTCGGGACCGAGCTGGTGAAGACGAACACGCCCTCGCTGGTGGCGTCGTCGTCGTCGGTGTCGGGGTCCTGGATCCAGAAACCGCGCGAACCGTACGTACGGACGCCCGTGACGACGCCCGCGACACCGGCGACCTGCTTGCCGACCATCGGGGATATCCGGGTGGTGCCCTGGATGTCGTGGATGCGTATCGGATCGGCGGACACGGCGCCTTCGGCCGCGTCGGCGGTGCCCGCGAGCAGGCCGGTGGCCAGCGCGGTGGCGACGAGGGCCGCGACGGCGGCGGAACGGGGATGCGAGGAGCGCATGGGCGGGAACTCCGGTGTGTGGAGGAGGGAGTAGATATCTACGCGCGTCAATTTCCTTCGTCGCCGGCAAAGTTGTCAAGCCCTACAGGGAAGACAGGGGTTGACTGTGGGATGAACCAAAGGGGAGCGGCCGCCGGGGGCGCCCGAAATGCGTCTACTCTGGGGCGCCGTACGACCCGTACGCGAACCACCCGTACCCGAACAACCCGTGTCCGCGAGGAGAACCGCCCCATGTCCGCAGACTCGCACCCCACGCTGCCGCCGGTACGGCTGCTCCCCGACGCGGAACTGGCCCGCGACGCCCTGGCCGCCCCGCTGTTCGCCCGCGCCGTGCGCCTCGCCCGCTGGGCCGGACCGGACACCCGGGTGGACACCGGGGGCGAACTCGTCGCCGGGCAACTGCCCGAGGCCGTGGCCCTGCTGGGCCTCGACCCCGCCGACGAGGACTCCGCCGCCCACGCGAGCCAGGCCTGGCGGGTGGCCGTCGACACCGGCCTGGTGGACGTCACCGAACCGGAGGAGGGCGTCCCCGCCGACGGGGACGCGGCGTGGGACCACCGGGAGCTCGGCACCGCCGAACCCGGCGAGGACCTGGCTCTGGTGACCGGCGGAACCCCCGGCGACGTGCTCGACCTGTGGCTGGCCGCCCTGGACACCGTCCTCGCGGACGCTGCGGTGCCCGCCCTGGACGACCTGGTGGACGCCCTCGACGCGGGCGGCGAGATCGACTTCGGCCGGCTCGACTGGAACCCGGGCCGCGAGGCCGACTTCCTCGACGGGGTCCTCGCCAACCTCTACCTGCTCGCCGTCGCCGAAGGCGGCACGGCCGACGGCCCCGTGCCGCTCCCGGTGCTCGCCGCGTCGATGGTGGTGCCGGACGACATGGGAGATCCCACCGACGCCGTACTGGAGCAGGTCTCGGACGCGATGATGCGCCTCGACGACCAGTTCCGGCAGCTGGAGCCGATCGGGCTGGTCGAGTTCCGTCCCGTCGACGAGGAGCTGATGGCGGAGGCCGAGGACGAGGAGTTCCTCGCGAGCGCGGGTGCGGGCGCCGCTCCCGACGAGGAGGACGTCTCCCGGTACGGGCTGGTA
This sequence comes from Streptomyces sp. GQ60, assembly GCF_059758875.1. Lineage (NCBI taxonomy): Bacteria > Bacillati > Actinomycetota > Actinomycetes > Kitasatosporales > Streptomycetaceae > Streptomyces > Streptomyces sp. GQ60. Next base: position 87,885 of record NZ_JCAXEG010000003.1, on the reverse strand, counting down.
CGGCTGACCCCGCTCGGGATGTACGGGATCCGGGCGCGCATGCTGGAGGCGGGCGTCGAGGCCCCCGCCGTCGGCGAACTGGCCGGGAAGGGCGCGGACGTACTGCTCGACGTGGTCTCGCACTACTCCGAGGCCGCCGCCCAGGCCGAGATCGAGCAGTGGCTGGCCGGCCGCCCCGTGCCCGAGGCCGCCGCGGAACTGCTCGCCGCCGCGCGCGGCGCCGACGCGGGCGCCCCGCTGCGCCGGCTGCGCTGCCAGCAGGCCCTCGCGCCGACCGGAGCGGAGGCCGAGCCGGCCGTCCGCGCGGTGCTGGACGACGCCGAGCTCGGCGGGCTCGCCCGGGTCTGGCTGGCCGAGCGCGGGGTGGCCGACGTACCGGCGCCGGACGAGGAGATGGTGTTCTGGCTGACGGTCGACACGATCGCGGCGCAGCTCGCCACGGGCGTCGGGGGCGTCGGGAGCGGCGGGGGAGCCGAGGGCGGGGAGGGCGCCGAGGCGGAGCTGCCGCTCCTGATCGAGTCGCTGACCGCCCATCACGCCGGGTTCTTCGAGCAGGTCTGGCGGGTGGACCACCCGGCCACGGCCCACGTGCTGGAGGCGATGGGGCGGCTGCACCCCGACAAGAAGGCCGCCAAGGAGGCCCGGAAGGCCGCGTTCAAGGCGCGCTCCCGGGGCGTATGAGGCAGGGGGAACCAGCCGTTCCCGAAAGGGACTCGGCCATCGCGGCCACCGGGCAAGGGGTCGATTCGTTTTCCCGGGTAGTTCAGTCGGCGTTCACGTGCGGGCGGGAGCGTGTGCGCCGACGACCGCACGACAGCGCACCACCTCCCCACTCCTGGAGACCCGATGCCGCTCAGCCGTAGGGATTTCACCACCCGCACCGCACTCGCGGGTGCGGGCGTCGCGCTCACCGGAACGGCCGGCGCACTCGCCACCGCTCCCGGGGCCCTCGCCGCGGACGACGGCGCGCGGCCGGAGGCCGACCGGGAAACGGGTCAGGGCGGCCACGGCCACGGCCCCGGTTACGGACCGCTCGTGCCCGACCCGGCCGGCATCCTGGCCCTCCCCGCCGGATTCACGTACCGCGTGATCACGCACAGCGGTGTCACCACGCTCGACTCGGGTGAGAGCACGCCGTCCAACCACGACGGCACGGCCGCCTTCGAAGGCCACCGGGGTGTCACCCTCCTCGTCAACAACCACGAGCTGAAGGGCCCGCGCACCAACTGGAAGTACCCCGTACCGCTCGCCGAGGGCCTCGTCTACGACCCGGCCGCGGCCGGCGGCTGCACGGTCATCGAGGTCCGGCGCGGCGGCGAGGTCGCCGAATGGGTGGGCATCTCCGGTACGTCGACCAACTGCGCGGGCGGCTCCACCCCCTGGGACACCTGGCTGACCTGCGAGGAGAACTCGGACCTCGCCGGCAAGAACGGGATGACCAAGGATCACGGCTACGTCTTCGAGGTCGACCCGCACGACCGCCGCGCCAACCTCGACCCCAAGCCGGTCAAGGCGTTCGGGCGCTACGACCACGAGGCCGTGGTCATCGACCCGCGCCACGGCCACGCCTACCTCACCGAGGACGCCTCCAACCCCAACGGGCTGCTCTTCCGCTGGACCCCGCCGAGCGGCTTCCGGCACGGGCGCGGCAAGCTCCGTACGCTCGCCGACGACGCCGGTGTGCTGGCGGCCGCCAAGTGCTTCGACAGCTCGGGTCTGTTCGTCGACGACCTCTCGCGGGCGACGAAGATCGGGACCACCTACGGGGTGGACTGGGTGCCGGTCCCCGACCGCGACGGGCGCACCGCGGCGGTGCGCAAGCAGTTCGGTGCGGCGGCCGTGACCCGCGGGCGCAAGCTGGAGGGCATGTGGTGGGCCGACGGCGGCGCCTACTTCGTGTCCTCCTACGCCCGTGCGGAGAGCCCGGGCACGGCCCACGACGGCCAGGTGTGGTTCTACGACCCCAAGCGGCGCACGCTGCGGCTGCAGCTCCTGATCGGGGTGAACGCCGACCCGACGGCGGAGGGCGGGTACGACGGTCCGGACAACATCACGGTCTCCCCGTACGGCGGTGTGATCATCGCCGAGGACGGCTCGGGGCTGCAGCACCTCTTCGGTGCGACCGAGTCGGGGCGCACGTACCCGCTGGCCCGCAACGAGATGAACGTGGGGACGGCCGAGGAGCCGGAGTACGCGGAGTTCGCGGGCGTCTGCTTCTCGCCGGACGGGCGGACGCTGTTCGTCGGCATCCAGGACCCGGGCGTCATGCTGGCCGTCACGGGGCCGTGGCGGCGCCGGCGCTGATCCGCCGGCCGCGGAACATGAGCCGCGGACATGAGAAGAGCCGCCGGGCCCTCGGGCCCGGCGGCTCTTCTCGTCGTTTCTGTTCGTTTGTGCTTCGTCCGTCTACGGCTGGATCACTGAGCTTCGGCGCGGCTGGCCGCGGCCCACTCCTCGAGGAGGAACTCGTACGCCTCGGAGGGCCACTCGCCGTCCACCCGGCTCTCGACGAGCTGCCGGATCGCCTCGTTCGCCTCGGCGGCGGACGGGCGCGCGGGGCCCGCGGGCTGGAGTGTCTGGTGCATGCTTCCAAGGCTACGGGCGGGCACTGACAGCTACCTCCGCATTAAGGGTGGAACAGATCACCCGGACAAGGCCTTCGTCGCTCCATGTGCCCGCTCACCTGCTCAGAGTGCCTGTGCGGCCGGCTTGACCATGCCCCGCACTGTGCGCGACTTCACAAACTCGCCCATGGCCGTCATCTCCCATTCGCCGGAGAACTGCTTGATCAGCTTGGCCATCATCACGCCGGTCTGCGGCTCGGCGCTGGTGAGGTCGAAGCGGACCAGCTCCTCGTTGGTCGCGGCGTCGATGAGGCGGCAGTAGGCCTTGGCCACCTCGGTGAACTTCTGGCCCGAGAAGGAGTTGACCGTGAAGACGAGGCCCGTCGCGTCCGCGGGCAGCCGGCCGAGGTCCACGACGATCACCTCGTCGTCGCCCGCGCCCTCGCCGGTGAGGTTGTCGCCGGAGTGCTTGACGGAGCCGCCGAGGATGGACAGCTTGCCGAAGTAGCAGCTGTCGATGTGGTTGCGCTGGGGGCCGTACGCGATGACCGAGGCGTCCAGGTCGATGTCCCGGCCGCGGAACGCGGGCTCCCAGCCGAGGCCCATCTTGACCTGGGAGAGCAGCGGGCGGCCGCCCTTGACCAGGGACACGGTCTGGTTCTTCTGGAGGCTGACCCGGCCCTTGTCGAGGTTGATCTTCCCGGCGCCGGGGGCGGGGGCGGAAGCCGCGACCGGGGCGGGGGCGACCGGCGCGGGTGCGACCGGGGCGGGGGCCGCCGGGGTCGCCCCGGGAGCGCCGCTGGTGAGCCAGGGGGAGGCCGCGTACGTGGGCGGCGCGGGGGGAGCCGGGGGCGCGGGCGGGGTGACGGGGGCCGGGGCGGCGGCCGCCGGAGCCGGCTCCTCCTCCACGGAGACCCCGAAGTCGGTCGCGATGCCGGCGAGGCCGTTCGCGTACCCTTGGCCGACCGCGCGCACCTTCCACACGCCGCCGCGCTGATAGACCTCGACGACCACCAGGGCGGTCTCCGTGCCGAGCTGCGGCGGGGTGAACGTGGAGATCACCGCTCCGCTGCCGGCGTCCCGCACGGTGGCGGTGGGTTCGATGCCCTGGAAGGACTGGCCCGCGGCGTCCGGGCTTGCGGTGATGACGATCCGCTCGATGCCCGGCGGGACCGAACCGGTGTCCACGGTGATCGAGTCCGGCGCGGTGCCGCCGCCCGAGCGGTAGGTGACGCCAGGGCCGGACGGCTGGTTGAAGAAGATGAAATCGGCGTCGGAACGCACCTTGCCGTCGGCGCCGAGGAGTAGCGCGGAGACGTCGAGCCGCACCGGGGCAGCCACATCGACCGTCACGCGGACGGCATTGAGCGGCAGGTTGGAACCAGGGGTCATAGCGGTCATGCCGGGAGAACGACCGAGGTGGCTTTGCCGTTCCCTTGCTTTCACCCGGTTTCCCGGTTCTTCACCCTCGCCCCGGCCGTGCGTCAGGCGCGACCCCGGTTGCGGGGGTGGTTCCTGGCGGTCCGCTCGTTGCCGAACTTGTAGGAACCGGTCCAGCGCGCCATCACGAGCTGGGCGTCACCGGCTTCGACCTCGGCCAGGAACGCGGCGGCCCGCCCGCCCCGGAGGGTGGCCGCGGACCGGCCCTGGTGGGTGATGGCGACGCTGTGGTCGGCCCGTTGTTCGTACGAGAATCCGTGGGGTTTCGGCATGGGCCGAGCGTGCCGTCCCCGGGCGGTGGCCTGCAACGCAATATGCCGGGCCCGGGCCCTCGGCCCGCCGCCGCCCCGACCGTGGACCGGACCCCCGTCCCGCCCCGCGATGCGGTGTCAGCCGTGCCGAGTAAGATCCCTTTTGCGGTGATTTCATGCGCTACGGAAGAGGTTGTTCATGCCTGCTGGTGCAGCTCTTACGGCCGAATCGATCGGCCCGGTGGACGTCGCCGTGGTCACCTTCGACGGCAATCGGTTCAACGGCGATGTCGCCCCGGCCCTGCGCGAGCTCCAAGAGAGCGGAGTGGTGCGCATCCTCGACCTCACGTTCGTCCGCAAGGAGCGGGACGGCGCGGTGTCCGTGGTGGAGCTCGCCGACTCCGAGGTGGCCGATCAGTTCGAGCGGGTCCTCGGCGAGGAGTTCGACCTGCTGAGCGACGAGGACCTGGAGACCGTGGCGCAGGGCCTCGCCCCGGAGTCCTCCGCGCTCGTGGTGGTGTGGGAGAACGCCTGGGCCACGCGCCTGGCCTCGGCGGTACGGGAGTCGAACGGGCAGGTGCTCTTCATGGAACGCGTCCCACGGGACGGCGTCGAACGCGCCGTCGCCGCACTGACCGAGAAGTAGGAGGAGAGTCATGCGTCGACGCATGGGGCGCCCGGGTCTGCTGGGCGCGATGGCCCGCACCGCGGTCGTGGCGGGAACGGCCACGGCGGTGTCCGGGAGGGTGCAGCGGGGCCAGGCCGAGCGCAGCGCGCAGCAGCAGGCGGCGGCGGACGCCGAGCAGCAGGCCCTCGTCAACCAGGCGGCGGCCCAGGCGGCCGCGCAGCAACAGGCCTGGCAGCAGCAGGCCCAGCAGCCCGCCGCCGCGCCGGCTCCCGCGGTCGACAGGGTCGGCCAGCTCACCGCGCTGGCCGAACTGAAGGCCCAGGGCCTGCTCACCGACGAGGAGTTCGCGGCGGAGAAGGCCCGGGTGCTGAACGCCTGACCGGGCCTCCCCTCCGGCAGCCCGGTCTAGGCCGTCAACCTCCCGTGACCCGTCGCGGGAGGTTGAGGGGGTTGGCCTCGCGGAGTTCCGCCGGGAGCAGGGCGTCCGGCACCGACTGGTAGGCCACCGGGCGAAGCCAGCGCTCGATGGCGGTGCCGCCGACCGAGGTGGAGTGGGAGGTCGCCGCCGGGTAGGGCCCCCCGTGGTGCTGGGCCGGAGCCACGGCCACGCCCGTCGGCCAGCCGTTGACCACGACCCGGCCCGCCAGCGTCGTGACCTGGGAGATCAGCTCCGCCGCCGGACCCGGGCCGCCGTCCGCCTCGGCGGCCGACAGCTGCAGGGTCGCGGTGAGGTTCCCGGGGAGCCGCCCGAGCACGGCGGCGGCCTCGTCCTGGCCGGCGTACCGGGCCAGCACGGTGACGGGGCCGAAGCACTCCTCCAGGAGCACCTCGTAGGGCCCGCCCTCCAGCAGGGTCCGCGCCGGCACGCTCAGGTAGCCCGCGCCGACGGTGTGCTCGCCGCCCGCGCCGGGGGTGACGGGGGCGTCGACCCCGGGCAGCGCGGCGCGTTCGCGGACCCCGGCGACGAAGTTCTCCCGCATCCGGTGGTCGAGGAGGACCCCGGGCTCGGTCTCCCCGAGCGACTTGGTCAGGGCACTCGCGAGCCGGTCCCCGTCCGCTCCCTCGGGCACGAGGACCAGGCCGGGCTTGACGCAGAACTGGCCGACCCCGAGGGTGACCGAGCCGGCCAGTCCGCCGCCGATCTCCTCGGCGCGCTCGGCGGCGGCCGCCGGAGTGACCACGACCGGGTTCAGGGAGCCCAGTTCCCCGTGGAAGGGGATCGGTACGGGCCGCGCGGCGGCGGCGTCGAACAGCGCCCGCCCGCCCCGGATGGACCCGGTGAACCCGGCGGCGCTGATCAGGGGGTGCCGGATCAGCTCCAGGCCCGCGTCGAACCCGTGGACCACCGCGACGACCTCGGCCGGCAGTCCGGCGGCGACGGCGGCCCGGCGCAGCAGCGAGGCGCACAGCTCGGAGGTGGCCGGGTGGTCGGGGTGCGCCTTGACCACGACCGGGCAGCCCGCGGCCAGCGCGCTGGCGGTGTCGCCGCCGGGCACGGAGAAGGCGAGGGGGAAGTTGGAGGCGGCGTAGACCGCGACCACGCCCAGCGGCACCTTGTAGCGGCGCAGTTCGGGGCGGGGCGGGGCGGTGGCGGGATCGGCGCGGTCGATGCGGATGTCGAGGTAGGAGCCCTCGTCCACGGCGTCGGCGAAGGCGCGGAACTGGCCCGTGGTGCGGGCGAGTTCGCCGGTGAGCCGGCCCGGGCCGAGCGCCGTCTCGGCGTCGGCGGCCTCGATGACGTGGGAGACCGACTCGTCGAGAAGATCGGCGGCGGCGCGCAGGAAGGCGGCGCGCCGTGCGGCGTCGGCCAGCGAGCCGCGGGCGGCGTGCGCCGCCCGCACGGCTTCGTCCACCTCCCGGGGTGTGGCCTCCACCGCAACCTGCTCGCGGTGCTTCCCGGTGCGGGGGTCCACACTCCAGACTGGTGTTGCTGCCATGGCGAACTGCCTCCTGGATCTACGCTGACCCGCGCGGATGCGTTCAGTATTGTGAACGCTGTTCCGTTGGATGAATGATCACATCCACCGTGGACTCTATTTCCGTGTCTTCCGGGTTGACAAGTGACAGCAAGAGACAGAGGGGCACGAAGGCGGATGACCACCACAGCTGAGTCGGGGGGCTCGGGGGCGCCGGCGGCCGTCAAATCGGCGGTACGCACGGTCCTGTTGCTGGAACACTTCGCTTCCCGGCCGGGGCTGCACAGCCTCGCCGACATCCAGAACGACCTCTCCCTGCCCAAATCCAGCCTCTACATGCTGCTGCGCACCTTGGTGAACCTGGGCTGGGTGGAGACGGACGCGACGGGCACGCGGTACGGCATCGGCGTACGGGCGCTGCTCGTGGGCAGCTCGTACATCGACGGGGACGAGGTGGTCGCGGCGGCGCGGCCCACGCTGGACCGGCTCTCCGACGACACGACGGAGACGATCCACCTGGCCCGCATGGACGGGACGAGCGTGGTCTACCTCGCGACCCGGCAGTCCCAGCACTACCTGCGGCCCTTCACCCGCGTCGGGCGGCGGCTGCCGGTGCACTCGACGGCGCTCGGCAAGGCCCTGCTGGCCACGCACACGGACGAAGAGGTACGCGCACTGCTGCCGCGGCGGCTCGAAGCCGTCACCGAGCACACCATCACCGACCGGGACCGGCTCATCGAGGAGCTGGCACTGGTACGGGAGCAGGGGTACGCGGTGGACCGGGAGGAGAACACGCTCGGACTGCGCTGCTTCGGGGTGGCGGTGCCGTACCGGACGCCGGCGCGGGACGCGGTGAGCTGTTCGGTGCCGGTGGCGCGGCTGACGCCGGGGCACGAACGGGGCATCAAGGCGGCGCTGTTCGCGGCGCGCGACCGGCTGTCGGCGGTGACGCGGCGGATGTAGCCGCGGGAGGTGTGGTGGAGGGAGAGGTTCCTCCCCCGGGCGGGGGAGGCGGTTCCCCTTCAAGGGGGAGGTGGCGGGGGCGCGGAACCGGGACCGTTGAGGCATGACCACACGAGCGGTTCATCGGAGTGACACGGCGTACGACACGAAGCCGTCGGCCCCCGCGCCGGGGACCGGGCGGAAGACCCTGCGGGCAGTGGCCTTGGCCTCCACCGTCCCGTACCTGACCCTGAAGGCCGCCTGGCTGGGCGGGAGCCGGATCGGCATACCGGACGGCAGTGTGCTCCTGGAGCACACCCTGCTCTACACCGTGGCGAACTCGGTCACGCTGGTCATGGACGCCACCGTGATCGTGCTCGTGTTGGTGCTCACCCGCCCGTGGGGCATGCGGGCGCCGTCCTGGCTGCTGGTCGTCCCGGTGTTCTTCGCGACCGGGCTGCTGGCCCCGATCCTCACCGCGTTCCCGGGCCAGATACTCCTCAAGGCCCTGGGCATGGGGGCGGACGAAGCGGCGCGGGCGGCGCAGGAGCCCTTCCTGGACCCGTGGGTGTTCAACGTCGTCTACGGCGGCTTCATGCTCCAAGGACTCGCCCTGGCCGGGTTGTTCGTGCCCTATGCGCGGGAGCGCTGGGGCACGCGCTGGCAGGGCGTGCTGGGTCGGGGGCTCCCGTCCCCCACGGGGGTGGTGGCGGGAGCCTCCGCGGTCCTGGCCCTGGCCGTGGCCGCGGCCCACTTGTACTGGGCGTTCGCAGGCACGGCCGGGCTGAGCGCGGCGCAGGCCGCGGTGCGCTCCGCGGAGACGGGCGTGGTCAACCTGGTCCACGCGGGGTGGGCCCTCGTGGGCGCCGCCGGGGTGGTGCTGCTCGTCCGGGGAGGAGAGCGCCCGGCGCGGTGGCCGTTGGCGCTCGCCTGGATCGGGTCGGCGGCGGCGATGAGCTGGGGAGCGTGGCTGCTGATGGCCGCGCTGGCCCCGGACTCCGCGGGCGAACACCCCTCCGCGATGATCTGCCTGGCCTACGCTGGCCAGATGCTCACCGGAATGCTCGGCGCGGTCGTCATTACCCGGTTCCTCGCCTCCCGCCGTACGGCGTAACGCGGGTGGGGGCGGGCGTGCGGGTGAGGGCGGGCGTCAGGGCCGGTCCGGGCCGGGTGGCGGGGGTGCGGGCCAGGACGCGCTGGGTCCATCTGGTCCTCGGCGGGGCCCTGCTGATGCCGTACTTCCTGCTCATGGAGGTGGCGGTCGGTGTCCTCGCCGGCGGAAGCAACGTACGCGAGTCCCTGCCGCTCAGCCTCGCCGCCTACACCGCCGCCCTGCCGCTCGTCGCCGTGACCGGGCTGCTCCGGCTGGTCCGGCCGATGTCCGTCGCCGCGGCGCGCGCCCTGTGCGGGGTCCCTGGGGAGCGGTTCGCCGAGGGGCCGGCCCGGAGCTGGGCGGCCCGGGGCAGGGCCTCGGCCTGGTGGACCCTGCACCTGGGGGTCGGCGCCCTGGTCAGCGGGATGAGCCTGGCGGTACCGCCCATGGCGGCGGTGCTGATCGCCCTGCCCTTCGTGAGCGCGCTGCGGGAGCTTCCGGTCGGGCTCGGCTGGTTCGACGCGCGGACCCAGCCGTACCTGACCCCGCTGCTCGGGATCGGGCTGCTCGCCGGGCTCGTCCTGTGCGCCGCCGGGGCGGGTGCGCTGCTGGCCCGGCTGGCGCCCGTACTGCTCGGGCCGACGGCGGCGGACCGGCTGGCGGCCGCCGAGGAGCGCGCCGCGGATCTGGCGGTCCGCAACCGGCTGGCCCGGGAGCTGCACGACGCCGTCGGGCACGCCCTGAGCGCGGTCACCCTCCAGGCGGGCGCCGCCCGGCGGGTGCTCGACAGCGACCCCGGCTTCGTACGGGACGCGCTGGCCGCGATCGAGGACACCACCCGGCGCACGGTGGGGGAGCTGGACGCCGTCCTCGGCCTGCTGCGCGAGGGCGACGGAGCGGGCACCGGGGGTACCGGGCCGCCGGCTCCGACGCTGGCATCCGACCTCGACGGGCTGCTGGCCCGCAGCCGGGCCTCCGGGACCCCGATCACCGCCCGCCAGGACCCGGGACCGGCCGGCGGCTGGGAGCGGCTCCCGGCGATCGCCTCCCGTGAGGCGTACCGGATCGTGCAGGAGGGGCTGAGCAACGCGCTGCGGCACGGGACGGGCCCCGTCGATCTCCGGATCCTCGTACGGGTGCGCGGCGGCCACACGGTGCGCGGCGGCCACGAGGAGTACGGCGGCCACACGGAGTACGGCGGCCACGAGGAGTACGGCGGCCACGAGGAACTGGAGATCACCATGACGAACGATCCGGCGGCCGCTCCGCAGGCCCGCACTACCGGGGGCCGGGGCCTGCGCGGCGCGGCCGAGCGGGCCGCCCTGCTCGGCGGGCAGGTCGAGGCCGGGCCGCACGGGGACCGGTGGCGGCTGCGAGCCGTCCTCCCGCTCGGCGGGGGCGCCCGATGACGTTGCCGACCCCGCCGCCGATGCCCCAGACCCCGCCGCCGTCACCGCCGATGCCGCGGGCCCCGTCGGCCGCACCGACGCCCCTGCCGCCGGCCCCGCCGGGGCGCCCGCCGCTGCGGCTGGTCGTGGCCGACGACGAGCGGATGGTCCGTACCGCCCTGCGGGTCATCCTCGACGCCGAGCCCGACCTGGAGGTCGTCGGCGAGGCGGCCACCGGAGCCGAGGCCGTGGCCGTGGTCCGGGCGCTCGCCCCGGACGTGGTGCTGATGGACGTGCGGATGCCGGAGATCGACGGCATCCGGGCCACCGAGCGGATCCTCGCGACCATGGCCGAGCCGCCCCGGATCGTGGTGGTCACCACGTTCGAGAACGACGCCCACGTCTACGAGGCGCTGCGCGCGGGAGCCGCCGGCTTCCTCCTCAAGCGGGCCGACCCCGACGAGCTGACCGCCGCGGTCCGGCTGGTGGCCCGCGGGGACTCGCTGCTCTTCCCGGCGGCGGTCCGCTCCCTGGCCGCCGCCCGCACCCCGCCCGGGGCCGGACCGGCCGCCGCGCCCTGGGTCGCCCGGCTCACGGACCGGGAGGCCGACGTACTGCGCCTGATGGCCACGGGGCTCTCCAACCACGAGGTGAGCGAGCGGCTCGGAGTCGGCCCGCAGACGGTCAAGACGCACGTCGCCGCGGTGCTGGCCAAGACCGGCTCCCGGGACCGGACCCAGGCGGTCATCGCGGCGTACGAGGGAGGCTTCCTCATGAAGAAAGGCTGAGAACTCCGCCACAATCGGGGCAGAGCGGAACGGCTGGGACGGTTGGGGCGTCCTTCTGGGGGATGAACAAGACGATCAGGCGTGCGTCGGTCTTCTGTCTGCTTCTGGTGCTGGCCCTTTTGGTGCGGGTCACCTGGGTGCAGGCGTATCAAGGCCAGGCCCTCGCAGACGACAAGAACAACCGGCGCAACCTCATCGGGCAGTACGAGAACCCGTTGGGGAACATCATCGTGGGCGGGGAGGCGATCACCGGTTCCACGGACACGGGCGGCAAGGACTTCCGGTACAAGCGGACCTACACCGACGGGCCGCTGTACGCGCCGATCACCGGCTACAGCTCCCAGGCGTTCGGGTCGAGCATGCTGGAGGGCGTCTACCGGAACATCCTCAACGGCTCCGACAACCGGCTCAAGACGATCATGGACACGCTCACCGACAAGCGGGCCGCCCCCGGCAACGTCCTCACCACGATCGACAAGGACGTTCAGAAGGCCGGCTACAACGCGCTCCAGGGCAAGCAGGGCTCGGCCGTGGCGATCGACCCGGCGACGGGCGAGATCCTGGCCGTCGTGAACAACCCGTCCTTCGACCCGGGCTCCATCGCCGGCGCCGGCGAGGCGGAGCAGAAGGCGTGGGAGGCGCTCAGCGCCGACAAGGGCAAGGCGCTGGAGAACACCGCACTGCGCAAGCCGCAGGCTCCGGGCTCCACCTTCAAGCTGGTCACCCTGGCGGCGGCCATCGAGAACGGCCTGGTCACGAACATCGACACGCCGACCTCGGTTCCCGGTGAGTACACCATCCCCGGCACGAGGACCCTGCTGCGCAGCGAGGCGCCCGCCTCGGACTGCAACAACGCGACCCCCCGCAACGCGCTGAAGCTGTCCTGCAACAACGTCTTCGCGGACCTCGCCCACAAGCTCGGCCAGGACAAGATGCGCGCCATGGCGGAGAAGCTCGGCTTCAACGTCGTGCAGAAGACCCCCGTCTGGACCAGCCCGTCCAGCAAGTACCCGACGAAGAAGATGTCGGTCGACCAGGTCGCGCAGACCGGCATCGGCCAGTTCGACGTCCAGGCCACCCCGCTGCAGATGGCGATGGTGACGGCCGCGATCGAGAACGGCGGCAAGCTGGTCTCCCCGCACGCGGTCTCCGAGGTCACGGACTCCAACGGCAACGTGCTGGAGAGCTTCAAGGACCCGAAGTCCGAGCAGGTGATGAGCGCGAAGACCGCCTCGATGGTCCAGGACGCCATGAGGACGGTCGCCACCGAAGGCGGTGGCAAGAACGTCCAGATCCCGGGCGTCGAGTCGGGAGCCAAGACCGGTACGGCCCAGCGCGGTGTGAACAACAGCCTGCCGCCGCTGGCCTGGTACACCACGTACGGAAAGATGAACGGCAAGCAGATCGCGGTCGCCGTCGTGATCGAGAACTCGGACACGGACCGCTCCGAGATCGGCGGCGGCAGGCTGGCCGCCCCGGTGGCGCAGAAGATGATGCAGGCCTGGCTGAAGAAGTAGCCCGCGGACCGCGCCGGGAGCCGACAGGGTTCCCGGCGCGTTCTCCTGTCCGGGGAATGAGACGCGGCGGCGGATGGTTGAACGCGGAACAGTTGATTCCGTGGAGGGAAGAGGGAACATGCGCGTCGAGATCTGGAGCGACATCGCCTGCCCGTGGTGCTACATCGGCAAGGCCCGGTTCGCCAAGGCGCTGGCCGGCTTCGCCCACCGCGACGAGGTCGAGGTCGTCCACCGCTCCTTCGAGCTCGACCCGAACGGCCCCAAGGGCCAGGTGGCGCCCGTCCTGGAGATGCTGGCCAAGAAGTACGGCCGCACCCTCGACGAGGCCCGCGGCATGGAGGAGCACGTCGCCGCGAGCGCCCGCGCCGAGGGGCTGACGTACCGCACCGAGGGCCGTGACCACGGCAACACCTTCGACATCCACCGCCTGCTGCACCTGGCCGCCGACCGCGGACGCCAGGAGGAACTGCTCGACCTCGCCTACCGCGCCAACTTCGGCGAGGAGCGCTCCGTCTTCGAACCCGAGGTGCTCGTCGCACTCGCCGTCGAGGCCGGACTGGACGAGGTGGAGGCCCGCGCGGTGCTGGCCGACGGGTCGGCGTACGCCGCCGAAGTGCGGGCCGACGAGCGCGAGGCGGCCGAGCTGGGCGCGAACGCCGTGCCGTTCTTCGTGCTCGACCGCCGCTACGGGATCTCCGGGGGCCAGCCCTCCGAGGTGTTCGCGCAGGCGCTGGAGCAGGCCTGGGCAGGCCGCGAGGTCCTCGCGCCCGCCGCCCCCGAGGGGGAGGCCTGCGAACCCGACGGCGCGTGCGCGGTGCCGCAGCCGTAGGGCCCGACCGGCCGGATCAGGCGGAGGGCAGGGCCGCCGACCAGGCCGAACCCGCCGCCGCGAGGGCCCCGGCCGGGTCCGCCGACAGGGCCGCGGCCAGGGCGGTCAGGCTCGAGCCGACGGTGGCCAGGGAGGCCGCCGTGCCGTAGTGGTTGACCCGGACCATCTCCCCGGCCAGGGCGCCGCCGCCCGCCGCGAGGGGGGCCGCCGGATCGGCCGCCAAGGCCTTCGCCACCACCAGGGAGGCCTCCGGGACCCGCAGGGTGGTGGCCACCGGAGCCGCCGCCGCGTCCGAGCCGACGTACGGGGCGATGCCCAGCGCCACCGCGCCCGCGCGGGTCGCCGCCGCCGCGGCCGCGTGGCGGGCCGTCACCGCGGGCAGGCCCTCGGCCGCGATGCGGCCCAGGCAGGCCTCCAGCGCCAGCATCTCCAGCTGCGCCGGCGCGTGCGGCAGCGCCGTGCGCCCGCCGTCGATCCAGCGCTCCTTCCAGTCCAGCAGGGAGAGGTACGAGCGGCGCGGAGCCGAGGAGTTCTCCGCGAAGCGGGCCCACGCGCGGTCGGAGACCGATACGGCCGAGACCCCCGCCGGCCCGCCCATCGCCTTCTGCGCGCCGATCACGCACAGGTCCACGCCCCACGCGTCCGGCAGCAGCGGCTCCGCGCCCACCGAGGCCACCGCGTCCAGCATGAACAGCGCCCCGTGGGCCCGTACGGCCTCGCCGATCTCCGCCACCGGGTTGGTGTTCCCGGTGGCCGCCTCCGCGTGCACCAGGGAGACGAAGTCGATCTCCGGATGCTCCGACAGGGCGTGCTCGACCTGGGCCGCGGACACGGCCGTGTCGAAGGGGACCTCCAGGTCCACGACGCTCGCCCCGCAGTCGCGCAGCCAGTTGCCGAAGGTGGTCCCGTAGGGGCCGGTCACCACGTTCAGCGCGGTCGAGCCGGGCCGCGCGCCCGACCTGATGCACCCCTCCAGCGGCAGCAGCGCCTCGCCCTGGGTGATCACCACGTCGGCCCGGGTTCCGAGCAGCTCCGCGACCCCCCGCTCGATCGACGCGAAGCGCGCGGCGGTCAGGGGCGGGAGGTCCAGGAGGGGGTGGGTCACGGCGCCGCTCTCTTCGTTCTCTCGGTCCGGGGTTCTCTTGCCCCGGTGGTTCTTTTGCTCTGGGGGCGTTCGTCCGGAATCGTCCGGGCCGACCTGGAGAGCCTACCGAGCCCGCACGTAGAGTGCCGTCATGAGCGACGAGGTCAACGGTGACAGCGCGAGGTCGGGTCTGCTGCACGTCAAGGGGCGGGTGCTGGTCGGGCCCGAGGAGGTCCGTGACGAGCTGTGGGTGGTCGGCGGCCGGATCTCCTACGAGCGCCCGCGCGGTGCCCGGGAGGTCACCGAGGTCACCGGGTGGGTGCTGCCCGGACTGGTCGACGCGCACTGCCACGTGGGGCTCGACGCCCACGGACCGGTGGACGCGGACACCGCCGAACGGCAGGCCCTGACCGACCGGGACGCCGGCACCCTCCTCATCCGCGATGCCGGATCCCCGTCCGACACCCGCTGGATCGACGCCCGCGAGGACCTGCCGAAGATCATCCGGGCGGGTCGGCACATCGCCCGCACCCGCCGCTACATCCGCAACTTCGCCCACGAGATCGAGCCGGCCGACCTGGTCGAGCACGTCGGCCGGGAGGCGCGGCGCGGCGACGGCTGGGTCAAGCTGGTCGGGGACTGGATCGACCGCGAGGTCGGGGACCTGACCGCCTGCTGGCCGCGCGCCGAGGTCGAGGCGGCCATAGCCGAGGCCCACCGCCTCGGGGCGCGCGTCACCGCGCACTGCTTCGCGGAGGACTCCCTGCGGGACCTGGTCGAGGCGGGCATCGACTGCGTCGAGCACGCCACGGGGCTCACCGAGGACACCATCCCGCTGTTCGCGGAGCGCGGGGTGGCCATCGTCCCCACGCTCGTGAACATCGCGACCTTCCCGAAGATGGCCGCGGGCGGCGAGGCCAAGTTCCCGCGGTGGTCGGCGCACATGCGCAGGCTGCACGAGCGGCGCTACGACACCGTCCGCGCCGCCTACGACGCGGGCATCGGGGTCTACGTCGGTACGGACGCGGGAGGCTCCCTCCCGCACGGCCTGGTCGCCGCCGAGGTCGGCGAGCTCGTCAAGGCGGGCATCCCGCCGCTGCAAGCCCTCTCGGCGACGGCCTGGGGCGCGCGCGAATGGCTCGGCAGGCCCGGCCTGACCGAGGGGGCGCCGGCCGACCTGGTGGTCTACGAGGCCGATCCGCGGGCCGACGTACGGGCGCTGGCGGGGCCGCGGCGAGTCGTGGTGAACGGCACGGTGGTGGCCTGAGGGCCGCGGGCGTACGCGAGTTGACGAGGCGTGACGCCGACGGCCGCACGGTCGTTGTGTACGCCGCGCGCGGGCCCGGCGGCCGGGATTCCCGGGATGGGAGGGAACTCCCGTTCCGGGTGAGGCGTATTTATTCGAACCTATGCCTGGAAACCACCCTTTGGGGTGAACTCACGCCGGGTTCACCCCCGTTCACTCTCAGTGCGTAAAGATTCCGGGGTCGAGGCCGTCGGCGCGCGCAATGTCCCCCATTGGCGGCGCGACGGCTCCCATCTCCCTGGGGGTTCCACCATCTTGAACAGCAACACCTTCCGCATGCCCGTGGCCGCGCTCGTCGCCACGGGAGCGGTCGCCCTGCTCACCGCCCCGCCCGCCTTCGCCACCGGCTCCCACCCGGGGAAGGGCAGGGCGAGCGCCGTCGTCCTGCGCACCACGCTGGACGTGGGCCTGCTCAACAAGACCGTGCACGTTCCGCTGAAGGCGACCCTCAACGAGGTCAGCGCCCCGGCGGACGCCGCGAAGACGGCGCTGACCGTCACCCTCGACGGGGTCGAGGGCGGAAGGCCGGTGAGCATCCTGCGCGCCGACGTCGCCACCTCCAAGGCCACCGCCGACTCGGACCGCGCCGCGGCGGAGGCCAACCTGGCCAAGGCCCGCGTCCACGTACCGGGCCTGCCCCTGCTGTCCCTGATCCAGGTGGAGAAGGTCAGCTCCAAGGCCGTATGCGAGGCGGGCAAGAAGCCGGTCGCCTCCTCCAACGTCCTGGGCGCCGTGACCGTCCTGGGCAAGAAGGTCACCCTTTCGGCGGGCGGCCCCACCAAGGTCGAGGTCCCCAAGGTCGGCCTGGTGAGCCTGGAGCTCTCCGCCGCCGAGACCACCTCCACCACGGCCGCCGCGGCCGCGCTGCGGCTCAAGGTGTCGGTGAACCCGCTCGACCTGAACGTCGCCCAGGTCGAGGGGGAGATCGTCCTCGCGGAGGCCCGCTGCGAGTCCCCGGCCGCCCCCGCCCCCAGCGCCAGTGCTTCGAAACTGCCCGACGTCAAGCCCCAGACGGGAACGGCGGGCGGCTCCGGGACCCGGGCAGACCTGGCCGAGACGGGAGGCGGCTCGCTCACCCCGTTCGTGACGGGCGGTGCGCTGCTCCTGCTCGGCTTCGGCGCCGCCGCACTGGTCGTGACCCGGCGCGGCAAGGCCTCGTAGGCCCGGGGCGTGTCCTTCGGGCCGAGCCGGGCCCGCACCGACCGCCGCCGCGCCCTACTTCGTCGCGCGCGTCAGTCCCTGCTCCCCGGCGCCACGTGACATCACGGCTTTCGTGACCTCGCGGTCGGCGGCGGCGTAGGTGCTGTCGGCGGCGGAGGTGGCCTCGCAGGAGGTGCAGACGACGCGGAACGGCGGCCGCATGTCCGAGAACTGCGTGAGGTACTCGGCCTTCACCACCTCCCAGCGGCCCGGCCGGCCGGCCGCCGGCGCGAAGGTGAAGCGGGGGACCGAGGACATGTTGCCGCGGGCCTTCGCGGCCTCGTAGAAGCTGGCCATCTGGTCGCCCATGCCGTACACCACCCAGGTGCCGTTGACCTTCTCGTACGGCTGCGGCACGTGGTTGTGGGTGCCGAGGATCAGGTCGATGTCGGGGAGGCCGTCCGCCCCGCGCGAGGCGGTCAGCGTCTGGGCCAGGTCCAGTTGCTGCTTGTCCGGGGCCGTCTGCCACTCGGAGCCCCAGTGGACGCTGAGGACGACGACGTTCGCGCCGGCCGCGCGCGCGGCGCGGGCGTCGGCGACGATCCGCTCCGGGTCGATCAGGTTCACGGCCCAGGGCTTGTCCGCGGGGAGCGGGATGCCGTTCGTCCCGTACGTGTAGTCCAGTTGCGCGACCTTGGCCCCGCCGGCTTCGAGCAGGGCCGGGGCCTTGGCCTCCTCGGGGCCCCGAGCGGAGCCCACGTGGCGGATGCCGACGCGGTCGAGGTGGTCGAGGACGCGGACGAGACCGTCGTACCCGTCGTCCAGGGTGTGGTTCGAGGCGGTCGAGCAGCTGTCGTAGCCGGTGTCCTTGAGGGCGTCGGCCAGTTGGTGCGGGGCCTTGAAGAGGGGGAACCCGGTGTAGGGGCCGCCGGGCCGGCCGTACGGTATCTCGTGGTGGCATATCGCCAGGTCGGCGGCGGAGACGATGGGCTTGACCCCGGCGAGTATCTTCCCGAAGTCGTGGCCGCCCTTCTCCGCGGCGTCGTCGGCGGCCCGCTGGATGATCGACGGGTACGGGATGATGTCGCCCGTCCCGACGAGGGTGAACGGCTTCCCGTCGGGCGTGGCCGACGCGGTGGCTCCGCCCGCCGCGTCGCGGCTCGGACTCGCGGCCGCTCCCGGCTCCGCCCCCAGCCGCTGCCCGGCCGCCGCGCCGCCGTCCGGCCCGGCCAGGTGCGTCACGCCGTAGACGGCGCCTCCCACCACGGCGAATCCGGCCACGGCCGCGCCTATCTTGCCGACTGTCTTCATCCCCGTACCCCCGGTGTCGCCTGTTCACTGCCTGCGGAAATAGTCGCGCACCCGTACGGGCAGCGCCCCGCACGACCCGCGGAAACGTGCCGATGGAGTGAGGTCCACCCCGGGGGCGGGCCCACCCCGGCGGCTTGCCGTCGGCACGGCGCACGGGGCGCGGGGCACGCGGGTGGCAGGAGTGTCCCACCCGCGTGGGGTCGGCCCGTGGTCGGCGGTCGGCCGGCCCGTAGACGGCCACGGTCAGCGCGTGGTCAGGCGTGCCGCGAGAGCCAGGTCGAGCGCCTGGAGGAGGCGGCCCGTCGTCGCGCGGTCGCGGACCGCCAGCCGCAGCCAGGAGCGGTCCAGCCCCGGGAAGGTGTCCCCGCGGCGCACGGCGAAGCCCAGCGCGCGCAGGCGGGTGCGGATCTCCGCCGCGTCCTCGACCCGGATCAGCACGAAGGGCCCTGCCGCCGTCCCCGACACCGAGATCTCCTCGAACTCCGCGAGCCCCGCGAGGAGGTGCTCCCGGTCCACCGCGATCTGCCGGGCCGCGGCCTCGGCCTCGGCCAGCGCCGCGGGGGACACGCAGGCCTCGGCCGCCACCAGCGCGGGCGTGGACACCGGCCACAGCGGCTGAGCCGCCGACAGCTTCGCGATCACCCCGGGCTCGGCCAGCACGTAACCGATGCGCAGCCCGGCCAGGCCCCAGGTCTTGGTCAGGCTGCGCAGCACCACCAGGCCCGGTATGTCCGTCCGGCCGGCCAGCGCCTCGCGCTCGCCGGGGACCGCGTCCATGAAGGCCTCGTCGACCACCAGGATCCGCCCGGGCCGGGCCAGCGCGGCCAGGGTCGCCGCCGGGTGCAGCACCGAGGTCGGGTTGGTCGGGTTCCCGACCACCACGAGGTCGGCCTCCTCCGGTACCGCCGCCGGGTCCAGCCGGAAGCCGTCCGAGGCCCGCAGCACCACCCGCTCCACCCGGTGGCCCGCATCGCGCAGGGCCGCCTCCGGCTCGGTGAACTGCGGATGCACCACCACGGGCCGTACGGCGCCCAGCGCCCGCGCGATCAGCACGAACGCCTCCGCGGCTCCCGCGGTCAGCAGCACCCGCTCGACCGGCAGCCCGTGGCGGAGGGCCACGGCCGCGCGGGCGGGGCGGCCGTCGGGGTACGCGGACAGGCCGTCGAGCGAAGCCGCGATCCGGTCCTTCAGCCACTGCGGCGGGGTGTGGGACCGTACGTTCACCGCGAGGTCGACCAGCCCCGCGCCCCCGTCCGAGACCTCCGCGTCGCCGTGGTGGCGCAGGTCGTGCGTGTGGGCGGTGGCCACGGCGCAGGTCGCCGCCACCGACCGCCGCTTGGGTACGAGGAGCTCCCCGCCCCCGGCGAGCGCGGCGGCCTCCGCCACCGACGCCGTGCCGGCGGCCTCGCGGGCCGCGTCCGAGGGGTGCGGTACCGGGATCGCGGCCAGCCGTTCGGCGGGGTAGCTCAGCAGGGGCACGCCGAAACGTTCCGCCGCGCCGGCGATCCCCGCCTCCAGCACCTTCCCCTCCACCGTTGCCAGGGCCGTCACCGACGCGGACGCCAGCCCGGCTCCGCGCAGGGTCTCCTCCACCAGCGCGCACACCTCCGCCACGGACACGCCCGCGCGGCCACCGACCCCGACGACCAGTTGTGTCGCGTACTCGCCCAACAGGTTCACCCGTTCTCCGTCGTCGTGTTCGTGGTGCTGCTCGTGCGCGCGGACTGCGTGCGCGCGGACTTCGTACGCAGGGACTTCGTACGCAGGGACTTCGTACGCGGGGCCCGCGCGTACGGCCGGCCCGTCAACCATCCGTGATCCGCCGCCCGGGAGCGGAAGTGCGCGGGCGGCGCGGAGTCGGTATGCAGGGGCACATGGCCGTGATCGTGGCGTTGGGTGCGTTCCTGATGACCCTGGCAGGCGGATGGACGGCGCAGCGCGTCACCGACCGCCGCCACCTCGTGCTGGGCCTGGCCGGCGGGCTGATGCTCGGCGTCGTCGGGCTCGACCTGCTGCCGGAGGCCATGCACGCGGCCGGTGACGAACTCTTCGGAGTCCCGCTGGCCCTGCTGCTCTTCGTCGGCGGGTTCCTCGCCGCGCACTGCGTGGAACGCCTCCTGGCGGTCCGCCAGGCCTCCCACGGCGGCGTGAACGGCGACGGGCACCCGGACGGGGCGAAGCGGGTCCCCCAGGTCGGCCTGACGGCGGCCGCCGCCATGGTCGCCCACAGCCTCGCCGACGGGGTGGCCCTCGGCGCGGCGTTCCAGGTCGGCGGAGGGATGGGCGTGGCCGTGGCGCTGGCCGTCATCACCCACGACTTCGCCGACGGGTTCAACACGTACACGCTCACCCGGCTGTACGGGAACGCCCGCCGCAAGGCCCTGCTCATGCTCTTCGCGGACGCGGCCGCCCCCGTCGTGGGCGCCGCGTCCACTCTGCTGTTCACCCTTCCGGAGGAACCGCTCGGGGCCTACCTCGGCTTCTTCGGCGGTGTCCTGCTGTACCTGGCCGCCGCCGAGATCCTGCCCGAGGCCCACCACAAGCACCCCGCGCTGTCCACGCTGATGTGCACCGTGGGCGGGGTGGCGGGGATCTGGCTGGTCGTGGGCCTGGCGGAGTGACGGCGCCGGGCTGCGTCTGAGGCTCACCGATGCGCTGCCGCGGCCTCGGCGAACCGCAGGGCCACGGAGGGCTCCGCCGCCCAGTGCGTGTGCAGGTAACTGGCGTGCACACCGTCCGCCACGAAGCCCTCGACCCGGCGTTCGGGATGCGTGAAGCCCCACGCGGGTGCGCTGCCGGCGCCCGGCTCGATCACGGTCCGGTGGAACTCGTGCCCGCGCAGCCGGGTCCCGGCCGGTGCGAGGACGCTGTCGGAGACGGCGACCGCCTCGCGGTAGCCGAGCGTGAGCCGCTCGGACATCCGCGCGTCGGCGTCAAGCACCCCGCACATGGGCTTCCCGTCCAGCGAACGGGCCAGGTACAGCAGCCCCGCGCACTCCGCGGCCAACGGGCCGCCGGCCGCGGCGAACGCGGCGACGGCCTCGCGGAGCGGCTCGTTGGCGGACAGCTCCGGCGCGTACACCTCGGGGAACCCGCCGCCGATCACCAGGCCGGTGGTTCCCTCGGGGAGCCTCTCGTCCCGGAGCGGATCGAAGGTGACCACCTCCGCGCCGGCCGCGGTCAGCAGCTCCGCGTGCTCGGCGTACGAGAAGGTGAAGGCGGCCCCGCCCGCGACGGCGATGACAGGTGCGGCGCCGCCGCTGGCGCTCCGCCCCAGACCCCGCGCCTCAAACGCCGACGAGGCTGGATTCACCGGAGTCCAGGCTTCGCAGTCCAGCGGCGGTGCCGTCCTGGCCAAGGCCATCAGGGCCTCCAGGTCGCACCCCTGGCGGACCTGTTCCGCCAGCGCGGCCACCGAGGCGACCGCGTCGCGGCGCCGCTCGGCGACCGGCACCAGCCCCAGGTGCCGCGAGGGCGCGGCCACCTGCGGAGCCCGCCGCAGGATGCCGAGCACCGGCATCCCCGCTTCCTCCAGGGCCTCCCGCAGCATCGCCTCGTGCCGGTCGGAGCCGACCTTGTTCAGGATCACGCCGCCGAGGCGCACCTGCGGGTCGAAGGAGGCGAAACCGTGGACCAGCGCCGCCACCGACCGCGACTGCGAGGACGCGTCGACGACCAGCACCACCGGCGCCCGGAGCAGCTTCGCGACCTGCGCCGTCGACGCCAGTTCGCCCCGCCCCGCGGCCCCGTCGTAGAGCCCCATCACGCCCTCGATGACGGCCAGGTCGCAGCCGGCCGCGCCGTGCGCGAACAGCGGAGCCACCAGCTCGGGCCCGCACATGAAGGCGTCCAGGTTGCGTCCCGGCCGGCCCGTGGCCAGCGCGTGGTAGCCCGGGTCGATGTAGTCGGGCCCGGCCTTGTGCGGGGACACGGCGAGGCCGCGCTCCGAGAAGGCCGCCATCAGGCCCGTCGCCACGGTGGTCTTGCCGCTGCCGGAGGACGGCGCGGCGATGACCAGTCTCGGTACGTTGAGCGAGGTCACCACTCGATGCCCTTCTGGCCCTTCTGGCCGGCGTCCATCGGGTGCTTGATCTTGGTCATCTCGGTGACGAGGTCCGCGAACTCCACCAGCTTCTCCGGTGCGTTGCGGCCGGTGATCACCACGTGCTGGGTGCCGGGACGGTTCCGCAGCACCTCGACGACCTCGTCGACGTCGATCCAGCCCCAGTGCATCGGGTACGCGAACTCGTCGAGCACGTACAGCTTGTGCGTCTCGGCGGCCAGATCGCGCTTGACCTGCTCCCAGCCCTCCTTGGCCGCCTGCTCGTTGTCGAGCTGCGCGTCGCGCTGGACCCAGGACCAGCCCTCGCCCATCTTGTGCCAGACGACGGAGCCGCCCTCGCCGGAGGCGCCGAGCACCTTCAGCGCGTTCTCCTCGCCGACCTTCCACTTCGCCGACTTGACGAACTGGAACACCCCGATCGGCCAGCCCTGGTTCCAGGCGCGCAGCGCCAGGCCGAAGGCCGCCGTCGACTTGCCCTTGCCCGGCCCCGTGTGGACGAAGACGAGCGGGCGGTTGCGGCGCTGACGCGTCGTGAGTCCGTCGTCCGGAACGACGGACGGCTGTCCCTGCGGCATTACGCGGCCCTCCTGAGGGTCGGGGATGGGGTACGTGTGCTTGTGATGAGTCCGTCCTTCACGAGCCCGGCCAGCGAATCGGCCCGCAGCCCGTCGAGGGTGACGGCCAGGCCGCCCAGATCGGCGGCCAGTGCACCGGCCAGCCCGAGCCGGACCGGCCCCGACTCGCAGTCCACGACCACGGAGGCGAGCCCGCCGGCCGCCAGCAGCCGGGCGCTGCGCGCCGAGAGCTCGCGCGGGTCCCCACCGACGGCGCCGGCCGAGGTGGCCCGCCCGTCGGTGACGACCACGAGCAGCGGGCGCCGGCTCGGGTCCCGCAACCGCTCGATCCGCAGGACTTCGTGGGCCTTGAGCAGCCCGGCGGCGAGCGGGGTGCGGCCGCCGGTCGGCAGGTTCTCCAGCCGGGCCGCGGCGGCGTCGACGGAGGAGGTGGGCGGCAGGGCCAGTTCGGCCGAGGAGCCCCGGAAGGTGATCAGGCCGACCTTGTCCCGGCGCTGGTAGGCGTCGAGCAGGAGGGACAGCACCGCTCCCTTGACCGCGCTCATGCGCTGCCTGGCGGCCATGGAGCCCGAGGCGTCGACGAGGAACAGGACGAGGTTGCCCTCACGGCCCTCGCGGGTCGCCTGCCGCAGATCGTCCTTGCGGACGATCAGCCCGCGCCCGGTGCGCCCGCGCGCCTTCTGGTGCGGGGCGGCGGCGTGGACGGTCGCCGCCAGGTGCAGTTTGGTCAACTGGCCCCGGGGGCGCTGGGCGCCGGTGGTGCGGCCGTGCGCGGTGCGGGCGCGCGAACGCCGGCCGGAGGCGCCCTCGCCGAGACCCGGGACGCTGAGCATCTTGGTGCGGAACGGCTCGGCGGCCCGTACGGCCGCCTGCTCGGCCGGACCGGCCGCCGCCTCGTTCTCCTGGGCGGAGGGCTGGGTCTCGGGCCGCTGCGCGGGGTCCGCCGGGGCGTCGGGCGCGGGCTCGGTTTCGGGCGCGTCGGGTCCGGAGCCCTGCGGGGGTACGCCGCCCCCGCCGTCGGGGCCCCCGCCGTCGGAGCCGCCACCGTCCGGGCCGCCGTCCTCCGGGCCCTCGCCCGGCCCTTCCGGCTCGGGCTCGTGGTCGGGCTCGGGCTCCGGCTCGTCGTCGGGGAACCCGTCCAGGATCCGGTCCAGCTTCTCCTCGTCGAGACCGGGCGCGTCGAAGGGGTTGCGGCGGCGGCGGTGGGGGAGCGCCAGCAGGGCGGCCTGCCGCACGTCCTCCTTGCGCACCTCGGTCCGCCCGGCCCACGCGGCGAGCGCGGTCGCGGTACGGGCCATCACGATGTCGGCGCGCATGCCGTCGACCTCGAAACCGGCGCAGGTCGCGGCGATCTGCAGCAGCGAGGTGTCGCCGAGGCGCACCTGCGGGAGCAGGGCCCGGGCGGCGACCACCATGGCGCGCACCTCTTCCTCGTCCCCGGACCAGCGGCCCGCGAAGCCCGCGGGGTCGTCCTCGTAGGCGAGCCGGCGACGGACCACCTCGACCCGCTGGAGGGGCTCCCGGGAGGCGGCGACCTCGACGGTCAGCCCGAACCGGTCGAGCAGCTGCGGGCGGAGCTCGCCCTCCTCGGGGTTCATCGTGCCGACGAGGAGGAAGCGGGCGGCGTGACGTACGGAGACGCCCTCGCGCTCGACGTAGGAAGCGCCCATCGCGGCGGCGTCGAGGAGCAGGTCGATGAGGTGGTCGTGGAGCAGGTTGACCTCGTCGACGTACAGGATCCCGCGGTGCGCGTCGGCCAGCAGTCCGGGCTCGAAGGCCTTCACGCCTTCGGAGAGGGCGCGTTCGATGTCGAGGGCGCCGACGAGCCGGTCCTCGGAGGCGCCGACGGGCAGCTCCACCATGCGGGCGGGCCGCGCGGCGGCCGGTCCCGGCTCGTGCGGGCCGTCGGGGCAGACGGGGTCCGGGGCGGTGGGCGCGCAGCTGAACCGGCAGCCGGGCACCACGTCCACCTGCGGCAGCAGGGTGGACAGGGCGCGGACGGCGGTGGACTTGGCGGTCCCCTTCTCGCCGCGCACGAGAACACCGCCGACCGCGGGGCTCACGGCGTTGAGCAGCAGCGCGAGGCGCAGGTCGGTCTGGCCGACCAGTGCGGTGAACGGGTAGGGCGTGCTCATGCGGTGGCCCCTTCTTGTATGTGGGTACGGGTACGCGTGCGCGGGCGGGCGTGGACGGCGGGGCCGGGCTGCGGGTGCGCCGCCGCGCGGGAGGGCCCCCGCAGGGCTGCGCGGCTCATGGCGCGCCCGGCGGGAGGAAGGGCAGGCCCGCCGGGGCGCCGCCCTCGATGAGCCGCATCAGCGCATCCGTGTCCGCGTGTTCCTCGATCAGGTCGCCGAGCAGGTCGAGCTGCTCCTCCCGCAGGGAGGCGAACGACGTGTCCGGGGCCGGGACGAAACGGCGGCCCGCGGCCGAGGCGACCTCGCGGAGGAAGGCCCGGCGGAAGCCGTCCGACTCCAGTGAGCCGTGCCAGTGCGTGCCCCAGACCGGCCCGACCCGGCATCCGTCCAGGAAGGGGGTCCCGCCGAGGACTTCGGCCACGCCGTGATGGATCTCGTAGCCCTCCACCGGCTCGCCCAGCGCCGAACCCACCGGCCGGGCCAGGGTCTTCTCCCGCTCGAAGCGGACCCGCACGGGAAGGAGCCCGAGTCCGGACACGGAGCCGGCCTTCGACTCGACCTCGTCCTCGATGTGTTCGCCCAGCACCTGGAACCCGCCGCAGATGCCCAGGACCGGCCGGCCCTCGGCGGCCCGCCGGGCCAGCGCGTCCGCGAGCCCCCGCTCGCGCAGCCAGGCCAGGGCCTTGACCGTGCCACGGGTGCCGGGGACGACGACCAGGTCCGCGTCGGCCAGTTCATCGGCCCGGTCCACGAACCGCACCACCACGCCCGGCTCCGCCGCCAGCGCGTCGACGTCCGTGAAGTTGGACATCAGCGGCACCGCGCAGACGGCGACCCGCAGCACGTCCTCGCCCACGGGCGGGGCGACCACGGATTCCCGTACCGCGCCCCGCAGGGAGACCCGCAGGCCGTCCTCCTCGTCGATGCCCAGCCCGTGCTGGAAGGGGAGCACCCCGTACGTGGCACGCCCGGTCAGGCCCCGCAGCATCTCCATGCCCGGTTCCAGCAGGGTGACGTCGCCGCGGAACTTGTTGACCAGGTAGCCCGCGATCAGCGACTGGTCCTCCGGCGAGAGCAGCGCCGTCGTACCGAAGAAGGACGCGAAGACGCCGCCCCGGTCGATGTCGCCGACGACGACCACCGGGAACCGCGCGGCCCGCGCGATGCCCATGTTCACGATGTCGGTCCGGCGCAGGTTGATCTCGGCCGGGCTGCCCGCCCCCTCGCAGATCACGGCGTCATACGTGCCCCGCAACTGCTCCAGACAGTCCGTGACGATGCCGAGCAACTGTTCCTGCCTGCCCCCGTGGTAGCCGCGCGCGCTCATCTCGCCCACCGGCTTGCCCAGCAGCACCACCTGGCTGCTCCGGTCGCTGCCGGGCTTGAGCAGCACCGGGTTCATCAGCGCGGTCGGCTCCACGCGGGCCGCCTGGGCCTGCATGGCCTGGGCGCGGCCGATCTCGGCGCCCTCCCTCGTCACGAAGGAGTTCAGCGACATGTTCTGCGCCTTGAACGGGGCCACCTTCACACCCCGTCGGGCCAGCCACCGGCAGATGCCCGCCGTGACCACGCTCTTGCCCGCGTCCGACGTCGTACCGGCGACGAGGAGTCCCCCGCCGCGCTTCGCGCCGCCGCTCATGCGCGCCGCCCCTTCCTGGTCGTACGGGCGAGCAGCGTCCGGGCGGCCACGCAGGCCCCCAGGGCCAGCCACGTCACCTGGCGCGACAGCCGCACCGCGCGTTCGATGTCGGCGACCTCCACGGGCCGGCCGGCCGCTCCGTTGAGCACGGCCCGGTGTTCGACCCGGCCCGCGTACGCCAGGGTCCCGCCCAGCCGTACGCCCAGCGCCCCGGCGAAGGAGGCCTCCACGGGCCCCGCGTTGGGGCTCGGGTGCCCGGCGGCGTCCGCGCGCCAGGCCCGTACGGCTCCCCGCCGGTCGGGCCCGGCCAGTACGGCGGCCAGGGCCGTCAGCCGGGCGCCCGGCCAGCCGGCCACGTCGTCGAGCCGGGCCGAGGCCCAGCCGTAGCGCAGGTGGCGGGGGGACTTGTGGCCGACCATCGCGTCCAGGGTGTTCACGGCACGGAAGGCCAGCAGCCCGGGGACGCCGGCGACGGCGCCCCACACCAGGGCCCCGACCACCGCGTCGGAGGTGTTCTCGGCGACCGATTCGACGACCGCGCGGGCCATCTGCTGCTCGTCCAGCGCCTGCGGGTCGCGCCCGCACAGGTGGGGCAGCCGCTCGCGGGCCACTTCGGAGTCCCCGGCGGCGAGCGCGCCGCCGATGGCACGGGCCTCCCGGCCCAGCGAAGTGCCGCCCACGACGGCCCAGGTGGCGGCGGCGGTGAGGGCGATGCGGGCGGCCGCGGGCCGGGAGCGCACGGCGCGGGCGCCCAGCGCGCCGACGGCGGTGGCGCCTCCGGCGCAGAGCAGGGTGTGCAGGACGCCCCGCGCGCGGTCGTCGCGCCACAGGGCGCGTTCGACTGCGGCGGCGGCTCGTCCGAAGGCGGCCACGGGGTGCCCTCGGCGCGGATCCCCGAGGATCCGGTCGCCGATCAGGCCCGCCGTGACGCCGTACGCGAAGACGCGATCGGCACGCATGGTGGCAGGTATGTCCTCACTCAGGGTCCGCGCCCTGGTTCGACGTGTCCGGCGGCGAGAGTTCCTGGCTCCCGGCCGCACACGGCCCGAGGTCCGCGTGCGCCGGTGACAGTGGCGGGACCGCGCCGGATTCGCACCGGACTTCCTCTCCATGCCGCCGTATTGGCTCGGGCAGTCCACCACGCAGCGCGAAGGCCCGTCAACTCGCCGTTGACCTGCGGCGGGGTGACGGGGGAGGGGGCGGGGCCGGGCCCGCCCCAGGGGCCCGGGCATGCGAAAGCTCCCTCCGGGACGGACCCGGAGGGAGCCTTCGTGCGCGCTGTCCCGCCCTCAGGCGACGATCAGGTAGATCCCGTAGGCCACGGCCGCCGCGCAGAGCGCGAAGCAGACGTACGCACCACTGCGGGCCAGGGTGGCGGCGCCGCCCTGTTCGGTGGCGGCCTCGTGCTTGGAGAGCCCCATCAGGCCCAGGGTGAACAGGGTCACCAGGACGACGGTGGCGGAGAGGCTGACCCCGAAGACGGAGCCGAGTGCTTCCCAGTCGATCTTCATACCGCTGAATCCTCTGTCGTTCTCGGGGTCGGGCCGGTCAAACCGCGGCGGCCGGGGCCGCGGGGGTCGCCGTCGCCGCCGGGATGGTGGCCTTGAGCTCCTCGTCCGTCACCGCGGCGGTGCTGCCGACGGCGGCGGCCGTGGCCGGGACGCTGACGGCCGCCATGGCCGTGGTGACGACACCCGGCCCCTCGGCGTCGGCCGGCGCGACCTCGTTGACGTTGGTGTGGTCGACGACCTGGCGGCGGGAGATCAGCCAGATGGCGACGCAGGAACCGACCAGGAAGACCGTGACGCCGGCGATGCCGATGTCCCCGGTGCGCATGACCAGCTCGGCACCGGCGGCGACGAGGGCCGCGGCCGGGAGGGTCAGGCCCCAGGCGATGAACATGCGGGAGGCGGTGGACCAGCGGACCACGCCGCCCTTGCGTCCCAGACCCGAACCCATGACGGCGCCGGAGCACGCGTGGGTGGTGGAGAGGGAGAAGCCGAGGGAGGAGGAGGCCAGGATGACGCTCGCGGCCGAGGTCTGGGCGGCGAAGCCCTGCTGCGGCTGCAGGTCGGTCAGGCCCTTGCCCATGGTGCGGATGATGCGCCAGCCGCCCAGGTAGGTGCCCATCGCGATGGCCAGACCGGCGGAGACGATGACCCACACCGGCGGGTTCGAGCCGGGCGCGAGTGCGCCGCCGGCGACGAGTGCCAGGGTGATGATGCCCATCGTCTTCTGCGCGTCGTTGGTGCCGTGCGCGAGGGAGACGAGACCGGCCGAGGCGATCTGGCCGGCGCGGTAGCCCTTGGCCGAGGTCTTCTCACCCATGCCGTTGCCGACCTTGTACGTGACCTTCGTGGCCAGGTACGCGGCGATGCCGGCGACCAGGGGCGCGGCGATCGCGGGGATGAGCACCTTGGTGACGACGACGCTGCCGTTGACCGCGCCCATGCCGGCGGAGGCCACGGCCGCACCGATCAGGCCGCCCATCAGGGCGTGCGAGGAGCTGGAGGGCAGTCCGACCAGCCAGGTGACGAGGTTCCAGAGGATCGCGCCGACCAAGGCGGCGAAGATGACCTCCGGCTGGATGCCTTCCTCGTTGACCAGTCCCTTGGAGATCGTCTTGGCGACCTCCACGGACATGAAAGCGCCGACGAGGTTGAGCACGGCGGACATGGCCACCGCGGTCTTGGGCTTGAGGGCGCCGGTCGAGATGGTGGTGGCCATCGCGTTGGCCGTGTCGTGAAAACCGTTCGTGAAATCGAACACGAGAGCGGTGATGATCACGATCCCGAGGAGAAGCGTTATGTGCTCCATTTACCCAGGCTTCTGTTTGACGTCAGTGGTTCGTGGACCGTAGGCAACCTGGATGAACGGAAGGTGAACTGACAGGGTTCGTACGGTGTATCGCCGCGGCGCCCGATCGGGACCTTCGTCCCGGGAAGGGGGTTGATATATCGATTAATGCACGTCACGGCGGGGATGGCCGCACCCTTCGGGGCGGGACTTCCGGTAGGACCTCCCGCAGGCCGGGGGCCCCGAAGAGACCTAGATCACCCTCCGCACCACCCCTCCGGGCCGTCGACCGGAACCTTTCCCTCCGGTGGCCCGCCGCCCCGTCCGCCTCGACACTGGAGCGGTGCGTACCGCTACAGCGACGGCAGCGGCCGTCACCACGACCCTGCTCGGCGCCGGCGCGGCCGCCGTCACCGCAGCCGCGCTCGCCGGCCGGTACGCCGCCGGCGCGGCCCTGCGGACCGAGCCCGGCCGTCCGCTCCCCGGCAGCCCCCGGCTCAGCGTCCACTCCACCGCGGCCGGCCGGGTCGAGCTGACCCGCTCGCTCGCCTCGCTGCGCCCCGGCACCTACGGCCTCACCGCGCCCGGCGTGCACGCCGTGGTCGGGCCCGTCCTCCCCGACGCCCCGCACGGCCCCGACACCGTGGTGCGCCGGCTCCTCGCCGTCACCCACGGCAGCCTCGACCCCGGAACCCGCGTCACCCTCACCCCCCAGGTCCACCTGGGAGACCCGGGCACCGCCCTCGGGCTGGAGCACGCCGACGTGGACGTCCCCGGGGAGCTGGGCGCGCTGCCCGCCTGGTTCGTCCCCGCGGCCCGCGACACCTGGGTGATCACCGTCCACGGGCTCGGCGCCACCCGGGAGCACCCGATGGTGGTCATGCCCTTCCTCCACCGCAACAAGCTGCCCGTCCTGGACCTCGGGTACCGGGGCGACCTCGGCGCCCCGGAGTCACCGGACGGCCTCGGCCACCTCGGCGAGTCCGAATGGCGCGATCTCGACGCCGCCATCCGCTACGCCCTGCGCTACGGCGCCCGCCGCGTGGTCCTGCACGGCTGGTCGACGGGCGCCACCATGGCCCTGCACGCCGTCGAGCGCTCGGCCCTGGCCGACCGGATCTGCGGGCTGGTCCTCGACTCGCCCGTACTGGACTGGCACGCCACCCTGCGCGCCCTCGCCGCCGCGCGCCGCACCCCGGCCCCGCTGCTCCCGTTCGCGGTCAAGGCCGCCGAGGGCCGTGCGGGCCTGCGCGCCGACCGGCGGGCTCCGGGGTCGGATCCGGCCGCGCTGAAGGTGCCCGTACTGATCTTCCACGGCCCCGACGACACGCTCGCCCCCTGGGAGTCCTCCCGCCGGCTCGCCGCGGCCCGCCCCGACCTCGTCACGCTGCACTCCGTTTCCGACGCCGCCCACGGGGCGATGTGGAACGCCGGTCCGGCCGCGTACGAAGAGGCGCTGCGCCGCTTCCTGACCCCTTTCATGTGACGCATCGCGTGACGGACCGTCGGACGAGTTGTCCGAAGACTGCGGGACGGAGGGGGTGGGGAGGAAGGCTTGTCCCGTTCTGTCCCTACGGGCCTTGTGGCAATGGCTGGTTCCGTTTGGGCTTTCGGCCAGTGACGGGCGAGACTGCTCACGTGACGTCCCGAAAGCCTGATGAGCAGTTGGCTCGCGACTCCAGACTCCGACTCGTCGCCCCGCGGTCCGTGGCCACGGCCCGCAAGGCGGTGACCGACCGGCGCACCCGGACCGCCCCGCGGCCTCCGGCGGGCACGCCCGCCACGGCCGACCTGGCGAACCGGGCCCGCGCCTCCCTCACCGACGCGGTACGGCTCGCCCGCTGGGCCGAGCTCCACCTCGGCGCCCCGGGTAGCGCCGGGCCCGCCCTGGCGGGCGCCCTGCCCGCCGCCGAAGCCGAACGCGCCGCCGGCCAGCTGAGCCTGACGCCGGGCCAGATCCGGGTCGGCTGGGACCGCGCCCGGCTCGCCGGTCTGATCGAGATGCACGGCGGGCACGCCCGCCCGGGCTGGCGCCTGCGCGCCTGGGACCGGGACGACTCCGCCGTCCTGCGCGGCTGGGTCGCGCTCTTCGACGCCTGGTCGCTGGTCCACCCCGCCCCCGCCGACATCGCCCCCGCGGCCGTCGCCGAGGTGGTCGAGGCCATGCCCCAGCTGCTCTCCCTGCTCCAGCTCTCCGCCGGTCCCGTCACCGTCCCGGATCTGCTGGACCTGCTCGGGCAGCGCGTCGACGAACTGCGCGACGAGCGGTGCGAGGTCCCCTACGAGACAGCTCAGACCGGCGGGACCCCTCAGGCTGTCGGGACCCCTCAGGCCGGCGGGACCCCTCAGGCTGTCGGGACCCCCCAGCCCGTCGGGGCGCCGCACGACGGCTCGGCGCCGGCCGTGGCGGCCGCGCCGCCCGTCCCGCTCGCCCGGCTGCTGCGCTGGGCGCTCGGCGGACTCGCCGCCGTGGACGCCGTCACCCTCGGCCCCGCCCGGGCCGCCCTTACACCGCTCGGGAGCTGGGCCGTCTGGGTCAAGCTGGAGCAGATCTGCGTGGCCGCGCAGAGCCCGGCCGGGAACATCGAGCAGTCCGCCGCCGCCATGCTCCACGGCTGCGCGCGGCTCACCCCCGGCCCGGCCCGCGCCGAGTACCAGGCCTGGCTCGCCGCCCGGCCCGTCGGCCACGCCGTCTCCGAACTGCTGCACGCGGCCCGCGGCGAGGACGCCCTGCTGCGCGGGCTGGCCTTCGAGGCCCTGCGCGTGGTCGGAGCCCCCGCCGAGCCGGAGGTGCGCAAGGCGTCCCGGGAGGCCGCGCTGCGCCCCTACGCCCTGCTCTGGCTCGCCGAGCACGACGGCGTCGACCCCGACGAGGCGCAGGGCGTGCTCACCGCCGAGGAGCAGACCTGGCTCTGGGTGGACACGGCGGCCGCCATCGCCGACCACGGCGAGGCCGAGCTGCTGGCCCGCCACCTGGACTCGGCCGTGCGGACCACGGTTCCGCGGCTGCTGGACGAGGTCCGCGCGGTCGGGCATCCCCGCACGGTGCAGGTGCTGGTCGCGCTGGCCGCCGCCCATCCCGATCCGGCCCTGGCCAAGGCGGTGCGCAGGGCCGCCTTCCAGGTGCACACCGGCGGCGCGTAGCGCCCCGTACGGGAGTCGGTGCGCGCCGCGGGCTCAGACCTGCGGCGCGTACGTCCCGAAGCTCCACACGTTGCCCTCGGCGTCGCGGGCCATGTAGTCCCGCGAGCCGTAGTCCTGGTCGGTCGGCTCCATCAGGATCTCCGCGCCGTGCTCGGCGGCCCGGCGGTGGTGGGCGTCCACGTCGTCGACGCACACGTAGACCCCGACCGGGCCGGCCGTCTCCATCACCTTGTCGAAGGCGCTGCCGGTGCCCTTGCTGCCGAGCATCACCACGCCGTTCCCGTAGGACAGCTCGGCGTGCGCCACCGAGCCGTCCTCACCCTCGTACACCGCGACCCGCGTGAAGCCGAAAGCCTCCGTGAGCAGTTGGATGGCGGCCTTGGCGTCGGTGTACAGCAAGGTCGGACAGATGGACGGAACGCCTGCCATGGCGATCACTCCCTCTCGTACCGCGGGCGGACGGTGAGCCACGTCACAGCATGGCAGGCGCCGCGGGAAGTCAGCGGAAGGTGTTGCACTGGGCCATGTCGCCCGTCCGGTAGCCCTGGTAGAACCACTGCTGGCGCTGCTCGGCCGAGCCGTGCGTCCAGGACTCCGGGGACACCCGGCCCTGGAACTTCTCCTGGATCCGGTCGTCGCCGACCGCGGCCGCCGCGTCCAGGCCGTCCCTGATGTCCTGGTCGGTGAGACTGGTGATCAGGGGCTTGCCCGTGGACTCGTCGGGGGTCTTCGTCGCGTTGTGGGCCCAGACCCCGGCGTAGCAGTCGGCCTGCAGCTCGACCCGCACCGCGTTGCTGTTCGCGCCCTGCCGGCCGTCCTGGGCCTTCTGCAGGGTGCCGGTCAGGTTCTGGATGTGGTGGCCGTACTCGTGGGCCACCACGTACGCCTGGGCGAAGGGGCCGCCGCTCGCGCCGAACTTGGTGCGGAGCTCGTTGAAGAAGCCCAGGTCCAGATAGACCTGCCGGTCACCGGGGCAGTAGAACGGGCCGACCGCCGACGTGGCCGCCCCACAGGCGGTGCCCACCTTGCCGGTGAAGAACACCGTCTGGGCCGGGCTGTACTGGGCCTTGCGCCTGGCGAACTCCTGCCTCCAGAAGTCCTGGGTGCTGTTGATCACCGCCACCAGCCGGCAGTCCTCCTTGGTGTTCGCGTCCTGACCGGTCTTGCAGCTCTGCTGCACCTGGGCGGCGGAGGAGGCGGTCGACGCGGGCTCCTGGCTTCCGTCGGACAGGCCGAGCTGCTCCGGGCCCACCCCGAACAGCAGGCCCATGATCAGTGCGATGAAACCGATGATGCCGCCGCCGACCGTGGCCTTTCCGCCGGGGATGCGGCTGCCGCGTACGTCCTTGACCTCGGAAGTGTCCAGATTGGCGTTGTCGTCGAACTGCATCCCGCACCGCCCTCCATTCCTGCCAAGGGGGGTACGAGTACACCCCTGCGGTGAGTATCAACCCGTTCATCCTCATACGCCCCCCAGCCGGGAGGCGTGTTCCCTGGGCCGAACGGGGGAGGCGGGGGCGGGGGCGGAGCGGGTCCCGGCAGGGGCGGGCGGGCCCGAAAGTAGTTGCGCACCCCCGGTAGAATGACTCCCATGGCAAATCTCCTCGCGGATTAGCGGCGTCGAAGCATCGCGTCCTGCCCCCCTTCCGCCGTCCCGACCCGCCCTGGAGTATTTCCGTGATCACCGCCACCGGCATCGAGCTGCGCGCCGGCGCCCGCATCCTCATCGAGAACGCATCCTTCCGTGTCGCCAAGGGCGACCGCATCGGCCTCGTGGGCCGCAACGGAGCCGGCAAGACGACCCTCACCAAGTGCCTCGCCGGCGAGGGCACCCCGGCCGGCGGCAGCATCGCCCGCTCGGGCGAGGTCGGCTACCTCCCGCAGGACCCGCGCACCGGCGACCTCGACGTGCTGGCCAGCGACCGGATCCTGTCCGCCCGCGGACTGGACGTCCTGCTCAAGAAGATGCGCATGAACGAGGAGCGCATCTCCTCCGGCTCCGGCGCCACCCGCGAGAAGGCGATGCGCCAGTACGAGCGCCAGGAGACGGAGTTCCTCACCAAGGGCGGGTACGCCGCCGAGTCCGAGGCCGCGACCATCTCCGCGGCCCTCGGCCTGCCCGACCGGGTGCTCGGCCAGCCGCTGCACACCCTCTCCGGCGGCCAGCGCCGCCGCGTCGAGCTCGCCCGGATCCTCTTCTCGGACGCCGACACCCTCCTCCTCGACGAGCCGACCAACCACCTCGACGCCGACTCGATCGTGTGGCTGCGCGACTACCTGAAGACCTACCGCGGCGGCTTCATCGTCATCTCCCACGACGTGGACCTGGTCGAGACGGTCGTCAACAAGGTCTTCTACCTGGACGCCAACCGCTCCCAGATCGACGTCTACAACATGGGCTGGAAGCTCTACCAGCAGCAGCGCGAGGCCGACGAGAAGCGCCGCAAGCGCGAGCGCCAGAACGCCGAGAAGAAGGCCGCGGCGCTGAACTCGCAGGCCGACAAGATGCGCGCCAAGGCCACCAAGACCGTCGCCGCCCAGAACATGGCCAAGCGCGCCGACCGCCTGCTGGCGGGCCTCGACGCCGTCCGCGTCTCCGACAAGGTCGCCAAGCTGCGCTTCCCGGACCCGGCGCCCTGCGGCAAGACCCCGCTGACCGCCGAGGGCCTGTCGAAGTCGTACGGCTCGCTGGAGATCTTCACCGACGTGGACCTGGCCATCGACAAGGGCTCCCGCGTGGTCATCCTCGGCCTCAACGGCGCCGGCAAGACCACGCTGCTGCGCCTGCTGTCGGGCACCGAGAAGCCCGACACCGGCACGGTCATCCCCGGTCACGGCCTCAAGCTCGGCTACTACGCCCAGGAGCACGAGACCCTGGACCCGGAGCGCTCGGTCCTGGAGAACATGCGCTCCTCGGCGCCGGACCTGGACCTGGTCTCCGTCCGCAAGACGCTCGGCTCGTTCCTCTTCTCCGGCGACGACGTGGACAAGCCCGCGGGAGTCCTGTCCGGCGGTGAGAAGACCCGCCTCGCCCTGGCGACGCTGGTCGTCTCCTCGGCCAACGTGCTGCTGCTCGACGAGCCCACCAACAACCTCGACCCCGCCAGCCGCGAGGAGATCCTGGGCGCCCTGCGCACGTACAAGGGCGCCGTCATCCTCGTCACGCACGACGAGGGCGCGGTCGAGGCGCTGGAGCCGGAGCGGATCATCCTGCTCCCGGACGGCGTCGAGGACCTGTGGGGTCCGGACTACCGGGACCTCGTCGCCCTCGCCTGAGCCGCTTCCGCTTTCGCTTCCGCTTCCGTGATCCAGTTGGTTCTGGATCATTCGGCTCAGACGTGATCCATCATCTGAGTGAGACGGTCTCATACCGTTCCGTGCTCGACGAAGGCCCCGGCCGCATCTCCCACGAGGTGCGGCCGGGGCCTTCCGTTTTCCCGCTCCGGCCCCTGACCTGGTGATTCATGCCAAGGGAACGGAAATGTGACGGAGGTCATGCAGCGGAAGAGGAGATTCCGTTCTGCTCGGCCGTCCACGGCTGAAGAAATGCCGCCGTACCGACCTTGCTGAATGGGTGGCCAGGAAGCCGGGGAGGGGTGATCATGAGAAGTCCAGAGCGCACTTCCCATAGAGGAGGCACGGGTGGCCGAAACTCTGAAGAAGGGCAGCCGGGTAACCGGCGCCGCGCGTGACAAGCTCGCGGCAGACCTGAAGAAGCAGTACGACTCCGGTGCGAGTATCCGGGCGCTGGCCGAATCGACCGGCCGGTCCTACGGATTCGTCCATCGGATGCTCAGTGAGTCCGGAGTCACGCTGCGTGGTCGCGGTGGCGCGACGCGCGGCAAGAAGGCGGCTACGGCCTGACCATTTGGTTCCCCTTGGTTCCAACGGTTTACCGTATTCAGCTTCACGGTTCCAGTTCCACCGTCCTTCGGTGACCCCCGGTCGGCTCCAGGGCCGACTGGGTGGTTACTGTGCAGTCACTTAGGCCGAGATCGCGGCCGAACGACGGCACAACCACCGGAGGCACACAGATGGCTCTGCTCGACAAGGACGGCGTACGGCTCACCGTCGACGACACGGTCGCCACGGTGACACTGACCAATCCGGCCAAGCGAAACGCTCAATCCCCCGCGCTCTGGCGGGCGTTGACGGAGGCTGGAAGGTCATTGCCGGGCACCGTCCGGGTCGTCGTGCTGCGCGGCGAAGGGCAGTCCTTCTCCGCAGGGCTCGACCGGCAGGCGTTCACCCCCGAAGGCTTCGAGGGCGAGCCGTCCTTCCTTGACCTGGCGCGCGGTTCGGAGGAACTGCTCGACTCCACCATCGCCGAGTACCAGGAGGCGTTCACCTGGTGGCGGCGCAACGACATCATCTCCGTCGCCGCCGTTCAGGGGCACGCGATCGGTGCCGGTTTCCAGCTTGCCCTCGCGTGCGATCTGCGCGTCGTCGCGGACGACGTGCAGTTCGCCATGCGCGAGACCGGGCTGGGCCTGGTGCCCGACCTCGGCGGCACCCAGCCGCTGACCTCGACGGTCGGCTATGCCCGCGCGCTCGAAATCTGCGCGACGGGACGCTTCGTCCACGCGGAGGAGGCGGAGCGGATCGGCCTCGCGAACCTGGTCGTGCCGGCGGGCGAACTCGACGCGGCCGTCCAGGACCTCACCACGGCGCTGCTGGCTCCGCCGCGGGACGCGGTGATCGAGACGAAGGCGCTGCTGCGGGGTGCGACGACCCGGGCGTACGACGACCAGCGCGCCGCCGAGCGAGCCGCCCAGGCCCGCCGTCTTCGGGACCTGGCAGGGCTGTCGGACTAACCGCGGAGCCGTTCCCGGGGACCAGCCCCCGGACCCCCGCTCCTCGGACGGCGGAGGGGCTGGATTCTGCCTGGCGTCAGCCTGCACGTGCACGCCGGAGGCCAGGTGTACCCAGCCCCGCCCGCGTTTGAGGAGCGGGTTCTGGGCCGCAGGGCAGAGTGCCCGCAGCCGCGTCGGGACGGGCGGCGAGGCCGGTCCCGGCTTACCGTGGTCGGGAGCCCCACCGTGCGAAGGGATCCGCCATGACCGAATCCGCCCCGGGCGGCGGGAGCACCGCCAAGCCCCCCGCAGACCGCGGAAGGACGACCGTCGCCGATGGCGTGGTCGAGAAGATCGCCGGCCTGGCCGCCCGCGAGGTGGTCGGCGTCCACGCCATGGGCAGCGGCAGCGGCCTCTCCCGTACCTTCGGCGCCGTCCGCGACCGCGTCCCCGGCGGGGCCAAGTCCACCGTCAGCCGGGGCGTCAAGGCGGAGGTCGGCGAGGTGCAGACGGCCCTCGACCTCGAGATCGTCGTGGATTACGGCGTGTCGATCCGGGACGTCGCCCGGGCCGTCCGTGAGAACGTCGTCTCGGCGGTGGAGCGGATGACCGGCCTCGAGGTCGTCGAGGTCAACATCGCGGTCGGCGACGTCAAGCTGCCGGACGAGGACGACGAGGAGCCGGAGTCCCGACTGCAGTAGAGGAGCCCGCATGAGCATGGCGGTCGTCGGCCTGGTGGCCGGCATGGCACTGGGGTTCGCCGGGTACTTCGGCGGCTTCGGGGCCTTCCTGCTGGTGGCCGCGCTCGGCGCCATCGGCTTCGTCGTGGGACGGTTCCTCGACGGGGACCTGGAACCGGGGGACTTCTTCCGCCCCCGGGGCCGCCCCGGCGACCGGGACGGTGGCCGCCGCGACCGGGACCGGGACCGATGAGCACCCCCCGGCCCACCCCGCCCCGCGTGCCCGCCGCCGAGCGGGGAGCCACCCGGATCGCCGACCGGGTCGTGGCGAAGATCGCCGCCCAGGCCGCCCGGGAGGCGCTGTCCCGGCCCGCCCCGGACGCGGCCCCGCCGCACGCCACCGTCACCGTGCACCACGACATCGCCCGCGTACGGGTGGTCCTGGAGCTTCCCTACCCCTCCGACCTCGCCGCCCAGTGCGCGGCCGTACGCCGCCGGGTCGCCCAGCGCGTCGAGGAGTACGCGGAGATGGCCGTACCCGAGGTGGACGTCGACATCGAGCACCTGCGGCCCGCG
The DNA here is from genome assembly GCF_059758875.1 of Streptomyces sp. GQ60. Classification (NCBI taxonomy): domain Bacteria; kingdom Bacillati; phylum Actinomycetota; class Actinomycetes; order Kitasatosporales; family Streptomycetaceae; genus Streptomyces; species Streptomyces sp. GQ60. The sequence goes on along the minus strand of NZ_JCAXEG010000003.1, from coordinate 49,287 downwards.
CGGCCCGCCGCCGGGCGGGACCGGCGGGTGCGGTGAGCGCCCGCTTCCGGTCGCCCCGGCGGCTCCCGGCCGCGGTGGGGGCGTTCGCCGTCCTCGGCGTGGCGGGGCTGTTCCTGTACGACCTGGCGGCGGTACGCGCCCATCGCCAGGGCATGCGCTGGCGCGACGAGCTCTCCCGCGCGCTGGAGCGGCACACCCCGGCCGACCCCGGCGTGCTGATCGGCGGCGCGGCCGTGGCCGCGGCCGGTGCCGCGCTGCTGCTGTACGCCCTGACCCCGGGGCTGCGCGGGATCCTCCCGATGAGCTCGGGGCATCCGGACGTCCGGGGCGGACTGGAACGCAAGGCCGCCGCGCAGGTGCTGCGCGACCGGGTCATGGAGGTGTCCGGGGTGCGGTCGGTGCGGGTCAGCGTGGGCCGGGCCCGCATCGGGGTCCGGGCGGTGTCCCACTTCCGCGAACTGGACGACGTACGGGCCGATCTGGACGCGGTGCTGGCCGTCGGCATCGACGAGCTGGGCCTGGCCCGCGAGGTGCGGCCGCGGGTGCGGGTGACCCGCCGGTGAGCCTCGGTACGGTGAACCGGGTCCTGCTCGCGCTGCTCGGGCTGGTCCTGCTGGCGGCGGGGGCCTCGGTGCTGACCGCGTCCGGACCGTTCGAGGGCCGGCACGAACCCCTGCTGGCGCCGCACGGGCGGGACTGGCCGGCGCCCTGGTGGGTGGTGCTCGCCGCGCTCGGGGCGTGCGTCCTGCTGGCGCTGTGGTGGCTGCTGTCCCAACTGCGCCGGGCCCGGCTCGCGGAGGTGCTCGTGGACACCGCGGACGGGGCGTTCGCGGTGCTACGCGGGCGGGCGCTGGAGGAGGCCGTCGCGGCCGACGTCCAGGAGGCGGTGGCGGGTGTGGCCCGGTGCCGGGTCACCTTGCGGGGGCGGCGCGGGGCCCCGGCCCTGCGGGTCGCCCTGGAGCTGGAGCCGCACGCGGTGCCGGCCGACGTGCTGGCGGCCCTCGCCGGACCGGTGCTGGGCCGGGCCCGCACCTCGGCGGCGCTCGCGGCCCTCCCGGCGGAGGCCCGCCTCCACGTCACCCCCCGCCGGGCGCGGCGGGTGACGTGAGGGCGGGGAGGTTCCGCACTGGCCCCGGGTGGGGACGGCTCAGAAGCCGTGCCGGGAGCCGCCGTCCACCGGCAGCATGACGCCGGTCAGGTAGGAAGCCGCCGGGGACAGCAGGAACGCCGCCGAGCGGCCGAACTCCTCCGGGGTGCCGTAACGCCGCAGCGGGATCCGCGACTCGCTGCCCGAACGGGCGAGGTCCGCGTCCCCGGACAGGGTGTCGAGCTCGCGGACCCGGTCGGTGTCGATGCGGCCGGGCAGCAGGCCGACCACCCGGATGCCGCGCGGACCCAGCTCCACGGACAGGGACTTCGCGAACCCGGCCAGGCCGGGGCGCAGGCCGTTGGAGATGGTGAGTCCCGGGATCGGCTCGTACACCGAGCCCGACAGGACGAAGCCGATGACCCCGCCGTCGGAGAGCTCGGCGGCGGCCGCCCGCGCGAGGCGGACCGCGCCGAGGAAGACCGACTCGAAGGCCGCGGTCCACTGTTCGTCGGTGTTGTCCGCCGCCGAGCCGGGCGCCGGGCCGCCGACGCTGATGAGGATGCCGTCGAGGCGGCCGAAGTGGTCCCGGGCCGCGGCGACGAGCCGGGAGGCGGCCCCGGGGTCGGAGTTGTCGGCGGCCACGCCGACCGCGTTCGGTCCCAGCGCCTTGGCCGCGGCCTCGGCGCGCCCCGCGTCCCGGCCGGTCAGCACCACCTTGGCGCCGTCGGCGGTCAGTTCGCGGGCGGAAGCGTAGCCGAGGCCCCTGGTGGCGCCGGTGACGATGTAGACACGGTCCTTCAGTCCAAGATCCATGCCCGACACGCTACGCGGTCGCCGCAGGCTCCCGCTCGGTCCCGGCAGCCGCGGTCCCGGCGGCGGCGGTCCCGGCGGCGGCCGCCTCGCGGTCGCGCTTCTCGCGCCGTACGAGCACGATCCAGCCCACCGGCACCGCCGAGGTGAACAGCCACCACTGCACGGCGTACGCCATGTGCGCCCCGATCGAGTCGTGGTCGGGCTCGGCGATCACCTCGGGCTCGCCGTCGGCCGGGACCGGGGCCGTGAGTTCCAGGTAGCCGCCGAGGACGGGCTTGCCCAGGTACTGCGCCTGCCGGGCGCTGTTGATCAGCATCACCTGACGGTCCGGCAGCCCCTTGCGGTCCTTGATGCCGCTGCCCCCGCTGGTCTCGTCGGCCTTCAGCCGCCCGGTGACCGTGACCTCGCCGGAGGGCGCGGCCGGCACCGGCGGGTAGGCGCGCGGGTCGTCGCCGCCCGCGATCCAGCCCCGGTTGACGAGCACCGCCCGGCCGTCGGCCAGTACCAGCGGGGTGAGGACGTGGAAGCCGACCTTGTCGTCGTTGGAGGTGCGCATGCGGACGACGACCTCGTGCGCGGAGTCGTACGTGCCGGTGGCGGTCACGGCGCGCCAGTAGTCGGCGCGCGGGACCACGTGGCCGGGAGAGGTGACCTCGGTCACGGGGACCGGCTTCGCCCGCAGGTTCGCGTCGATCAGCTCGTTCTGCGCGACGCGGTGCTCATGGCGGTGGAACTGCCAGAACCCCAGCTTGATCATCGCGGGGATCAGGACGAGGCCGATGAGGGTGAGGCACACCCACTGCCGGGTCAGTACAAAGCGGTACACGCCCACGACGGTACCCCCAGCGGCGAGGACCCCGGCGGCCGGGTGGCCGTCCGGGGTCGTGGCGGAGGGGAGGGAGGGGGGAGGCGAAGGGTGGGAGGGGAGGACGGGCCGGGGGTCAGACGCGGTCGGTGATGCCCACCTTCCCCTCCGCGCGGGCGCAGTGCCCTCCGCAGAACCACTGCCCCTCGACCTCGACGCCCTGCCCGATGATCTGGACCCGGCAGTGCTCGCAGATGGGCGCCATGCGGTGAATGGCGCAGGAGAAGCAGTCGAAGACGTGCACAGCACCCTGTGCGTGGACTTCGAAGGACATGCCGTAATCGTTCCCGCAGACTTCGCAACGTGCCATGCGCGGCATGCTGCGCAGGGCGGACCGCCGGAACAAGATCCACGGGGGTGAGTCGCCGAGCGTGCACCCGGCCGGCCCAACGGCGGCCCCGACTTCCCCGGGGTCAGTCCCCTGCCGGAGCCACGTCCCGCAGCAGCTGGGTGAAGGCCGCCTCGTCGACGACGGGGGTGCCGAAGGACTTCGCCTTCACCGTCTTGGAGGTCGAGGAGTCCGGGTCGTTCGTCACGAGCAGGCTCGTGAGCCGCGACAGGCTCGTCGCGATGTGCAGGCCCGCCTCCACGGCGCGGTCCTCCAGCAGCTCCCGGTCCACCGAGGTGTCCCCGGAGAACGCGATCCGCATGCCCTGCTTGAGCGGGGTGCCGTCCGCCCACCGCCCCGGATTCGGGTACGGGCACGGCGGCCGCTTGCGCGAGGCCCGCCAACTGGAGGAGCCCGCCCCGTACGAGGCCTGGTACCCGACGCGCGGGGTGGCGGGGGTGTCCGACCACTCCGTCAGCGGCCGGCATTCCAGCAGGGGCAGCCGTACGTTGTCCCGCGCGGCCGCGTGCAGGGACGGACGGAACGCCTCCGCGAGGACCCGGGCGTCGTCGAGCGCGTGGTGGGCGCGCTGCTGGACCACGCCGAAGTGCGCGGCGAGCGACTCCAGCTTGTGGTTGGGCAGCGGGAGGTTCAGTTCCTTCGACAGGGCGATGGTGCACAGCCGCTGGCGCACCGGAGCGGTGGCCTCGGCCCGCGCGTACTCGCGGGCGATCATCTGCCAGTCGAAGATGGCGTTGTGCGCGACCAGGACCCGGTCGGCGAGCCGGCCCGCGAACTCCTCGGCGATGTCCTTGAAGAGCGGCGCGTCCTGGAGCATGTCGCTGGTCAGGCCGTGGATCCACACGGGTCCGGGGTCCCGGAGCGGGTTGACCAGCGTGTACCAGTGGTCCTCGACGTTGCCCTGAGCGTCGAGCCGGTAGACGGCTGCGGAGATTATCCGGTCGTCGCGAGCGAGCCCGGTGGTCTCCACGTCGACGACCGCGTACCCCTGTGGGTACGCGGTCGGCCACATCGTCTCTGCGGTCGTACGGTCGGCGAGCATGGTCACAGAGGATATCGGCCCGCGCCGACACTCGAAGCCCGACGGACTTTCAGCCCAGCTCCGCCACGAGTTCCCCCGCCGTCACCCGGGCGAAGGACCCGGGTACTTCGGCGGGGCCGGGGAAGAGCCGGTAGGCCGTCCCCGAACCGCCTTCGGGGGCCACGCTCGCGCAGGTCAGCGCGAGGAACGCGCGCTTCCCGGCTGCCAGTTCGGCGGCCTCCGCGTCCACGTCCGGGCTGGGCCGGAGTTCCTCGGGGGGCTCCAGGGCGGCGATCCGCGCGGCGAAGGCGGCCGGCTCCTCACCGGCCGCGGCCCGGTAGAGCCACACCTCGCCGGACACCGAACTCCCGGTTGCCCGCCGGATCACCGCCACTTCCCGGGTGCGGGCCGCGGCCCGCCACACGCCGAGGTCCCACAGGGTGGTGCGGGCACCGGAGGTGAAGTGGGCCCACACGTCCGAGGCCGCGGCCGCGACCCGGTCGCCGCGCGGGGTGACGCTCTCGAAGGCGTCCGACGGCGGCAGGCGCAGGTCCGCCCACAACGCCCGCCGGGCGGCCAGGTCCACGACGAGCGGCACCCGGGCCCGCGTCGCGGGGCCGGTCAGGTCGAGGCGCCGGCCGGCCGTGCGCGGACCGTCCGGGAACGCGGGCCGGCCCTCCGCGGGCCGGGCCGCGAACCCGGTGAAGGCCTGCGCCAGCTCCTCGAACGGCACGGCGCTGTAGCCGGACACCAGCGGGACCGCGTACGCCTCCCCGCGTCCGACGAGCCCGGCCAGGTCCAGGTCGACGTACTCCGTGTCCCCCTCCGGGTGCCCGGCCGGTACCGGAGCCCGGCCGACGCCGCCCGGGTGCACGCCGCCCGAGTGCACGGCGCCGGCCCCGGGGCTCCCGTACACCGGCCGGCCGCGGTCGCACAGGCCGGTGAACTTCCAGTCGGCGTCGAAGAGGGCCACCGCCAGGTCCAGGTGTGCCGACTGGTCCCGGGCCCCTGCCCAGTGCAGGAACAGCCGCAGCACCCCGCCCTCGGGCAGCGCCAGGACGCTGCCCCGGGGGGCCACGCCCGCAGACCCCGCGCGGGGCCGCTCCCCGGAGGGCACGGGCAGTTCCGCCAGCCCGGAGTCCAGGACGGCCAGCTCGTACGGGTCGCCCTCCGCCCGGGCGAACCGGCGCAGCACCTCCGCCTCCAGCAGGGCCGTGGCCTCCGCGACGAGCGGGCCGGGAAGCGGCGGGCGGTCCTCGGTCACGGACCGGGTGTGGCCGGCCGGGCCCTTGGGGAAGAACACGCGCCGCGAGCCGGTCCGGTCCGCGGTGCGCCCGCGCAGGGCCCCGAGGGCGGCCAGCAGCGGGCCCGCGCCGACGGCGGGGAGCCCGAGGGCCAGCTCCCGGGCCAGCTCCGGGACCAGGCGGTCGCCGGTGTGCAGCCGCAGCAGGTGGTCGAGGCGCAGGACGAGTTGCTCGGGGCGCTCGGCGGCCGCCGCGGCGCCGGCCCCGGGGTCTGCCCCGGCCAGGGCCTGCTCCAGCCGCCCGGCCCGGGTCGCGGGCCGGACCCGGTTGCCCGCCACGCGGACGGCGTCCGGGTGTGCGGCGGCGGTCTCCCGCAGGGCCGCGCCCAGGGCGCCGGACAGGACGGTGCCCCGCAGCACGGCGAAGGCCAGGGCGGCCCGGGGATGGCGGGCGTGCCCCTCGAAGGGGTGCAGCGTCTCGGCGGCCCGCTTCCAGGCCGTCGGATGGCGCAGCAGGTCTTCGACGAGGAGGGCGGCGGGCAGCGCGTCGAGTACGCCGAGCAGTGCGCGGCGCAGCGGCCGGGCGGGGGAGCGGAACCCGGACGGCGGTGGTGCGAGCAGCTCCGGATCCCCGCCGGACAGTGCGGCGAGGACCCGCAGCACGTCGGTGGCACTGGTCAACCGCCCGGCGAGCAGCGGCCGTACGGCGTCCGGGGTGGCGGCGCCCGGGAGCAGGCGGGCCAGGACCAGCGCGAGGGTCTGCGGTACGGGGATCCGCGCGGGCAGCCAGTCGGGCCCGGCCGGTGCCAGCCCGAACAGCGGCGGCAGGTCGGCGCGGTCCTCGGGGGACAGCGGGGCCGGCCGGGCGAGCAGCCGGGCCAGCACCCGGGCGGCGTCGGCCGCGGGGTCGGTGCCGAGCCGCAGCAGCCGGAGCGGGCCGGGAGGGATCCCGCTCGGGTCGTCGCCGCAGGGCGCGGGGTGCTCCGTAGGCGGGGGGTCCTCCGTGGCGAGGGAGAGGAAGGGCCCGGCCGGGTCGACGGGGCGCCGGCAGACGGGGCAGCCGGTGTGGTCGGCGCCGTCCCAGCAGGGGCCGCAGACGAGATGGGCGCACGGCGCGAGGGGACGCACCGGACGGGTCTCGGCGCAGAGCGCGCACGGCCGGGCGGGGTCCCGGCGCAGCAGGGCGAGGACGCGGTCGGTGTACCAGCGCTCGGTGTCGTGCGGGATGGAGAAGGGGAAGCGGCGGAAGGCCGGCCGGTGCCCCCGGTCGGCGTCCGCGAGGCCGTCGGCCAGCGCCAGCAGGCGCGACCGCTCCTCGGCGAGGTCGGTCGGCGCGAGGACGGCCAGGGCGGCGTACAGCTCCCGGCTCATGGTGTGGCCGCGCTCCAGGAGCTCTCCCTCCAGAGGGCGGACCCCCTCGGTGCCGGGCGAAGCGGCGGCCGACGGCCGGTCGACGTAGACGGTCCCGAGCCGGCGCAGCATGAGCTCGTCGGTGGATCGGATGACGGGCACGGCCTGGTGTTCCTCGTTTTCCTCCGCGAACGAAAAACGGGGGCGGAGAGAGGGCGCGCGGACTTTTCGTGAAAGGGAGAGGATGCACGCCGGGGAGCCGCCCCCGTGGAGCAGATCCCACCACGGGCGGTCGCCCGGCGGCAAACCGGTTACCCGGCCGGTGGCGCCAGCAAGGCCTGTACCAAGGCCCTCAGGGACAGTTGGAACAGTCGTTCGGGATCCACCGGCCGGGCCAGCGCGCGGGCGAGCGGCGGGTCGTGCGGGGCGTCGGCCGGGTCCCAGAGCTCGCTCTCGGCGGGGGACTGTGCGGGGGAGCGTTCGCGATTGCGCTCGACCAGGACGAAGCCGATGATCTGGAACTGGATCGCGCGCACCGCGTCCGCGGCCCGGGTCCCGCGCAGGCCGGCCGCGTGCACCTCGTGCACCAGGGCCTGCTGGGCGGGCAGGAACATCCGGTCGGTGAGGCCGCGCTCGTGGACCATCGCGATCAGGTGCGGGCGCTCGCGCAGCTCGCGGCGCAGGGTCCGGGCGACCGAGAGGATCCGGTCCCCGGGGTCGCGGCCGGCCGGCCGGATGGCGCCCACCTCCTCCACGGTCCGCTCCACGAGGGCGTCGAGCAGTGATTCGCGGTTGCCGACGTGCCAGTAGATCGAGGTCACCGCGGTGCCCAGCTCGGCGGCGAGCTTGCGCATGGTCAGGGCGGCCGGCCCGTGCTGTTTGACCAGGGACGCGGCGGCGTCCAGCACCTCCGCGCGGGTCAGCGTGGTTCTGGCCATCGTGTCCGTCCCAACTTGCTGTCGATCCGTCAGATCGGTTACGTGCAAGGGTCTTTACCCTTCATCGCTGTCGGTGTAACTGTGTTACAGAACCGACTGCGTCAGAACCGATTGCGTCAGAACCGATTGCGTCAGAACCGACTGCGTCCTAGACGAAGGATGGTGCGACAGATGGCACGCGTACGGTACGGAGCGCGCACCGAGGCCGAGATCGCCGCTTCGCGCGAAAAGAGTTCCAAGCTCCCCGACATCTGGTCCACCGGTGTGGTGGCGGTCTGGGAGACCGACCCGGACGTCGTGGCGGCGGTCCTCCCGCCGCCGCTGAAGCCCACGGAGCGGCCCCTGGTGCGGGCCAACATCAGCAAGGTGGACCTGCCCGGCTACCCGCTCGGCGCCGGCTCGGTGGCCGTCGCCGCCCAGCACGACGGGGTCGAGGGCTGGTACCCGCTGGTCATGCCGATGAGCATGGAGCGCGCCCTGATCGGAGGCCGCGAGGTCTTCGGCGAACCGAAGAAGCTCGGCGAGATCACCGTGGAGCGCGACGGCCTGGTCGTCCGGGCCTCCCTCGCCCGGCACGGCATCGCCTTCGTGGAGGTGCGCGGGGCGGTGGACCGCGAACTGCCGCTGCCCGAGCCCACCGTGAAGACCGACTTCTACTTCAAATTCCTCCCCGCGGTGGACGGTTCGGGCTTCGACGCCGATCCGGTGCTGGTGCACTGCACCCGCAACGAGAAGGTCCGCAAGCTGGAGCACGTCACCGGCGACGTGGTGCTCCGCGAGTCGATGTTCGACCCCGTCGCCGACCTCCCCGTACGCCGCCTCGTCGAGCTCACCATCGGCGAGAAGACCACCGACCAGCGGGGCAAGGTCGTCGAGCGGGTCAGCGCCCAGGCCCTGCTCCCGTACATCCACCAGCGCTACGACGACCCGATGCAGATCCTCGACGGACCGCCCGAGGGGAGCGTCTGATGCGGCTCGAACCGGGACAGGTGGCCGTGGTCACCGGAGCCGCCAGTGGTATCGGCCTCGCGATGGCCCGCCGCTTCGCCGCCGAGGGGCTGAAGGTGGTCCTCGCCGACGTGGAGGAGGGCGCCCTGCGCAAGGCCGCCGACGAACTCGCCGCGGACGGCGCCGAGGTGCTCGCCCAACTCGTCGACGTCAGCGACCGCGACTCCGTGATCTCCCTCGCGGACGCCGCGTACGAGACCTTCGGCGCCGTGCACGTGCTCTGCAACAACGCGGGCGTCGGCTCCGGCGCCGAGGGCCGCATGTGGGAGCACGAACCCAACGACTGGAAATGGGCCTTCTCCGTCAACGTCTGGGGCGTCTTCCACGGCATCCAGGCCTTCGTCCCCCGCATGATCGCGGGCGGCGGCCCCGGCCACATCGTCAACACCTCCTCCGGCGACGGCGGCATCGCCCCGCTTCCGACCGCCTCCGTCTACGCGGTCACCAAGGCGGCCGTGGTCACCATGACCGAGTCGCTCTACGCCCATCTCAAGGCGGAGGGCGCGGCCATCGGCGCCTCCGTGCTCTTCCCCGGACCGCACATGCTGCGCACCGGCCTGTGGGAGTCGCACCGCAACCGGCCCGACCGGTACGCGAAGGAGCGCCCGCGCAAGTCCCCGTACCGCAGCCTCGACCAGTACGAGGCCGCCATGAAGCAGGCCGGCCAGGAGGTGAACTTCACTCCGGTCGAGGACGTCGCGGACCACGTCGTGGACGGCATCCGCGCCGACCGCTTCTGGATGCTGCCCGACAGCGAGCACAGCGACCGGCAGATCCGCGCCCGGTCGCAGTCGATGCTCGACCGCGCCAACCCCGCCTACCTGGAAAGCTTCATCCTTGACTGAGGGTGCCCACATGAACGCCGAAAGCGCGCACGAAGATCCTTACCTGATCATCTCCTCCGACTGCCACGCGGGGCTGCCGACCGAGCAGTACCGCCCCTACCTGGACAGTGCCTTCCACCCGCAGTTCGACGAGTTCCTCGGTGAGCGCGACGCCCGCCGCGCCGAGGCCACCAAGCTCGGCGTGCGCAACGAGGCCTTCGCCGAGAAGTGGTTCCACGACCACGAGGAAGGCCTCAAGGGCGGCTGGGACGTCACCCAGCGGCTGAAGGAACTCGACGGCGACGGCGTGGCCGCCGAAGTCGTCTTCCCCGACGCCGACGCCGTGGACAGCCAGACCGCGGCCCCCTTCGGAGTGGGCCTCGGCCTCTCCGGGGACCAGGACCCCGAGCTCGGCATGGCCGGCGCCCAGGCGCACAACCGCTGGCTCGCCGAGTTCGTCTCGGAGAACCCCGAGCGGCACTGCGGGGTGGCCCTGCTGCCCATCACCGGCGATCCGGACAAGGTCGTCGCCGAGATATACCGGGCCAAGGCATCGGGACTCGGCGCCCTGATGATCCCGGCCATGTGGGTGGACAAGGCCCCCTACCACGACCGCCGGTACGACCCGGTGTGGGCGGCGGCGGCCGAGACGCGGATGCCGATCGTCACCCACTCGGGGTCCTCGCCGCGCCACGAGTACGGGGACCACCTGGGCATCTTCGTCTCCGAGGTCACCTGGTGGCCGGCCCGCCCGCTGTGGTTCCTGCTCTGGTCCGGGGTCTTCGAGCGGCACCCGGGGCTCAAGTTCGGCGTCGCCGAATCGGGCTGCTGGTGGCTGCCGAACCAGCTCTGGTTCATGGACCGGCTCTACCTCGGTGCGCACGGCGGCAAGAAGCTCTCGCCGTTCGAGGAGCTGAAGCGGCCGCCGAGCGAGTACCTGGACCGGCAGGTGTTCATCTGCGCCACCAACACCAAGCGGCGCGAGCTGGCGCAGCGCTACGAGATCGGCGTGGACAACATCCTGTGGGGCTCGGACTTCCCGCACCCCGAGGGGACCTGGCCGAACACCCGTAACTGGCTGAAGAACACCTTCCACGACATCCCCGTCGAGGAGACCCGCCGGATGCTGGGCCTGGCCGCGGCGGACGTCTTCGGCTTCGACACCGAGAAGCTGGCGCCGATCGCCCGCCGCATCGGCCCCACCCCCGCCGAGCTCGGGCAGAGCGCGGACCAGGCGGCCGTCGAAGCCTCCTGGGCGCGCTCGCGCGACGTGGGCCGGCACTGGCTGACCGACAACGACTTCCCGGTGCTGGGGGTGAACCCGTGACCGAAGCACCCGACCGCTACACGGTCATCTCGGCCGACTGCCACGCGGGCGCCGACCTGCTGGACTACAAGCCGTACCTGGAGAAGCGCCACCACGAGGAGTTCGACGCCTGGGCCGCGACCTACGTCAACCCGTACGAGGACCTCCTCGCGGACACGGCCGACCGCAACTGGAACTCGCAGCGGCGCCTGGCCGAGCTCGAAGCCGACGGGATCGTCGCGGAGGTGCTCTTCCCGAACACCATCCCGCCGTTCTTCCCCAAGGCCTCCCTGATGGCCCAGCCCCCGACGGCGGCCGAGTACGAGATGCGCTGGGCCGGGCTCCAGGCCCACAACCGGTGGCTGGCCGACTTCTGCGCGGACGCGCCGGGCCGCCGGGCGGGCGTGGTCCAGATCCTGCTGAACGACGTGGACGCGGCGGTCAAGGAGATCCGCCGCACCCGCAAGGCGGGCCTGACCGGCGGCATCCTGCTGCCCGGCGTCCCGCCCGGCTCCACGGTCCCCGAGCTCTACTCGCAGGTGTACGACCCGATCTGGGCCGTCTGCGACGAGCTGGACGTCCCGGTCAACCACCACGGCGGCTCCGCCTCCCCGCCGCTGGGCGACGAGCCGGCGGCGCGGGCCGTCTTCATGGTGGAGACCACCTGGTTCTCCCACCGGGCCCTGTGGCACCTCATCTTCGGCGGGGCCTTCCGCCGCAACCCCGGGCTGAAACTGGTCCTGACGGAGCAGGGCTCCGGCTGGATCCCGGGCGTGATCGAGATGCTGGACTACTACCACGGCCGCCTGGTGGCGGCATCCTCCACCGCCGAGGCCAAGTTCGGGGCGGGGCTCGCGGAGTCCATGGGCAAGGGGCCGGGCGAGGTCTGGCGGGACAACTGCTTCGTGGGGGCGAGCTTCATGCGCCCCCACGAGGTCCCGCTGCGGGACCGGATCGGCCTCGACAAGATCATGTGGGGCAGCGACTACCCCCACGACGAGGGCACCACGCCCTACTCCCGCGAGGGTCTGCGCATCGCCTACGCGGGCCTGCCCCGCGAGGAGGTCGCCGCCATGGTCGGCGGCAACGCCGCCCGGGTGTACGGCTTCGACCTCGGCCTCCTCGACGCGGTGGCCGCCAAGCACGGCCCCCTCGTCTCGGAGGTCGCGCAGCCCCTGACGGAGGTCCCGGCGGGAGCCACCAGCCCGGCCTTCGCCCGCGGGGGCTCGGTCCGGGTCTGGTGACGAGACGGCTGCCCACCGGGGCGGCTCAGGCCTGGCTGGTCCTGAGCCGCTCCGGCGGGAACAGCTCGATGCCCAGAACCCGTGTTCCTCCAGCCCCCCGGGGGGCCGAAGCCCGGCAGGGTCGTCAGGTGTTCCACCGCGTGCTCGCAGCACAGCCGCACCAGCCGCCGGTAGAGGGCCTGGGCGCCCTCGTCGAGGCCCGGTGGGGGAGCCGGCAGGGTCGACGCCAAGGCCGACGGGTCCGGGTCGGCGGCGAAGAGGACCTCCGCGTCCACGTGGCCCAACGCGGCGAAGGCGTCGCACACCGCGTCCAGCGCCGCCAGCCGCTCGTGGTCCGGCAGGCCCGAACAGATCGGGCCCATGCGGTCGGCCAGGGCCTCGGTCAGCCGTCGCGTCTCCCGCTCGCCCAGCACGGCCGTCGCCTTGCGCCACCGCGGCACCGGGCCGACCGGGTCCGGCGTCAGCCCCGCCCCCGGTTGCCGGACCAGGAGGGACTTGACCAGCGTGCCCGCCGCCGTACCCGCCACCCGTAAGAGAACCGTCTCGAAACCCGTCATCCCCACGCCTTCCCCCCGCCGCGGACACCCGCACCCGGAAGCATCTCGTGAACCGCCGGTAACACCGATGGATACCGATCGGTAACAACCACTAGCCGAGCCCCCGAAGCCGCCTCTATGGTGCGGACATGCCGAACCTGCCCGATGTCGTGCTGTGGTCCATACCCGCCTTCGTCCTGCTCACCGTGATCGAGCTCGTGAGCTACCGCATCCATCCCGACGAGGACGCCGCCGGGTACGAGACCAAGGACGCCGTCACCAGCCTCGGCATGGGGATCGGCAGCCTCGGCTTCGACTTCCTCTGGAAGATCCCGATCGTCGCGGTCTACACCGCGGTCTACGAACTCACCCCGCTCCGCGTCCCCGTCCTGTGGTGGACGATCCCGCTGATGCTGCTCGCCCAGGACTTCCTCTACTACTGGCAGCACCGCGGTCACCACGTCATCCGGATCCTGTGGGCCTGCCACGTCGTCCACCACAGCAGCCGCAAGTTCAACCTCACCACCGCCCTGCGCCAGCCCTGGACCAGCGCCACCTCCTGGCCCTTCTACCTCCCGATGATCGCGCTGGGCGTGCACCCGGCCGCCATCGCCTTCTGCTACTCGGTCAACCTCGTCTACCAGTTCTGGATCCACACCGAGCGCATCGACAAGCTGCCCCGGCCGATCGAGTACGTCTTCAACTCCCCCTCCCACCACCGCGTCCACCACGCCTCCCAAGGCGGCTACCTGGACCGGAACTTCGGCGGCATCCTGATCGTCTGGGACCGGATGTTCGGCTCCTGGGTGGGGGAGACCGACAAGCCCGTCTTCGGCCTCACCAAGAACATCGGCACCTACAACCCGCTGCGCGTCGCCACCCACGAGTACGCCTCCATCGCCCGGGACGTACGCGCGGCCGCCACCTGGCGCGAGCGCGCCGGACGCGTGTTCCGCGGCCCCGGCTGGCAGCCCCCGCAGCCGGCGCAGCCCGCGCAGGCAGCCCCGGCCGCGACGTCCGCTCCCGCCCCGGAGCACGCCGCGTGAGCGCCGCCGGATCCACCGAGCGCGCGGGGTCCCGTACGCCGTCCTGGGCGCGCCCCGCCGTCCCCCCGGGCTCCGGCTCCGCCACCAGGGCGCTGCTCGTGGCCTTCGCCGCCGCCACCGCCCTGGACCTCGGATCCCTGCTGGCGGACTGGCACACCGGGCACCTCATTGCCAAGCCGCTGCTGATGCCGCTGCTCGTCGCCTACGTCATCACCCTGCGCGCCCCGCGGCTGCTGATCGCGGCCCTGCTGTTCGGCTGGGGCGGTGACCTGGCGCTGCTCTTCGACGCCGACATCGCCTTCCTGATCGGCATGGGCTCCTTCGCCGCCGGGCACGTCTGCTACCTCACGCTCTTCGCCAGGCACGGCCTCTTCGGCCGCCGCCGGACGAGCCCCCTGCTCGGTGCCGCGTACGCCGCCGCGCTCCTGTCCACCGTCACGCTGCTCTGGGGCGACCTGCCCGTGGAGCTGCGGATCCCGGTCGCCGGGTACAGCCTGCTGCTCACCGCCATGGCCTGCCGCTCCAGCGCCCTGGGGCGGCGGACCGGGCTCGGCGGGGCGCTGTTCCTGCTCTCCGACACGCTCATCGTCACCGGGGTCGCCGAGTGGCCCCAGCTGCCCCGGCCGGACTTCTGGGTCATGGCCACCTACGTGGTGGCCCAGTACCTGCTGGCCACGGGGGCACTCGCAGCGCAGCGGGCGTACGGTGGGGAGGCCCTACAGGGCTCCACCACTTCCTAGCCGGAGGACTGCACCACCATGCGCGCCACCGTCATCCACGCCCCGCACGACATCCGCGTGGAGGAGGTGCCCGACGCTGCGATCCAGCGCCCCGAGGACGCCGTCGTCCGCGTCCTGCGGTCCTGCATCTGCGGCAGCGACCTGTGGGCCTACCGCGGCGAGGCCAAGCGCCAGCCGGGCCAGCGGATCGGCCACGAGTTCCTCGGCGTCGTCGAGGAGACCGGCTCCGCCGTCTCGGGCCTGCGCGCCGGAGACCTCGTCGTCGCCCCCTTCATGTGGTCCGACGGCACCTGCGCCTACTGCTCCGAGGGCCTCTACACCTCCTGCGAGCACGGCGGCTTCTGGGGCTCGGTCGGCCACGACGGCGGCCAGGGCGAGGCCGTCCGGGTCCCGCACGCCGACGGCACGCTGGTGAAGCTGCCCGCCGACGCCGTCTCCGACGACCACCTGCTGACCGCGCTGCTCGCGCTCTCCGACGTCATGGGGACCGGCCACCACGCCGCGCTGGGGGCGGGGGTCCGCAAGGGCTCCACGGTCGCCGTCGTCGGTGACGGCGCGGTCGGCCTGTGCGGGGTCCTCGCGGCCAAGCGCCTGGGCGCCGACCGGATCATCGCCCTGGGCCGGCACGCCGTCCGTACGGACATCGCCAAGCTCTTCGGGGCCACCGACGTGGTCGCCGAGCGCGGCGAGGCCGCCGAGGCCGCCGTGCGCGAACTCACCGGCGGCCAGGGCGCCCACTCGGTGATCGAGGCGGTCGGCACCGAGATGTCCATGCGCACCGCCGTGAACATCGCCCGCGACGGCGGGGCCATCGGCTACGTCGGCGTTCCGCACGGCAGCGGCACCGGCCTCGACCTCGGCGTCATGTTCGACCGCAACCTCACCCTGCGCGGCGGGGTCGCGCCGGTCCGCGCGTACATCCCCGAGCTGCTCGCGGACGTGCTCAGCGGGGCGATCGACCCGTCTCCCGTCTTCGACCGGGCCGTCACCCTGGACGAGGTCCCGGACGGCTACCGGGCGATGGACGACCGCAGCGCGCTGAAGGTCATGATCAGGCCCTGACGGCGGGGCCCGACGACAAGGAAGGGCCGGGCGGGATGTTCCCCGCCCGGCCCTTCCTCCGTTCAGTGGATTCAGCCGGTTACTTGACGGCCTTCAGCGCGTCGACCACGCCGTAGCCGTAGTAGCCCGTCTGGCCCCAGCCGCTCTCGCAGGTGGTGGCGTCGATCAGGGTGCCCGCAGAGTTGAAGATCTGCGACGGGCAGTCCGCCTTGGTGGCCTGGCCCTTGAGCATCGCCTGGATCATCGCGGGCGAGGCGTGGGGGTGGGCGCTCTTGAGGAGCGCCGCGACGCCGGCGACGTGCGGGGCGGCCATCGAGGTGCCCTGCTTGTAGCCGTAGCCGCCGCCCAGGACCGTCGACAGCACGCGGCCGTTGGCGTCCGGGGTGGCCGGGACCTGCCACTTGTCGCCACCGGGGGCGGCGACGTCCACGACTCCGAGGCCGTAGCTGGAGTAGTACGAGCGCAGGCCCTTGTCACCGGTCGCCGACACCGTGACCACGCCCGGGAGCTGGGTGGGCAGGTCGAGGCAGACGCTCGGGTCGATGGTGCGCGGCACCGGGGTGGTGTCGTTCGGGCTGGTGTCGTCGAGGATCGAGTCGCCGGCCAGGTCGTGGTTGGAGTTGCCGGCCGAGGCCACGTGCAGCGTGCCCTTGCGCTCGGCGTACTTGGTGGCGCGACCGATGGCCTCCACCAGCGCCTTCTGGTCGTCGTCCGCCTTGCAGTTGTAGAGCCAGGGGTCGACGTAGTAGCTGTTGTTGGTCACCTCGATCCCCTTCTCGGCGGCGAACATGAAGCCGCAGACGACCGCTTCGGTGTAGAAGAGGCTGGTGCCGGGCTCGCTCACCTTGATGCCGGCGACCTTGACGCCCGGCGCGACACCGCTGATGCCGAGGCCGTTGCGCGGGGCCGCGATGGTGCCGGCCACGTGCGTGCCGTGGTCGCTGCCGTCCGCGTACGGACGCCAGGCGCCCTCGCTGGTGTCCGCGACGCCGCCGACACAGTTGGCCGACTGCTCCTTGGAGAAGTTCGGCGCGATGTCGGGGTGAGTGTCGTCGACACCCGTGTCGATGACGCCCACAGTGACGTCCTGGCTGCCATCGTTGATCTTGTGAGCCTGATCGGCCTTGATCGTCCGCAGGTCCCACTGGTTGGACTCCAGCGGCTCCTGACCCTCCTGGGCCGCCGCTGCCGCCTTGGCGGCGTCCGCCGCGCTCAGGTGCTGCGTCGCACCCTCGTCGGTGGTCTGCACCGGCGAGAGGGGGGCCGTACGGGTGGCACCGACCGAGTCGAACAGACCGCGGTTCGCACGCAGCTGCTTGGCGAAGTCCGGGTTCTGCGAGTGCGCGACGACGACCCCGATCTGCTCATAGGCCGTCACCACCGTTCCACCGGCCCGCTCAATGGCCTTCTTCGCGGCCTTCGCCGTGGCATAGGTCTTCAGGTTCGCCACGTACGACAGCTTCGGACCGGTCGTCTCGGCCGCAGAAGTCGTAGCCGCGTCCGCCGTGCCGCTCAGCGGTGCGGCCGAGGCCGCCACCGAGGGCAGGAAGGCGAGCGAGGCGGTGAGCGCCAGGCCGACCGGTATGGCGAGGGCACGCCGGCGGCCGGATCCCAGATGAGCCATGGGTTCTCCAGATCATCCTTGAAAAAGCCGTCCGGGCGCGGTCGCGACGGACGGGTTCATGACAGGCGAACTTAGCGTTTCTGTTCCCCTCTGCGCCATTAGTTCGAGGAATCAGTTCTCAAAGAAACAAACAGGTGTTGAACCACCCCGACGCGCCGGACGTGCCGTTGACAGGGGGGATCGGCACCACCGTCCCCCCACGGAGGTTGTTTTGTCCGTCATCCCCACCGCACCCGCGTCACAAGGAGCGTCCCCCGTGACCACCGAAGCAGCGCCGCCCCCGGGCAGCGCGGGAACGCCGCCGGCGAGCCCCGCGGCCGAAGAGTTCGTACGCGTCCAGCAGAGCGAGGAGTTCGCCGAACTGCGCCGCTCCCACCGCTCCTTCGCCTTCCCGCTCACCGTGGCCTTCATCGCCTGGTACCTGCTCTACGTCCTGCTCTCCAGCTACGCGGGCGGCTTCATGGGGACGAAGCTCTTCGGCAACATCAACGTCGCCCTCGTCCTGGGCCTCGGCCAGTTCGCGACGACCTTCCTCATCGCCTGGCTGTACTCGCGCCACGCGGCGGCCCAGCTCGACCCCAAGGCCTCGGCCATCAAGGCAAGGATGGAGGCCGGCGAATGACCGCCCCCCTGTACGTGGCCGTCGCCGGGGCGGCCACGGCGGGTACGACCACCGCCGCCGGCGCCTCCGAGCACCGCCCGCTGATCATCACCCTGTTCGGGCTGTTCGTCGTCGCCACCCTGGCCATCACGATCTGGGCCGGACGCCAGACCAAGGACGCCGCCGACTTCTACGCGGGCGGCCGCCAGTTCACCGGGTTCCAGAACGGCCTGGCCATCTCCGGCGACTACATGTCCGCCGCGTCCTTCCTCGGCATCGCCGGAGCCATCGCGCTCTTCGGCTACGACGGCTTCCTCTACTCGATCGGCTTCCTCGTCGCCTGGCTCGTGGCCCTGCTCCTGGTCGCCGAGCCGCTGCGCAACTCCGGCCGCTACACGATGGGCGACGTGCTCGCGTACCGGATGCGCCAGCGCCCCGTGCGCACCGCCGCCGGCACCTCCACCATCGTGGTCTCGATCTTCTACCTGCTCGCCCAGATGGCCGGCGCCGGCGTGCTCGTCTCGCTGCTCCTCGGCATCACCAGCGACTTCGGCAAGGTCGTGATCGTCTCGCTGGTCGGCATCCTGATGATCCTCTACGTCACCATCGGCGGGATGAAGGGCACCACCTGGGTCCAGATGATCAAGGCCGTGCTGCTGATCGCGGGCACGCTGCTGATCACCTTCCTGGTGCTGCTCAAGTTCAACTTCAACGTCTCGGACCTGCTGGGCCAGGCCGCCGACAACAGCGGCCAGGGAGTGAAGTTCCTGGAGCCCGGCCTGAAGTACGGAAAGGACTCGCTCTCGAAGCTGGACTTCCTCTCGCTGGGCCTGGCCCTGGTCCTGGGCACCGCCGGCCTGCCGCACATCCTGATCCGCTTCTACACGGTCCCCACGGCCAAGGCCGCCCGCAAGTCCGTGAACTGGGCCATCGGCATCATCGGCGCCTTCTACCTGATGACGATCGTCCTCGGCTTCGGCGCCGCGGCCCTGCTCCAGCGGGCCGACATCATCGCCTCCAACAAGGCCGGCACCACCGCGGCCCCGCTGCTCGCCCAGGAGATCGGCGGCGGTCCGGGCTCCACCGGCGGCGCGGTCCTGCTCGCCGTGATCTCGGCGGTGGCCTTCGCCACGATCCTCGCGGTCGTCGCGGGCCTGACCCTGGCCTCCTCCTCGTCCTTCGCCCACGACCTCTACGTGAACGTGATCCGCAAGGGCAAGGCCACCGAGAAGGAAGAGGTACGGGCGGCCCGCTGGTCCACCGTGGTCATCGGAGCCGTGGCCATCGGCCTCGGCGCCCTGGCCCGCGACCTCAACGTGGCCGGCCTCGTCGCGCTGGCCTTCGCGGTCGCCGCCTCCGCCAACCTGCCGACGATCCTCTACAGCCTCTTCTGGAAGCGCTTCACCACCCAGGGCGCCCTCTGGTCCATCTACGGCGGCCTGGTCTCCTCGGTCGTCCTGGTGCTCTTCTCCCCGGTCGTCTCCGGCAAGCCCACCTCGATGTTCAAGGGCGCCGACTTCTACTGGTTCCCCCTGGAGAACCCCGGCATCGTCTCCATCCCGCTCGGCTTCCTGCTGGGGTGGCTGGGAACCGTCCTCTCCAAGGAGAAGGCCGACCCGCAGAAGTTCGCCGAGCTGGAAGTCCGGTCGCTCACCGGAACCGGCGCGCACTGACACGTCCGCGCCGCAGCGAGATCCTCCGAACACCCAGCGTGGCCATGTCGTATGTCCCTACGACATGGCCACGTCGCGTCTAGTCCATTCGGGCACGCCTACGGGGCGCAGGTCTCGCGTAGGCTCATTGGTAGCGCTAGCACGCTCATCCATCACGGCGCGAACCTCTAGAAACCGGACAGGGGAGGGGGCTTACAGTGCTTCTCGACACGTACGGCCGCGTGGCCACTGACCTGCGCGTCTCGCTCACCGACCGGTGCAATCTGCGCTGTACCTACTGCATGCCCGAAGAGGGCCTGCAGTGGCTCGGCAAATCGGATCTGCTCAGCGACGACGAGATCGTCCGGCTGATCCGCATCGCGGTCACCCGGCTCGGGATCAAAGAGGTCCGCTTCACCGGCGGCGAGCCGCTGCTGCGCCCCGGCCTCGTCGGGATCGTCGAGCAGTGCGCGGCCCTGGAGCCCCGCCCCAAGATGTCGCTGACCACCAACGGCATCGGCCTCAAGCGCACCGCGCAGGCCCTCAAGGCCGCCGGCCTGGACCGGGTGAACGTCTCCCTGGACACCCTGCGCCCCGAGGTCTTCAAGACCCTGACCCGCCGCGACCGCCACAAGGACGTCATCGAGGGCATGGCCGCCGCCCGCGACGCCGGCCTCACCCCCGTCAAGGTCAACGCGGTGCTGATGCCCGGACTCAACGACGACGAGGCCCCCGACCTGCTGGCCTGGGCCGTCGAGAACGAGTACGAGCTCCGCTTCATCGAGCAGATGCCGCTCGACGCCCAGCACGGCTGGAAGCGCGACGGCATGATCACCGCCGGTGACATCCTGGAATCCCTGCGCACCCGCTTCACGCTCACCGAGGAGGGGTCCGAGGAGCGCGGCTCCGCCCCGGCCGAGCGCTGGGTCGTCGACGGCGGCCCGGCCACCGTCGGCGTCATCGCCTCCGTCACCCGCCCGTTCTGCGGAGCCTGCGACCGTACGCGGCTCACGGCCGACGGCCAGATCCGTACGTGCCTCTTCGCCACCGAGGAGTCCGACCTGCGCGCAGCCCTGCGCTCGGGAGCCCCGGACGAGGAGATCGCCCGCCTGTGGAAGGTGGCGATGTGGGGCAAGAAGGCCGGGTCCGGCCTCGACGACCCGACCTTCCTGCAGCCCGACCGCCCGATGTCGGCGATCGGCGGCTGACCTCCGCCGTCAGGAACGGCTCCGAGCGACCCCGGGGGCTCGCGGTGGCTACGGCCGCTGCGAGCCCCCGGGCGCTTCCCACTCGTCGAGCTTCACGACGTCCTTGAGGAAACCGCGGACCCCCAGGAACTGGGACAGGTGCTCACGGTGCTCCTCGCACGCCAGCCAGGTCTTGCGGCGCTCGGGGGTGTGCAGCTTCGGGTTGTTCCATGCCAGGACCCAGGAGGCCGGCTGGCGGCAGCCCTTGGCGGAGCAGGTGGGCGCGTCGGCGGCGGAGGCGTCGTTCAGAGGTGCGTCAAGGGGAGTCACGGCTCAACCCTAAGACGGAATGGCGACGCCGAGCAGCCACGGGGGGAGCTGCTCGGCGTCGGTCCGTCGCTCCGACGGGGGATGCGGAGCGCGTAGGCAGTATGTCACGCAGGACCCGGTGCGGTGCACTGGAACTTCATGATTGATCTGAGCTTTTCTTGAGGTTCCCGTCGCCCAGTGCGGGGTGCGCGGGCGCCGGAACGAAGTGGGACGGCAGGGAGGGCGTCGATTCGCGACCCGCGTTCGCGATGACCACCGCGATGTACGGCAGCAGCGCCCCCGCGACGAGCGTCACGACGGCCACGGGCCGCTGCACGTTCCACAACACGATCGTCGCGATGACCGACAGGGTCCTGATCAGCATCGAGATCACGTACCGGCGCTGGCGGCCCCGTACGTCCTCGGCCAGGCCCATCCGGGCCCCCGTGATCCGGAAGACCTCGGCCCCGTTCCGCTTCGTCCGCTCCACAACCCACCACCCGATCGATCGCCGGACACTCCCCGGCCCGGACGCCTCCACGGTACGCCGCCCGCCCACGGCCGGACAGCGGGGGTGTCCCCTGAATGGCGCCGTCCGAAATGCGCGGTACGCCGGACGGGTCGAGACTGGGCCCACATGCGCACAACGCGCCAGGAGGAGGCTCGACATGGGTTGGTTGTGGGCGATCATCGTCGGCTTTGTACTGGGACTGATTGCCCGGGCGATCCTGCCGGGCAAGCAGCACCAGCCCCTTTGGCTCACCACGCTCTTCGGCATCATCGGCGCGGTCCTCGGCAACGCCGTGGCCACCTGGATCGGTGTCAACGAAACCCGCGGCATCGACTGGATCCGGCACTTGCTGCAGCTTGCCGGAGCGGTGGTGGTGGTCGGTCTCGGTGACCTGATCTACAGCTCGATGCGCGGCGGCAAGAAGCAGATGACCTGAGGGCTCCGGCCCGCCGAACGGCGGAGCACGACGGAGGGGCCGGACCGGACTGCGCGTCCGGACCGGCCCCTCCGTCGTGCTGCCGCGGCGGCGACTAGCCGGTGACCTCGACGGCCGCCAGGTTCTTCTTGCCGCGGCGCAGCACCAGCCAGCGCCCGTGCAGCAGGTCCTCCTTGGCGGGGACCGCGTCCTCGGAGGCGACCTTCACGTTGTTCACGTAGGCGCCGCCCTCCTTCACGGTCCGGCGGGCGGCCGACTTGCTGGCGACCAGCCCGGTCTCCGCGAGGAGGTCCACGACCAGCCCCGGCTCGGAGACCTCGGCCCGCGGCAGCTCGGACAGGGCCGCCGCCAGGGTGGCCTCGTCCAGGTCCGCCAGCTCGCCCTGGCCGAACAGCGCCTTGGACGCCGCGATCACGGCGGCGCACTGGTCCGCGCCGTGCACCAGCGTGGTCAGCTCCTCCGCCAGCGCCCGCTGGGCGGCACGCGCCTGCGGCCGCTCGGCGGTCTGCGCCTCCAGGGCCTCCAGCTCCTCACGGGTCCGGAAGGACAGGATGCGCATGTAGGTGGAGACGTCCCGGTCGTCCACGTTCAGCCAGAACTGGTAGAACGCGTACGGGGTGGTCATCTCCGGGTCGAGCCAGACGGCGCCGCTCTCGGACTTGCCGAACTTGGTGCCGTCCGCCTTGACCATCAGCGGGGTCGCGATGGCGTGGACGTGCGCGTCAGGCTCCACCCGGTGGATCAGGTCGAGACCGGCCGTCAGGTTGCCCCACTGGTCGGACCCGCCCTGCTGGAGCACGCAGCCGTACCGGCGGTAGAGCTCCAGGAAGTCCATGCCCTGGAGCAGCTGGTAGCTGAACTCCGTGTAGCTGATGCCCTGGTCGGACTCCAGCCGCTTGGCGACCGAGTCCTTGGTCAGCATCTTGTTCACGCGGAAGTGCTTGCCGATGTCCCGGAGGAACTCGATGGCGGACATGCCCGCCGTCCAGTCCAGGTTGTTGACCATGACCGCCGCGTTCTCGCCCTCGAAGGACAGGAACGGCTCGATCTGGGTGCGCAGGCGCGTCACCCAGTTCGCGATGGTCTCCGGGTCGTTCAGGGTGCGCTCGGCGGTCGGGCGCGGGTCGCCGATCTGACCCGTGGCCCCGCCGACCAGCGCCAGCGGACGGTTGCCCGCCTGCTGGAGCCGGCGCACGGTGAGGACCTGCACCAGGTGCCCCACGTGCAGCGAGGCCGCCGTCGGGTCGAAGCCGCAATAGAACGTGACGGGACTGTCCGCGAACGCCTTGCGCAGCGCTTCTTCGTCGGTGGACTGGGCGAAGAGCCCGCGCCACTTCAGTTCGTCGACGATGTCCGTCACGGTTCTGGGTCTCCTTGAACGAGGTGGAACAGAGAGCTGGGGGATGCCCCGCCAGTCTAGGCGGGGAAGGCCCGGACCTCTGACGCTTTGTTGATCGGACGCCGTTGATCGGACGCCGTTGATCGGATGCCGTTGAGTTGGACGCCGTTGCTCAGACGCCCCTGCTGACCGAGCTCATGTTGAAGTCCGGGACGCGCAGCGCCGGCATCGCGGTCCTCGTGAACCAGTCGTTCCATTCGCGCGGCAGGGTCTTCTCGGTCCGGCCGGCCTCCGAAGCCCGCGACAGCAGGTCCACGGGGGACTCGTTGAACCGGAAGTTGTTGACCTCGCCGACGACCTGGCCGCCCTCCACCAGGTAGACGCCGTCCCGGGTCAGCCCGGTGAGCAGCAGCGTCGCCGGGTCCACCTCGCGGATGTACCACAGGCAGGTCAGCAGCAACCCGCGGTCGGTCGCGGCCACCATCTCCTCCAGGGACTTCTCGCCCCCGGCCTCCAGGATCAGGTTCCCGAAGGAGGGGGAGACCGGCTGCCCGGTCAGTTCCGCGGTGTGCCGGGTCGTGGTCAGCCGGGCCAGCTCGCCGTCCTTGATCCACTCGGTCGCCGGGACCGGCAGGCCGTTGTCGAAGACGGAGGAGCTGTCGTCGGAGCTGTGCGCGATCACGAACGGCGCGGACTCCAGGCCCTGCGCGTTCGGATCGCTGCGCAGGTTCAGCGGCAGCGGGGAGAGCCGCTCGCCGAGCCGGGTGCCGCCGCCGGGCTTGGAGAAGACCGTCCGGCCCTCCACCGCGTCCCGGGCCGACGCCGACCACATCTGGTAGATCAGCAGGTCGGCCACGGCCGTGGGGGGCAGCAGCGTCTCGTACCGCCCGGCCGGAAGGTCGATCTTCCGCTCCGCCCAGCCGAGCCGTACGGCCAGCTCCGCGTCCAGCGCGGTCGGGTCCACGTCCTTGAAGTCCCGGGTCGCGCGGCCGGCCCAGGCCGAGCGCTGCCGGTCCGGGGACTTCGCGTTGAGCTCCAGGGTGCCGTTGGGCTGGTCGTGGCGCAGACGCAGCCCCGTAGAGGTGCCCACGTACGTGGACACCAGCTCGTGGTTGGCGAAGCCGTACAGGTCGCGGCCGCCCGCGCGGGCCCGCGCGAAGGCCTCGCCGAGGGCCGGGGCGAAGTCCGCGAACACCGCCGAGGAGGTCTCGGCCGGAGCGTCGGCGAAGTGGGGCGAGGCCGGGGTGCCGGTGACCAGCGGCCGTGCGTCCTCCGCAGGTCCGGCGCCGCGGGCGGCCGCCTCGGCTGCCCGGACCAGCGGCTCCAGCTCCGCGGCCGTGACGGCGGAGCGCGAGACGACCCCCGAGGCCGTGCCCTCCTTCCCGTCGACGGTGGCGATGACGGTGAGGGTCCGGCCGCGGGTGACCCCGTTGGTGGTCAGGGCATTGCCCGCCCAGCGCAGGTTCGCGCTCGACTCCTCGTCGGCGATGACGACGCAGCCGTCCGCGGTGGACAGCTCCAGCGCCCGCTCGACGATCTCGTGGGGCTTGGTGGTGCGACTCGACGAGGTCATCGTCCGGCCTCCTGCGTGGTGTTCAAGATGTTCACGTCGCGGAACAGCGCGGACGGGCAGCCGTGCGACACCGCCGCGGTCTGGCCGGGCTGGGCCTTGCCGCAGTTGAAGGCGCCGCCCAGGACGTAGGTCTGCGGACCGCCGACCTTCTCCATCGAGCCCCAGAACTCCGTGGTCGTGGCCTGGTAGGCGACGTCCCGGAGCTGTCCGGCGAGCTTGCCGTTCTCGATGCGGAAGAAGCGCTGCCCGGTGAACTGGAAGTTGTAGCGCTGCATGTCGATGGACCAGGAGCGGTCGCCGACCACGTAGATCCCGCGCTCCACCCCGCCGATCAGGTCCTCGGTGGAGAGCCCGCCCGGATCCGGCTGGAGCGAGACGTTCGCCATGCGCTGGACGGGCACGTGACCGGGGGAGTCGGCGTAGGCGCAGCCGTTGGAGCGGCCGAGGCCGGTCAGCTTCGCGATGCGCCGGTCCGTCTGGTAGCCGGCCAGGGTGCCGTCCTTGACCAGGTCCCAGCTCTGCGCCGCGACGCCCTCGTCGTCGTACCCGATGGTGGCCAGCCCGTGCTCGGCCGTCCGGTCGCCCGTCACGTTCATGATCGGGGACCCGTAGGCGAGCTTGCCCAGCTGGTCGAAGGTGGCGAAGGAGGTCCCGGCGTACGCGGCCTCGTAGCCCAGCGCCCGGTCCAGCTCGGTGGCGTGGCCGATGGACTCGTGGATGGTGAGCCACAGGTTCGAGGGGTCCACGACCAGGTCGTAGCGCCCGGCCTGCACGCTCGGTGCCAGCATCTTCTCGGCGAGCAGCCCGGGGATCGCCTCCAGCTCGGCGTTCCAGTCCCAGCCGGTGCCGGTCAGGTACTCCCAGCCGCGCCCGGCGGGCGGGGCGATGGTGCGCATCGAGTCGAACTCGCCGGTTGCCGCGTTCACGGCGACGGCGGTGAGCTGCGGGTGGACGCGCACCCGCTGCTGGGTGGTGGAGGTGCCCGCGGTGTCGGCGTAGAACTTGTTCTCGTGGACCGCGAGCAGCGCGGCGTCCACGTGGGCCACCCCGTCGGCCGCCAGGAGGCGCGCGCTGAAGTCGGCGAGCAGCGCGGCCTTCTCCGTGTCCGGCACCTCGAAGGGGTCCACGTCGTAGGCGGAGATCCAGGTCTTGTCGGCGTGCACGGGCTCGTCGGCGAGCTCGACGCGCTCGTCCGATCCGGCCGCCTTGATCACCTGGGCGGAGAGCTTCGCCATGGCCACGGCCTGCGAGGCCACCTTGGCGGCCGCGTCCATGGTCAGGTCCACCCCCGAGGCGAACCCCCAGCTGCCCCCGTGCACCACGCGGACCGCGTAGCCGAGGTCGGTGGTGTCGGATCCGCCGGAGGGCTTGGCGTCGCGCAGCCGCCAGGAGGCGCTGCGGATGCGTTCCAGGCGGAAATCGGCGTGGTCGGCGCCCAGCGCGCGGGCCCGCGCGAGCGCCGCGTCGGCGAGCGCCCGCAAGGGAAGCGCCATGAAGGTCGCGTCGATGGAATGGGGCACGGAGGTCCTCTCGGGGTCGGGGCAGCTGGCTCGATCATGTCGCGCCGGGGCTTGCCGTGCCTACATCTTTCTGTAGGGACTCGACAGAGCCCGTACCGAGGACCTGTCGGAGCCGGATTCTCCGTACGGGGTACTTGACCTATAGGTTTTTGGTATTCAGACCGCTAGTCGAAAGGGTGATCCGTTGAGCCGCTCGGTTCTCGTCACCGGAGGTAACCGGGGCATCGGCCTCGCCATCGCCCGAGCTTTCGCGGAAGCCGGGGACAAGGTCGCGATCACGTACCGGTCGGGCGAGCCCCCGGCGGAGCTCACGGCCCTCGGCGTGCTGGCGGTCCGCTGCGACATCACCGATTCCGACCAGGTCGACCAGGCGTACAAGCAGGTCGAGGACGCGCACGGCGCGGTCGAGGTCCTCGTGGCCAATGCCGGCATCACCAAGGACACGCTGCTGATGCGCATGTCCGAGGAGGATTTCGCCTCGGTCGTCGACACCAACCTCACCGGCACCTTCCGCGTGGTCAAGCGCGCGAACCGCGGCATGCTGCGCGCCAAGAAGGGCCGAGTCGTCCTGATCTCCTCGGTCGTCGGACTGCTCGGCTCGGCCGGCCAGGCCAACTACGCGGCCTCCAAGGCGGCCCTGGTCGGTTTCGCCCGCTCCCTCGCCCGTGAGCTGGGCTCCCGCAACATCACCTTCAACGTCGTCGCCCCGGGCTTCGTGGACACCGACATGACGAAGGTGCTCACGGACGAGCAGCGGGCCGGCATCGTCGGCCAGGTGCCCCTGGGCCGCTACGCGCGGCCCGAGGAGATCGCGGCCGCGGTCAGCTTCCTGGCGTCCGACAACGCCGCGTACATCACTGGTGCCGTCATTCCCGTTGACGGCGGATTGGGCATGGGTCACTGATCACCATGAGCGGAATTCTCGACGGAAAGCGCCTCCTCGTCTCCGGGGTGCTGATGGAATCCTCCATCGCCTTCCACGTCGCCAAGCTGGCCCAGGAGCAGGGCGCCGAGGTCATCCTCAGCGCGTTCCCCCGGCCGACGCTGACCG
Organism: Streptomyces sp. GQ60; assembly: GCF_059758875.1. Taxonomy (NCBI): domain Bacteria; kingdom Bacillati; phylum Actinomycetota; class Actinomycetes; order Kitasatosporales; family Streptomycetaceae; genus Streptomyces; species Streptomyces sp. GQ60. The sequence continues at coordinate 22,049 of NZ_JCAXEG010000003.1, read as the reverse complement.
AGCGCATCGCCCGCAAGCTGCCCAAGCCCGTCAAGGTGATCGAGCTCGACGTCACCAACGACGAGCACCTGGCGCGCGTGGAGGAGCTCGTCCGCGCGGAGCTCGGCGGCCTCGACGGCGTCGTCCACTCCATCGGCTTCGCGCCGCAGGACGCGCTCGGCGGCAACTTCCTGAACACCCCGTTCGAGTCGGTCGCCACCGCCATGCACGTCTCGGCGTTCTCGCTGAAGTCGCTGACCATGGCGTGCAAGCCGCTCTTCCCGGAGAACGAGGGCGCCTCGGTCGTCGGCCTCACCTTCGACGCGCAGTACGCGTGGCCGCAGTACGACTGGATGGGCCCGGCCAAGGCCGCCCTGGAGGCCACCAGCCGCTACCTGGCCCGTGACCTGGGCAAGGAGAAGATCCGCTGCAATCTGGTCTCGGCCGGTCCGCTCGGCTCGATGGCCGCGAAGTCCATCCCGGGCTTCTCCGACCTGGCGGACGTCTGGAACCACCGCTCCCCGATGGAGTGGGACATGTCGGACCCGGAGCCGGCCGCCAAGGGCGTCGTCGCCCTGCTGTCGGACTGGTTCCCCAAGACCACCGGCGAGATCATCCACGTCGACGGCGGTCTGCACGCGATGGGTGCCTGACCCGTCCGGTCTTCCCGGTCCAGGGTGCCTGTTCCATCCGTACGGCGGCGGCCGCGTCTTCCCTTCCGGGAGGCGCGGCCGCCGCCGTTTCGGTGCGCGGGGTGGGGACCGTAGGGGGCCGCTCGATCAGATGTCCGCCCCCGGGCCGGATCTTCCCGAGTCGAAAATCGGGACATTTGCCTGCAAACTGGGCCCGTCGGGATCTTCCCGGCTCGGGCGGGGAGGAGGTACGGGAGTGCGCGCGAGGCGGAGCCGAGCGGTATCCCTGCTGATCACCTCGGTCGTCCTGACCGGATTCCTGCTCCCGGGAGCAGTCGGGCGGGACCAGGTGCCCGTCCCGGCGCCCGGTACGGACGTCCAGGCCCCGGCCGTGGTCGATCTGGCCCAGATCCCCGCCGAACCGCCCGTGCAGCCCGCGCGCCCCGCCGCCCGGGAGCTGTTCGGGGCCGACTGCGACACCGAGATCAACGGCTCGCAGGTGGTCGCCTTCTGCCACAACGGCTATCCGCAGACCGACCTGGTCCGCCTGCACGTGGAATGCGACCGCTGGTGGGACGTGGACGGGGACGGCGCCGCCGTGGCCGTCGGCCCGGCCGGCCGGGTGGAGCTCTCGGGCCGCTGCTGGAAGGAAGTCCGCTCCGCCTGGGTCAGCCACCAGCGGCAGTGACCCCCGCGGACCGCCCCTCCTCGGCCAGGCAGGCGAACGGATAGCCGGCCGCTTCCGAGGCCGCCGCGTCCCCGTCCCCGCGCCGGATCGCCTCGATCAGCCGGGCGTGGTCCAGGTGCGAGGCGGGATCGAGCTGCGTGCCCACATCGGTGCGCAGCCAGTCGGCCACCAGGTCGCCGAGGTCCGCGTACAGCTCGATGAGCACCTCGTTGTGCGAGGCCGCCACCACCGCCATGTGCAGGGCCACGTCCGCCGCGACGAAGGGCTCGGCGTCCCCGCCCGACCAGGCCTCCTCGCGCCGCGCCAGCAGCACGTCCAGCTGTACGAGGTCCCGCGCCGTCCGCCGCTCCGCCGCGAGACGGGCGGCCGCGGACTCCAGCGTCGAGCGCAGCTCCGCGACGTGCCGGGGATCGGCGCCGGCGAAGCGGCGGTGCATGACTCCGGCCAGCTCGCTGGTGGCGATGACGTACGTCCCCGAGCCCTGGCGGATGTCGAGGAGGCCGTTGTGCGCGAGGGCCCGTACGGCCTCCCGCACGGTGTTGCGGGCGACGCCCATCAGCTCCACGAGCTCGGGCTCGGTGGGGATGCGGGAGCCGACGGGCCATTCGCCGGTGGTGATCTGGTTCCTGAGCTGGGCGATCACTTGATCGACGAGCGCGGATCGCCGGGGCGAGGTCAGCGGCATGCGGTCGGGGTTCCTCTCGGGGGCGGGTGCGGTGCGAGTGACGGTCACGATACGGCTGCGGGGTGGACAGCCAATCATCCCATGATTCTATGATGGTCGAATGTCCGACGAAGAAATCCAGACCCTGAACCGGCCCCAGGCCGCCCGCACGGCATCCCCGCAGCCCCTTCCCGGCCCCGCCGCCGCCCCGCAGCCGGCGTGGCTGGGACCCGTGCTCCTCGTCGGCATCGTGCTGGCCGCCCTCAACCTGCGGCCGGCCATCACCAGCCTCGGCGCCCTGTTCGAGGAGGCCCGCGAGGGCCTCGGCATGAGCGGGACCGTGGCCGGGCTCATCACTTCCGTACCCGCCCTCTGCTTCGCCGTGTTCGGCGTCACGGCACCCCGGCTCTCCCGCCGCTTCGGCCCGGCCGCCGTGGTCTGCGCCGGCATGGCCGCCGTCGCCGTGGGCCTGCTGATCCGGCCCTTCGCCACCAACGCCGCCGGATTCCTCGCGGCCAGCGCCCTGACCCTGGCGGGCATAGCCCTGACCAACGTGCTCCTGCCGGTGATCGTCAAGCGCTGGTTCCCCGACCGGGTCGGCACGATGACGGGCCTCTACTCCATGGGCCTGGCCGCCGGCACCTCGCTCGCCGCGGCGGCGACGGTCCCGATGACCCGGGCCCTCGGCGGCAGCTGGCGCACCGGCCTGCTGATCTGGGCCTTCCTCGCGGCGACGGCCGTGCTGCCCTGGCTGGCCATCGCGGCGGCGGCCCGCAAGGAGAAGGCCGCGGCCGCGGCCGCCTCGGCACCGGCCGTCCGCCCCGACGCCGGGCCCGGCGTCGCGCGCAGCCGCACCGCGTGGGCCCTCGCCTGCTACTTCGGGCTCCAGGCCACGGGCGCGTACATCACCATGGGCTGGCTCCCGCAGATCTTCCGCGACGCCGGGGTCTCCGCGTCCACCGCGGGCGTCCTGCTCGCCGTCACCATGGTCATGGGCGTCCCGCTCGCCTTCATCATCCCCGGGCTGGCCGGACGGATGAAGAACCAGGGCCCCATCGCGGTCGTCCTCGGCCTCTTCGGCCTCGCCGGATACCTCGGGCTCTACTTCGCCCCCGCCGCCGGGGCCTGGGCGTGGGTCCTGATGCTCGGCATCTCGAACTGCGCCTTCCCGCTCGTCATCACGATGATCGGCCTGCGCGCCAAGTCCCCGGCGGGCGTGGTCAAGCTGTCCGCCTTCGCCCAGAGCACCGGATACCTCATCTCCATCCCCGGGCCGCTCGTCATCGGCGTCCTCTACCAGCACAGCGGCGGCTGGGACCTGCCCCTCGCCCTGATGGCCGGTCTGCTCGTCCCGCAGATCGCGCTCGGCGTGCTGGCGGGCCGGGACCGCACGATCGAGGACGAATGCGGCATGCGAGACTGATCGGCATGTCGCCCGTACTTGAACCGAACCCCCAGAACGGCCACCGGAAGCTCGGCCTCGTGCTGGGCGCGATGCTGCTGGTGACCGTGATCATCTCCGTCGTCGCCACCCTCGCCTCGCCGTAGGGGGTGGGGTTAACCCCCCAACCCCTAGGGGGTCAGGCTCAGGGACATCTGGGGTGCGTCCCGGATGGGAACCGCCTGCTCGAATCCTTAGATTCGAAGAGCAAGAGCGAGCCCGTCCGACCACCCCACGGAGGCGGCCATGTCGGCCCCCACGCAGCTGGCCCCCACGCACTTGGCCCCCGGCCGCCTGTCCGCTCCCCGCGCCGCCGGGGCCGACGCCCGGCTGCCCTGGTGGGCCCTCGCCCTGCCCGCCCTCGCCTTCGGCCTCCTGCTCATACTCCTGGCCGGATCCGGCCAGGCCCAGGCCGCATCCGGCGACGGCTCCGCCCTCGTCCACGTCACCGAACGGCTGCTCAGCGCCGTCGGCTGACGAGGCGCCAGCCACCGGGAGCCCATTCGCGCGGCCCTGCGCCGGGGCGCGCCCGCACTGCCCCACACCTGCGGGTGACCCCCTCAACGCCCTGCGCCCCGTGGCTCGATCCATGCGAAGCTGGGAGTCATGAGCGCCGACACACCACGCAGGATCGTCCTCCTCCGGCACGCCAAGGCCGAATGGTCGGACGGCACGGACCACGACCGCCCCCTGGCGGAGCGCGGCCGGCACGACGCCCCGGCCGCGGGCCAGAAACTGGCCCAGACCGGCATCACCTTCGACCTGGCCCTCTGCTCCAGCGCGGCCCGGACCAGGGAGACCTGGAAGCTGGCCGTCCAGGAGCTGCCGCACCGGCCGAAGACCACGTACGAGGAACGGCTCTACGAGGCCTCGCTGGGCGAGCTCATCGCCCTGGTCAACGAGACCTCCGACGACGTGAAGAACCTCCTGGTGATCGGCCACAACCCCGGTATGCACGCGCTGGCCGACGCCCTCTCCGGGGGCGCGCAGGGTGACGTCCTCACCCGGATGAACCGCAGCGGCTTCCCGACCTCCGGGATCGCCGTCGTCTCCTTCACCGGTTCGTGGAAGTCCGTGGAACACGGCGTGGGCACGCTGCTGGACTTCTGGACCCCGCACGGCTGACGCGCACCCCCCGACGGCTACGCCGACGGAGCGGGCCCCGGCACTGTGGAAGTGCCGGGGCCCGCTCCGTCGTAAGGGGCAGCCGTCCTCGTCAGGCCAGGTCGGCGGCCTCGACCTCTTCGCGGGTGATCCCGAGCAGGTACAGCACGGCGTCCAGGAACGGCACGTTCACCGCGGTGTGCGCGGCCTGGCGGACCACCGGCTTGGCACAGAAGGCCACACCCAGCCCGGCGGCGTTCAGCATGTCCAGATCGTTGGCCCCGTCGCCGATGGCCACCGTCTGGGCCAGCGGTACGCCGGCCTCCGCGGCGAAGCGGCGCAGCAGCCGGGCCTTGCCGGCCCGGTCCACGATCTCGCCGGTGACCTTGCCCGTCAGCTTCCCGTCGACGATCTCCAGGGTGTTGGCGGAAGCGAAGTCCAGCCCGAGCCGCTCCCGCAGGTCGTCCGTCACCTGCGTGAACCCGCCGGAGACCACGCCCACCTGGTACCCGAGGCGCTTGAGGGTGCGGATCAGGGTACGGGCACCCGGGGTGAGGCGCACCTCGGAGCGGACCTTGTCCACCACGGAGGCGTCCAGCCCCGCCAGCAGCGCGACCCGGGCGTGCAGCGACTGCTCGAAGTCCAGCTCCCCGCGCATGGCCCGCTCGGTCACCTCGGCGACCTCGGCCTCACAGCCGGCGTGCGCGGCGAAGAGCTCGATGACCTCGTCCTGGATCAGGGTCGAGTCCACGTCCATGACGACGAGGCGCTGGGCCCTCCGGTGCAGCCCGGCCGAGACCACGGCCACGTCGACGCCGATCTGTGCGGCGGCGGTGGCGAGCGCGGTGCGCAGCGGCTCGGTCGGGGTGCCGGAGACGGCGAATTCCACCGCCGTCACCGGATATTTCGCGAGCCGGAAGATGCGGTCGATGTTGCCGCCGGTCGCGGTGATCCGCGCGGCGACGGCGGCCGTGGACTCGGCGGTGAGCGGGTGCCCGAGCACGGTGACGTGCGAACGGCCACTGCCGCGCGGCCGGTTGTCACCGGTACCGGAGAGGATCTCGGCCTGCAGCTTGAGGGACTCGGCCCAGCTGTGGACCGTGGCCCGCAGCTCGCCCTCGGTGCCCGCGGCCGGGTGGGTGACGAGGGCGCACAGGACGATGCGGCCCCGGGTGACGACCTGCTCGATGTCGACGACGTCGACGGAGTAGGCGGCGAGGGTGTCGAACAGCCCGGCGGTGATCCCGGGACGGTCCTTGCCGAAGATCTTGACGAGGAGGGTGGGGACGTCGGAGGTCTGCGAAGCGCTCATGGTGCCTTCACCGTATCTCCCCGGCCTGTGCGCACGGAGCCCCGTCCCACCTGGCGGAACCGTTTCGCTCCGTACGGACGTGCGGGAGCCGCGCGGCGGACGTGCGAAGGACACGTGCTGGACATGCGCGGGGCGTGCGCGGGGCGTGCGCCGGGCGCGTGGAGGTCCGGGGGAGAAACGCGCCGGACGGCGGGAGGGGCCACGCGTGGGACGGAGAGCCGAGGGCGGGAGCGAACCCGCCCGCGGCGAGGAAGCGGTGCCTCCGCCGCGGCCGGGGGATGCCACGACGTCCTGAAACACACCTTCCGCACCGCTTTCAACCCCCTCGGCGGGCCTCTCAGGGCGCCGCCACGTGGCCCGGATTCCCCTTGTGGCCCTGCGCCTGAAATAGTTCCCCCGGATGTTCGCCATCCCTAGACTCCCTGACGTCATGGGGGATTCTCGGGGGACTTAAGTGGGGCTGGAGTGCCGGAACTCGTACTGGAATTGAATGGAAGGACCTGGACGCTCGATCCGTCCAGGTCGTACTCGCTGGGGCGCGATCCCCAGGGAGACGTCGTGATCGATGACGCCCGGGTGTCGTGGCGGCACGCCACCATCGCCTGGAACGGGCGGGGTTGGGGAATCGAGGACCACGGCAGCACCAACGGCACCTACGTGCGCGGGGCGAGGGTCCAGCAGGCCGAACTCGTACCCGGCACGCCGGTGCACCTGGGCAACGCCACCGACGGCCCTCGGCTGAATCCGGTCGCGGGCGCGGCCGCGGCCGCCCCGGCGCCGCAGCCGGCCGTGGCGCAGCAGGCGCCCGCCCAGGCGTACGCGCAACAGCCGCAGGCGCAGCAGCCGCAGGCGCCGCCGCAGCCCTGGGAACAGCAGGTCCAGCAGGCCCCGCCGTTCCCGCAGCAGCAGGCCCAGCAGCCGCACCAGGCGCAGCCCTTCCCGCAGCAGCACCAGCAGCACCAGCAGCACCAGCAGCAGCCGGGCGGAGGCGGCACCCCGGGCTACGGCGACCACCGCAGCCCGACGACGTTCCACCAGCTCGCGCTGGGCCACGTCATGCGCATCGGCCGTGCGCTGGAGAACGAACTGGTGGTCTCCGACCTCCAGGTCTCCCGCCACCACGCGGAGTTCCACTCGATGCCGGGCGGCCGCTTCGAGATCCGCGACCTCGGCAGCCACAACGGCACCTACGTCAACGGCCAGCCGCTGGCGAAGTCGGGCACGGCGCTGCTCGGCCCGAACGACATCGTCGGCGTCGGCCACTCGACCTTCCGGATCGTCGGCGACCGCCTCGAGGAGTTCGTCGACACCGGTGACGTCTCCTTCTCGGCCCGCCACCTCACGGTCACGGTCGACGGCGGCAAGCAGATCCTCAAGGACGTCACCTTCGGCGTCCCCGAGAAGTCGCTGATCGGTGTCATCGGCCCCTCCGGGTCCGGCAAGTCGACGCTCCTCAAGGCGCTGACCGGCTACCGCCCGGCCAACGAGGGCGACGTCCTCTACGACAACCGCAACCTGTACAAGCAGTTCGCGGAGCTCCGCCAGCGCATCGGCCTGGTCCCGCAGGACGACATCCTGCACAAGGAGCTGAAGGTCAGCACCGCCCTCAAGTACGCGGCCAAGCTCCGCTTCCCTGGCGACACCGCCGAGTCCGAGCGCGCCGCCCGCATCAACGAGGTGCTGCGCGAGCTCAAGCTCGACATCCACAAGGACAAGAAGATCACCTCGCTCTCGGGCGGCCAGCGCAAGCGCGTGTCCGTGGCCCTGGAGCTGCTGACCAAGCCCTCGCTGATCTTCCTGGACGAGCCCACCTCCGGCCTCGACCCGGGCATGGACCGCGATGTCATGCAGCTGCTGCGCGGCCTCGCCGACGACGGCCGCACGGTCCTCGTCGTCACGCACTCGGTCGCCGAGCTGGCCATCTGCGACAAGCTGCTGGTCATGGCCCCGGGCGGCTCGGTCGCGTACTTCGGCCCGCCGGACGAGGCGCTGAACTTCTTCGGCTACTCGACCTGGGCCGATGTCTTCTCCGCCTTCGAGAGCTACCGCGACTACGACTGGGCCGGCCGCTGGAAGGGCTCGCAGCACTACCAGCTCTACGCCGCCGACATCGACGCGGTCGCCCCCCAGTCGGTGCAGCCCTCCGTGCAGCAGACCCGGCCGCCGAAGCCGCAGGGCTGGGGCTCCCAGCTCTGGACGCTCATGCGCCGCTACATGTCGGTCATCGCGTCCGACAAGGGCTTCATCGGGCTGATGCTGATCCTCCCGGCGGTCCTGGGCGTGGTCTCCGTCGTCATCCCCGCGAAGTTCGGACTCGCGCCGCCCGTGGCGCCGTCCCGCTTCAACGGCGACGCCGGCACGATCATGCTGATCCTCGCGGTCGGCATGTGCTTCTCCGGTGCGGCGAACTCGGTCCGAGAGCTGATCAAGGAACGCGTGATCTACGAGCGCGAGCGCGCGACCGGCCTGTCCCGGTCGGCGTACCTCGCGTCGAAGGTGATCGTTCTCGGGTTCATCACGGCCATCCAGGGCGTGATCATCTGCGCGATCGGCTTCTACCCGCGCGACCTGCCCGCCGAGGGCCTGCTGATGCCGCCGGCCGTGGAGATCTGCCTGTCGGTCATCGCGCTCGGCTTCACCTCCATGATGTTCGGCCTGGTGATCTCCTCGCTGGTGAAGACCGCCGAGAAGACCATGCCGCTGCTCGTCATGTTCGCGATCGTCCAGGTCGTCTTCACCGGCATCCTCTTCCAGGTCTACGACTCTCCGGGCCTGGAGCAGTTCGCCTGGCTGATGCCGTCCCGCTGGGCGATCGCCGCCGCCGGCACCACGCTGAACCTCGGCGTGCTCATGCCGCCGTGGGACGCGGAGAACCCGACCAACACCGACCCGCTCTGGGACGCCACGGCCGGCCAGTGGGGCCTGAACATCACGATCCTGCTGCTCCTCGGCGTCGCGTGCGGCTTCGCCGTACAGCGCCTGCTGCGCCGCCACGAGCCCGAGGTCATGCGCGCGGGCAAGTAGGCGCAGGGTTCCGCGTACGCGCGCGGGCACGCACGAACGCCTCAGGGCGGCTCCGGAACACCGGGGCCGCCCTGAGGCGCATGGGGGGCTGGGGAGGACGCCAGAGGCCTAGTAGGCGCTGTTGACGTTGTCCATGGAGCCGTAGCGGTCGGCCGCGTAGTTGCAGGCCGCGACGATGTTGGCGACCGGGTCGTACTGGTCGAACTTGGTGCCCTTGACGTGGTACGCCTTGAAGGTCGGGGCGATGACCTGGAGCAGACCCTTGCTGGGGATGCCGTTCTGGGCGTTGATGTCCCAGTTGTTGATCGCCATCGGGTTGCCGCTGGACTCGCGCATGATGTTCTTGTGGATCCCGGCGTAGGTGCCCGGAATGCCCTCCTTCTTCATGATGAAGAGGGCTTCCTTGATCCAGCCATCCAGGTTGTTCGCGAAGACCGGCGCGCGGTTCGCGGAACGGCTGGCGGCCGCCTTCTGCTCGCGGTCCTTCTTGGCGTCCGCCTCGGCCTTGGCCTTGGCGGCCGTGTCCTTGGCGGCCTGGGCTGCCTTCGCGACCTTGGCCTGCTGGTCCGCGACGACCTGCTGAACGGTGAGGTGCTGCTGCACGGCCTGCGTCTGCGCACCGTCGACGACCTTGGACCAGGCGACGGGAGCGGCGGCGACGGCCGTCTGCGTCTCGGCGGCGCCGGCCGGTACGAGGGAGAAGGCGAGGGCGGCGGTGCCCAGGGTGGCTACACCGGCGATGGAAAGCTTGTGCGCCTTCGTCATCGTCAGACGACGACTGTGGCCGGGAGTGCTGGTCTCGGTCATGCGTAGCAACCTCTTCGAATAGCGGGGGCCGCAGGAAAGCGCCTGCCGGATCCGGGATCCGCGGCGCTGTGCGGCGAGAGCAATTCTTAGCGGTGGCAAAATCCTGTGGCAAAGGTGTGACGTACGATCCCGCTTAGTGGATCAGGGGCCGGAGCCGAGCCCCGATTTCGGGGCTCAGGCCACGCGAGTCGGCGTTAACAGGGCCTTTATTCGTCCACTAGGGAGCTTCGTAAGTGATGTGCGTCCTATGTGCGGGCTCACATCGGTCACGTATCAATCTCACCAACCGTTGCGTCAGCAATCCATTGAGTAACCGTTCTCATCCTTGAGTAGCAGTGGACCGCCCCAGAACTCATGCCAAAGGCACAGCCTCGCTACAGCTGAGACGCCCCCGCGCAGTACGGACCCGGTCCCCGTCCGTCCACCGCCCTCCGGCCCCAGCCAGATCCGCTACGGCTGAGACGTCCCCACGCACCACGGCCCGGCCCCTCATCCGCCCCCGGCCAGGTCCGCTACAACTGAGACGCCCCTGCGCAGTACAGATCCGCCCCCCGTCCGTCCACCGCCCCCGGCGCCAGCCGGGTTCGCCATGGTTGAGGCGTCCCCGTGGAGTACGGACCCGGCCCCCGTCCGTCCATCGCCCTCCGGCCCCAGCCAGATCCGCTACGGCTGAGACGTCCCCGCGCAGTACGGACAGGCCTCCCGTCCGTCCACCGCCCCCGGCCCTAGCCAGGGTCGCTACAGCTGAGGCGTCCCCGCGCAGCACAGACCCGGCTCCTCGTCCGGCCGCGCCCCCGGCGCAGCGAGGTCCGCTACCGGCTGAGGCGCCCCCGCGCAGTGCGGTCCGGCCCCTCGTCCGGCCGCCGCCACCCCGGCCCCAGCCAGGTCCGCTATAGCTGAGGCGTCCCCGCGCAGTACGGACTCGGCCCCCGTCCGCCCCCGGCATTGCTACGGCTGAGGCGACCCCCTCCCGCAGTACGTACCTGATCACGTCCGGCCACGGCCCCCCGGCATCAGCCGGGATCGAGACCCGGCCCCCAGGGCCCGACCGCCGGTGCGCCCCGCGCCACGACAGTCCAGTCCGCCATAGCCCTCCGCAAGCACTTCCCCGCCCCGACGGCACCGTGCGGCCGACTCCAGCGCCCGCGCCCACCACGCTCGGCCCGCCCCCAGGGCCGACGGCTCCCGCCGTAAGGGGCGCCACCCGCCCGGCGGTCCGCGACGGCCTCGGCGGGCCCCCGGCCGGCCCGCCCCCAGGGCCGACGGCTCCCGCTGGTGAAGGGCGCCACCCGCCCGCCGGCTCCGCGACGGCCGCGGCGGCCCCCCGGCGGGGCGGCCCGCCCCAGAGCCGGCGGGCCGCCGGGGAAGGGCGCCCCCCGCCCGGCCCCTCCGCCACGGCCCGGCGGCCCCGCGGCCGGGCCGTCTCCCGTACGGCCCGGTCCCGGTCCCGGAGCCCCGCCGCACGGCAGCAGTCCTCATTCCGAGTGGGAAGCGCGCGCGCCGAGCCCCTCGCCCCCGGGCCGCCCGTCCACGGCGGCCGACAGCGTCGCCGAGGTGTCCACCACGGGTCCGCCCGGCCCGGCCGACTCCGGGAGCGTGCGCAGTCGTTCTAGGTGCCCTCCGCGACCAGCGGCCGCACCGAGTCCCGTCCCGGCCCCGCCGCCGGCGGGGACCCGGGCCGCAAGACCCGGCCGGAATGTCCCTCAGCCCGCCCAGCCCCCGCGCCAGCACCCGCTCCGCCCGACGCGCCACCGAGGACACCTCCCCGGCCACTGCGCCCGCGCCCGCGCACCCCGCAACTCCTCCCCGGCCCCCGCCGGCGAACCCGTGCACCGTGGCAGCGCACCAGGTCCCGGCCCCGCGCCGCCACCCCCTCCGCCCGGTCCGCCGCGAGGCCCCCGGGCCACCGTGACCCGCGCCCGCGCCCGCGCACCCTGCAACTCCTCCCCGGCCCCCGCCGGCGAACCCGTGCACCGTGGCAGCGCACCAGGTCCCGGCCCCGCGCCGCCACCCCCTCCGCCCGGTCCGCCGCGAGGCCCCCGGGCCACCGCGACCCGTGCCCGCGCCCACGCACCCCGCAGCACCTCCTCGGCCCCCGCCGGGGAGCCCGTGCACCATGCACTCCGCACCGGGTCCCAGCCCCGCGCCGCCCGCGCCCGTCCGACTCCCCGGCGCGCCCCCGGAGGCCCCGGCCGCCACCATCGCCCCGCCCCCACCGCGCGCCCGGCCCGCGCTCGCGCCCCGACCCGGGAACCCCGCCGCCCCGCCGTCTCGGCCACGGGCCGCACCCCGCCAGGTCCCGATGGACTCGGCCGCCACCCCGCGGGTCCTACGCCCCCGGCCCGATCCGCCCGCCCCGGCGCCGCGAGTACGGTGAGGCCATGCACTCCGGACCCCGAGGCCCCCGCGGCGGCGGCCTGGCCGCCGTGAGCACCGCGCTGCTCGCCATGAGCCGCCGGCTGGAGGTCCGCGACGTGCTGCGCACGATCGTCGTCTCGGCCCGCGAGCTGCTCGACGCCGAGTACGCGGCCCTGGGTGTCCCGGACGACCACGGCGGCTTCGCCCAGTTCGTCGTGGACGGCATCAGCGAGGAGCGGTGGCGGGCGATCGGCCCGCTGCCCCGCCAGCACGGCATCCTCGCCGCGATGCTCCACCAGGACGGCCCCGAGCGGCTGGCCGACGTACGCCAGGACCCCCGCTTCGAGGGCTGGCCCGCCGCCCACCCCGACATGTCCGACTTCCTCGGGCTGCCCATCCGGGACGGCGAGGAGACCCTCGGCGCCCTCTTCCTCGCGAACAAGCGGAGCACCCCCGGCGGGGAACGGGGTTTCACCGACGAGGACGAGGAACTCCTCTCCCTCCTCGCCCAGCACGCGGCGATCGCCCTCACCAACGCCCGCCTCTACGAGCGCAGCCGCGAGCTGACCATCGCCGAGGAGCGCTCCCGCCTGGCCCACGAGCTGCACGACGCGGTCAGCCAGAAGCTCTTCTCGCTCCGCCTGACGGCGCAGGCTGCCGCCGCCCTGGTGGACCGGGACCCGGCCCGCGCCAAGGACGAGCTCCAGCAGGTCGCCACCCTCGCGGCCGAGGCCGCCGACGAACTGCGTGCGGCCGTCACGGAGCTCCGCCCCGCCGCCCTCGACGAGGACGGCCTCATCGCCACCCTGCGCAACCAGGTCCGCGTCCTGGACCGGGCGCATACCGCCCAGGTCACCTTCACCTGCGACGGCGTACGGGCCCTGCCCGCGGCCCAGGAGGAGGCGGTCCTGCGCGTGGCCCAGGAGGCCCTGCACAACGCCCTGCGCCACTCGGCCGGACACCGGATCGACGTCACCCTGACCCGCCGGGAGGCCGGCGGAGCCCGGCTCCGGGTGACCGACGACGGAACCGGCTTCTCCCCTCCCACCGTCCGCCGGGCCGGCCGGCACCTCGGCCTGGTCTCCATGCGGGACCGGGCCGCCGGCGTCGGCGGCAGCCTCGCCGTGCGGTCCGAGCCCGGCACCGGCACCACGATCGAACTGGAGGTACCCGGTGGCTGACACACCGGGCCGTAACGGCCGCGTCAGGGTGTTGCTCGTGGACGACCACCAAGTGGTCCGGCGGGGCCTGCGCACCTTCCTGGAGGTCCAGGACGACATCGAGGTGGTCGGCGAGGCCGCCGACGGCGACGAGGGCATCGACCGCGCCGAGGAACTGCGCCCCGACGTCATCCTGATGGACATCAAGATGCCGGGCACCGACGGCATCGAGGCGCTGCGCCGACTGCGCGCGCTGGCGAACCCGGCGCGCGTGCTGATCGTCACCAGCTTCACCGAGCAGCGCACGGTGGTCCCCGCCCTCCGCGCGGGCGCGGCCGGCTACGTGTACAAGGACATCGACCCCGACGCCCTCGCCGCCGCCATCCGCTCGGTGTACGCGGGCCACGTCCTCCTCCAGCCGGAGGTCGCCGGGGCGCTGCTCGCCGAGGAGGGCCCCGTCCCGTCGTCCGGCCGCGGCGGCAACCTGACGGAACGCGAGCGCGAGGTGCTGAACCACATAGCGGACGGGCGCTCGAACCGGGAGATCGCCCGCGCGCTCGTCCTGTCCGAGAAGACGGTGAAGACGCACGTCTCGAACATCCTGATGAAGCTGGACCTCGCGGACCGTACGCAGGCGGCCCTGTGGGCGGTCAGACACGGCATCGCGCGGTGAGTCATACGGGCGGTGATTCATACGGTCGGGTGTATGTAGCCCACATGGCGCATCCCATTCGTCGGATGAGCGTTCTTCATGACGTGCCGCGGCGGCTGGCCGCGGCAGACGTACTGGAGGACGAGAACGTGAAGAACTTCAAGAAGGCCACTGCAGTCACCATGATCGCGGGCGGCCTCCTCGCCGCCGGCGCGGGTGTCTCCTCGGCGCACGGCGGTGCGTCGGCGGAGGGCGAGGCCCTGAACTCGCCCGGCGTGGCCGCGGGGAACCAGCTCCAGCTCCCCGTCCACATCCCCGCGAACGTGGTCGGCAACTCGGTCAACGTGATCGGCCTGCTCAACGGCGCCTGGGGCAACACGGGCGTCAACCACTGACACCCGTTTCACGCGCTGCTCGCCCTGCTCCGCAGGCTTCGTCGCGCTGCGCCGGACTCCGTCCGGCGTGAGTCCGGGCCCGCGTAGCGGCCACACACCTCGGCTCCGCTTCCCCCCTCTCCCTGGGAAGCGGAGCCGACGCCCTTCCGCCACGGCCGGGCAGATCCAGCCCCGCCGGCGCTCGAAGCAGCGCGGGGCTCGGGGCGCCCCAGAAGGCCCGCCGCTCAAGAAGACCCGGCGCAGCCGGGGACGCTCGCGCAACGGCGCCGCACAAGCCCCCGCCCTCCGTGCCCGGCGGCTACCGGTACTGCTCCTCGACGGCCGAGTTGTACGCCGCGACCAGCGCCCGGCGGGCGACCCGTTCCACGGGTCGCAGCGCCTCCGCCCGCGCGGCCATCTCCGACGCCGCCACCGCCGCCCCGTGCCCCCGCTCGGTCGCCAGCGACACCAGCAGGTCCACCCGCTGCGCCAGCGACAGGACCCGTACCGCCCGCGCCGGATACCCGGGCGCCAGCGCGTCCCGCCCGGCCTCCGTCCGCGCCCGGTACGCGGACAGCGCCGCCTCCGCGACGGGCCCGGATCCCGCCACGTCCAGCCGGGTCAGCACCACCGTGGCCTCGCGCAGCGCCTCCGCCAGTTCCCGTTCCGCCTCGCCGAGCGACGGCACGTCCGCCGGCGGGGCCTCCCGTACCGGCATGCAGTGCCAGGTCACCGACACGTGGACGTCACCCGCGGGCCCCGCCTCGTGGACCTCCGGCACCAGTCCGACCGCCGCACCCACCGCGACGACCGCCTCCTCGGCGTCCAGCGCCCGCGCGTTGAACTCCGGCGGCCCGCTCAGCCCCAGCGGGTGCCCCGGCGCCGGGAGCGCGATCCGCAGCCCGGTCACCCCCAGCACCCGCAGCCGGCCCAGCGCCAGCGTGAGCCCCACCGGGCCGGACTCCCCGGGCAGCCCTTCCACCCGGTGCACCGAGTCCTCGCCCACGATCGACGACACGGCCTCGTCGGGCGAGACGAGACCGGACAGCAGAGCGTTCCCCCAGGCGGCCAGCCGCCCTGAACGCGGTTCGAAAAGCATCCCCCCACTTTACGGACGGCCCCCGCGACCAGGGCCCGCGCCCGGACCCCTCCCCGAGTGGCGTAGGTTTTCCCCTGGGGCTGCGCCCACGGACGGGGCGGCGCACAGACGAACCGAGACTGCAAGGGGAGACAACACGCTCATGAGCGATGTTCTGGAGCTGGTGGACGTATCCGTGGTCCGCGAGGGCCGGGCTCTGGTGGACCAGGTCTCCTGGTCGGTCAAGGAGGGGGAGCGCTGGGTGATCCTCGGCCCCAACGGCGCCGGCAAGACCACGCTGCTGAACCTCGCCTCCAGCTACCTCTTCCCCACCAAGGGCTCCGCCACCATCCTCGGCAGCACCCTCGGCAAGGTGGACGTCTTCGAGCTGCGCCCCCGCATCGGGATGGCCGGCATTGCGATGGCCGACAAGCTGCCCAGGCGCCAGACCGTGCTGGAGACGGTGCTCACGGCCGCGTACGGCATGACGGCCACCTGGCAGGAGGAGTACGAGGAGATCGACGAGCAGCGCGCCCGCGCCTTCCTCGACCGCCTCGGCATGACCCCCTACCTCGACCGGAAGTTCGGCACCCTCTCCGAGGGCGAGCGCAAGCGCACCCTGATCGCCCGCGCGCTGATGACCGACCCCGAGCTGCTGCTGCTCGACGAGCCCGCCGCCGGTCTGGACCTCGGCGGCCGCGAAGACCTCGTACGACGTCTCGGCCGGCTCGCCCGCGATCCGCTCGCCCCGTCGATGATCATGGTCACGCACCACGTCGAGGAGATCGCCCCCGGCTTCACCCACGTGCTGATGATCCGTCAGGGCAAGGTGGTCGCGGCCGGACCGATCGACCTCGAACTGACCTCCCGCAACCTCTCCCTCTGCTTCGGCCTGCCGCTCGTCGTCGAGCGCAACGAGAGCGACCGGTGGACCGCCCAGGGACTGCCCCTGCGGTAGTCCGCGCCGGGACCTGTCGCACCCTGTCCTGACCGCGCCCACCCGACCTACCATGACCATGTGGACATCGACGCGTGGGTGTGGTGGCTCATCGGCGCGGTCGGACTGGGCATTCCCCTCGTCCTGACCGCGATGCCCGAATTCGGCATGTTCGCCGCCGGAGCGGTGGCGGCCGCCGTGACGGCGGCCCTCGGCGGGGGAGTGGTCGCCCAAGTCCTGGTCTTCGTGGCCGTGTCGGTCGCGCTCATCGCGGTCGTCCGCCCGATCGCCAACCGGCACCGCAACCAGAAACCCCAACACCGCAGTGGAGTCGACGCGTTGAGGGGCCGCAGCGCCGTGGTCCTGGAACGCGTGGACGCCAGTGGCGGCGGCCGGATCAAGCTGGCCGGCGAGATCTGGTCGGCACGCTCCCTGGACGCCGACATCACCTTCGAACCGGGCCAGTCCGTCGACGTCGTGGAGATCGACGGGGCGACCGCCGTCGTCATGTGACGAACCAGCACGTGAGCAACTCACCTGTGTGCACGCCACATGTGGGCAAGCAGCCGACCCGCGGCCCCGGGGTCTGCGAGACTCCGCTGAACGGGGCAGCACAGACAGCCGGAAGGGCACGGGGAACCGCATGCAACCGATCATCATCGTTCTGATCATTCTGGTGGTTCTGGTCTTCATCGCACTGGTCAAGACGATCCAGGTGATCCCGCAGGCCAGCGCCGCCATCGTCGAGCGATTCGGCCGCTACACCCGCACCCTCAACGCGGGCCTCAACATCGTCGTCCCGTTCATCGACTCGATCCGCAACCGGATCGACCTCCGCGAACAGGTCGTCCCCTTCCCGCCGCAGCCGGTCATCACGCAGGACAACCTGGTCGTCAACATCGACACCGTCATCTACTACCAGGTGACCGACGCCCGGGCCGCGACGTACGAGGTGGCCAGCTACATCCAGGCCATCGAGCAGCTCACCGTCACCACGCTCCGCAACATCATCGGCGGCATGGACCTGGAGCGGACCCTGACCTCCCGCGAGGAGATCAACGCGGCCCTGCGCGGAGTCCTCGACGAGGCCACCGGCAAGTGGGGCATCCGCGTCAACCGCGTCGAGCTGAAGGCCATCGAGCCGCCGACCTCCATCCAGGACTCGATGGAGAAGCAGATGCGCGCCGACCGCGACAAGCGTGCCGCGATCCTCCAGGCCGAAGGCGTCCGCCAGTCCGAGATCCTGCGCGCCGAGGGCGAGAAGCAGTCCTCCATCCTGCGCGCCGAAGGTGACGCCAAGGCCGCCGCCCTGCGCGCCGAGGGCGAAGCCCAGGCCATCCGTACGGTCTTCGAGTCCATCCATGCCGGCGACGCCGACCAGAAGCTGCTCGCCTACCAGTACCTCCAGATGCTCCCGAAGCTGGCCGAAGGCGACGCGAACAAGCTCTGGATCGTCCCGAGCGAGATCGGCGACGCCCTCAAGGGCCTCTCCGGAGCGATGGGCAACTTCGGCCCGATGGGCGCCGCCTCCGGCTTCAACCCGCAGAACTCCGGCAAGGACGGTGCCAAGGACGGCGGCGGCATCCCCGCCGCCCGCGACAAGGACGCCGCGGAACGCCGCGAGCAGCCCCCCATCGACTGAACGGGCCGCCCCCTCCGGCATGATCGGTGAGGCCCCTCGACCTTCACGGCGGGGAGGCGACCCACTCATGCAAAGGGGACGACCCCGCCCATGTCCATCTGGGAATCACTCGCGGTCTTCGCGGCCGGCATCGGCGCCGGCACCATCAACACCATCGTCGGCTCCGGCACCCTGATCACCTTCCCGGTGCTGCTGGCCACCGGCCTGCCGCCGGTCACGGCCAACGTCTCCAACACACTCGGCCTCGTGCCCGGCTCGATCAGCGGAGCCATCGGCTACCGCAAGGAGCTCCAGGGCCAACGCGCCCGCGTCATCCGGCTCGGCGCCGTCTCCCTCGTCGGCGGACTCGCCGGCGCGATCCTGCTCCTGACCCTGCCGTCGGACTCCTTCGACACGATCGTGCCGGTCCTGATCGGCCTGGCCCTCGTCCTCGTCGTCTTCCAGCCGCGGCTCGCCGCCGCCCTGCGCAGGCGCCAGGAGGCGGCGGGAGGCGACACCGGCCACCCCGACGGCGGCCCGCTGCTGCTGTCGGGCATGCTGCTCTCCAGCGCGTACGGGGGCTACTTCGGCGCCGCCCAAGGCGTGCTCTACGTCGGCCTGATGGGCCTGCTGCTCCGCGACGACCTCCAGCGGATCAACGCGGTGAAGAACGTCGTCGCGGCGATGGTGAACGGCATCGCCGCCGTCTTCTTCCTCTTCGTCGCCGACTTCGACTGGACGGCCGTCCTGCTCATCGCGGTCGGCTCCACCATCGGCGGCCAGATCGGCGCCAAGGTGGGCCGCCGGCTGCCGCCCACCGCTCTGCGCGCGGTCATCGTGACGGTCGGGATCATCGCGATCGTCCAGCTCCTGCTCCGCTGAGCGACGTAGAAGACGTACGTCGCCCAGCGGAGCCGCCTACCCGGCGGACCGAGCCCGCCCTACGCGATCATCCGCGGCCCTACGCGGAGCGCTCCAGCCACTCCGGCAGCGCCTCCCGCCCGCCCACCCCCAGCGCGAGCAGCATGGCGTCGCCCGGCGAGGGAACGAAGGGCTTCCGGAGGAGCGGCATCCCCGCTTCCTCCGGGGTCCGGGCCGCCTTGCGGTGGTTGTCCTCGGAGCAGGAGGCCACCGTGTTCAACCAGGTGTCCCCACCCCCCTGAGCCCGCGGAAGTACGTGGTCCACGGTCGTCGCACGTTTCCCGCAGTACGCGCACCGGTGTTGGTCCCGGATCAACACCCCCCTTCGTGACCAGGGAGCATGTCTCCGGAAGGGCACCCGGACGTACCTGCAGAGTCTGATCACCCGCGGCAACGGAAGATCCATCGTGGCCGCGCGCACACGGAACTCGGGATGCGCCTGTTCGACCACGGCCTTGTCCTGGAGCACCAGGACCACCGCCCGGTTCATCGTCACCGTCGACAGCGGCTCGAAGCTCGCGTTGAGCACCAGCGTGTCCCGCATCTCGCCCACCTCCCGTGTGCAGGCCCGCGACCACCCTGGCGGCAAGGCCCGCAACCACTCTGGTCGCGCGCGCCACGCGGGACAACGCAATAAAAATGCCCGGTCCTGGTCGTCTTTAGACCAGGACCGGGCAAACGCTCGGAGAACGAAGTGCGGAACGCTCAGCCCGCGGGAGCCTCGTACTCACCGATGAGCTGCGCCCGCCCCAGCGTGTGGAACCGCAGATTGAAGCCGACGACGGCCGGCGACACGTCCGCCCCGGGACCGAGCTTCTCCTCGTCCACGGCGTACACGGTGAACACGTACCGGTGCCGCTCCCCGGCCGGGGGAGCGGCACCGCCGAAGTCCTGCGTGCCGTAGTCGTTGCGTACGTGCACGGCCCCGGCGGGCAGCCCCTCGAACTTCCCGGAGCCCGCCCCCGCCGGCAGCTCGGTGACCGAGGCCGGCAGGTCGAAGAGGACCCAGTGCCAGAACCCGCTCCCCGTCGGCGCGTCCGGGTCGAAGCAGGTCACGGCGAAGCTCTTCGCCGCCTCCGGAAACCCCTCCCACCGCAGGTGCGGCGACACGTTCCCACCGGACAGCACCTGGGCGGGCCCCAGATCGGCCCCGGGCTCCAGGTCCGCGCTGCTCACGGTGAACGCGTGCACCGCCGGATGGAAATCGTGGGGGAGCGGCGCCCTGCTCTGCTCGGCCACTGCGGAACCTCCTGCTGGATTGAGTCGAGGCTGACCGGTACCGGTACCGGTACCGGTACCGAGCCTAGATCCGCTCAGAGCCAGTTGCGCTGCGAACCCACCGACGAGATCCACTGGTTCAGGTAGGCCGCCCAGTCGGTGCCCTGGTAGGACTGCAGCCCCACCTGGAAGCAGCGGAAGGTGTCACTGCCCTCGCTGAACAGACCCGGCTTCTTGTCCATCTCCAGCACGACGTCCATCTCGCGCCCGTCGGAGACGAAGGTCAGCTCGACCTGGTTCAGCCCCCGGTACTGCGACGGCGGCAGGAACTCGATCTCCTGGTAGAACGGCAGCGTCTGCCGCGTCCCGCGGATGTGCCCGCGCTCCATGTCAGCGCTGCGGAAGGAGAAGCCCAGCTGCGTGAAGGCGTCGAGGATCGCCTGCTGCGCCGGCACCGGGTGCACGTTGATCGCGTCGAGGTCGCCGGCGTCCACCGCGCGCGCGATCTCCAGCTCCGTGCTGACCCCGATGTTCATCCCGGGAAGCTGACGCCCCCCGAAGTGGGTGATCGGCGTCTCCCAGGGGATCTCCAGCCCGAACGGCACCACGTGCAGCGCGCCCGCCTGCACCTGGAAGGCACCACCGAGACGCTGCTTGGTGAAGACGACGTCCTGCTTGTACTCCTGGTCGTTGCCCTCCACCTCCACCCGCGCCTGGAGCCCTACGGACAGCCCCTCGATCTGCTGCTCCACGGACCCGCCCTGGATCCGCACCTCGCCCTGGACGATCCCGCCCGGCACGACGTTCGGCTCGGTGATGACCGTGTCGACCGAAGCACCACCGGCACCCAGGCTCGCGAACAGCTTCCTGAACCCCATGCTCTGACTCCCCTTATACGACGTGCTCGAAAAAGTTCTGCTCGACCAGCCCCGAGCGACCACGCGCGGGACTACCCCTACAAACGCGGAACCTTAGGCCCCGGTTGCAGGAGTACGCAGTCCACTACCCTCGACTGGATGAGCGCGCGCCCCGACCGTACGCCCCTGCCCCGGTCCTTCTTCGACCGCCCGGTCCTCACCGTGGCCCCGGACCTCCTCGGCCGCACCCTGGTCCGCCGCACCCCGGAGGGCCCCGTGGAACTGCGCATCACGGAGGTGGAGGCGTACGAGGGGGAAGCCGACCCGGGCTCCCACGCCTACCGCGGCCGGACGGCGCGCAACGCGTCGATGTTCGGCCCACCCGGACACGCGTACGTCTACTTCATCTACGGCATGTGGTTCAGCCTCAACGTGGTCTGCGGCCCGCCCGGCCACGCCAGCGGTGTGCTGCTCCGGGCCGGGGAGATCACGGTGGGCGCGGATCTCGCCCGCACCCGCCGAGCTGCAGCACGATCGGACCGAGAACTGGCCAAGGGGCCTGCCCGCCTGGCCACCGCCCTGGCCGTGGACCGCTCCCTGGACGGCACGGACCTCTGCACCGGCCCAGATTCCCCCTTGTTCCTGCTGGCGGGCACCCCGGTCCCGCCGGACCTCCTGAGCAACGGTCCCCGCACCGGAGTCGGCGGCGACGGCGCGGCCCACCCGTACCGCTACTGGATCACCCACGACCCGACGGTGAGCCCGTACCGGGCCCACGTGCCACGCCGCCGCTCCACTTGACTCGGCGCCTGCGGACGACTAACGTAGCCCGAGCCACTTGAACGGGGCATTGCTATCAGCAGACCCCCAGAGCGGCCAACCCACTACCTACGACTTACCCCTGGCGGGGTCTTATTCGGCATGTCCGAATTCGATTCCGAACGGCCGATTATGAGCCCCACGGGATAAGCGCTAATGTGGTGGAGCGCCGAAAGGCAAAGACCCCCCAACGGTCACCGAATTCAAATCCAGAGTCGGAAACGACAACGGAAATGATCTGGTAGAGTTGGAAACGAAGGAAGCGCCCGGAGGGCCTGGAAACAGGAACAAAGGAAGCGTCCGTTCCTTGAGAACTCAACAGCGTGCCAAAAATCAACGCCAAAAAGTTGATACCCCGTCCATTTCGGTGGATGAGGTTCCTTTGAAAAAGACCTGTGAGGGA